>NZ_JBUEDD010000022.1:0-43575 GCF_054955055.1 Paenibacillus sp. J5 | reverse complement strand
TACTCTGTTGTATCTTGGCAAGCTTTTTTTTAAAACTTTTTTCAGCTTGCTTTCTTGCTTCCTGACGAATGGGCATATGTCCAAACTCCAGATTTATAATATACGACAAATACTTCGCTTTGTCTACATCTTTTTTATAAGAATATGAAAGAACGAATGTTTGTTAACCATTAACCAGTCTGAAATATAGAGCAGCGTTGGCCGCCTTGCAGTCCTACGATTTACTTTCGATATGCGCAGTATAAGGCCGCTTGCATTCCATGCCTTGACGGCCCTATCCTCCACCATAAGGGGTCATTTGACTAATTCGGTCGGGTTCATTCCAGTGTACTTCTTGAACAGCGTGCTGAAATACGGTACATTTCGGTAGCCAACCTGTTCCGCGACTTCATAGACGAGCATATTTTTCTCCATGATTAATTCCTTCGCCCTTTCAATCCGCACACGTGTCAGATAGGTGTTGAAGGTTTCCCCCGTCATGTTCTTGAAGATGATCGCCAGATAATTACGGGATATATATACCTTGTCTGCCAGCTCACTTAATGTGATGTCCTCTGTGTAGTGCTCATGAATATATTGAATCATAAAATCAACGGCTTGCCGGTGCTTGCTGTTGCCACGCCACTGGCGACTACTGCAGATGACTGTTATTTTGTCCTTCAGCCACTCCCTCAGTTGATCGATGCGGCTGATCCCCGCAAGTTCTTTGGCAATCTGATGATTCGGAAAGATATCATCCAGCACCATCCCCACCTCATGCAAGCAATAAGCAAAAATTCCCCATAGCTCCCCAGCAAGCATCTGCAAATACTCTGGAGAGATTCCATCCTGTCCTTCTAGCTGCTCCATATACCCGCTAACAATCTGGTGAGCCATCGCTTCCTGGCTGGTCTTAATCGCCCCTGCAAGCTCTGCATAGAGCTTCACAGGGCGTAGCGGAGGTCCGCCTGATCCCTGGTTCTCATCTGTAAGGGCGGCATATCGGTACAAATAATAGCCGTTCTCTCCCCCGATTTCTCGACTCTCGATAGCGTGGAAGGCTTCCTCCGTGGAATCCGGTATCTGCTGCCATGCCTGCTTCAAGCCGCCGATTCCCACACGGATGACCAGCTTTAGGTAGCTTTGCATGCAATCGATCAGTTCGGTGCCAAGCCGATCCATACGCTGCGCAAGCATAGCCGGATCACTCCCCCGCTCTGGATGCAGCAACAGCACGGAACGTGTCCCGTGCATCTCCGCATATTCATATTTCAGCCCTGTGCCCTGCGCTACCTCGCACACGATGTTGCGCAATGCGAATCGGAACAGATTCCAATCCGGGAGACTTAATTCACTGGCTCTAACATCACGTACCAGTTCGATAC
Source organism: Paenibacillus sp. J5 (assembly GCF_054955055.1). Taxonomy (NCBI): domain Bacteria; kingdom Bacillati; phylum Bacillota; class Bacilli; order Caryophanales; family Paenibacillaceae; genus Paenibacillus; species Paenibacillus sp. J5. Next base: position 42,211 of record NZ_JBUEDD010000022.1, on the reverse strand, counting down.
CGATGACCAGATGTTCCTGCTCGGTCCAGTATTGGTAGGGCTCCGGCAGATCTCCGCTTTGATAGGAACGATCCAATGTGCCGGTTACAGCCGAACTGACCCATTCCTTCTCCACAAAAGGCTCATATCGCTTCAGCTTATCTGCCAGCTCGTTATGACGATTACGCGCCTCCTCCTCCTCAGCCAGCTCTTGCAGCGCCTTGCCAAGCACCGAGTTGAGCGTCGGGAGACTGATTGGCTTGGACATATAATCACTTACATGAAGGCGAAGCGCCTGGCGGGCATATTCGAAGTCGGAGTATCCACTTAAGATAATAATTTTCCCCCCATACTCCTCCTCTCGCAACTGCTCGATCATGTCCAGTCCATTCATAACAGGCATATAGATGTCAGTTATGACAACGTCCGGCTCCACTCGGCGAATCAGCTCCAGTCCGTCAGCACCATTCAGAGCGTCGCCCGCCCATTCCGCATTTAGCTCCTCCCACGGAATCGCACGCTTCATGCCTTGCAGCACCTGTCTGTCATCGTCAATAATTGCGATCTTCCACATATGACTTTCCACCTCTCTGCCGAGTATACCCTCCGTTGCCGTTGCTGGCTGACAGATGGCTAATGATGAAATAGAACAGAACAGCCCATGCACGGGGCATTGCTCCCGCGTGCATGGCTGTTCTCTCTTTTAAACCTTATTCGTACTCCGCAGCGGCCTGCTTCAGCTTCTCATAGGCTTCTTCTGGAGTCGTCTTGCCGAAGCTCAGTTCATCCCGAACCAGCGGCCAATCTTTGTCGATAAAGTTGGTCCAGCCCTTGGCGCCAGCGCTGAAGGTCTGTCCATCCTTCTCGGTCGCACGCAGCAGCTCCAGCCCAGCCTTATCCGTATCACTCAGTTGTGCTTCAAGCGTAGTCGCGATCTCGCTATTTACCGGCATGCCGCGAGCAGTCTTCAGCACGCCTGCTGCATCAGGACTATTAATGAACCAGTCCACGAACTTCTTCGCTTCCTCAGCATGCTTGGAGGTAGCCGAGATGCCGAAGAACATCGATGGCTTCAGCCAACCGCCCGCCTCAACCGCACGAGGCATCGTCACCAGCGCATATGCGCCTTCCTTCAGACTGTTCCATGCGCCCAGGTTGTTGGAGAAGGATAGACGGATAACAATCTTCCCTGATACGAGCAGGTCCATCGTTGGATCAAACTCTTTATCGGAAGCGTTCAGGTCAGCCGGAGGCACGATTCCCTCCTTGCGCAGCTCCTCGAATTGCTTCGTCCAGGCCAGGAAGGTATCCTGGTCTACATTAAATACACCTTCATCTGTAACGACTTTCCCTTTGCCTTGTGCATACTGGTATGCACTGTACGCGAAGTAGTCGCCCGCATAATCCTTCGTGAAGTATTGCCCCTCAGGCAACTTGCCCTTCATCTCCTTCGCCATCGCGAAGAAATCATCCCAGCTCCAGCCGTTGGAAGGAGCCGGTACTCCCACCTTCTCGAGAGCAGCCTTGTCATAGATCATACCATATGCAACCGAGCCGAGCGGAATGGCATACTGCGTCCCATTATATTGTCCGCCAGAGAGCACCTTCTGATCCACATTGGACAAGTTGATTCCCGAAGAGAGGTCCGCTAATTGATTGCGTGCCGACCAGTCCGAGATCCAGCCCGGATCGAGTTGGATCACATCCGGCGCATTATTGGCAGCCGCTTGGGTCGACAGCTTATCCAGATAACCATCCATGCCGGAATATTCCGGGTCGAAAGTTACATGCGGATTCGCTTTCGTATACATATCGAGCACAGCCAACGTTGCTTCATGACGCTCCTGCGACCCCCACCACATGATGCGGAGCTTGACATCCCCATTGCTGGCTGCTTCCCCTCCAGTTGATGGAGCCTGTTGTTCCTTATTGCCATTACCACATGCTGCCAACGAGATAACAACCGCAGCAGCGATGAATAGTGTTAGGTAACGCTTCCATTTCGGCATAGTGTTCCTTCCCCCTGTATCTGCTTAGTTTGTGCACATGTCTATGTTATCAATTACATGAGGGGCTTTATATAAGAGAAATGCACAATTTATTATAAAATAATCCGAATCTTCCCGCCGCAGCCAGCCCGATCTGCGCTAGCCGCTGCTATCCTCCTTTCCCGTCACGGACGGCCTCGGGACGCTCTGCAACAAGCGGCAGTACGATCGTAACGCACGTTCCGCCCTCTGCACGCGCGCTAAGCTCTGCACCGTAGGGATCGCCAAAGTACGCGGCGATCCGCTCGCGTACATTACGGATACCGTAGCCGCCTGTCTTGCGTCTGGGCTCCTCCTCCACCTTCCGCAGCAGACCGCTGCCATCATCCTCGATCGTAATGATCAGACGCTCCCCTTCCTGCTCGATCCGAATGCCGATCCAACCGCTGCTGCGTGCGTTAAAGCCGTGCACGACTGAATTTTCCACAAAGGGCTGCAGCAGCATCTTCGGGATATACAGCTTGCGCAGCGCGGGAGATGCGGTCAGTGTATATTCCAGCCCACTCCCCCAGCGCAACTGCTGAATCTCCAGGTAGCATGAAATATGCGTCATCTCATCCTCAATTGTGATGAACGGCTCTCCATTCGACAAGCCGATGCGGAACATCCGTCCCATCAGCTCCAATATGCGACTCATCTCATGCTGCCCGGACGCAATGGCCATCCAATTCAACTGATCCAGTGTATTATAGAGGAAATGCGGATTAATATTGGCCTGCAACGCTTCAATCTCAGCCTTGCGCTGCTGCTCGTGTCGCTCGCGCAGCGACAGATAGAGCGCCTCGATCCGCTCATTCTGCTTGCGGTATCCTGCGAACAGATAGCCGAACTCATTCTCGTAATCGAAGGGCAGCTCCGTCTTCTTCCCTGTCACCGAGTAGGAGCCCATCGCCTCCACTAATTGCTTGATCGGCCTTGTAAACTGGCGGCTTAGCAGATGGGTCAGAATGAGCGCCAGCAGCACGGCAGCAATACCGATCAAGCCGATAACCTCGGCTAGTCGAATGCTGCCTGCGGTGATCTGCTGCCATGGCGTGACCTCCACCAGCATCCAGTTCGAGTCCGACAGCTTGGAGTAGACGAGCAGCGTATCCTTGCGCCCATGAGCACTGTCGATTTGCGCTGTACCGGACTGTCCAACGTTGCCGCTGACCCATTCGGACAGCTCCGACTCGGAGGGCACTTCCCCAATTGTGAGCAATTGCCTTCCTGCAGCATCGATCATCATCCGGTTCGCCGTTCCATTCTGCCCTGCCAGCATCGCTCCTATATTAGCAGCCTTCACATGAATGACGAGTGTGCCGATATAGCTGTCATCGTACACCAATTGCCGTATGAAGCTGATAACCGGAACATCGCCCTGAAAGCTTCGCACCGTATGCTCGCGAGACCAGGCGAAATCATTGTTCTGCAGCGCATCATACCAGACCTGCTCCGTCACCTCGCTAACATCCTTAAACTGTATATAACTGCGTGTATCGGTGCGCCACGGTTCCTTCATATAGAGATCAATCCCCTGGATCAGCGGAATGGAGTAGGTAAGATTCGCCAATGCCTGCTCTACGCTCTTGGATTGCCGGTAGCGGTCATACTTATCCTGCTTGCCAGCTAGCAGCGTGAGCAGCTCGTTATCCCGCGAGGTGGACAGGGAGATCTGCTCAATCGTAATCAGTCGGGCTGAAATCTCACTATTCAACTCGTCCAGTAGTTGTTGCTGGTAATAGGAGGTCGTCTTGGCTAGCTCCGCCGAGGAGATTCGATAGCTGGCCCAGACGGTACAGCCCAGCACGAGGATGATAAACAAGCTGAAGCTTCTGAAAAAAAAGTGGTCGACCTTATATTTTTTAAATGGATTGATCATCTACTCTTCCCCCATCCAACGTGCACTTCATAATTGCATATAAATTTGTTAATATTTGAAACCACTTTCCTTGCCGATACGTACTACTATAATAGTATGCCCTGACGCAGCCGCATAGACAAGCAGGCAGGAATAGCTTCAGGTGCCTTCATATATTACAAATTGTAAGGAGCTAACCATGCACAAGAAAAAAATCATCGCACTATTTGTATCGTTGTTCATGCTAATGTCGATCTTCTCTACTGCACAGGCGGCAGAGAAATCCATCTCCGTTATGCTGGACGGCAAGCAACTGGAGCTTGGCCAGGCTGAGCCCATTGTAGAGAAGGGCACAACGCTTGCACCGATGCAACCGCTGCTGGAGCAGCTTGGCGCAACCTACAGTTGGGATGAGAAGACGAAGACCGCCAGCGCTTCCAAGTCCGAGCTGACGATGGAGTTTCAGTTAGGCAGTCAGGAGGCTAAGGTTAATGGCGAGACGCTGCAATTAGCTCTTGCACCGAAGCAAGTGAAGGGTGTCACGTATGTCCCGGTTCGCTTCGTCGGCGAGGCGCTGGGCTACACCGTCAGTTGGAGCCAGGCCGACCGGGCTGTATTGCTCACATCAGAGATGGCTACGCAAGCAGAAGCAGGCCGCGGCTTTCTCTGGAAGGTAGAGAACAAGGGGAATACCGTCTACCTGCTCGGTTCAATCCACGTTGCGAAGAAGGACATGTATCCGCTGCGCGACGAGATTGAGAATGCGCTGATTGCAGCGGACAAGCTGAGTGTCGAGATTGATCTGACCCGGATCGATCAGAATGCGCTGGCTGCTACAACTCTAGCGCTGGCTCAGTACAATGATGGGACAACACTGAAGGATCATATCTCTGCTGATACCTATGCGAAGGTCCAGAAGTTCCTGAAGGATAATGGCGCGCCAACCAACGCGCTGGATGGCTTCAAGCCATGGGCAGTAACTCAAACCATCTCCTCCAGCCAGATTGCCGCTGCCGGCTATCAGCCAGAGATTGGCATTGATATGTATCTGATGAACAAGGCGAATGAAATGAAGAAGCCGATCATCTCCTTGGAATCTGTTGATTCCCAGTTGAATATGTTCAACAACTTCTCTGACCCGCTGCAAGAGAAGATCCTGCTGCAAACACTGGAGGCCGGTGAAGGAGAAGATTCCTCGCAAGGCATCGATATGTTGACCAAGATGTGGGCTGAAGGGGATGAAGAGGTGCTGCTTCAGTTGACCCAGGCTCTAGGATGGGATAAGGAATACTACAAGGGCATGCTCACAGACCGCAACATCGCAATGACGGAGCAGATCATTGACTATCTGAACAGCGATAAGAAGGAAACCCACCTGGTTGTCGTCGGCTCGCTCCATATGGTGGACAAGGATGGTCTCGTTACACTGCTGGAGAAGGCCGGGTTCGAGGTAGAGAAGCAATAATTGCAAGCTTCTTTTTGTTTAGAGGAGTCACCTCTATGCTATCTATCGATAGTATAGAGGGCGGCTCCTTTTTTTGTGCATCCGAAGAAGGCTCGCCTATAGTCAAGTCATACCTTTGCAGCCGAAGCGAACAGACTGTCGCTATCTACTCTCTAGCCACTGCCGAATTCGATATACGGAAGCCCCGACTCGCTATGTGAGCGAAAGCCGGGGCTTGAGAGACATTCTATTCATCGCAAGATCCAGGCTGCCAGAGTACCGCAGCCCCTCCCTGCAATCAGCAGACATCATCAGGAAGCTGCAATCAGCGTGATATCTAGCCCTTGATGCCTGTGGTCGCGATGCCTTCCACAAAGTATTTCTGCAGGAACATGAACACCAGTGTCGCCGGCATGATGGAGACAAGCGACATGGCCAGTAGTTGTCCCCATTGCTGACCTGCCTGTGAATCGTTAATCATCCGCAGGGCCAGACCGACCGTGTACTTCTCGACGGAGTTGATATAGAGCAGATGGCCGAGGAAGTCATCCCAGTTCCAGAGGAAGCAGAAGATCATGACGGTTACAATCGCCGGCTTTGTCAGCGGCATGACGATACGCCAGTAGATGCCGAACCACGAGCAGCCGTCAATTTTAGCCGACTCATCCAGCTCCTTCGGAATTCCCCGCACGAACTGGATGAGCAGGAAGACGAAGAAGGTGCCGCCTGCCCCGCCTGCCAGCAAGTGAGGGACGATGAATGGCCAGTACGTATTGACCCAGCCTAGCTGGTGAAACATCGCATACTGTGGAATGATGAGCACCTGTCCTGGCAGCATCAGCGTCAGCATCAGCAGTGCGAACCAGAACCGCTTGAGCGGAAAATCCAGCCGCCCGAAGCCGAAGGCCACCAACGTACAGGAGAGCAGCGTAGCAATGAGCACCGCAATTTCAAGCTGGAATGTATTGAGATAGAAATCCGTGAAGGTCCGTCCCGGAATCGCCTTCCAGCCATCCGTGAAATTGCTCCATTGCGGGATGGATGGGAAAATGTTCGGTGAGCTCAGCTCGCTGTTCGTCTTGAGCGACGCGCCTACCCACCAGATGATCGGGTACACCATGATCAAGCTGAAAACAATCATAAACAGATGGCGAACTGCCTGCTTCCATTTAACCGTCATTTGCCTTTCCTCCCCCCGCCATCATTTTCGTAGAATACCCAGTACTTGGAGCTGACCGCGATCAGCGCCGCAACCACCACGATCATAATCAGCATAATCCAGGCCAGAGCCGAAGCGTAGCCAAGCTGATAACGGCTAAAGGCCCGTTCATACAGATACAAGGCATACACATAGGTCGAGTTCATCGGCCCGCCCTTCGTAATCACATACGCCGAGGTAAACATCTGGAACGCATTAATGACACCCATGATCAGGTTGAAGTAGATTGTCGGCGACAGCATTGGCAGCGTAACCTTGAAAAATTGCACGAACCGGTTCGCCCCATCCACCGAGGACGCTTCATACAGATCATTTGGAATCTGCTTCAAGCCCGCAAGGAAAATAACCATTGAGGAGCCGAATTGCCATACGGTCAGCATAATCAACGTCCATAAAGCCGTGTCTGGACTGGTGACCCAGCCTTGACCCTGAATACCGATGGCCGCCAGGATTTTGTTGAAGAAGCCATCTACACCGAACATATTGCTCCACAGCAGCGATACAGCGATGCTTCCCCCGATCAGGGAAGGAAAGTAGATCGCCGTGCGATAAGCCGAGATACCGCGCACTGCCCTGTTCAGAATAATCGCCACCAACAGCGCGGCGACCAGCTTGAGCGGTACGGAAGCAAGCACATACAGGAAGGTAACCTTCACAGATTGCACAAATTTCCCGTCATTATTGAAGATTTTCTCGTAATTCTCTAGCCCGACCCAGCTTACCTGCTCCATTAAGGTATAATCCGTAAATGAATAATACAGGGATAACAGCATCGGATACGCGGTCAGCCCGATGAAGCCGAGCAGCCACGGGGATATAAACAGATAGCCCGCTATGGGCGCATCCCACCGCTTCAGGAAGGAGCTTCTGTGCTTCGAACGGCCGGTTCCAGCCGCAGCAGATGCAGAACGGTTCATGAATGATCACCTCTTTAACAGTATCACAGCAACAGTATGCTCTAAGTATATAGGCCGCTCCGCGCCCGCTAAAGGAGAGAAATGCTCTAATTCTTTCAAAATAATACGAAAATATCATCGTTGATGAAAACGTATGCGGATAGAGTGCCGAAGTGCCGGTGAAGGAGCCAGCGCCGTGTGGAACGCAGCAAGCGAGATAAGCAGGCACATAAAAAGGCTGGATGGAAAACCTTGCGTTTTCTCGTCCAGCCAATTTATTTAAGGGAAATTCCAGACAGCTCCCTCGTATTTATGCCTGTGCCTGAGCCTGTAGCTAGCAGCCCATCGCAGGCGCAAGCTTAGTAGATTGTTCGTCCCTGCCCATCAGCAATGCCGCTCTTGCGCAGGAAGTACGTATTGATGATGTCGCGCCATTCCTTGGCATGCTCCGCCTGCTCCGACAGCCGCTCTGCAACTTGTGCATAGATTTGGTCATCCAGCACACTCTCCAGCTCGCCCCAGCGCTCCACCAACTGCGCCGCGCGCTCTGCACCGTCGAAATGCGTGTTGTAGATATGCTGAATGACAGTGACGCCGGAATGAAGCTTGTGCGTATACGGCACATGATGGAAGAAGAGCAGCAGCTCATCCGGGCAATTCTCCAGCGACTCATAGGCTACCGCGTTCGCGCCTTGATACTGCCCTGCATAGCCGGTGCCGCTCGCTACCGTGCGATCGACTCCGATGCCGTGGCAGTCGGCAAAATGGTAAGTCCCCCATTTATCATACTCATAGCCGTCCACATTCGGGCCATAGTGATGGTTCGGGTTAACCATCCAGCCGACGCCGAGCGGTGCGGTGTACGATTCGTAAATATCGAGCGAATCTAGCAGAATGCCGCACACGGTGCGAATCACCTGCTCACTGCGCGACAGGGCCAGCATCACCCATTCGCGAGCGAGCTGCTCCGATGTAGCCTCAGGATTCCAAGCCAGACGACCAAAGCCGTATAGATTGGCCTGCGCCAGCAGATGTCCTGTCCAGTTGGAATCTGCTCCGATATTGGATACGGCGGCAAAGCCGTTATGACGCCGCTGGAACACGCTGCCGTCTACGATGCGCTTGACTGGCGAAGCTTCGCCCTTCGCATACGTGTTGAAGTCGAGCACTTCCTTCCACTGCGGCACCAGATAGCAGACATGGCGCTGCTGCCCGGTGTACTCCTGTGTAACCTGGAACTCGATGACCTGGTTCGTATGCTCCATTGCGCCGAATAGCGGCGATACCGGCTCACGCACCTGGAAGTCCATCGGACCATTCTTGATCTGCAGGATGACATTATCCATGAAACGGCCGTCAAGCGGCTTGAAATGGTCATATGCAGCGCGCGCCCGGTCGGTCGAGCGATCTCGCCAGTCCTGCTTGCAGTTATACACAAAGCAACGCCAGATGACGAGGCCGCCGTAAGGGAGCAGCGCTTCAGCCAGCATGTTCGCGCCGTCCGCATGATCGCGGTCATAGGAGAACGGCCCCGGGCGATTCTCTGAATCCGCCTTGACGAGGAAGCCTCCAAAGTCTGGAATAGCAGCATACACCTCCGCCGCCTTCGCCTTCCACCACTCGCGGACAGCCGGGGCGAGCGGATCGGCTGTCGACAAGCCGCCAATCTCCAGCGGGCTGGCATAGTTGATGCTCAGGAACAGCTTGATGCCGTAAACTCTGAACACATCCGCCAGCGCAGCGATCTGCGGCAGATAGCGATCCGTCAGGAACATCGTCTCGTACTTATGGACATTGACATTATTGATCGCAATCGCATTCAGCCCAACCGAGGACAGCAGACGCGCATAGTCGCGAATCCGATCCAGATCGGTTGTAATCTCATCCTGGTCATAGAATATCGATCTTCCGGCATAGCCGCGCTCGATGCTCCCATCGATATTGTCCCACTGATTGATCATACGCAGACCATTGGCTGGGCGCTCAGTCACATCCAGCGCGTCCAGCGGCTCGCCCGAGCCGATCATACGCAGCAGATGAAAGGCGCCGTATAACACGCCTGCTGCGGAATGGGCACCAATTACGATGCGTCCGCTCTCCGTGCGGATGGCATAGCCGTCCTCCCCGATATCCGGCAGCTCCGACTTCCAGACTGCGGCGATCTGCTCGTTGCCGCCGAACGTACCAAGCACGATGCCGCCTTCGCCTGGCTCTGATGTGACAGCAGGCTTCGCGCCGAGCAGGGAGCCAATGCCCCGCTCCAGTTCGGCGGCTGCCGCCCGAATCGTCTCGTGAGTTTCATTCGTACTGATCCGGCTGCACCACGCAGCATAGCGCTGCCGCTGATCCGCATCTGTAATTTCTTGATAAGCCAGCCAGGCGTGGTAGCCTGAGCCGTATGGATACGATATCGATTGCGTTGTCATCTTGTACCTCCCAATCTAGTTTACAGCCGCCTCAATGCGAGATTCGTTCCTTACCCGAATGAATATCGCACGGAAGCAGCCGAATGTGCCATAGGAATCTGCCTTCAGACGGGTACTTCTCCTGTCAACTGCTTATTCTTGCCTGCTCCCTCCAACAGCCAGAGGATCGCGGTAACGCCGCGCGGATAATATTTGCTGCCGATGATCCGACCGGACAAAATCTGGTCGCTCCAGCACCAGTAGGACAGCTCGGGGTGCAGCAGCCAGTTCACATGAGCCGCATCCGCCGCGGCTCCCTCCTCTTCCCAAGCCAGCCCAAGAATCTCGCGGGCGATGAATTGGGAGAGATAGATTTTGCTTAACCAGGAGTTATTGCTCGTCGAAGACAATTTCCATGCCCCATCCTCGAACAGGCAGGTGCCCTGCACCAGCACTGTCTGCAGATGCGTCCTTAATGATTTCAAATAAACACCAAATCGACCATTCATGTCAAGTGCAGAGCGACAGCCGGTGAAGAATGGGAAGACTAAGCCTTCGATCGCAGGGATGATGCGCGAATCGTTATTCTCCTTGATCACCGCAGGAATATAGCCCCCTTCTGTCAGCTCGGCGGCTACGGATGCCGCGCATCTGTCCGCTTGTGCGCCCGCCTCCTGCGCCAGCTCGTCCAGGCCCCGGTCGGCGAACAGCTTCTCCAGTGCCACATAGACCGCCCAGCATTTGCCCGCAAGATAGATATTATTGCGTGACTGTCCAAGCGACACATCCAGCGAGTCATAGGTTGTAATCTCTGCTCCGCCCTCGGTGCGCGTGCTGTCCAGCCCCATCAGCCCATTGCGCAAGCTGGCATCCGGGTGATCGCGGCGCAGCATGCTCTCGAAGCTGTCGCGAATGACTGGCAGCATACGCTCTGCAAATGCCTCGTCCTTCGTCTGCTCGATGTAGACGAGCGCGCAGCAGAGCCAATTCACCAATTCCTCGTGGCTCATGAACGAGAAGCAGTCATCCAGTCCGGCCAGCTCGTAGGCTGAATATTCTGGACGGGAGAATACATTGGCAACCCCCATATCATGTGTGAACGTCAGGCCGCCTGGATGGTCAGCCTCCTCTCCAGGGAAGCGGACGCGATCCGTATAGCTGTAACGGCTAACGAACAGCTCCAGCTCGTTGCGCACCGTCCATGGATTCACCATCAGCTCATAATAGAGCTGGTCGGCTGTCAGATCCAGTGTGTTCATCATCCGGTATTCGCCCTCATTGACGACCCAGATCGGCTTCCCATCGGCCTCTAGCAGTTGCGTGCTGCCATAGTAGCTGTGGATGGCATGAGCTAGCATAAAGGTCTGGTCGGCGGACAAGCCCGCCCCCTCGATCCAGCGGTCAGCCTGCTCGCAAGCCGCCGTCAGCTCGGCAAAATGCTGCAGCGCGTAAGCCCCCACCGCTTCGATATTGGCGAAGTAGCGGGTGTAGTAATAGGATGCATCGATGCCCGTGGTCGCAATGCCGCCGCGATAGAAGCAGATGGCGAATCGGAAGGTTCGCTTCTCACCCGCAGGCACATCCATAAGCAACGCTCCAGTGCCCCCAAGTCCGAAGGACAGATTATGACCCTCGCCAGTCTCCAGCACCTTCTCCATCGTGAAGCCGAGTCCGCTGCGCACGCCTGGCTCATTCGTGACAATCGCGGTCAGTCTGCCCTGACCCACTCCCTCGAAGCGACCGCCGCTCGTATCTCCAAGCCGCCGCATAGCGCTGTACGGATCATTGCCTTCATAGCCGAAGAAGCCAGTGCGCGCAATGCTTCCTTGCGTATTATCCAGTGTCAGCTCGGCGAACACCGCTGGCACAATCGCTGCCTTGAGCGCCTCGGAGTCGCCCTCCATTTCCGGGTCTGGGACAGAGCGCACAGGCGAATAGAGACGGAAGGTCAGATCGCCTGCCTGCCAGGTGTCGGTGCCCGTTCCGAAGCTGCGCGAGATGGCCCTATCAGCGAATGGCTTGATCGCTGCCGCCCGCTGGCCAGGCTCAGCCTGCACGCCCGCCTGAGCCTCCGCAGCAGTAGCAGCCTCTCCCGAAACAGAGGCTTCCTTATCCTTTTCCGTGTCATCCAGCTTCTCCACGTCATAGCGTGCGCTCGCGTCCTCTACCGCCTCGAAGAACGGCAGCGCCTCATAGCCTATACCATCCCTAGCTTGAAATCCGATATATATATTCTGATCCGCCGGCTTGCCCAGCTCCAGACCCAATCCACCGCTTTTTCCTTTGAATCCCAAGGTAAAGCTTGCAAATGCTCCAATTGGCGCATGCTGCGCATTAAAAAAACGATTGCGTTCCGCCATCATTCCTATCCCCTCTCATCATCAACTGCTACCCATCTGAGTTGTCCTGCTCCCGTTCATGGTAGCAAAGGCGGTAGTGAATGACCATTGTCAAATCAATCGGATATTTACCCAAATCGGGACGGATAAGGTATACTTGAGAAGAACGCATACTTATATTAAACCAGGAGGTCTTGTGTATGGCTGCTCCCCTTAATCCGCCCGAATCGGCGCACAGCATCAGCGAGATTATGATCCCCGATGTGAAGACGACGGTCAATCTGTTCGGCATGCATCTGCGCAGCGTCAATCGTGAATGGCACTATCCGCTGCATGAACATCCGCAGTATGAGATTAACTATGTGCTGGATGGCGAGCAGTTGTTCCAGGTGTCCGGCGCGAGCTATGAGCAGCGTCCCGGCGATCTGATGCTGCTGCGCCCAGGTGTGGAGCATGGCAGCCGCAGCGGGAAGGACGAGCCCTTCACGTACTTCTGCATTCATTTCAACATAGATGACCAGTTGTTTCTGTCTCTCCTAAGCCGCATCGAGCAGGTTCATTTCCCATCCAGCAGCCTGCTGGCGAGGCGCGTACACCCCACGCTCTTGCGGCTGATCGAGATCGCTCGCCATGAGAGCGAGGGAACGATCGCCCAGCGGATGCGGCTGCAGTCGGCGATCTTCGAGCTGTTCGCCCATCTCTGGGAGGCGATCTCCGATGAAGCGGTCGCCCTCTCCGCAGATGGCTATGAGAAGGTCGAGCTCGCCCATCAGATTCGCAATCTGGTGCAGGGACTGGTCAATCAGAGCTTCCACCACGCTACGACTGCGGAGGGGCACTATGGCATTGACGATATTGCCGCCAAGCTGGGAATCAGCGCTTCTCACTGCAATCGCGTCTTCCGTCATGTATTTGGCATCTCCCCGCGCGCCTACCTGTCGGCTCTGGTGCTGGATGAGGCGAAGCTGCTGCTCGCCAATCCACGACTTTCGATCCAGCATATTGCCTCCATTTTCGGCTATCGCGATATTGCTCATTTCAGCCGCCAGTTCAAGCGCTGGTCCGGCCAGTCTCCCAGTGAATACCGCAAGCAGCATATGGGCAGAGCCTTATCTGAATCCAGATTGTAAGCTCCTATCATTAAGAAGAGGCTGTCGTACCCGTACCCGCCCTGGTCCCAGCTATTTGCGGCTTGGCAGTCAGCTTGCACAGGACTTGTCGCTGCCGGGGAGGTGGTGCAGAATGGTCAGCAGACAGCAAAATGAAAGCGTAATAAAAAATTTTCTCCCACCACTACCATACTACCATACAAGTATGGTAGTATGGATTTAAGCTTAGCACATATGAGGAGGTAACGGCCATATGTTTATCAAACCGCCCCAGCCTGCCTCAACACGCGAGGTGGTCTACAGCACGCTGAGAGACAAAATTTTAAGTCTGGAACTTCCCCCCGGCACCGGGCTGTCCGAGAAGGAAATTTCGCTGCAGTTCAATGTGAGCCGCACCCCGGTACGGGAGAGCTTCGTCCGTCTGGCCCAGGAAGGACTGCTGGATATCTATCCGCAGCGCGGCACCTTCGTCTCGTTGATCGATACGACGCTTGTCGAGGAGGCGCGCTTCATGCGCGAGCAGTTGGAGCGTGCGGTCATCAAGCTTGCCTGCGACAGCTTCCCCGAGCAGCAGCTTGCTCAGCTTCAGTCGAATCTGGCAGAGCAGAAGGCTTCCATTGAACAGCATGATTACAAAGGGATGTTCGAGCTGGATGAGCGCTTCCACCGCACGATATTCGATGGCTGCGGCAAGAGCAATACATGGACGGTTATTCAGCAGATGAATGTGCATCTTAATCGCAGCCGTATGCTGCGGCTTGCAGCAGACTACAATTGGAGCCATATCTATACCCAGCATGAACAGATGGCGGTCGCCATCCGCAATCATGATGCGCAAGGCGCTGACAGGCTGATGCAGGAGCATCTCAGCTTGTCGATTGCTGACCAATCGCTGCTGCAGGAGAAATTCCCAGCCTATTTCACTACGTCAGGGCAGCCGTAAGTACAGCCCGGCGTTGCTATGTATGTATAATCTATCGTTCCTACTTCAAGAAAGGCGGTATTTAAACATGAGAATGGTATTCCGTTGGTTTGGTGAGGGCAACGACACGGTATCGCTGGCGCATATTCGTCAGATTCCAGGCGTAGAAGGGATCGTCTGGGCGCTGCATGATGTCCCGGCAGGCGAGGAGTGGCCGATGGACAAAATCATGGAGGTCAAGCAAGCGGCTGACGCTGCCGGACTGCATATTCAGGTCGTCGAGAGTGTGAACATTCATGAGGATATTAAGCTGGGTCTTCCATCGCGCGATGTGTATATCGAGAACTATAAGAAGACGATCGTCAAGCTGGCACAGGTTGGCGTGAAGGTCATCTGCTATAATTTCATGCCTATCTTCGACTGGCTGCGCACCGATATGTTCAAGGAGATGAGCGACGGCTCCACGGCGCTATTCTTCGAGAAAGCAAGAATTACGGACATCGATCCATTCGATCTGGTGCGGCAGATCAGTGAAAACACCGAGCTGACTATGCCAGGCTGGGAGCCGGAGCGGCTGCAGCATCTCACGAAGCTGTTCGAAGCCTACAAAGGGGTTACTGAGGAGCATCTGTGGGAAAATGCACGCTACTTCCTGAATGAGATTATTCCGGTCGCCGAGGCCAATGGCATCAAGATGGCCATTCACCCGGATGACCCACCATTCTCGATCTTCGGACTGCCGCGCATTATTACCAGTCAAGATAATCTGCGTCGCTATCTGGCGCTCCATGACAGTCCGTCGAATGGCCTGACGCTGTGTAGCGGCTCGCTGGGTGCGAATCCAGCCAATGATATCGTGTCGATGATTCATGAGTTTGCCGACCGTATTCCATTCACTCATATCCGCAATGTCAAGGTGTACGAGAACGGTGACTTCATCGAGACTTCGCACCGCACGCAGGACGGTAGTGTCGATATTGAAGGCATCGTGCAGGCCTACCATCAGGAGGGCTTCACGGGCTTCTGCCGCCCCGATCATGGCCGCCATATCTTCGATGAGCAATGCCGTCCAGGCTACGGACTCTATGACCGGGCGCTAGGCATCATGTATCTATGGGGATTATGGGATGCATACAGCAAGCAAGCCAGCCAGCAGCCAGTAGATCGGAAGGTGAGCCAAGCATGAGCCTGCCCATCCATACTTCCCTGCAAGGCAAAACCGTCGTCATCACTGGCGGCGCGGGCGTACTGTGCCGCTCCATGGCCATCGAGCTGGCTCGGCAGGGAGCTCGCATCGCGATCCTGAATCGTACAGTGGAGAAGGGGCAAAAGGTTGCGGATGACATCAAGCAGGCTGGAGGCATCGCAGTCGCCATTGCCTGTGATGTCACCTCTGCCGACAGCGTAGCCTCAGCAGCGGCCGCTGTGCTGGAGCAGCTCGGCCCATGCGATATTCTAATTAATGGCGCAGGCGGCAACCATCCGAGCGCCAACACGACGAATGAAATCTTCAAGCCGGCGGATCTGGACAATCCAGAGCTTACCACCTTCTTCACGCTGAGCATCGACGGGTTCCGCAACGTACTGGATCTGAATTTTGTCGGCAGCCTCATTCCGTCCCAAGCGTTCACACGGCAGATGCTGGGCAGAGAAGGCGCGACCATCATTAATATTTCTTCAATGAGCGCCCCTTCCCCGATGACGAAGGTGCCGGCTTACAGTGCGGCGAAGGCAGCGATCAACAATTTCACACAATGGCTGGCAGTCCATCTGGCAGAGTCAGGCATCCGTGTCAATGCACTCGCTCCCGGCTTCTTCCTGACCGAACAGAATGAGCGGCTGCTGCTTCATGAGGACGGCTCGCTCACGGAACGCTCGCACAAGATCATTACGCATACCCCAATGCGCCGCTTCGGCAAGCCTGAGGATCTGCTTGGCACGCTGCTCTGGCTCGCTGACCATGAAACCTCCGGCTTCGTGACGGGAACGACGATCCCTGTTGATGGCGGCTTTATGGCCTACTCTGGCGTATAGGCTGCAAGCATCCCGCCCATTGGCAAGACGGGCCGAACGTCCATTAATATATTGTGGGCAACAAGCACACCCCACGGAAGGCTGAGAAGACGGCTTTCCAAGGTGTGCTTGTTTGCATTATTGAATACCAATCTATCAAGCTGAGAAGCTGCTCCATCGCCAAGGCGCCACGCCATCTCGGGATGATCTCCCTTGCGTGCGCCTTGGCTTTTTTTTGCGGATCACCAAGCCGCTTCCCGTCATGCAGCTTCCTCATGGGGCTATGCAAAGGGAAAATGGCGTTATTTGTCGAAATATAGTAAGTGCCTATCATGGCCAATATGAATCTGGGAGAGAGATTGATAGAAATGATGAAACTCAAGTCATACGATCGGTTGACCTGGCGCCTCCTGCTGCCTTGCCTCAGCCTGCTGCTGGTGCTGGTCGCGACCGCGCCGCCGGCTTTTGCTGCCCCGATCGTTCAACCGAAGCAGGTCTACACCTATGAGACGATGACTCGCGACATGAAGGCGCTCGTGGAACGATACCCGCAGTTAATCACGATGTCCTCGATCGGGACAAGCGAATATAACCGCGAGCTATGGAAGCTGACGATAGGGAATGGACCAGCAGTAATTCTGCTTAACGGCTCGCATCATGCCCGCGAATGGATGACGACTACGCTGCTGATGAAGATGGCCGAGCAGTATGCCGAAGGGTATACCAGCAGCAGTTCTTATGAGCAGATTCAGTTGAAGGAGCTGCTGGAGAGAACAACTGTCGTCCTGGTGCCGATGGTCAATCCCGATGGTGTCACCCTGCAGCAGAAGGGGCTGTCCGCCTTCCCTGAGGAGGCACACGCCGCACTGATCCAGATGAATGGCGGGAGCGACAATTTTACACGCTGGAAGGCAAATGCCAAGGGCATCGACCTGAACCGCCAATACCCTGCGGGCTGGGAAACCATCCGCAATAATCGGTCTACATACAGTTATATGAACTATAAAGGATCAAAGCCGCTGCAGGCGAAGGAAGCAGCCGCTATGGCCGCCCTCGCTCGCGAGCTGCAGCCGCAGCTTGCGATGTCCTATCATTCCTCCGGCGAGGTTATCTACTGGAACTACAAGACCAAGCAGAGCAATCTCGCTAGAGACCGCGCACTCGCGGGAGCCTATGCGAGCATGACGGGCTATCGGCTGGTGCAGCCCTCTGCCAACCCATCCGGCGGCGGCTTCACTGACTGGTTCATCACTGAATTCGAACGACCGGCGATGACGCCCGAGATTGCCAGAGCGGTCTCCGAGCGCCATGTGCCGCTCTCCGAATGGGATCGCATCTGGAGCCAGCATAAGCAGTCAGCCTGGATGCTGCTGTACGAAGGCTACCAGCTATGGATGAGCACACAGAAGGCTGAGTCTGCAATTAGCGAAGTCTATATGCCCGCGCAGACGACGCTCTATCAATATCCTGGATGGAAGCAAAAGGAGATCGGGACAGCAGCCGCAGGATTCTATAAGCAGTTGCGAACCAAAGGCGATTGGATAGAGCTGCAGACTGGAGAGGGTCGGGGCTGGGTCAGCGCGAATGCGCTCCTGAGCGGGATTGAGCCTGTAGAGGATATGATGCTTCAACTGGGGGATGGCACCTCTGTCTATGCTTCACCATTGCAGGACAGACCGACCTCGCTGCGCTATGACGGTCAGAAGCTCAAGCCGCTGCTCGCCTGGCAAGATTGGTATATGGTTGAGGCATCCGGCACCCCGCGCTGGGTACGCGCCTCTCAGGTAACCGTCATCCCGGCCGCTAGTGAGGAGCAGCCGCAGGATAACGGCAGCGGGGAGATGAATGAGGGCAACGGGGCGAAACCAGACGAAGGCGGCGCCGATGAGGCTACGCAGCCTGGACAAGCCGATGCCGATGGCTCCAACGATGCGCAGACGCCGCCATGGCTGGCGACTGGCGCATCATAGGCGCCAGCCCAAAGGTGCCTGCTGTCTCTTCCTATAGCATCAGCAGTTCTCGAATCTCTGCTTCTGTAAGTGCGGTTAGCGGCTCCTGACCGGAGGGGATGACCTGCTGCACGAGCTGTAATTTGCGTTGTTGCAGCTCATGCATCTTCTCCTCGACTGTTCCTTCGGCGACAAGACGGATGACCTGTACCACCTTGCGCTGACCGATGCGATGCGCGCGGTCGGCAGCCTGCTGCTCCACCGCAGGGTTCCACCATAGATCATAGAGGATGACAGTATCGGCTCCGGTCAGATTCAGGCCGGTTCCTCCCGCCTTCAACGAGAGGAGGAACACGTCACGCTGTCCTTGATTGAACCGCTCGCACAGCTCCACCCGCTCGGCAGCCGGTGTCCGCCCATCCAGATAAAAGAATGGCACGCCCTGATCGCCAAGCTCTCGCGAGATCAGCGTCAGCATGGACGTGAATTGCGAGAAGAGCAGCACCCGCCTCCCGGCTGCGCGACATTCCTCGAGCAGTTCAAGCAACTGCTCGAATTTGCCCGAGCTGCCGCTATACCCCTCCACGAACAAGGAGGGGTGACAGCATAGCTGGCGCAGCCGGGTCAGCCCGGCCAGGATGCGGATGCGCTCCTGACGGAAGCTGTCCTTGTCCAGATGCTTGACCGTCTCCTCCTGCAACTGCGCCAGATAGGCCACATACAGTCGCTTCTGCTCCGGTAGCAGTTGGGAGACCTGCACCGATTCGATCTTCTCAGGCAGCTCGCCGAGCACCTCGTTCTTCAGGCGGCGCAGCAGGAACGGCTTGATCGTTCTGGCGATCTGATCGCGTCTCATCTCAAGGAATTCGCTACGCGACGGGAACAGCTCCGGACAGACGGCGCGGCAGATCGACCATAGCTCCTCAAGCGAATTCTCGATGGGCGTTCCAGTCAGCGCGAAGCGGTAGCTGGCCTGCAAGGCCAGGACGGCCTGTGCGGTCTGGGTCGAGCTGTTCTTCACCGCCTGCGCCTCATCCAGGATCAGGATATGGAACGGCGAGCTGGCATACAGGCTAACATCACGGCGCAGCAGCGGATAAGAGGTAATGACCACATCCACCTGCTCCCCCTGATGGGCCCCTGTCAGACGCTGTGCCAGCGCCAAGCGCTCGCTCTGAGTGCCGTCCTGGATTACCACACGCAGCCCCGGAGCGAAGCGCTTCATCTCATTGCGCCAGTTATACATAAGCGAGGCAGGACAGACGATGAAGGCCGGCTGCCCCCGCCTGCGAATCTCCTGCTGCTCCGATAGAATATAGGCGATCGCCTGCAATGTCTTGCCCAGTCCCATATCATCTGCCAGAATACCGCCCAAGCGGTAATGCGCCAAGCTTCTGAACCATTGATAGCCATACTTCTGATAGTCGCGCAGCACAGGCTCAAGCGGCTCAGGAAGCGGAAACTCCAGATTGTCCGGGTTGCGCATATTATCCAGGAAACGGCGCAGCGCTCTCCCCCGCCGAAGCTCCCCGCTTCCTCCCTCTTCCCCTCGCAGCCTGAGCGCGCGCAGTGCAGGCAGCCGCAGCAGTGCCCCCTCCAGATCGCGAGCCTGAGCGCCCAGATCCTCCATCATCTCTTGAATGCGAGCAAAGTCGGCTGTATCGAGCGGCACAAAGGCGCCCTTGGGCAAACGATAATAACGCCGTTTCTCCTGCAACGCCTGGAGTATCCCGCGAATGTCCTGCTCGGAGATCCCGTCCATGCTGAAGGTGAATGTCAGCCAATTCGTCCGTTCATCGAGCTCGGCCCGGACGGCTGGCACGACTGGCTCGGGCAGCAGTCTGACCTTGACCGCGGAGGTGGCGTGCACCTCCAGCAGCGTCTCCAGCTCCGGTAGCACATCATAGAAAAAAGCATATTCCAATTGCTCCTGATCCAGAAAGCAACTGCCGGACGTCCTGGCGAACCCCGCATGCTCCAGCAGACCGAGAATACGCTGCTCCCGCTCTCCATCACGCACCAGGATTCGCCCCTCTGCCGCGCCGGAGCTGCCATACTCTAGTGGTCGGATGACGATATCACCATACTGGAACTCCAGCCCGGCGAGCAGACGGTTCCGAACTCTGTCCAGATACAGCCTGGCCTGAAGCTTGGTCTGCACGACCTGACCCGCAATGTCCGCACCAATCTCGACCGTGCCTAATTGGCGCAGCCAAGGCATCGCCTTCGCCATGAAGGCATCCATCTGCTCCTGCGGCAGTTGGATTCGGCTTAGACGATAACTCTCAACGAGCTGACGAAGCTCCGCTAAGTACCGCAGTTGTCGCTCGCTCATCGGATAGAGCTTGCCGTCTGCAATGACAGTTCGGTAGGCCTCCAGCACCTCCAGCCTGCCGAGCCCGGTAACCTCCAGCTCATAACCATCGCCATCGGCACCGCCCAGCTTGAACCGGATGGGTAGAGGGCCTTCGGCAAGCTCCAGACCATCATAGACAGCCACCCCCTGCTCCAGCTTCACGCCGGGCGCCGCAACGAGCAGCGGCAGCAGCGCCTCCCATTCCAGCGGAGGGAGGATGAGTGCGCGCTCCTTGCCCCCGCCGCGGCTGGCATGCATCGGGGACTGCAGGCTGTCCCGCAGCACCTCCTCGCTGGCATGAATCAGCGCCAGTCGCTGCAGAAGCTGCTCAGACTGGGCAGTTAGCGCATGCACACGGGGATCATAGGTAAATGCTGCAGTGAAGCGATAGGAATGCCCCCATTGCACCGCTTGCAAAAACTGACGGATGTCTTGAACGATATAGAGCCGCTTCACTCCCAGCCTCAGCTCGATGGCCAGAACAGCCTGCCGGGTTTTCGTGCTTCGGACACTGCATCTGTATTCCACCTGCAGCAACTCACGCGAATCGGCAAGCAATGAAGACGCCGAGGCAGGCGGTGCAGATGGCTGCTCGAACAGCTCCATCAGGCGCGCCGTCATCTGCGCCTCCCTTCCAGTCCTCTGCCCATCCTGCCTTTCACTCCCCTGCGGTCTCTCCGATCGCGCTGCCCCGTGAGTCCATCCCTCCGTCCTCGCGGCTTCCAGCCGCTGGATAATGACGAGCAGCACTGCCGCGCAGTGGCAACAATACTCATCTGTCGCTCGGGAGGAAGAACAGGAGCATTGCGCTCTGACCGTACCGGGTGGAATTAGTTCTACGCTAACTGCCAGCATCTCTGCGTCGCTGACCTCTGCTACAACATATCCCTGCTCCCAGTCCTCTGCCTGAATCCGAACACGACCATCGCGATAGAGCCTCACTCCGTGTTCGTAGTCAAGCGAGCCACATAAGACCCGCACAAGCCAGTCCGTCAGCTCAAAATCCACGCCATTCCCTCCCCCTCATCGCCATCGCTTCAGACCCTTGCCTTAGCCAGGCACGACCTTATTCCTCCTACGCCTATCCATTCAGTGCGCCCTCTTGAACTCTTAACTGCCCCTCATATAATTCACTATAAAATCCACCGCGCCGCAGCAACTCGTCATGCGAGCCCTGCTCGATCAGCCTGCCGCCCTGAAGCACCAAGATGCGATCGGCATTGCGAATCGTGTTCAATCGGTGAGCAATCACGAGGCTTGTACGCCCCTGCATCAATCGTCTGAGCCCCTGTTGAATAGTGATTTCCGTCACGGTATCAATACTGCTCGTCGCCTCATCGAGCACGAGAATCGACGGATTCGCCAAAATTGCCCGGGAAATCGCCAGCAACTGCTTTTGCCCCTGGCTAATGCCACTGCCCCCGCTGTCCAGCATCTTCTCATAGCCGCCCTGCATACGTTGAATGAAGCTCTCCGCGCCAGCCAGCCTGGCGGCCTCCTCCACCTCCGCATCCGTAGCATCCAGCCTGCCAAAGCGGATATTGTCCCGAATCGTTCCCTGGAACAAGAAGGTGTCCTGCAGCACAAAGGCCATCTGCGAGCGCAGGCTTGCACGGCGAAGCTTGCGAATATCCTGACCATCGATTAGGATGGACCCGCCATCCGCATCATAAAAGCGCGACAGCAGTTGAATCAGCGTCGTCTTGCCCGCGCCTGTCGGCCCGACGAGCGCGATCATCTCTCCGGGCTGCGCCGTAAAGCTGATATCCTGCAGCGTGCTTCTTCCCGCCTCATAGCCGAAGCAAACCCGTTCAAATTGCACCTTGCCTGCTAATTGCCCTACCTCTATGGCATGCTGTTCATCGCTCTCCTCGACCGGCTCGTCCATAATCTCAAAGACCCGCTCCGCACCTGCAATCGCTGCAAGCAGCGTATTCCACTGGTTCGCCAGATCGTTCAACGGCCGAGTAAACTGGCGCGCATATTCCACGAAGACCAGAATGACACCGACCGTAATCGTGCCTTGAATCGCCAGAATGCCTCCTGCTCCGGCAATCAGGGCGAAGCTCAGATTATTAAGTCCATTCATCAGCTTCGGGATGAAGCCGGAGATGGTCTGCGCCCAAAAGCCTGCCGCACGGATACGCGCATTGCGCTGCCGGAACTCTGCGAGCACTCGCTCCTCCTGGGCAAAGGATTTGATAATCCGCTGCCCGGACAGCGTCTCCTCGACATAGCCGTTCAGGTCGCCCATATTGCGCTGGCGTTCCTTGAACAGCGGGCCGGTGCGGTTCGTAATCCATCTCATCCCCAGTGCCATTAACGGCACGACAAGAAAGGTAATGAGCGTCAGCAGCGGGCTGAGCCATAGCATGACCGATACGGTTCCAGCCAGTGTAAGCACACTGGAGAAGAGCTGAATCGCTGAGCTATTAAGCGTCGAGCTGATGTTCTCTATATCATTGGTGACACGGCTCATCAGCTCCCCCTGCTGGCGCTTGCTGAAGAACGGTATCGGCAGACGGTGCAACTGCGCGAACAGGTCACGGCGCAATTGGTACACCGTCTCCTGCGCAATCCCGATCATCCATATGCTTTGCAGCCAGGTCGACAAGGAGAGGAA
This sequence comes from Paenibacillus sp. J5, assembly GCF_054955055.1. Lineage (NCBI taxonomy): Bacteria > Bacillati > Bacillota > Bacilli > Caryophanales > Paenibacillaceae > Paenibacillus > Paenibacillus sp. J5. Next base: position 19,069 of record NZ_JBUEDD010000022.1, on the reverse strand, counting down.
GATGGTGAGCGCACCCAGGCCCGCCAAGAAAAAGCCCCAGCCTCCCCCGCCGCCATCGATGAAACGGTCAATGGCCACGCCGATCATGTAGGGGCCAAGCAGCGCCAGCGCTGAGCTGATAACCACCATAAGCAGCACCAGCGCGAGCTTGAGCTTGCGCCCGGCAAGATAGCGCCATAATCTGCCGAGTGTACTGGCCCAGTTGCGAACTCGGGCCTTCGGCTTGCCGCCCCCTTGGGTTGCAGGTGCGCCACCCTGCTGCGCTGCCGTCTTGGGAAACGGCTGGCGAAACGGCTCCAGCAATTGTCTACGCATGACGAGCCTCCTCCCCATACTGGGATTGATAGATGCTGCGGTACAAGGCCGAGGCTGCGAGCAGCTCCTCATGTCTCCCCTGTGCGATCAACCGCCCGCCGTCGAGCAGGAGGATCAGATCCGCTGTCGCCGCCGAGCTGATCTTCTGCGTCACCATAATAGTCGTACATGACAGCTCCTTGAGCGCTTCCAGCAGTGCTGATTCGGTGCGCACATCGAGCGCACTGGTGCTGTCGTCCAGAATCAGAATGGCTGGCTTGCGAACGAGCGCCCGGGCAATCATTAGCCGCTGCTTCTGTCCGCCGGACAGATTGATGCCGCGCTGACCGAGCAGCGTCTCATAGCCATGAGGCAGCGATTCAATCGTGTCCGCAATCTGCGCCTGGCGGGCGGCGGCGCGCACCTCCTCCATTGTCGCCTCCTCGCGGCCCCATGCGATATTGTCGCGCACCGTGCCGGAGAACAGCAGCATTTCCTGCGGCACATAGCCGATGGAAGCACGTAGCTGTGCTTCTGCCAGATGACGTATATCCACGCCATCGATCCGCACGCTGCCTTCAGTCGGCTCATATAGCCGTGGAAGGAGCTGCACAAGGGAAGACTTGCCAGAGCCCGTCGCTCCCAGGATCGCCACCCGCTGACCCGCACGCACGCGGAACGAAACCCCGCCAAGCGCTGCAAAGCTGCTATCGGAATACAGGAAGCCTACGCCCTCATATTCAATATCGCCGGCCAGCCTGTCCTGTGCACGCGCTGTCCCCGCGCCACGCTCGTTCCGCTTCTTGTTCTCTGGCTTCCCCTTGGTCATCGCCTCCTCCGGCGTATCCAGCACCTCGACAATCCGCCGTCCAGAGGCACTGGCGCGCGAGAAGGACGCGACCAGCCAGGACAGCGCTGACAGCGCACCGACCGACCGCAGCGAGTAGTTGATGACCGCTACAACCTCCCCCACTGTCGCCTCGCCGGTGGCGATGTCCTGTTGCCCGAACCAGAGCACCGCTATAATACCGGCATTCATCAGCAGCAGGATGAACGGCAGTGTCGCCTCGGTCAGCCGTAGCGCACCGATCGTATCTTGCATCAGCTTGCCGCTGGCGCGTGAGAAACGCTCCAGCTCATGCCCCATACGAACGAATACCCGAACGAGCCGAATGCCGGTCAGATTCTCCTGAATGACGCTGTTAACTCCATCCAGACGCTGCTGAACCTGGCGAAACAGGGCAACCGCGCGCCTCGTCATCCATACGGCGAAGCCGAACAACAGCGGCACGGTAAGCGCAAGCAGCAGACCCAGCTTCAGATTTACGACCAATGCCATGATGATGCTTCCCACCACGACTAGCGGAACCCGGGTCATGAAGCGCAAGGCCATGAAGACCAGGTCCTGCACCTGGTTCACATCCGCGGTCAGCCGCGTAATCAGGGAAGAGGCGGCAAAGCGGCTGAAGGCCGCATACGATAGGCGCTGCACCTTCTCGTACAGCGTATCCCGCAGATCAAAGCCGAAGCCCTGGCTGGCATGGGCGGCAAAAAAAGAACTGGCGATTCCCGCAGCAAATGCGATCGCGGTACTAAGGAGCAGCACCCCGCCCCATAGCCACACAATCTGCAAATTATGCTGTTGGATGCCAAGGTCGATTATTTTCGATATGAGATAGGGCTGCATCAGCTCCACAGCCAGCTCCAGCAGCATCATGAGCAGCGCGGCTCCTGCAGCAATCTTGTATTTACTCAGATAAGGAAATAGCTTGAACAACTTCCCCACATTCCCCTCTGCCATCCGGCGTTCATTAGGCTGTTCTTTCTATTATAACGCAATTCGCATAGGAGCGCAGACAGTAAGCAGTTGACCCCAAGCACACGCTTCCCGAGCCTTGTCCTTCCTCGCCGTGTCGGCTATGATAGAGAATATTGCTGGGCTGCCATCCAATGCGGACGTATGAGGCAGCCGTACCTATTCGAATGAGCAAGGATACCAGGCGCTCAGGCGCCGTGGTTAAGGAGTGAGCTACACAGATGATTAATACAAGACTATCCGTTGCCATACACATATTGTCTCTCGTAGCGACCGAGCCGCATCTATCCTCGGATAGAATAGCTAGCAGCGTCACTACGAACCCCGTCGTCATCCGCCGGATTAGCGGCGAGCTGCGAAGAGCCGGGTTGCTGGCCTCTCGAGCCGGTGTTCCTGGATTTACTTTGACCAAGGGCCCGGAGGAGATCACGCTGCTCGACATTTATAAGGCTGTTAATCTGGAGAAGGAGCTATTCGCCATTCATGACAAGCCTAATCCTAATTGCCAGATTGGACGAGAGATTCAGCATACGCTTGATCTGACCTTCGACAGCGTCCGCCAAGCGATGGAGAATGAACTGAATAGCAAGACACTGCAGGATGTCCTGCAGCAACTGCAACAGAATATTCGAAACCGATGAATATCCTGCTTCGTATCATGGATGGCAGATTAATCATAGTGGTCTAATCTCATCTAGGAGGCTGGTTGCATGTCCATGTTCAAACGAATGCACTGGCAGAAGCCAGGAAGCGCGGGTTCCCCGCTGCTTCCTGGCTTCTCTCCATTACTTTCTTCTATTGCACGATGGTTCGAGTCAGACCCGTAGCCTGGTCTCGAAAGACGTAGATGACGTCCCGTTCCTCACTCGACTGCTTATAGCATAGCTCAAGCTGTCCGACGAACAGCATCGGCCTTCCATGAACGAATGGCCATGCCGGATGGCGCAGCCAGCGCGGCTTGCCCTCTCGTCCCGTGAAGTCCTTGGCAATTATTGAACGCAGCCTGTCCACCCGTTCATCTTCATTCGCCTCTTGATGCTTGCTTAATAGTCCGGCGAAATAGCGGCGGCTTTCCTCGCAGGATACAGGATCAAATCCAAACTCCATCCCGAGTGTTAATAGTATCTTCATCTCATGTTCCGGTATTTCCGTTATCGTATCCTTATGCTCGCGCATGTCTACCTCCATGATGTCTTCAATTGCCTATCTTCGAAGTATACATGATCCCATGCTAGCGTGCATTATACTCCCCATGACTCAAGCGCCGGGACTGACAGCCGCTGGCTGCCATCTCTCCTTCGTTGGTTATGCCTTCAAGCATAGACGAATTTACCTATTCAGGGTAATAGTCCAATCGATTCATATTTTTCCCTGAACCTCACATAGAAGACTAGGTCGTGTCTGAAAACCCGTTCAAGGGCATCTCTCCCCGCCTTTTCGCCCCATGCTGCGTTGCTTTTTCGCAGACGCACCCCCGGTACGCCTGCGAAAAAGCGCCTTGCCTGGAACGAAAATTCAGCCAGATCTGTTCCGTTCAGAGTGTTCAGACACGCCCTAATTTATCGTGATATTCACGATGTGAAGACCGATTCAAGCGCCTACAGACCTATCCATTATCTTGCAACGCTGACGAACTCCATCTCGTATTACTTGATATGTAATTGAGGATAGGAGTGACTAACTTGAACATCACGAAAGGACAAAAAATAGACCTCACCAAAGGTCGCAGCCTTCCTAGCATCACCATTGGACTTACCTGGCAATCGGCATTCAGCGAGCTGGACATTAATGCATCGGCTTTTTTGCTTAATGCTGCCGGCAAGTGCGCTGGAGATGAGGATATGATCTTTTACAACCAGCAGACCAGTCGACAGCAGGCGGTGCAGCACTTGGAGCAAGAGGCGGGAATGCGCGAGGCTGTACACATTTCGTTCGGGCAGATGCCAGCAGATATTGCCAGGATTGCCCTGACCTTGACGATTCATGAAGGGGAGTGGAATGGCAGCACCTTCTCGCAAGTAAAGGATACGCTATGCCGGCTTTATAATCCGATGAACGGGGAGACGCTGGGCACATTCAATTTTGGAGAAGGCTTGGACAAGGAGACAGCGATTGTCATCGGGGAGTTGTATCTACATCAGGGGGAGTGGAAATTCGCAGCAATAGGCAGCGGCTTTCACGGCGGACTTCCCGCGCTCGTCACTCATTATGGCCTGGAGTTGGCAGGAGAAGCGCAATCGCAGGCAGCAGCTACCGCCGAGACGGCCAAGCCACCTGCCAATACTGCACCGTCAGCGGGAAGTTCAAGTGCGGCTGTAGCTGAATCTGATGCCGCTGAGGCGGGGACAGCATCTAGTACACGGGTAGGGCAATTCACACTGGACAAGAAGCAAAGCATCAGCATTAGCAAGTCGAGCAGAGTAACAGCCTCCCTCGAATGGCAGAAAAAACGCGATCTCGATTTGTACTGCTTCTATATTACGCAGGATAACCAGGCAGGTACCATCTATTACCGCAATCTGGGGGCCGCGGGCGGTTTTCCTTATATCACACTCGATGGTGACTCGAAGACCAATGGCAAGGAAACGATCATTATTCATCGTCCAGATACGCTCAAGTATGTTCTCTTTGCCGCATACAGCGCATTAAGCAACGGCATTGGCAGCTTTCGCTCGATGAAGGTGCGCGCTGTCATTGACAATCATCAAGGCCAGGTCGTCACCACGCCATTGCACCAAAGGAATCTCTTCTCCTATTGGGTAGCCATTGCCCATATCGACTTCACGGATAGGCAGCATATGCGCATCAGCCATGTAGAGAGCTACTCCAAAAGCCACCAGGAGCGCAGTCCGATGCTCTTCAAGGATGGGACCTTCAAGATGGATGTCGGCCCGATCGAGTTCAAGAGCAACGAATGGTTCTAGCGCTCACGATGCTCGTATACTTTAAGCCTGATCACAGCACAGATGTGTCAGGCTTCTCCCCTGCGACTTTCACCTTTATGCATCTTCCTCCGGAACTCCCAGAGCCTTGTTCTTTTCCTTAAAGATACTGTTATGCGAGGATACTCTCGCCATCCCGCTTGCTTCTGGATCCATGTATTTCTTGGCACTGTTTACAGCAAGAACTGCATCGGTGAATGCCCCGGCAATCAGCCGAACCTTGGTGACATAGTCGGCTGTGTCACCAGCAACAAAGATCCCGGGCAGATTCGAGGACAACTTGTCATTGACGGGAATATCCCATTCCCCCATCGCCATCCCCCAGTCCTTGATTGAACCAAAATCGCCGCGCAAGCCGTGGTTCACGATCACCTCGTCTACCTCCAGGCGCTCCGTCTCACTCTCTAATTCCCCTTGCGCATTCACCAAAGCGATGGTTACCGCCTCAATCGCATCACCGGCCTCATTCCCGTACAATTGGGATAATGCATATGGGGTGCGAACATCCACCGTCGATTCCTTCATGCGCCTCACGTTCTTCTCATGGCCGCCGAAATGCTCCCGTCTATGAACAACCGTCACACTAGCTGCGATCGACTCCAACTCGTTGGCCCAATCCACAGCCGAGTCACCGCCGCCTGAGATCAGCACACGTTTGTCTCTAAAATGCTCCAATTCCTGCACGGTGTAGTGCAGGTTAGTCAACTCATAGCGATCCGCTCCTTCGATGTCCAGCTTGGCCATCTTCAATACCCCATAGCCGAGTGCCAGGATGAGGGTACGTGTATGATGTCGCTCGCCGCTTTCTGATGTCACCATCATGGTGCCATCCGCCAACCGCTCCATATCGCTGATCTGCTGTCCGAGTACAATCGTGGGCTCGAAGGTATTCGCCTGTTGAATCAACTGTCGAATCAATTGCTCGCAGCGAATCGGTGTTACGCCGCCCACATCCCAGATCATCTTCTCCGGGTAAAGCAGCAGCCGTCCACCCAATTCCTCCTTCGCCTCGATCAGCTTCACCTTCATATCGCGCATGCCGCTGTAGAAGGCAGCATAGAGTCCTGCCGGACCGCCGCCAATAATCGTTACGTCGTAAAGCTCTAATTCCGTTTTCATGATGATCTCCTCTCTTTCTATGAAGCCTGAGCCGAATACAATCTGGCATACGTTCCGCCGCACTGCAATAATTCCTCGTGTGTCCCCATTTCAGCAATGCCTGTTCCTTCAAGAACGACAATCAGATCAGCATGGCGTATCGTCGACAAGCGGTGCGCAATTACCAACGTCGTGCGATCTTTCGAGATTTCATCGAGCGCCTGCTGAATCTCCTGCTCCGTCTTCGTATCCAAAGCCGACGTCGCCTCATCCAGGATCAGGACAGGGGCATTGCGCAAAATCGCCCGTGCAATAGATAACCGCTGCTTCTGTCCGCCAGACAGACGCACACCGCGCTCCCCGATGATCGTATCGTAGCCTTGTTCCATTTGCACAATAAAGTCATGGGCTTTTGCGGCCTTTGCAGCAGCGAGCACAGCTTCACGGGTCGCATCCTGCCAGCCATACGCAATATTGTCGTACACCGAGCCATCAAACAAGAACGTATCCTGCAGCACCATCGATATATTATTGCGCAAGCTATGGAGCGTAACATCACGAATATCCGTACCATCCATCAGGATCGAACCTTCTTGTGGATCATAAAAACGATTCACCAGACTAACCAGCGTCGTTTTGCCCACACCAGTTGTCCCCACCAACGCCACCGTGCGTCCCGGCTCGATCGTCAGATTCAACTTCTCCAGTATAGGAGATCCGTCCTGATGCGAGAACGTCACCTGCTGAAATGTGATCTGTCCTTGTACGCGCGGCAAGGTCGATGCATGACGCTTTTCCTTCACATCCGCTTCTTCGTCCAGCACCTCATACACCCGGCGAAGCCCCGCAGCAGCGCGTCCAGCCATTTCGACCAATCCCGAGAATGACTTCACAGGGCCATAGAACATGCCCAGATAGGCAATAAAACCGACAATATCCGCAATCGTCACTTCTCCCGTGCCGACCAGGCGACCACCAAAAATAACAACGAATACGGTTCCCAGCGCCGTAACAAAAGCGAGCAACGGTACTGATGTTTCATAATATTTACTGGCTCGCAAATACGTTTTTGTATGCTTCAAGGCCAGGTGATGGACTCTTCGTTGTTCTTCTTCTTGACGGTTGAAGATTTGAATTTCCTTCATCCCCGACAAGTTTTCCTGTACTTTACCGGATATCTCTCCCCGTGCCTTGGAGTTTTCTCCCCATAGCGGTGCCAGAAACCGGCTTTGCCACACCGTAATCGCAAGTAATATCGGTATCGTAATTAAACTGATTAGTGCCAGCTTCACATTAATTGTCAGAAGCAGAATTCCGACACCCACAAAAGTTAAACCATTGACGACAAACTCTGGAATGACGTGAGCAATAAAAATTTCCGCCTCCATTGCGTCATTGACGACACGCCCCGTCAAATCGCCCGTTCTGCTGCGGTTAAAATAGCGCAAGCTCATTTGCTGATATTTGCGATACAAGCGTGTGCGCAAATCAGCTACACAATGAAGGGCAGTATAGTGATTCATATACCCAGACAAAGAGGTGCCTATCGCTTGCAGCGTGGTTGCTCCTAGCAGCAGCAAGCCGATCGTAAGCGCCTCTGTGGCAAAACTAGCGGTGCCATCCATCGCTAACTGGGTTAAGGTGCGCAGCGCCCAGGGCAAGTAAAAACCCGCAACCGTAGCGATTGCAAGGCCAATAAAGCCCAGGCTGTACTGCAGCCAATATTTGCGTGCGCCCGTAAGGACGAGCCAAGTTATTTTCATGTCGCTACCGCCTCCTGCTCTCTTATGAATGTGTGGAGATGCTACGCCTTTTCCATGAATACAATCCATGGAGTCTGTTGTGCCGCTACCATCGCAAAATCCTAATTCGCCTTCGCTAATAAATAGAGAAAATACGGCACACTGATGATCGTAATCACGATTCCCGTCGGCACGTCTCCACCCAGACTGATCGTGCGCGTAATCGTATCGGCCAACACGACAATCAAGGCCCCCGTTAGGCTTGCCGCCGGAATCAATAGCTTATGATCCGGCCCTACAAGCCTGCGCGCCAGATGAGGGGCAATCAAGCCAATAAAGAAAAAGCTGCCGCCCAAAGCAACACTGCCCGAGGACAGCGCCACTGCAGCAATCGACAACCCCAGAAACTCCGGCTTCACCGCAAGTCCCAACCCTTCTGCCATCTGGTTGCCAAGATTGAGCGTGTTGAGTATGCGCGCCTTGTAAAAAATATAAGCAAGCAGGATGAAGATCCATGGAGTCAAAATGGCAATATACCGCCAATCGTCTCCCCACAAGCTGCCCGCCAGCCAGCGCAGCATAAAGTTCATCTGGCTATCGTCAAGCTTCAGTGTCAAAAAGGTAGTCAACGCCCCGTAGCCGCTGCCTAGCGCGACTCCCGTCATAATCAAGCCAATCGGCGAAATGGCTCGCCCGCGCTGGTAAGAAAGCAAAAATATCATCCCAGCCGCCAGCATCCCCCCCACAAAGGCCAGCAGAGGCAACAAAATAAATGAACTCGTACCGACGGATGCGATGTATACCACAAAGAACAAGACAAATAAACCTGATCCTGCGCTAATGCCCAATGTCCCTGGACTGGCCATATCATTGCGCAGCAAGCTTTGCATCACGACTCCAGCGGCTCCCATCCCGAGGCCGACCAAAATCGCCAGCACGATACGCGGCAAACGGAAATCTAACACAATCAAATTTTGCTGATCCGTGCCCTTTCCTAGCAGCACATGAAGCACATCTATCGGAGATACGTTCATTTTGCCCGAAATCACACTGATGGCAGCGATAGCAAAAATCATCACCAAGAGCAATACATTGACGAAGATGCCGCGCTGCATGCTAAATCTAGGCTTGCTCATCCTAACTCCCTCCTTTGTCTGCGTGCCAAAAAGAGGAAGTACGGAACACCAATAATGGAGAAAACAATGCCGATTGGCGTCTCGAACGGTTTATTAACTAGCCGCCCGGCCAAGTCGGCAGTAACCGTCAGCAACGCTCCATACACCGCAGCGGCAGGAATAATGTAGCGATAATCGACACCGACCATATAGCGTACAATATGCGGTGTAATCAACCCGACAAAACCGACAGGCCCAACGACAACCACGGAAAGCCCGGTAAGAACCAGCACAATAATGGTCGATAGTCCCTTGATCAGACCGCTGCGAATTCCGAGCCCTCCAGCTACATCCTCCCCCAGGCTAAGTAGGGTGACCGATGGCGAAAGAGCCAACGCAAGCAGTACACCACCAACAAACAACGGGAAGATCACGAATAATTCTCCCCACTTCGCCCCCGCCGTGCTCCCTGCTGTCCAGAATGCAAGCGCACGCCCCAGATTGTAATTGATCGCCAAATATTGACTGAGTGCGCTGAACAGCATGGAAATGGACAAACCGGCCAGTACCAACCGCTGGGGAGTCATCCCTCGCTTGCCCAATGAAGCGATAAAATACGTCATCCCGGTTGCCAGAGCAGCACCGAGACAAGCAAATAGCATCATCTGTCCATACGTGTAGCCTGGCAAAAAGGCCAGGCACAGCGCAATCGCAAAAGCAGCTCCCGAGCTGATCCCCATCAGTCCCGAATCTGCAAGCGGATTGCGCGTTGTCCCTTGCATGATCGCTCCGCATACCGCCAGGCTGCATCCGACAACGAGATCTGCGACTGTGCGTGGAAGTCGCAACGTTTGTATAATCTGGTGTTCTCTTAGCGTTGGATCAAAACGGAATATAGCCTCCCAAGCAGTCGCAATTCGCATATCAGCGGCGCCGAAGCTAATCGACAACGCCGACATGAGAACGGTCAACATAAGCCCGACCACAATATACACTATAAAGTTGATTGCCCCACGCGGCTTTGACAGAAGTTTGTTCGTCATCACGATTTTCCTTTAATTTTTAGTCTCTTCCAACCGACGCAACAGTTCTGATGAGACTGTTTTAATTTGAGCGATAGTCGAATAAATGTCTGTATAAAAATTCAACCCAAATTTAATCTCAATGACACGATTATTCTGGACAGCCTCCAGCGAGTTCCAGATCGCATCGTCAGATAAATCAACCATCCCTTCATAGCTATTGCGAATAATAAAGTCGCCGCTATAATTAGCCAATACTTCAAAAGACAAGCCCTCTTTGGAAATCCCTTTATCCAGAATAGCGGTCTGAACAGTCTCTGGCGCACGCAGACCCAATGAGGCGTAAACGACACTTCCCGCACCAAATTTGTCACCAAAGACAAACATGGTTGCATCGGAGCCTCCTTCAAAGACAGATACCGAATAATTGTCAAAACCAGCCTGCTTCAGGTTCAACCTAGCCGTCTCTACCGCCGTTTTATACTCCTCAATCGCTGCAGCCGCAGCTTCCTGCCTGTTCAACACCTCGCCCATAAATGTAATCCGCTCATCCTGTGTCATATCAATCAACGGCACTAACACCGTAGGCGCAATTTTGGAAAGCTTATCCACATAATCCTCTCCAATAACAATAATAAGATCCGGCTGCAGCTTCATCACATCTTCCCCGTCCCAATCAGGCATCCATTCCAGAACAGTAATATCAGATACCTGCTCGGCAAAGGCCGCGCCATCGTAGACGTCCGAAATGCCAACCGGCTTAATACCGAGTGCGACTACATCGCCCATTAAATATTGCACGACAACACGCTGCGGATTTACAGGCACCTCGATATCACCCCGCACCGTGCTTATCGTTCTTGTTTCGTTGCTTGTTTCGTTCCCCTTGGACTCTGCATTTGCCGCTTCATTCTGATTCGTTGGCGTCGATGATGAGCACGCTGATAACAACATCATGAGACACATCATCGCAGCGACGATAAACTCCTTGCTCTTTATTTCCTGAAGCATTCTGTAATCCCCATCTCTCTGAAATTTGACTATATCCTCTAACCCTTTTTCATTGTAGATATGTTGAGAATGGTTATCAATATCACAATCGTGCATCGCAGCTATCTTTTTGTTCCGATATTCGCTTGGCGTCATCCGATAATATTTTTTAAATAGACGTATTAGATTAAGCTCTTCCACCATGCCACAGCTCATCGCCACTTCCTTGATGGTTGCATTGGTGTAAAGCAATCCCTCAGAGGCCGCTTTAAGCCGCTTCAGCGTCACATACTCCTGCAGACTCATCCCGAATCTTCTTTTGAACAGCCGTGTCAATTGCCCTCTGCTTATAGCAAACATATCGGCTATTTCTTCAAAAAGCACAGGATTCATATATTGTTCGTCCAAATAACGCTTGGTAGAACTCACAGGGTCGGGTTGTAAAAGCTTCAAGCGATCGGTACGCAAATCATTGTAGATCTCGCGAACCGATTGATATAACAAAGTTTTGGCATGTAACTGCTCCAATGGCGAGACAAGCAGCCAATGATCGTTCATCTGTTGAAACAAGCTCTTGAGCATGATCGGATTGCTTGGAACACAACCAAACTGCTGACTGAATGGGTTGATTTGCTCCATCAAGCAACAGACATCTTCACTCCGTTTAGCTGGCAGCTCTGCTTTGTATAGCACCATGAACACATCAATAGAACCGTCTAGCGCCCATATACTGAGCTTTGTACCCTTGCCGCCATGAAACACGGCAAAACGATCCACTGCATAGACCGTATGATTTAATTGCACGTTAGCCATTCCACCGCTAATAAATATCTGGATACTGGTTGGCATGCGATAGTTGATCAATGGAGTTCCAGAGTGGAGGTGACTCAACCGCACGTCAACCAATGTGATGAGCGAACGAGCCCATAGTTGTGCCATCTTGTCTATCCCATCAGAACTGAACCATTCATTTACTTCCCTAGCTGGTTGAATCATCATCCACTCCCCTTATCAATGTCTGTAGTCTGACTGGCATCATAACAGTTTATTATTGATTTTGATTATCAATATCGATTTTATGAAATAGTATACCATCATTTCGCTTAAATAAGGGAACTTTCGACGTTAATGGAAACGAAGATACCCGTGCAAATTCTAATGCCTTTTCATCCAACCATCGGGGAGGTGTATTGTACAGTTGCGAGTAAAATTGAAAAAACGCAAGAAAACGAAGATAACAAAAAACAGATCAATTTATCTGACCATAATCGACCTGTTCAGTGTAACGGAATAGCGTTATTTAGGTTATAAAATTATGGCTCAAACCAGAAATCAGTGCTTGACTTGGGCCGAGATGAGACGCTACGGGACAGAGGGTTCTTCCGATCGCTGTTAAAGCCCGATTCCTTTTATGAGGACTATGGTGGAATCCCTCCGCCCCTCCGCTTAGCTCTGTTTTCTGTCAAGCACTGATTATTAGGTTGAGCCAAAATTAAAGCATTTGATGTGCGTACAACCGAATTGCATATACTCTCGTTTAAAATCTTCATAAATTAAAAATGCATCAGCTAATAATTCTTTCAATTCTTCGTAATTACGGAATACTGGCTTCCTCACTTTATCATTTTCCAGACCATCTAGTTGTTCTTTTAATATTCCCCACGTCCCACCGATCCTAAGTTCGGAATTTTCCCATACAGACCATATAAATTCAGCTACACCATATTTTAAAGAGATAACATATTGAAACTTATAATTATTCTGCGTTTCTGTAATTTTAAAGAACTTTTCCTTCTTATTAAACGAGGAATCGTATCCTAATTCACTAATAATTTTTACTACTTGGTTACTTTCATAGTCTTCGAAACTTTCACTAACATTAAATTGATACTTTGTGGCTAGATTCTTATACCTTTCAATAAATTTTATCTTCTCAAAAGTGTATTTAGTATGTTTATCTATCATATTTACTCCTCCCTAAATCTGATTTCAATCCCATATTTATTCTTTGCCAAATCATCCTCCCTATCAGGGCGGCGTATTCTACAGTTGCGAGTAATTTTGAAAAAAATCGCAGATAACGAAGATAACAAAAAACATGTCAATTACGGAGGTATCTGACCATAGTCAACCTGTTTGATGCAACGGAATAGCGTTATTTAGATTATAAAACTAAAGCATTTGCTGTACGTACAATCAGAATGGAGAAATATTTATATGGGTATTACATGGATTAGATGTGTTATTGGTTGAATGATGGATTCATTCGACACTAGGTAGCCCCAACTACTTATACAATTTTAAACTTTCGTTTAATTTCGTATAATCGGGATTCAACTACATCCTTATCATCAGAATGCCCTAACAAATATAATTCACTTGCTTCTTTAAGATAAACATAGAAACTGGAGTAATCTAATACGATGGTTACATCTTCATCAACTGCAGGACGGTCACAAAAATAGCAAACCCCCTCTTCTCCGAAGTACCCTTCTTCCCACTCTTCTAGTTCACCTGCAAATAGACACCAGATATGCTCATTACCAAAACTCTGCCCGTTACAATACTTTTCCAACGCTTTAATAAAGTTCCCATCTCCGATAGACCCAGCATCAAACAAGCATTCTTTAGCTCGCTTTTAGTTTGGCAACTCCTGAAAAATATAAGGATATCGTAATAAAGAAATTATCTTATTTGATAGATACTTTTTCTGATATTGATCGAGTTTTGTATTTATGATTACAGTAGCATTTTCTTTTCTGAATATTTGATCTGTACCATTTTCTACAAAAACCATGTCAGGATTAAAAGCCATTAAAATATTACCGAAAATTTTAAACAATACTTCTAATCCTTCTTCAAATAATTTTCCGAATAATTGAATTGCAATTTCCACATTAATTCCCATCTCATATTCTTCTCTTAAATAAGAGATACTAATAATATCTTTTGTTTCAATATCAAGTGTGAAGTACTTACAACTAAGACGGGAAAAATCTTCGTAGTTAGTTACTTTATCTTCAACTGTATCGCTTACTATATCATAAATTGTTTTTTCAAGTGCTTCCTCATCCAAATCTGAGACTAAGAATAACGTACAGTCCATCTCACTTCTAACCTCCAAATACTCTTGTAATCTTTGCATCCTTCACTAGAATTAATTCTTCTAGTCTTTTTTAATCCCCATTCGGATTTGCTTTTCTCAAAATTGTTTCGATAATTTCCTTATACACTTCTGCCGCTCGGTTTCGCTCCGGCTGCGCTGATGTGGTTTCCCTTGTCAATCCGATGCCCTGCTTCAGCTCCAGGATCGCTTTCCCCCGCACTCCCGAATCTTTGAATCGCTTCATCCATCGCTCCAGGGCTGCTTCATCGCCTCGAAATGAATTCTTCAGCAAGCTCTCTCGGATTTTCTCATAGGCTTGACTTCCTTCGGACACCATCTGCAGCTCGATTATATTCAGATCAATCTCACTCTTTGTCTCATATGTTCCGTCCAGATATTCCGTGTAAGCCTTCATCGTCCGATTGATCATCGCCTCATCATCCAGCCTCGCTGGATCGATTAACAGCGTATCCGCTACCCCGGGAGTCGAGACGGGCTTCGTGGTCTCCTCAGGTACCCAACGGGCTCTTGCCGCTGAACGCCTGTTCATCTCCTCCATCAATTGCCTTAACAGCTCGGACCAGCTCCAGTGCTGCTGGATCTTCCGCGCCAGTGTCACCACATCCCCGATGTCCAGTGGCTGTCCCTGCTTCAGCGCGATCAGCAGCGCGGCTCCTGTCTTCGGCAGCATGCCTAGCGACGGCTCGTATACGGGCGGCAGCGGCTTCACCGTACATGCTTCTTCGCGCGCCCCTCCTGCTTCAGCAGCGGGGTTTTGACATGGCTCTCCCCATCCAGCACCACGCTGCTCGCTTTTAAAAAATCGGTGTGAAAGCGAAGATAACAAAAAACAAGTCAATCGTGGTGGTATCTAACCATAATCAACCTGTTCAACGTAACGGAATAGCGTTATTTAGGTTATAGAATTAAAGCATTTGATGTGTGCGTACAATTAAAATGGAGAAATCTTCACACGGGTATTACGTGAGTTATATGTGCTACTGGTTGAATGATGGATGCATTCGGGACATCTTAGTTTGACAATTCTTTTTCAATGTAAGGACGGTCAAATAGACTAAGTAGACTTGTGGTCAAATATTTCCTCTGATACTGATCTAAAGCGTTATTGACAATTAGCTGACCATTCTCAATTCTAAGCAACTGAGCTGAACCATCTTCTAGAAATAATAGATTTCCATCAATATGTCTTATAAGCCTTCCCATAATTTTGAACAAAAGTTCTAGTCCTTGACAAAACGTATTGCCGAATAATTGAATTCTAATACAAACATTTACATCTAAGTTATAATGATTTCTAACAAAAGCGATATCAGAAATATCTTCAATTTCAAGAGCCAATGAAAATAGCTCAGACCCAATAACTATTTCCTCATCGTTACAAATCAATGATGCCTTCTTGTTCGCATACTCAGTCGTAAATCTTTCCAGCATCTCACCTAATGAATTATTACTTACATTAGATAGTAAAAACAATTCATAATCCATTCACTTGTATCCCCCAAATACTCGTGTAATTTCCCCATATTTAATAATAAATAGTTCTTTTAAGTTCTTCAAATCACCGTTTGGATTTGTTTTTAGGGCTTGCTTCTTGGTCTTATTTACGTTAGCATTTTTACTTCAAGAGGGTTTACACAAAAAGCTTTACAGACCCGCTTTTTCTCTGCCAGCGTTGCAATATGACGTTCTACGGACTTGGAACTGCATCCTAGATTTCGGGCTATCTCATATACGCTACAATATCGACGAGAATCAGCTTCTCATACGGACTTAAACCGTAACACCGATGGAGTTTATGCGACAGGATGGTATATCCTTTGTGATGCCCTGTAAAGTTGCTCTCCTTGGCAACTTCGTCCATGTACGCATTAGCGGCTCTGTTATTCTTAGTCAACCAGAAGTCGCTGTACTTCGTTTTCATATGCTCCCATCCTTCTTTCTTGTGCTGTTATGCCGCTACTGGGCGGCTATGGAGTAGGGAAGGCGGCTAACCTGACACGTATCCTTACCTGTTCTATGTCAACTGGTCGTCACCAGATTGTTCGTTCACTGTAACCATCGCGGCAATTAGCCCATTAGTTGCGGATAATTTGCATATAAGTCCTGATAATATTAATGGTCGGGCTATCTATCTCAAAAGATGCTTTACCTGTTCACCCTCCCTATCGGGGCGGCGTATGCTAAAGTTGCATAACATTTTAAAAATCCTGTGAGAAAGCGAACATAACAAAAAACAGATCAATTATGGTAGTATCTGACCATAATCGACCTGCTTCGCGTATCGCAATAGCTTTATTTAGGTTACAGAATTAAAGCATTTGATGTGCGTACAAACGAAAAGGAGAAATCTTTATACGGGTAGTACATGGGTTATATGTGTTATTAGTTGAATGATGGGTTCATTAGGCACTGTGTGGTGCTATTTCATCAGCAGCATCATGTTAATGTTTGTATCAACTAACTAAATTATGCTTCTCTTTAATTTGCTTCAGGTAACCCTCAATAACATCCTTAACATTTGGTGCATCTTCCAAATATACTGAACAGGCTATCCGAAGATAATAAAAAAATGTACGATAATTTACTGCGACTTCTTCATCATGTAGTGAGAACATGACACCGTCAAACGTATCTTCATCAGGGTCTAAATCATCAGGGAATAGACATACTGTTGCATTAGTTTACAAATAATCAGCAAAGATGATTTATCAACAACCTATTCTAAAGTTTTTCATTAGGTTTTAAAAACATGAATTCTCTATGTTTGATAATTTCTTTGAAGTTCTCATTATCCCAAAATCCAGTATTATTATTAATATAGATCACTTCATTTAACCTTACTAAATAAACTGTATCACCATTAAACTCAAAAATGCAGTTAGTGCTGACCTTATCCATGATTTCAAAAACAATAGTTAACATATTAACTATTGCTTTTTCCCATTCAAAGAACTTGTTAATTCTAAAACTTAAATCTTGTCGATTGATGAATTCATCCAAGAAGTACTCCGACTCATAACCGTAAAGTGACTTAGAAGTATCCATTAGCGCCAATGAAAATCCAAGCCTATCATATGTTTCAGTTATTTGAATCCCTTCTGACATTTTTTCTATTTTGTTCACCTCTAGTATTACACCCAATTTTTCCAGTTCAATACTGATATCATTATTGGTTAATTGTATCTCTTCTAACATAAATGAATATTCTAGAGCCATTATTATAACCCCCCGTTTTATGGAAGTAAGTGAATTACCTTTTTATCTTTAGTTATTACGATGACTTCATCTAAATTCTTTATAGGCCAATCAATAAATTGCTTTTTCAGTTCACTTAGATTTCCATTCCAGTCTCCAAGATTGAGTACAATTCTTCTTGTTTGGCCTTCTTTAATTTTCTTCTTCTCTAGTTGTGAAGCGATACCACGTGGACTTGTCGTATCTTTAGGTGAATAACAATCAAATATAGTATCATTGATTAAATAGTCAGGATCTTTATTAGTATCCGGTATTTTTGGATTCTGCTCAACATTATATCCGTTTTTAGCTAAAATCTCGGCTGCTTCATTCTCTCGTGACAACGAACGCTTAGTCTCTAAATCCATATTTTCTCTTATTGTAGTTTTATACCCTTTTGGCTGTGCATTTGGATTAGGAGCATTTATTGGCTTTGTTACCTGCCCAGGACTTCCCCAATGTCCTCCACCTTCTGCTTGACTTGGGATTTTACCCGTCTCCTCACTACCACTCTTCTTCTCCCCTTCGCCACTCTTGCCGGATTTCCCTCCCTCTCCGTCGTTTTTCCCTTTCACTTCGCCTGCCGAAGGCTCTCCAGTCTGTGGCTTTGTCGGTGTGGCACTGTCTGGTTTCCCTGCATTCGGTTGCTGCTTATCGGCTTCCCCTTTTTCCTTCTCTCTCTGCTCTATCCGCTTCTGCCGATCCTGCTCTTGAAATTCCTCTCGCGTCATCGTTCGCTCTCCAGGCTTCGGTTGGTATCCTCTCGTCTCTAGACCCGTCGAGCTATCCACGCCCACCTTCCCCCTCGGTTTCAATGGGCCTCCTCTACCAAAAGAGAACAAACCAAAGGTGCTTAAATAATGATCCGCTGAACCCGGATTCTCCGGCGCGAACGCTCCACTCAATGTGTCCACTCCACCACTGCTGATCCAGTTCATCCAATCTTTTACCGAATCGTTTCGCTTTGATGCTCGATCATTTGCACCATCCCACCACCCCGTCGCCGCTCCATACGTCCAATAATCTATAAACGCTGGCACACTATCGAGCATTTCATTGAACCGACGGTTCTGATCCTCTCTCAATCCATTAAATGCTTCCGCGAAACTTTGTCCCGTATATTGAAAGCTGTCGATCATGGCATTCCATTCATTCCCTATCCCCGTTGCACCACGATCCCACACTCCTTGGACATTTTTCCAGAAGCTTCCCCATCCCCAACCGTTATCCGCTTCCGCCTCCGGTTCAGGTGCAGGGCAGCCCAAGATGACACGCTGGGCTGAACGCCTGTTCATCTCCTCCATCAATTGCCTTAACAGCTCGGACCAGCTCCAGTGCTGCTGGATCTTCCGCGCCAGCGTCACCACATCCCCGATGTCCAGCGGCTGTCCCTGCTTCAGCGCGATCAGCAGCGCGGCAAGATCCGACCACACGCCGCCTCCGCTGCCTCCGGCGGACGGAGCCCCTGCTCGCATGCCGACCACCGCGCCTATGGACGCGGCTCCTGTCCTCGGCAGCATGCCCAGCGCCGTCAAGCCTACTGTCATCGCTCCCTTCAGCACACCGCCAATCACCGGGATCATTCCTACCAGCGCCAGTCCTGCGCTCAGCAGTGATCCCGCCTTCGCCCCCAGCAGACCCGCTCCCGCAGCTCCAGCCCCTACCGCTCCGATCCCGGCTGCCGCGGCT
>NZ_JBUEDD010000021.1:0-51897 GCF_054955055.1 Paenibacillus sp. J5 | reverse complement strand
CCGCCGAATCGCATGGTGGATGCACTCCGGCGTGCCGGACACTGCCGCCTGTTCATTCCATCCCACCGTCAATTGCTCATGCTCCCATTCCGGCAGAATCGTGTAGTCGGCTAGCTTCTTGTCCACCTCGTCCGCTATTTGAAGCAGTAGCGTCTGCATGTGCTCCAGAAGTCTTCGCACCGCTTGCTCTCCGAATCGACCGCCATCATATTGAAGCTTGACGCCCAGCCTCGTGCCCGGCAGCACCGTCACTGTCAGCGGGAAGCTGGTCTGCTCTGTCGCCTGCACCTCGTCCACCGTCACCGTCGTTACGCCACTTGCCAGCGAAGCATCAAACGGATAGCTCTCAAAGGCAACGATACTGTCGAACAGACGGCTGCCTCGCGGCAGCTCACTCCAGTTCTGAATGTGAGAGAGCGGGACGAATTCGTACTCGCGCAGCTCCACCAATCGCGTCTGCAGCTTCTGCAGCCATTGAAGCATGCTGTCGCCAGGCTGCATGCGCACACGAACCGGCAGCGTATTAATAAACATGCCCACTGTCTCCTCCACACCCGTCAGCTCCGGGGGGCGTCCCGAGACGACCGAGCCGAACACCACATCCTCCTCGCCACTGTAACGGCTTAACAGGAACGCCCACGCCCCCTGTACGATGGTGCTGACCGTTAGCCGGTTTCGCTTGGCCTGCTGCGTGAGTGCCGCTGTCTGCTCCGCAGAGAGCGTGAGCTGCTGCTCTGCCTGCTCTCCGCTCTCTTCGCCCCCGGTAGTTTCCAGTCCAAGTACGGTTGGGATTGTGAAGCCCTCCAGCGCACCGCGCCAGAATCGCTCCGCCTGCTGCATGTCCTGCCTGTTCAGCCACACCACATAGTCCTTATAGGAGAAGCATGGTTGAAGCTGAGGGCGCACGCCCTGTGAGCGGGCCTCGTATAGGGCGAAGACATCCTTCAGCACCAGTCCGAGGCTCCATCCGTCAAGCAGCAGGTGATGCGCGGTAAAGACAAGATGCCAGCGATCCTCGCTATGCCGAATCAATGTCACCCGCATGAGCGGAGCCTTATGAAGCACGAAGCCGCGCTGCCTGTCCTCGGCAAGAAATTGCTGAAGACGCTCTGCCTGATTCTGAGAATCGTCAGCCTGCCAATCAAGCTGTGTCAGCGGCAGCTCCACTTGCCGGTGAATGACTTGCAGCGGCTGCTTGAGCTTGGCTGTAGCAAATGAAGCGCGTAGCGCTACATGCCGTTCTACAGCATCGTTCCACGCCTGCTCCATCGCTGCAGCATCAAGCATGCCGCTCAGTCCAAACGCTAGCTGCAGCACGTACACTCCTGATTCCGGCGCATATAAACTATGGAACAACATCCCTTGCTGAGCAGGGGACAAAGGGTAAAAGTCCTCCACATTTTTCACGCTCATATTTACCTTCACCTTTCTGTTGCGGCAGCCTGATGTCTCGCCCAGGCCGGCTTACGCATCCTCGTCCATCTCGTCTAGATCTTCCTCAGCTAGTTCGTCCATATCTTCAAGCGCATCCATAATATGCTCGAGCTCGTCAGCATTCCAGCCAAATTCAGAGACGGCAGCCGCTGCCTCATGCAAGGCCTCACTTCCACGGCACGCATCCAGAATGGAACGCAGTATCGTCATGTAAGCTTCCGCCAGCCGCATAACCGTTGCCGCGTGATGGATGGACGGACAATAGCGCCAATCCATATGCAACTGTCCATCCGTAATGACGCCGCTCACTTCAAGCCACACATTCCGAACATTGTCAGGGGCACTGAGGGAGCCTACCTGTTCCGGCGCGGAGCCGAAGTACGCGGCGGCTGTCCCTTCAAGCTTCAGTTGACCCAGATAGTTAAAGCTGATCTGCGGCTCGGCCTTGAGAGCGGCCCACGAGCCGGAAGACGAATATCGCAGCAAGCCATAACCGATCCCACGCTGCGGAACTTGTCCAAGCTGCTCTCCGATCTGACCCATCACCTGCAGTGGGTCACGGCTGCCGGCAAGGCCGAGACGAACGGGATACATACTGGTAAACCAGCCCACCGTGCGGGAGAGATCAACGTCCGGGAATAGCTCCTCTCTTCCATGCCCCTCCAGAAGCAAGGAGACCTCGGCCTTGCCTGTCCATTGTTCTAGCGCAAGCAGGAGCGGGGATAGCAGAATATCATTCATATGCGCCCCAGTCACGGCAGGCACTTGCTGGATCAGCTCCCGGGTCTCTGTCTCGTCCAGCGCGAGACGAATGGATCGGGCGGCTCCGTTCGTGTTGACCCCATCCAGCAGCTTCGAGTCCGTTGGCTCGTCTACTGGCAGGCTGTCGACCGAAGAACGGCATACCTGTTGCCAATACTCACGCTCGGCATCGAGCGCCCCAGAGGCAGCAAGCTGCTGCAGCCGCTCCGCCCACTCCTTGTAAGAAGTCGTCTTCATCGGCAACTGAAGCGGCTGGCCTGCCATCAGTTGTGAATATGCTGATTGCAGATCATCCAGCAGGATACGCCAGGACACGCCATCCACAACCAGATGGTGAATCGTAATGAGCAGGCGTGCAGGCTCCTCTGCTCCCAGATCGAATAGTCCGGCGCGAAGCAGCGGCCCCTCCTGCAGATCGAGGCTGGCATGCATCTGGTCGATGCAGGCTGCCATTCGCCGCTGCTGCTCCTCTGGAAGCAAGTCAGACCAATCATAGCTGGCGAGCGACGGACCCGCAGAAGGCTCCACGCCCCGTTGCCGCCAGCCCGTCCCATCCTGGCCATATCTCAGGCGCAATGCATCATGATGACGGATCAGCCGATCAATCGCTGCCTCAAGCAGTTCCTTGCGCACAGGCTGGCGTACCGTAAGCAGCACAGCCTGATTCCAGTGATGACGCGCATGCATAGGCTGCTGCAGAAACCATCTCTGGATCGGTGTCAGCGGAACCTCGCCTGTGACGATGCCCTGCTCCGCCCTTACAGGAGCCGTATGCTCCACCCAGTCTGCCAGCTCTTCAATCGTCTGATGCTGGAACATCAGCTTGGCTGTCAGCTTGTAGCCGGACTGCCCCGCCCTAGCTACAACCTGAATGCTCATGATGGAGTCTCCGCCCAGCTCGAAGAAATTGTCGCGGATGCCGACCTGCCGCACGCCCAGCACCTGCTCCCAGATCGCACATAGCGCCTGCTCCAGCTCATTGCGCGGTGACGCATACGTGGCGCCTCCCCCCGGCTGCTCCGGCTCCGGCAGCGCCCTCCGGTCAAGCTTCCCGTTCGCCGTCATCGGCAACTGCTCTAGCTGCATCACCACGCCCGGGATCATGTACTCCGGCAGCCAGGACTTCATGTGACGGCGCAGCCCTTCCTCCAGCTCCTGCCACGGTCTTCCCTCTATCGCTACGATGTACCCTGTCAGACGCGTCTGGCCCGAGTCCTCCGTTCGCGCCGACACACACGCTTCCTTCACTCCGTCATAGCGGGCCATCACCGTCTCGATCTCGCCCAGCTCTACCCGGAAGCCACGGACACTCACCTGGTCATCGATCCGACCCAGATAGTCGATTTCTCCATCCGCCCGGTAGCGGCACAGATCCCCTGTCCGGTACATCCGCTCGTTCCCTGCTCCGCCATACGGATTCGCTACGAATCGCTCCTCCGTCAGCTCGGGACGGCCCCAGTAGCCTCGCGCCAGATTGCTGCCTCCGATGTACAGCTCGCCCGGCACCCCTACAGGCACCAGCTCCATCGCCTCATCCAGAATGTAGCATGTCGTATTGGCGATCGGTCGGCCGATGCTTGGCGCCTCCGCTTGGCCTGCTGCGGGCGGCACCACCGCACAGGTCGCCACCACCGTATTCTCGGTCGGGCCGTAATGGTTCACCAGCGCAAACGGCAGCGCCTGGGCGGGATGGCGATGCAGACGATCGCCTCCTGTCAGCAGCGCACGCAGCGCCACCTTCTCCGGCCACTCCAGCTCCACCATCCGCTCCGCCAGCGGCGTCGGCATGAAGCTCAGCGTGACGCCCGTAGCTGCCAGCCAATCTCTCAGCTCCTCCGGCGATAGCCGCAGCTCCTCCTCCACGATATGCACGCTCGCTCCCGCCGTCACATACGGCCAGATCTCCCATACCGAGGCGTCGAAGGCCGGTCCTGCCAGCAGCGTCGCACGGTCAGACGCGCTCACCTCGTAGGCGGATTGATGCCACCCGATCAGGTTCAGCAGCGAGTGGTGCGACACCTCCACGCCCTTCGGCTGACCCGTCGAGCCTGAGGTATAGATTATATAGGCCAGACTCTCAGGCGTGCCCGCTTGCATCGGCGCGTACTCATTATCGGAGGTGCGGCTGTCATCCCGTCCTTCCTCCAGCCCTTCCTTCAGTCTTTCCTCCAGCCCTTGCATCGCCCGTCCGCCGAGCTCTGCATACTCCTTCGCATCCGCTGTGTCCAGCGACCAGATGGCCGCCCCGGTCAGCTCGCCCAAGCGCCCAGCCAGCTTCGCTTGCGTCAGCACGACCGCGGTCTGCGTATCCAACAGCATATACCGGATGCGCTCCGGCGGGTACGCCGGATCGATCGGCACATACGGGCTGCCCGACTTCAGCACACCCAGCTCGGCAATGATCAGCTCGGCGCTGCGCTCCATGCACACCGCCACCGGCGTCCCCAGCTTCACCCCTGCCCTGCGCAAGCGCTGCGCAAGCTCATTCGCCTGCTCATCCAGCTCCCGGTATGTCACCGTCCGCTCGCCCTGCACGATAGCCGCTGCCTCCGGCGTCTGCTTCGCCTGGCGCTCCACCAGCTCCTGCACGCTCTCTGCTCCTTCGTAGCTGCTCGCCGTCCGGTTCCACTCCTCCACCTGCTGCACCCGCTCTGCTTCGCTCAGCAGTTGCAGATGGCATAGCTGCTGCTCGGAGTGCTCTGTCATCTGCTCCAGCAATACGAGCAGATGCTCCAGCATCCGCTCCATTCTGTCCGAATAGAACAGATCGGTGTTATAGATGAAGGAGGCCAACATGCCCTCGTCCGTCTCCACCATCGTTAAGCTGAGATCGAACTTCGCATGCTCCCATTCAACCTGTACAGGTGAGGTCTGCAGACCCGCCAGTTCAAAGTCGCTCATCTGTCGATTGACAAGGTCAAAGACAACTTGAAATAACGGGGTATGCGACAAGCTGCGCACCGGCTGAACATGATCCACCAATTGCTCAAATGGCAGGTCCTGATGATCGAAGGCGTCCAGCACCGTCTCTCGCGTCTGCTGCAGCATCATTCGCACCGTCATATCCGCTTGAGCATCCGCACGAATGGGCAGCATATTGACGAAGAAGCCGATCAGCTTATCAATCTCAGGATAGCTCCGATTGGCGACAGGCGTGCCGATGCAGAAGCTGTTCTGCCCGGTATACCGGAACAATAATAGCTGAAAGCCCGTCAGCAGTGTCATATACAAGGTGCTGCCTTCCTGACGGCTAAGCTGCTCCAGCTTGTGCAGCAGTGTGGCAGGCAGCGGCTTATAGATTTGTCTGCCAGAGAAGGATTGCACCGCAGGCCGCTGCCGATCTGCAGGCAACTCCAGCACAGGCGGGAGGTTATGGAGCTTGTCTGTCCAGTAGGACAACTGCGCTTCCCGCACACCGTCATTGAGCCAGTTGCGCTGCCACAGCGCATAGTCTGCATATTGAATGGCGAGTTCAGGCAGTTGTACCGGGTCGCCCTTGCAGATGCCCTCATACAAAGCACTCCATTCCTTGACAAGCACACCGATCGACCAGCCATCGGAAATGATGTGGTGCATCGTCAGCAGCAACACATGGTCTTGCGGCGCAAGCCGCAGCAATATAGCCTGCAGCAGCGGCCCGCGGGTCAGATCGAACACCTGCCCTGCCGCCCGCTGTGCGTGCAGTTGTACGGCATCCTGCTGTTCCTGTTCGCCAAGTGAAGCCAGATCAATAATCTGGACGCCTGGCAGTTGTTCGACGTCAATCCGCTGCTCCGGTCGTCCGTCCTGTGCGATGAAGGTCGTTCGCAACGTCTCATGACGCTTCACCAGCTCATCCAGTGCCTGCTCGAATGCATCGGTATCCAGGGAACCCTGCAGACGTACAGCCGTATGAATGTTGTACTGCTCCTTGGCTGTTCCAAGCTGATCGAGGAACCATAACCGCTGCTGGGCGTAGGACAACGGCAAACTCTCGGGACGCTGGCCTGCACCGATTGCAACCGTCTGTCCCTTGTCATGTCTGCGCAGTGCCTCGACTTGTGCGGCGAATGAACCGAAGACCGGTGCTTCAAACAGCAAGCGCAAAGAGAGTTCAATCCGGAATTGCTCCCGCACACGCGAGATCAACTGAATGGCTGACAGCGAATGACCTCCCAGCTCGAAGAAATGATCCTGGGCACCTATGCGCTGAACGCCCAGCACGTCTGCCCATAACAGAGCGAGAAGCTGTTGCAGCGGTGTCGCAAGCTCTGTGTTCTCGGGTGCAGCCGCTTCCTCCGGCTCAGGCAGTGCCTTGCGGTTGACCTTCCCGTTCGCCAGCAGCGGAAGCTGCTCCAATACCACTAGCCCGCTCGGAACCATGTAGTCCGGTAGCAGCCCCTGCGCATACTCGCGCAGTTGCTCCGCCGTGACCTGCCCGGTCGCACTCCCAACCGCGCAGTAGCCGATCAGCCGCTTCTCTCCATTGTCCCCCTGCTCCACCTTCACGAAGGTCTCCTCGACCTGCGCATGGCTCGTCAGCACACGCTCGATCTCGCCCGGCTCGATCCGGTAGCCACGGATTTTCACCTGCTCGTCAAGTCGGCATAGAAACTCCAGCGTGCCGTCCTCCCGATAACGCACCAGATCGCCTGTCCGGTAGCACCGCTCTCCCGGCACGAATGGGCTCGGCACGAATTTCTCCGCTGTCAGCTCCTCCCGGTTCAGATACCCTCTGGCGACACCCGCGCCTCCGACCAGCAGTTCCCCCGCCGCTCCCGGCGGCACCAGCCTCAGTCTGCGGTCCACCACATAGACTGTCGTATTCGCGATCGGACGACCGATCGGCACATTTCCCTCCTGCTCCTCCGTAATCGGATATACTAGCGAGAATGTCGTGTTCTCTGTCGGGCCATAGGCATTCTTCAGCTTCAGCCTCGGGTAACGGCGATACGCCTCGTTCACATGCTGCACCGACAGCGCATCGCCACCAACGAGGAGTGTCTGCAATCCCTCGTATACCCCGTCCTCCTGGCGCAGTAGCTGGTTGAATAACGGAGCTGTCAGAAACATCGTATTGATGCCTTGCTCTTGAATGACTTGTCTGAACTTGCGGCCATCCAGGATCGTCTCCTCATCCGGCATATACAGGCTGCCGCCGTTCAGCAGCGCCCCCCAGATTTCAAAGGTTGAGGCATCAAAGGCGACCGCACCTGCCTGCAAAATACAGGTCTGTTCATCAAATGCGACATAGTCGGTATTTTTCACCAGACGTACAATCTGGCGATGCTCCACCATGACCCCCTTCGGGCGTCCCGTGGAACCGGAGGTATACATGACATACGCCATGTGCTCGGATCGCTCCTCTCGCTGGCTGCCCTGATCTGCAATCGGATGAGGCAGCTCCAGACTGGCAGCGTCCTTTCCTTTCTGCCAACGAGCCTGCGCTTCTGTCGCGCCGACAATTGCGACCGCATCCTCCAGCTCCTCAGCGATCAATAGCGTTCGAGTGGCGCTATTCAGCTCCAGCCTCCGCGCCAGCTCCGCATGTTGAATGAGCAGCAAGCTCGCTCCAGCATCCTCCAGCATCCATTCCATCCGCTCTGCCGGATATTTCGGATCGATCGGCACATAGGCTCCGCCCGCCTTGAGGATCGCCAGTTGGCCAATGACCAGCTCTGGCGAACGCTCGGCGATGATCGGCACCAGCCCTTCCGCGCTTAGCCCCTCCTCGCGCAGACGCCAGGCCAGCCGCTCTGCCGCCTCGTCCAGTTGCCGGTAGGTCCAGCTTCTTCCGTCCGCTCCTCGCAGCGCCGTCGCATCCGGCCTCGCCTCCACTTGCTCTTCGAACAGCTCCGGGATCGTCCGCTCCTGCGGATACGGCACAGAGGTCTGGTTGAGCTGGCGGATCAGCAAATCCCGTTCTTCCTCCGCCAACCACTCCAGATCTGCAACCTTCTTCTCCAGACTGACAGCCATGTCCTCAAGTATCCGGGCCAGCGAGCCGCACATCCGCTGTACCTGATCCGGGTGAAGCTGATCTGGATTATACAGCGCATGAAGATCAAGCTGAGAATGAAGGACAGCAGCAATAGTTAAGGGCAGATTCGGGTTTTCATAAGCACGCACTCCTTCCACAATCAGATTCGCTACACCGCGTTGGGCAGCCGTCTGCGTCGGATAGTTCTCGAACACAATCAAGCTGTCTATTAGTGGCGTTCCTCTTGGCACCTCACTCCAGCCTTGTATTTCCGTTAAGGATGAA
This sequence comes from Paenibacillus sp. J5, assembly GCF_054955055.1. NCBI lineage: Bacteria > Bacillati > Bacillota > Bacilli > Caryophanales > Paenibacillaceae > Paenibacillus > Paenibacillus sp. J5. The sequence goes on along the minus strand of NZ_JBUEDD010000021.1, from coordinate 43,457 downwards.
TGCTCATATTGACGAACCTCATACCACTGACGCTGCAGCTCTGCCAGCCAATCTGCCAGCCTTGCATCCGGCTCTAGCTTGGCTTTGATGGGCAATGTATTGATGAACAGGCCAACCATGGCCTCAGCCCCGTCAACCTCTGCCGGCCTTCCGGCAACCGTAGCTCCGAACAGCACCTCGTCATTACCGCTGTACAAGCTCAGAACCAGTGCCCAGGCGGCCTGCACGATCGTGCCCAGTGTGAGCTGCCCCGCTTGAGCAGCCTGCTGCAGACGACTTGCCGTGCCTGAGGGCAATGATACTGTCCATTCTCCCGTCCGTTGCGACTGCCGATTTGCGCTTGACCGCTCCAGATGGAGGCGTGTCGGCGGAATGTCCTGGAGATATTCTCTCCAGAAGCGCTCAGCCTCCTGCTTGCTCTGTCTTCGCGTCCAGCGGATAAACTCCCGATATGGCCGTGTCTTGCGTCCCATGTAAGGGCGCTGCTGTACCAGCGACTCATATCGCTCCAGCACCTCGCCCCATACAAGCTGCAGGCTCCAGCCATCCAGTAACAAATGATGAAAGCTCCATACCATCCTGAAGCTGGATGGCCCGAATTGGATCATTTTTATCCGCATCAACGGCGGTTTCAGCCAATCGAAGCCTTGTGCCCGATCGCCTGCAAGCATCGCCGCAAGCCGTTCCTCCTGAACAGCCTCCGCAGCGTCGCTCCAGTCCTCCCAGCTTAGCGGCAGCTCGGCTCCACTTATGACGGCCTGATGAGGCTCATCCAGACCCTCCCATACAAACAGCGTGCGGAAAATGTCGTAAGCGTCGATGACCTCCCGCCAGGCCCGCTCATATAGCTGCGGCTGGATGTTCCCACGAAGCGAGAATACAGACTGCTGAAAATAAGCATGTGACTTAGCCTCAAGCAGTGACTCAAACAGCATGCCTGATTGCAAGGAGGATAGCGGGTACAGGTCAATCAGGGCATGACCAGCGAGCGACCCGCCTGGACGGAGCAGCTTATCCAGATGCCGCGGTGCGAGCTGAGCCAGCGGGAAGTCGGAAGGCGTATAGCATATCGTCGGCGTCTGTATTGCCAGGCGAAGCATCGTCTGCAGTTCTTGCTCCAGATGATGAGCGAGTCCAGCTATGGTCTTCTCGCCAAGCAGTTTGTGGCAGTACGTGATATAGATATGCAGTTGCCCGCCAAGCACCATTGCATTGATGTCGAGCAGATGCGGGCGGCGTCCCTCGGCGCTAAGCATCGCTCCGACGGGGCCATCTATCGGCTCGAACAGTTGCGATCCGCCGACGGACTGGTAGATCTGTCCGAGATAGTTAAAGCTGACCTGCGGCTGCGTGCGTTCTGCCAGTGTAGCGTCCCCCATGCCGGAGTTGCTCAGATACCGCAGTACGCCGTAGCCCAGTCCCTTGCCGGGAAGGCTTCGCAACTGCTCCTTCACAGCACGTATGGACTCCAGCGGCGAAGCGGACGCCGTACATGCCAGCCGCACCGGATACATCGTCGTGAACCAGCCTACTGTCCGGGACAGATCGATCTCTTCGCCAAGCTCCTCGCGACCATGGCCTTCAAGATGAAGCAATAGCTCTGAATGTCCTGTCCACTGTCCCATGGCTCGCAGCAGTGCAGCCAGTAATGCCTCCTGCGCCTGAGTTTTCGTTACGGCAGGCAGCTCTGTCAACAATGCCGTAGTATCTGCCGCGGACAGCACCGACTTAAAGACAGAGGAGTGAGCGACTGTATTCCATGTCTCTTCCCCCATTTCTTCGTTGCTCTCGAACCGGGGCTCGAGAGGAAGCTCGATATGTCGACCATCAAGCTGCTTCAGCCAAGCCTCCGCTTCCTCATGGAGCGCATCAGAGTCGGCATATTGCTCCAGCCGCTCCCCCCAGCGTTTATATGAGGTCGTCTTGGATGGGAGCGCGGATGTCCGCTCTTCCTCGGAAGCATTGCACAACATCTCCAGGTCTTCTAACAAAATGTTCCACGAGATACTATCGACAGCCAGATGATGGATCACCATGAATAGCAATGGATCAACAGATGCCCCTCTGTCAATGTAAGCTGCCCGCAGCAATGGCCCCTCCTGCAGATTCAAGCTCGCTTGCAGATCGGCGGTCAATTCCAATGTGGCCTGTTCCTGTCTTGATCCGTGCAGCTCAGATAGGTCGGCATGAACGAGCTGCAGCGGTTCAGGTGGAGCAATATAGGCTTGCGCCTTGACCTCGCTGCTTGCAAACCGCAGCCGCAGCGCATCATGATGGGTCAGCAGAATGCTCAGCGCCTGCTCGATAACAGCGGGGGACAGCCTGCGCTTCATCGACAGCAGCATCGCCTGGTTCCAATGATGCGCCTTGGCAAACTGCTGCTCGAAGAACCAATGCTGGATCGGTGTCAACGGCGTCTCTCCGGTAATGACCGTCTGCTCGGCCTCCACCTGACGCGCGCCTCCAACCTTGCCTGCCAGCTCGCTAATGGTACGATGCTCGAATATAAGTCTCGGCGTCAAGCGCAGACCCTGCTTCGCCGCCTGGGTGGCCACTTGAATGCTGATGATCGAGTCTCCGCCTAGCTCGAAGAAATTGTCGTCAATGCCCACCTGTCCTACGCCAAGCACAGAGCTCCATATGGCGCACAACTTTTCTTCGATTTCATTGCGCGGTGCGGCATAAGCTCCCCGCTCCACCAGCGACCAATCCGGCGCTGGAAGTGCGCGTCTGTCTACCTTCCCGCTAATGGTCAGGGGCAGCATGTCCAGCGCAATGAACAAGGAAGGAATCATATGCTCAGGCAATTCAGCCTTCAGCTCGTCACGCAGTCTGTGCAGCAGCTCCGGGTCACCGGTCTGCTCCGGCACAACGTAGGCTACCAGCCGTTTATCGCCCGAATCGGCGTTTGCAGCCAATACGATGGCCTCGCTGACATCGGGTCGTGCCACCATGACGGCCTCAATCTCACCGGGCTCTATGCGATAGCCGCGAATTTTCACCTGCGCATCCGCACGGCCGACAAACTCGATGATGCCATCCTCCCGCCAGCGAGCCAGATCGCCAGTACGATAACAGCGTTCATCCGCGCGGAACGGACTATCGATGAATCTGTCCGCTGTCAGGTCGTCCCGATTCCAGTAGCCTCTAGCAACGCCATCGCCCCCTACCAGCAGTTCTCCCTTCATGCCCGGAGGCAGCAGCCGCAGCTTCGAATCAACGATATAAGCTGTCGAGTTCGCTATAGGTCGACCAATTGGAATCGCCGATGATTGCTCGTCCGTGAATGTGTACGTTGTAGAGATCGTGGTGTTCTCTGTAGGTCCGTAAGCATTAACAATCGTCAGACCCCGATTCGCTCGCAGCAGCTCGTTCATCAGTGGCACAGACAGCACATCGCCACCCGTCATGAGTGTCTGCAGTTGACCGAAGATCGAGCTGTCCTGCAATACAAGCTGATGGAGCAATGGCGTCGTCACAAACATCGTATTAATGTCATGCTGCGCCATCGTCTGCCTAATTTTCTCACTGTCCAGCAAGGCGTCCTGCTCAAGCAGCACCAGCAGCGAACCATTCAGCAGCGAACCCCACACCTCCAGTGTCGCCGCATCAAATACGGCGGCTCCCGTCTGAAGCAGGCGCGTCTGTTCGTTGAAATTAAAGTAGCCGTTATCCTTAACGAGACGCACAATATTGCGGTGCTCAATCATGACTCCCTTCGGTCGTCCTGTGGAGCCTGATGTATACATCACATAAGCCAAATCCGACGGCTGCCCGGAAGCGGTCGGTGCGGGCACATGTTCAGGCACCATGGACAGCTCGATCAGTTCGTCCATTACGAGCAAGTCCTTGCCCTCTGCAAGCTGGTTTAACCCGGAACGGCTAGCCGCCAGCAGCAGGCTTGCACCACTCTCTTCTACAATCGTAGCGATTCGTTCGGTTGGGTAGCCCGGATCGATTGGAACATAGGCTCCCCCTGCCTTGAGAATAGCCAGCATTCCGATCACCATATACGGAGATCGTTCGACAAGCATCGGCACAGGCTGCTCTCGCGTGACCCCGGCTGCCTGCAGACGGACAGCGACGGTATTCGCCAGACGGTCCAGCTCTCCATACGTCCACTCATGGGCCTGGTTAGCCAGCGCTGGCTTGTCCGGCCCAAGCGATACCTGCTCTGCGAACAGCTCTGGAATGGTGCGCTCGCATGGATAGATCGTCGCTGTATCATTCCAGTTGTCAATGACCCGCCGTTCGTCCTCGTTAATTAACGGCAGCTCTCTGAGTGTCGTTCCCTCTCCTGCCGTGAGCATCGCCTCCAGCATCCTGTGCAGCCGCTCCAGTATCCACCGAATGCGTCCACTGCTGAAGCGACCCGCATCATAGACCGCTCGCAGTTGAACCGTGTTGCCCGGCAGTACAACAAGGGTAAGCGGAAGGTCAGGCTGCTCTACCGCGTCCTGATCCACAGCCTTCAACTGTTCATTAATGGTCCACAGCGCTTTGCCAGGCTGTATATTTTCATAGACGAACAGGCTATCGAATAGCGATGTGCCACGCGGTATCTCGCTCCAGCCCTGAATTGCTGGCAGCGGGCTATATTCGTATTGCCGCAGCTCGGCCTGTTGAGCCTGAAGTCTACGCAGCCATGGCCCTAGAGCCGAATCAGCAGCAACCTGAATCCGCACAGGAAGCGTATTAATGAACAGACCCACCATATGTTCTACGCCCGGCAGGCCGGACGGACGTCCCGATACAGTCGTGCCGAACAGAACGTCCTCCTCCCCGCAGCTCGTGCTGAGCCATATTGCCCAGGCTCCTTGAAACAGTGTGCTCGGTGTGACCCTGCATTTGCGGGCAAACCGGTTAAGCCGCTCCGTCAACTCCGAGGTGAGCTGCAGCGACTGCTGATCGAAGTAGGCCTTGTACGGCTGATCCTTATCCTCCGGTAGCTCGGTCGGTGCGGTGAACTGCTGCAGGTTGTGTCGCCAGAACGTCTCCGCTTGCCCCATATCCTGCTCATCCAACCATTGGCAGTAATCTCCATATGGGCGAACAGCAGGCAAGGAGGGCTGCACTCCTAGCCGATTAGCGTTGTACAGATGGAATAAATCCTGAAGGACGAGCGGAATCGACCAGCCATCCAGAAGCAGATGATGAAACGTCCAGAGGACGCGGCAATTCTGCTCACTCAGGTAGACGAGCGCAACACGCATAAGCGGGGCCGCCTTCAGATCAAACGGGTCATTGCGATCGGCCTCAAGCAGCTCGGCAAATCGTTCTTCCTGCACTGAAGCTTCCACGCTACGCCAATCCAGCTCCGTGATCGGAAGCTGTGAATGAGCATGGACAATCTGATATGGCTCCTCCATGTCCTCCCAGACGAGGGAGGTGCGCAGCACGGGATGGCGCTCCAGCACCTGCTGCCATGCTTCGAGCAACGCTGGCGCATTCAGCTCACCCTGCAAGGTGAAACGGGTCTGTGTAATATAGGCCCGTGATCCTTCATCATACAGACTATGAAAAAACATGCCCTGCTGCATCGGAGACAAGCGATAGATGTCTTCAATGATGACCTCCATTATTTTTGAGACCTCCTGTTATGTTGAGTGACCTGCGACATGATCTTGTCCAGCGTACTCTGACTTAATCGGGTTCGCGCAAAATCCTCAGGGGTATACTCCGAACGTTCCGTATCCTTAGACCCTAAGAGCAATTGCTGCAACGCCTGAATATAGGCGGCGGCAAGCTGCTCGATCGTCGTCCGGTGATGATAGCTGCTGCTGTATGCCCAGGTCAGCCCAAGACGCCCTTCCTTCACAACACCAACAATGTCCAGCAGATGCTGCCGGTCTCCGGCCCCGTAGACAACACCCGGCGATTCACCAGCCGCTTCAAACCATGAAGAGGCAGATAGCATAGGATCGAATTGCCCCAAGTAGTTAAAGCTGACCTCCGGCTCTACCTGATTGCGAAGCCGAGCAATCGTCCGCTCATCATTAGACAGCCAGCGCAGCAGGCCATAACCAATTCCACGCTGTGGAAGCTTGGCCAACTGCTGCCTGATGTGCTTGACCTGATCATGCGCCTGAGCCGATTCAGACCGCAGCAGTGTGACGGGATACATGGAGGTGAACCATCCAACCGTCCGGCTCAGATCAATCACCGCATGCTTGATAATATCTTCGCGCCCATGTCCCTCCAGTGTCACCCGCAATCCGCGCCCGCCTGTCCAATCACAGCATGCGCTCACTAACGCGCACAGCAGCAGATCCATCAGATCGCAGCGGTAAGCGATCGGGGCTTCCCGAAGCAGGCGCGAGGTTTCCTCCTCCGTCAAGAACACGGTGAGCTCCTCCATCGAAGCCAGCGTATTGCCTCCCGCGTCCTGATCAATTGGCAGCGGCACGGCTGCCTGCTCGTCCACATGGAGCCAATAGGTGAGTTCTTCTGAGAGCGCATCGGTCTGCGCGTATGTGACCAGTTGTTCCGACCATGACTTGTAAGAGGTCGTCTTAGGCGGAAGCTGAATGGGCTCTCCTGAGCTAAGCTGCTCCAGCAGCATCTCCAGATCGTCCAGTAATATCCGCCAGGACACGCCGTCTACAGCCAAATGATGAACCGCAAGCAGCAGTCTCCTTCCGCGCTCGGCTCCCAGGTCGAACAGCACCGCAATGCATATCGGGCCTTGCTGCAGATTCAGTGATGCCTGCGCTCTCGTCGCCTCCTGCTCCAGCCATTCCCGTTGATCTGCTGGGCTAAGAGCTGACAGATCGACGCATGATAGCGGAAGGTCCGCCCCGGTTACAGGCGCGAGCTGCTGTATCCAGCCCTCCTCGCCCTCCGTATATCGCAGACGCAACGCATCATGATGACGGGTCAACTGCTGCAGCGCCTGCTCCAGCAGCCCCGTGTCCAGCGACCGCTTCAGATGAAGCAGCATCGCCTGATTCCAGTGATGGCGATCCGCAATATCCTGTTCAAAAAACCAACGTTGGATCGGTGTCAGCGGAACCTCGCCGGTGATGACACCCTGCTCGGTCAACGGGGACAAGCCGCTCCCCGCCGCCTCAGCCAGCTCAGCGATGACAGGATAGTCGAAGATCATCTTGGGCTGGAGATGCACTCCGGCCTGACGCGCCTTAGCTACAACCTGAATGCTCATGATGGAGTCTCCGCCGAGCTCGAAGAAATTGTCGCGGATGCCGACCTGCCGCACGCCCAGCACCTGCTCCCAGATCGCACATAGCGCCTGCTCCAGCTCATTGCGCGGTGGCGCATACGTGGCGCCTCCCCCCGGCTGCTCCGGCTCCGGCAGCGCCCTCCGGTCAAGCTTCCCGTTCGCCGTCATCGGCAACTGCTCTAGCTGCATCACCACGCCCGGGATCATGTACTCCGGCAGCCAGGACTTCATGTGACGGCGCAGCCCTTCCTCCAGCTCCTGCCACGGTTTTCCCTCTATCGCTACGATGTACCCTGTCAGACGCGTCTGGCCCGAGTCCTCCGTTCGCGCCGACACACACGCTTCCTTCACTCCGTCATAGCGGGCCATCACCGTCTCGATCTCGCCCAGCTCTACCCGGAAGCCACGGACACTCACCTGGTCATCGATCCGACCCAGATAGTCGATTTCTCCGTCCGCCCGGTAGCGGCACAGATCCCCTGTCCGGTACATCCGCTCGTTCCCTGCTCCGCCATACGGATTCGCTACGAATCGCTCCTCCGTCAGCTCGGGACGGCCCCAGTAGCCTCGCGCCAGATTGCTGCCTCCGATGTACAGCTCGCCCGGCACCCCTACAGGCACCAGCTCCATCGCCTCATCCAGAATGTAGCATGTCGTATTGGCGATCGGTCGGCCGATGCTTGGCGCCTCCGCTTGGCCTGCTGCGGGCGGCACCACCGCACAGGTCGCCACCACCGTATTCTCGGTCGGGCCGTAATGGTTCACCAGCGCAAACGGCAGCGCCTGGGCGGGATGGCGATGCAGACGATCGCCTCCTGTCAGCAGCGCACGCAGCGCCACCTTCTCCGGCCACTCCAGCTCCACCATCCGCTCCGCCAGCGGCGTCGGCATGAAGCTCAGCGTGACGCCCGTAGCTGCCAGCCAATCTCTCAGCTCCTCCGGCGATAGCCGCAGCTCCTCCTCCACGATATGCACGCTCGCTCCCGCCGTCACATACGGCCAGATCTCCCATACCGAGGCGTCGAAGGCCGGTCCTGCCAGCAGCGTCGCACGGTCAGACGCGCTCACCTCGTAGGCGGATTGATGCCACCCGATCAGGTTCAGCAGCGAGCGGTGCGACACCTCCACGCCCTTCGGCTGACCCGTCGAGCCTGAGGTATAGATTATATAGGCCAGACTCTCAGGCGTGCCCGCTTGCATCGGCGCGTACTCATTATCGGAGGTGCGGCTGTCATCCCGCCCTTCCTCCAGCCCTTCCTTCAGTCTTTCCTCCAGCCCTTGCATCGCCCGTCCGCCGAGCTCTGCATACTCCTTCGCATCCGCTGTGTCCAGCGACCAGATGGCCGCCCCGGTCAGCTCGCCCAAGCGCCCGGCCAGCTTCGCTTGCGTCAGCACGACCGCGGTCTGCGTATCCGACAGCATATACCGGATGCGCTCCGGCGGGTACGCCGGATCGATCGGCACATACGGGCTGCCCGACTTCAGCACACCCAGCTCGGCAATGATCAGCTCGGCGCTGCGCTCCATGCACACCGCCACCGGCGTCCCCGGCTTCACCCCTGCCCTGCGCAGGCGCTGCGCAAGCTCATTCGCCTGCTCATCCAGCTCCCGATACGTCACTGTCCGCTCGCCCTGCACGATAGCCGCTGCCTCCGGCGTCCGCTTCGCCTGGCGCTCCACCAGCTCCTGCACGCTCTCTGCTCCTTCGTAGCTGCTCGCCGTCCGGTTCCACTCCTCCACCTGCTGCACCCGCTCTGCTTCGCTCAGCAGTTGCAGCTCCTTCAGCAGCGTCTCGTCGCTGCTAGTGGCTACATGCTGGAGCAGCGTGCGCACATGTCCCAGCAGCCGCTCCACGGACTGTGAGTCGAACTGATTGCTGGCATACAGCATCCGCAACGATAGCTCATCACCCGGTACGACAGCCAATGTCAGCGGATAGTTCGTCTGCTCGCTCGTCTCCATCGCCTGCAGCCGCAGTCTATCCATCCCTGTCTCCGCTGTGTCGACAGGGTAATTCTCAAAGACAATAATACTGTCAAACAATGGAATTCCATTCGGGAACTCGCTGAGGTTCTGAATTCGTGACAATGGCGTAGATTCGAACATTCGCTGCTCCGCCTGTCCGTCTTGTAGCTGCCATAGCCAGGCAAACAGCCGCTCCTCGCGGTTCACCCGAACACGGACAGGCAATGTATTAATGAACAAGCCGATCATCGATTCAATATCTGGCACATCGGCTGTCCGACCGGATACCGTAGCACCAAACAGCACATCATCCTTCCCGCTGTAACGGTGAAGCACAAGCGACCATATGCCTTGAATGAGCGTATTCAGCGTAAGCTGTCTGCTTCGAGTCGTCTGCAGCAGACGAGCCGTAAGCTCGGCAGCAAGCTCAATTCGCTGTTCGCTATAGCCCTCCTCACCCTCCGGCTGCCTGCGGCTGATCGCTAGTGACGTCGGTGAACGGAAGCCAGTGAGCTGCCGCTGCCAATACGCATCGGCTTGGCTCCTATCTTGCTGCTGCAGCCACTCCACATAATCTCCATAGGCGTGAAGCGGAGCAGCCGGCAAGCTCGATCCCGTATCCAAGCACTCGATCAGCTCGAATAGCTCCTTGAGCAGCAGCGACACACTCCAGCCATCCAGCAGCAAATGGTGAAAGCTCCACACGATTCTGTGCTTCCGCTCACCCGTTGCCAGGAGTGCCACCCGCATGAGCGGAGCCTGCTCCAGCTCGAAGCCCCCCCGCTTATCCTGCTCTACATATTGCCGTAGCCGCTGTTCTTGCTCAGCAGATGGCAGCTTGCGCCAGTCCTCGTAATGGAACGGCAGCTCAGCCTTCCTGTAGACCACCTGATGCGGATGGTCTACGCCCCGCCAAATAAAGGCAGTGCGCAGGATCGCATGACGGGCAACGAGTTGCCTCCACGCCTGCTCGAACAGCGAAGGTACCAGCTCTCCTTCAAGAGAGGCGGTCATATTCTCGAAGTATACGCCCGATTCCGGTGCATGCAGGACATGAAACAGCATGCCATGCTGGGTCGGAGCAAGCGGGTATATATCCTCAATACTCCGGCCATCCGTACCGGCTGCCAGACGATCCAGCTCCTCCTGTGTCATCGCTGCCAGCGGGAAGTCCGAAGGCGTAATGCCGCCCGCCTCGCTCGATAGGCAATGCGCGATCAAGGAGCGCAGCGCCGACATGAATCGCTCAGCCAATTGCTCCATCGTCTCGCGCAGATGCAGATGGCTGCTATACTCCCATACCATCTGCAGCTTGCCCGCCCGCACCATGCCATAGATGTCCAGCACATGACGACGCATACCACCAATGCTCTGATTCAGCTCCACCGAGTCGAACAGATCAGACCCTTCAATCAACTGGTCAAATTGTCCCAAATAGTTGAAGACAATCTCCGCTTCCGGTCGATCCCATGCCATTCCATTCATCTCCGGGTCAGCCGAGAGATAGCGCAAAATGCCATACCCGATCCCGTGCTTGGGCACAGAACGAAGCTGCTCCTTGACGCTTTTAAGTATCGCTCCCGTTTCTGTCGCTTCACCCAGCTCCAGAAATACCGGATAGATCGACGTAAACCACCCGACTGTTCGAGCCAGCTCCAGACCATCCACAAGCTCTTCGCGCCCATGCCCCTCCAGATTCAACAGCAAGGAGCGTTGCCCTGTCCAGCCGGCAACCGATTGTACCAGCGCTGTCAGCAGCACATCATTGATATGCGTCCGGTAAGCCGACGGAACCTCATGCAGCAGCATGCGTGTCTCCTCCGCTGTCAGAGAGCGGCTCACCCGTTCCATTGAGGCATGGCTGTTCTCGCCCAGATCATGATCTGCCGGCAGCGGAGCAGAGGCATAACGCTTCGGATCAAGCCAGTATCCTCTCTCCCTGGCTGCCTCCTCGGTGAGTGCATATGCCGCGAGCCGCTTCGCCCACTCCTGATAGGAGGTCTGCTTCGGCGGCAGGCTGATCGCCTCTTGCCGTTCGATCTGCCTGCATGCCGCCTCCAGATCCTCCAGCAGTACTCGGAGCGAGATGCCATCCGACACCAGATGATGCGCGATGAACGTTAGCGTATCGGCTTGTCCGCTGTCACCATTGCGGAAATAAATGCACCAGACAAGCGGACCATTCGCCAGATCCAGATTGTCCTGCCCTTGTGCTATAGCTGTCTGTCTGGCAGCCGATTGCTCGACAGCGGACAACAGCGACAGATCGATCACCGAGAGCGGAATGATGCTATCGGGCTCGGCATGATGCTGCCGCCAGCCTGTCTCGTCAGACGAGAAACGCAGCCGCAGTCCGTCATGATGAACTAATAGCGCCGACAACGCTTGCCGCAATGTCTCCGGTTCGATCCGCTGTCTGACCTTCAGATGCACCAGTTGGCACCAATCCTTCCAGGCCGTCAGATCGGATTCAAAGAACCATTGTTGAATCGGCGTGAGCGGCACTTCACCCGTGACGATGCCTTGATCACGCTGGGATACACCGCCTGTCTTCTCGGCCACCTTCGCCAGCTCTGCTACCGTCTGATAGCGGAACATCTGCTTAGGCGTCAGCCTCAGACCTGCCAGGCCGGCACGGGACATGATCTGTATACTCAGGATGGAATCTCCACCAAGACCGAAGAATCCGTCATGGATGCCCACTCGCTCCACACCGAGCACCTGCTCCCAGATCGCACATAGAATGCGCTCCTCTTCACTGCTTGGCGCTGTATAATCGCTACGCTGTATGGCCGCAGCTTCCGGCAATGGCAATGCTTTGCGGTCTACCTTGCCGTTCGGGGTCAACGGAAGGTGATCCAGCCTCATATAGATGGACGGAATCATATACTCCGGCAACTGCCCCTGCAGATATACCCGCAATTCATCGGTTAATTGTTCCTTGATACCTTCTACTGCTACATAATATGCAACAAGCTGCTTCGTACCGGTATGATTCTCATGCACCGCAACAACCGCTTCCTGAATATCGTCATGCAAGGATAGCACCGTATCAATCTCCTGTAGCTCGATCCGGTAACCCCGCAGCTTGACCTGATGATCGATCCGCCCCATATATTCGATGACGCCATCCTCGCGATACCTGCACAGATCACCAGTGCGGTACATGCGCTCCTTGCGCTCCCTCGCATACGGGTTAGCGACAAATCGCTCTGCCGTCAGCTCAGGTCGCTCCAGATAGCAGCGAGCGAGCCCTTCGCCAGCAATGTACAGCTCTCCCGGCACGCCGACCGGTACAGGGCGCATCCATTGATCCAATATATAACAGCTTGTACCGGCAATCGGCCTGCCGATCGGGGGGGCCGCCTCGCCCTCGCGCTCAACGAGCCAGCAGGTGGAATAGGTGGTGTCCTCCGAAGGACCGTACAAATTGTACAGGCGCTGAATCGAGCCGGTGGCATAGACCTGACGGGCCAGTGTCAACGGCAACTGCTCACCAGCCAGATTGACGGTCAAGACGGATGCAGGCACGCCGTTCATTCGAATCAGCTCTGCCATGGCTGTAGGCACCGTATTGACGAGCGTCACCTCATTGGCTGCTGGCAGAGTCGGCAGATAGAGCGCATTTTCCGCCATAATGACCGTCCCTCCACAGATCAAAGGCACAAACATCTCGAACACCGACAGATCGAAGCTGATCGAGGTCGAGGCCAGCACGCCTGCCAGCTCCTCGCGGGAGAACTGGCTTCCGCACCATTGCAGGAAGGCCGCTGTATTGCGATGCTCAAGCGCTACGCCCTTGGGTCTTCCAGTCGAGCCCGAGGTGTAGATTATATAGGCGAGATGATGACCGTGCACTTCGCTCTCGACCGGATCATCGATATGCTCCTCAATCAAGGGCCAATCCGCATCTAGCAGCACCAGTTGAGCCGTATTGTCCGGCAGGCGCTCCAGCACAGGCTGCTCGGTCACCAGCACCTGAACGCCGGTATCCTCGATAATGAAAGCCAGCCGTTCTTGCGGATAGGCAGGATCAAGCGGCACATAGGCGCCTCCTGCCTTGAGAATGCCGAGCACACCCACTAGCAGCTCCGTACTGCGCTGGACGCATAAGCCAACGAGCGTCTCCGGCGCTACACCTAGTCCCTGGAGATGGCGGGCAAGCCGGTTAGCCCGGCTATGCAGCTCGCTGTAGCTCAACCGCTCATGGCCATCGATGAGCGCCACAGCGTGCGGCGTGCTTGCCGCCTGGCGATCCATCATCTCGAGGAGCGTCTCGCCGGTTGCCAGTGGGCTGCAAGCAGCTACATTGAAGTCTGTCAGCAGTAGTTGCTCCTCTTGCTGCGTCAACATGGGCAACTGTTGGAGCCGATGCTGCGGCTCGGCGATGGCTATAGCAGACAGCAATTGCTGCAGATGCGCGAGCAGCCGATCCACCGCTACGGTGGTATAACGCCGCTGGTCGTAGACAGCTCGCAGCTCCATCCGCTCTCCTGGAATAATAATGATGGTCAACGGATAAGTCGTCCGCTCCAGGATGTCCGGCTTGCCAGCTTGCAGTCCTGCTGCTTCCAGCGGATCGGATGTCGTGTCAACCGGATAGTTCTCGAATACGAGCAGCGTCTCGAACAACGGCTGCCCGCCTGGCACCTCGCTGCAATCCATCACCATCGGCAACGGGCTGTGAGCATAGGTGAGCCATTCCGCCTGCCGTTCCCGAATTCCCTCCAGCCAGCCTCCAAGCTCGTCCTGCTGCGGGACTCGCATGCGGACAGGCAGCGAATTAATGAACAGGCCAGCCATCGTCTCGACACCTGCCAGCTCTGGCGGACGTACCGATACGGTAGCTCCGAAGAGCACATCCTCCTCACCGCTATAACGGTGCAGGAGCAGCGCCCATGCGGCCTGAATGAGCATATTCATCGTCATCCGGCGGTCGCGTGCCCGATGCTGAAGCCCGCTCGTCAGCTCATCGGAGAGACAGATACGCACCTCGTCATGCTGCTCCTCTGTCATCCGGGAGGGGCCGCCAATATGCAGTGCTGTCGGAGCGGCAAATCCCTGCAAATACTGCCGCCAATAGCCTCTGGCGCTCTCCTCGTCCTGCCCCTGAGTCCACTGAATATAATGGCGATAGGTTCCGCTACCGGAGAGCTCCGGGAGCTTCATTCCGCGCACCAGCGCACCGTAGATGCTGCATAGCTCACGTAGGATCGCAAATACGCTCCAGCCGTCCAGCAACAGATGATGAAAGCTCCATATGAGCTGCCAGCGTTCCTCTTCTCGCTGCACAAGCATCCACCTCATAGGCGGGCGGGTCAGATCAAAACCCCTGCTCCTGTCCGATGAGAGCAGCTCCTCAAGCCGATGTGGCTGCTGCTCCTGAGGCAATTCACGCTGATCGAGCAGTTCCATCGCAAGCTGAACCCGTCGGTGCACAATCTGGTGCGGCTCGCGCAGACCCTCCCAGGCAAAGGAGGTTCGCAGAACGGCATGTCTTGATACGACATGCTCCCAAGCCTGCTGCCAGGCTGAAAGCTGGAGCTTGCCTGTCAGCTCCATAACTGCCTGCTCAAAGTACACCGGAGATTCCGGGGAATACAGCGCATGGAACAGCATGCCCTGTTGCAGCGGAGCGAGCAGGTAGATATCCTCGATCGCTGCATACCCACCAAATCGTTCACTTGCGCTGTTGCTGCATAGGGCATCCAGCTCCTGCTGACGCAGACGCGCTGCGGGGAAATCCGACGGCGTATAGCCGCCCGCCTCTATGGACAGACAATGCGAAATGTACTGCTGAAGATGCATCATGTAGCGATGTGCCAGCCCTTCGATGGCCTGACGGTCATGCAGCGCTTCGCTATACTCCCATGTCAGCTCTAGCTGTCCGCCGAATACCATGCCGTACACATCCAGTTCATAGCGTCTGGTTCCACGTGGACTGCGCGTCTCGCCCGTCCCTCCTTGCATAAGCTGCATATAGGAGGAGTCGGTAAGGATCGCGTCGTATTGCCCCAGATAGTTGAAGCTGATGCGTGGCTCACACTGGCTAGCCAGCGCTTGCTTCCACTTGGCATCCTCTGTCAGGTAACGCAGCAGCCCATAGCCAATCCCACGCTGCGGAATGCCTCGAAGCTGCTCCTTGACTCGCTTGAGCTCGTCACCGGGCTGTCCCTCGTCTCCAAGCTCGAGTCGCACAGGATAGATGGACGTGAACCAGCCAACGGTGCGGGAAATATCCAGCTCCTCGCCCACCTCTTCCCGTCCATGTCCTTCCAGCGCAACATACAGGCTGTCTTCGCCCGTCCAATCGTTCATCGCCTTGGCTAACGCTGTCAGCAGCAGATCATTGATCTGAGTCCGATATGCCTTGGGCGCCTCCTGAAGCAGCTGCCGAGTCTGCTCGGTATCCAGCTTGACGGTGACTCGTCCGACGGAGGCTACCGTGTTCCTCTTGGACGCTGACATCGCCGCCATGGACGAGCCTGCCGCCACCTCCTGCTGAGGCTTCTGCTGTGGCTCGCCAACAGCGAGCCAATAGGCCTGCTCGTGTTCCAATGCCCCAGTGCGCGCCCAGTGCTCCAGATTGAACGCCCAGCTACGGAACGAAGCGCTCTTGGGCGCAAGCTGGATCGGCTGTCCATTCGCCAGTTGATGATAGACCTGCTCCAGATCCTCCAGTAAAATACGCCATGACACGCCATCCACGACCAGATGGTGAATGATCAGCAGCAATTCCTCCCGAGCTTCGTCCAGGCGGAACAGCACAGCCTGCATAAGTCTGCCTTGCGCAAGACTCAAGCTCTCTTGCGCTTGCTCGGTCAGCTGCTGCACAGCACTCTCTTGCCCTGCAGCGTCCAGGGAGCGCAGATCGGCAAGCTGCAAGAGCTGCCCGCAGGCTTCTGAGCTTGCCGGGGCATTGGCCTGCTGCCACCCTGCTTCATCGCGTGTGAAGCACATGCGAAGCGCATCATGATGAGACAGCAAGGCGAGTAGTGCCTGCTCCAGCAGATACGGGTCCATGTGCTGCTTCAAGGACAGCTTCATCGCCATATTCCAGTGATCCAGCTCATGCAGCTCCTGCTCCAGCAGCCAATGCTGCACTGGCGTTAACGGCACCTCACCAGTTATGACACCCTGCTCGGCGATAACTGCCTTGGACGTCTGTGCCACAGTTGCTAGCTCGGCTATGGTCTGATGCTGGAACATGTGCTTCGTCGTCATCATCAGTCCTGCCCCTCTGGCACGCGAGACAATCTGTATGCTCAATATCGAATCTCCGCCCAGCGCAAAGAAATTGTCATGAACGCCTACCGCGCTCACACCCAGGACCTGCTTCCAGATCTCGCTCAGCAGTACCTCCGTCTCCGTCTGTGGAAGAGCCCCTGCTGTGCTGCCAGCAGAGAAGTCGGGGGTGGGGAGCGCGCGATGGTCGATCTTGCCATTAGGCGTCAACGGCAGCTCCTCCAGAGTAATCAGGATCGCTGGAATCATGTAGCCAGGGAGACGATCCTTGAGCCCTTCTCTTACCTGTTGCAGCTCAAGCCCCGAATCAACTGCCACATAACCGACCAGCCGCCGATTCCCTTCGCCATCCTCATGTACGAGAACGATACAGCCCCTGACGCCAGGAGACGATGACAGCGCAGCTTCAATCTCGCCCAGCTCGATTCGGTAGCCTCTAATTTTCACCTGATGGTCCGTTCGTCCTACGAATTCAAGGGATCCGTCTGCCAACTGGCGGCATATATCGCCGGTGCGATACAGTCGCTCTCCCGGACGATACGGGTGCGCCACGAAGCGCTCCTCTGTCAACTGCGTGCGATTCCGATAGCCGCGAGCAAGACCTTTGCCGCCTATGTATAGCTCGCCCCGCACACCGATCGGCACCCGCTGCATCCAGTCATCCAGCACATACACTTCCGTATTATCGATCGGACGACCGATCGTGATCGCCGCTTCCATACCCGGCTGCACCACTCCGCTAGTTGCCACCACCGTCGATTCGGTCGGGCCATAGTGGTTCACGAGTTGAAAAGGAAGCGCTGCGGAAGGTGCAACCCGCAGTCGATCACCGCCTGTCAGCATATAACGCAACGCGGTTCCCGCCGGCCACTCTTCCGCGAGCAGCGCTTCGGCCAGAGGCGTCGGCACAAACGTATGGGTGATCTGGGCGGAAACCAGCCAATTGCACAGGCGCAGGCTGTCCAGCCTCGTCTCCTCATCCACAACATGGAGAGAGGCTCCTGCTGTAAGGTAAGGCCATGTCTCCCATACCGAGGCATCGAATGCAGTTCCGGCAAGCAGCGTGGCCCGGCTGTCATATCCGACTTCATAGGTGCGGCGATGCCAGGATACCAGGTTCAGCAGGCTGCCATGGCGAATTTCTACCCCCTTGGGCTGTCCGGTCGAGCCTGAGGTGTAGATGACATATGCGACATCAGACAGACTGCTCGCTACAGACGGGCTGGTGACCGGATAGGAATCAATTGCAGCTTGGCTGTCCAGGCAGACAGCCTGAGCTTGTCCATCCTGTGGAAGCTGCTCCGCAAGCTGCTCAATCGTTACAACCGTGTGCGCTTCCGCATCCTGCAGCATATAGCTTACCCGCTGGGATGGATAGGCCGGGTCAATCGGCATGTAGGCAGCTCCAGTCTTCAACACGGCAAGCTGGGCAACTGCCAGATCAAGCGAACGGTTCAGATAAATGGCCACAATAGAACTCGAATCCACGCCTCGTGCAAGCAGATAATGGGCTAGTGCATTCGCTCGTTCATTAAGCATCCGGTATGTCATATGCTCTGCCCCACAGGCGACCGCAAGCCCCTCGGGTCTAAGCTGGGCCTCCTCGGAGACAAGCTCATGAACACACCGTCCTAAGACCTCATTCACCCCCGTTCGATTCCATAATGGATACTGCTGCTTCTCCTCTTGGGACAACAATGGCAAATGGCTGATCCGCTCCATACAATCTTGAACCACACCCTGCAGCAGCTCCGCATAATGAGCCTGCATCCGTTCAATCGTGGCTGGATCGTACAGATCCGTATTGTAATCTATATCGACCTGAAGCCCTTGCTCACTCTCGTCAACTGCCATACTCAGGTCAAACTTGGATGTCCCGTTAGACAGCTCCTGGAAGGTCATCTGCAGGCCGCCGACCGTCGGACGGGTGGCAGGCTGCTGCTGGAGCGCGAAGGTAACCTGGAATATTGGCGAAGCAGCCAATGTCCGCTCCGGATTCAAGGCTTCTACCAGTTGTTCAAAGGGCAGGTCCTGGTTAGAGAACGCTTCAACTGCGACCGTTCTCGTCTGCTGGAGTGCCTCCCGGAATGACATCGGAACGCTATAGTCTGCGCGCAAGGCCAGCATGTTGACGAAGTAGCCGATGACTCCTTCCAGCTCCGTCCGCTTCCGATTCGCAACCGGCGAACCCACCACTATGGTTTCCTGTCCCGTATACCGATGCAGCAACACCTGGAAGGCCGTCAGCAACAGCATATACAACGTCACGCCTTCTCTTTGGCACAGCTCATACAATGCTCGGGACAATTCGGCGGGCAGTGCTTGCCGGCTCGAAGCACCGGCAAAGGTCTGTACCGCAGGCCTTGGGCGGTCTGTCGGCAACAGAAGCAACGGCGGTATCCCGTCCAATCGCTTGCGCCAGTATTCCAACTGGGTCGATTGCAGGTGGCTGCCCTCAAGTCTGGAGCGCTGCCATCTCACATAATCTGCGTAACGAATCGGAAGCTCGCTTGACGTTGTCGCCTCCTGGAGGATGTAGGCTCGGTAATGATCTTGCAGCTCCTGCTGGATCACCCGCAATGACCAGCCGTCAGAGATCATATGATGCATCACCAGCAACAAATGGTGCTCCTGCTCATGCAACTGTATAAGCGCTGCCTTGATCGGCGGCTCCGCCTCTAGCCGGAAGGGCCGACGGGACAGCTCCAGCACCATAGAGCGGGCATGCTCTCGCTTCTCCGTGTCCAAGCCTTGAGCCTGATACAGCTCCAGTGGAATCTCCGCTAGCTCAGCGATCCTGGCGACGGCATGCCCCCCATCCAGGTGAAAGGTCGTCCGCAAGCTATCATGACGGCTCGCTATGACATGCAGGCAGTGAACTAAGCCATTAACGGACAGCGGGCCCTCCAGCCTCACAAACAACGTCATATTATAGTTCGGGCTGTCTGGCTCCAACTGCTGGAGAAACCATAGACTCTGCTGTGCATAGGACAGCGGGCCCTCTAGCTGCTCGCCTCTTTGCAGGCTCTCCTCCTTGCGCCCTTCATGAGCAGCGGCCGCTTCTTGCACAACCTCCAGAAAGCTCTGCAGGATCGGCTGCTGAAATAAGGCTTGCAGGCTCAGCTCCGCTCCAAACGCCTCGCGAACTCTGGATAGCAACTGTGTGCCCAGCAGGGAGTTGCCGCCCAGCTCAAAAAAATGACTCCGGATGTCGATTGGCTTGACGGACAGCACCTCCTCCCAGATCAGCGCCATTCGTTCCTCATGCGGCGTGCGAGGCGCCACATAGCTGTCCTCCTGCCTTCTTGCCTGCTGCTTGTGGCGGCGAATCCCCTCCACGATCTGCTGACTCGTGCAGTAGTTCGAGCGAATATCCTCCCAGACTGCGAGCAGATTCGTTCGACTGCGATCAGGGGCGTATAGCCGGTGCAGGTTCACGGGCTGCTGGAGCCTGAGTGTACGCTCATCGCCTGCTCCCGTCACTGCCAGCGTCTGCTCCAGTTCATCGACAGTCAGAACAGCTCCGAAGCCGCCCTCCTCTGGTTTCATTCGCTCGCCGCCTATCTTACGAACAAAGTCAGCAGAAACCCCGTTGCGCTGCGTCTTCCGATAGTGAAGATGAAGCTGCCGGCAGCCGCGTTCTTTGGCAATGGCGATCATTTGCTGCATGACACGAAACTCAACATTTTTGCCAAGCACCTTGCAGCTAATCATATAGGCCTGCACATCCAACACGCCGCCCTGACAGGCGAACAGCAGCGCTCCGGTAATCCCATAATCTCCAAAGCGGTCGCTCACCTCGATCACCCAGCATTCATGGTTGGGCCGATGACGCCATTCCTGCAGTGCCGACTGGTCAAATGTTAGCGCTGTCAGATGAAAATCCGCCGTCCAATTGGCCAGATGCACCACCTTGTCTATTTCCTTATCCGTAACCGCCGGACGAAAATCAACATGCAATTCCATCCGGCTCATAAATTCCAGCAACTGCAAGCCTATTCCTCCTCCCGTATCAGAAGACGCCTTCTAACACCTCATAATCACCTGGGATGGCGGTATCCGCCATCCGCTTGATCAGCGCAGCCGCCATCCGCTCAGGCAGAAGCGATTGGTGGCGCGCCAATGGCAGATTGCTCAATTCAGTCCGCATTCGCGGGGGACGCACGATGAGCAGTCTGGACCTGCACTGCTTCGCTGCCGAGCGAGCCAGGCCTTCAATGGCCGCCTTGGCCGCCGTATAATGCGGATATTCCTGTGCAGCCTCAACCGCGCACGGAGCCGACATCACGGCGCAGCAGCCTCCAGCATCTGCGACCTGCCTCAGCCAGACGGAGAGTGGCGTACCCGCCAGTCGGCAACTGGCGGCAATATAGTTCTCCATCGCGTCCCATTGCTGACTGTGCAGCCCATGAGGCAGTAGACGCAAACCTGCATTGATCACCAGCATGTCCAGCGCCCCGTACTCTACGCGCCATTGCTCCTGCAATTGCTCGCACCAGGCGCGATCCGCGACATCTCCCTTGAACGGGCGGATCGCACCCGCACCAGCAGGGACTTGTTCGACCAGCCTTGCCATCTGCTCATCGCTCTTGCGATAGAGCGCCAGCACAGTTGCGCCTTGCAATGCCAGACCCAGCGCTATAGCCGCGCCTGCTCCACGGCTTGCGCCGGCTACGACCGCCACCTTTCCTGCCAACGTCCTGGAGCGGGGCAGCGCCTGCTCCATACGTTCAACAGTAATCTCCTGTGCAGGCTCACGCACAAACACATACAGTTGTGACTCCGCGATCTGTATGCCTTGCGCACAGAGTACCGCACTTGCCCTCATCCGGTCGAAGCGCGAATCATAGCCGATAACCTCCGTCTCATATTCCAGGGCAGCCTCCTCCACATGGGCGCTATCAGCAAACTGTATCGAAAGCTTGCTGCACAGCGAATGCCTCCCAGGAAGTACCATCCCTGCTGTATAGGTCTGCCACATCAGCGCAGCCACCTGCACAGCGCCTACTCCCTTGGATCGCAAATTCAGTCGCCTCATCCACTTCTCCAGAGCTGAGGGTACGGGCCAGTATGTGCCGCCAGCCCTCATCCCTGCATGCAGATCGGCAGCGCCGAATTCCCTTCCTGTACGCTCCACATCCGGCGGCACAGCAGATGCTCGCTTCGGCTCTAACGGTTCGCCGGGACGGAAGACGGCTGTACCTCGAACAAGCACCTGACTGCCCCATACGATGCGGAATTGGCTCTCCTCCGAGTTATGCCTGAGCATCTGCACTTCGTACTCCACATCTGGAAACAGCGGGTGAATGAATTCGCTCGTCATACTAGACAACGTATAGCCAGGACGGTCTGGCAGTGCAGAGAGTGCAGTCAACTGCTCCATTACACCGTAGGCGATACGCTCTCCATAAGGTGTACGGTGAGCGTAGGACTCATCAGCATGCAATGGACTCCAATCATGACTCGCCAGTGCGAAATCATCCAGGTCGGCGAGGCTATAGCTGAAGAACGCCTGCATCCTATCCACGGTCAAGATACCATCACTTCAGTCATGCGGGCAATATAGGCAGGCCAGCACACTCCTTCAATAACGCCCGCTTCGCCTGCTACTGGACAGCCCATTGTTGCAAAGAAAGCTCTTGCCGGTTCATTCCGCGGATGCTCCTCTACGATGGCCTTCAGACGCATAACACCTTGCTCCGCAGCGCGCTCCAGCAATCCGACGAGCATGGCCTCCTCCACGCCACGTCCCAATGCTCTGCAGCTCAGTACAAAGGTATCCAGCTCGCCCTTGCCGCCCTCCAACTTGGCGATCATAGCGCCCACTGTTCCATAATCTCCATAACGATCGCTGCATTCTGCGAGCAAGACGATATAGCTTGGGTCTTTGACCAGAGCAGCCAGCTCGGCCTCAGTTCTTCTCCTGCAATTGAGATTGAATTGATTGGTTTTGTTTACCAGTTGGGTTAGTCTGGCCATATCGGCCGCTAGCGGGGCGAACGTTCGTACCGCAATATTCAGCCCCGCCCGATACGCCTCCGGCGATACAGGAAGTGCAGACGCAGCCATCTTGCGCTCCTGCTCTTGCTTGTAATAGTCGGCTCGGCCGAGATCCTCTATGGTTGGCGGCAAGCGATCCAGCGCACCTGACGCTTGCACGATGCGAATAGCTGTCGCCGGGTCGGCAGGCATCTGAATGCAGGCCACTTCCGGCAGCGATTGCTGCACCTCGGCAATCTCCATCGGGTTGTCGTCGATGAAGACGATGCTATCGAGTCCTAGGCCAAGCTCCTCAGCGATCTGCCGGATATTCTCTGATTTCGGTTGCCAGTTGATGCGCCAGGCCGCGAGATGCTCTTTTTTCAACCGCATCTCACGTCGCTGTTCAAACACAGCCCATACATCCTGCTCGTTATTTTTGGAGCAGACCGCCAGCAAAACCCCGGAACGGCGTATCTCCAGCAGATAGGATTGGAAAGCTTTGAAGGCTTCACCCTTCCCATTGTCTGCCAGATCCAGACCTTCTACGCCATCCTCTCCAACGACACCGCCCCAGAGCGTATGGTCAGCATCGAGCACCAGCAGCTTGCGGGGAGCGGTGCGGCTCATCAGGACCAGCCGAGCGATCTTGCTGCCGATAGCATGAAAGGCCTCCTCCGTATAGGGAATCCGTGCCAGATATTGCATCCTTTCATTATAGGAATGCGCATAGCCCAGATCACGAATCACTTCCTCCGAGTCGACCACTAGGACACCAAGCTTTCTGGCAAGGCGCCTTCTTAGCGCTTCCCTGACTGCTGTAGATACGGAGAACACGCCGGCAACATTGCTCGCATCTCCAGCGCCTAGCGGGCGCTGCTCCGACACTGCCGGGAGGACGAAGACCAACTGCGCTCCCCATCTTCTGGAAGCCTCCAGTGTCGCATCGGCCAGCTCCAGCGCTTCCTCGATCAAGCCTTCTCCGGATTCGACGGTCAACGGACGAGGCTTGCCGGTCCACAGATCATCCAGGGTAGGCCACACCACGAGTACATCCGGCTGGAAACGGGAGGTGAGGCTATCATCTGTCAAGCATTCCTGGACAATCTGGTTGTACGGGCTGATCAATCCGTCGCTCATGTGTCCTTCCTGCGCCAAAGCAACGCCGAGATACGGCTCTAGCGGATGAATGGTGAACGTAGACAAGTACGCAATCTTCATGCTGGCCGGCTTCTCCGACCGCTTCAAATGCTGCCATTGCATTCGCAATTGAAACAGACTCACATCGTTCCTCCTCCTTTATACCTTCGTTGCCAAATGAACATCCTTGTGCTTCAGAACCGCCTTCAGATCGCCGATCGTCTGAATATGTTGAATTTCCTCGATGGTAAAAGTAACACGATAGGTTTCCTCCACAGCCGCAATCAGATTGATATGAGCAAGGCTGTCCCACTCCATCATATTATCTCTTCCGGAGCTATCGTTCAGTTGCGCAGCATCCACACCGACCGCTGCACCCACTATTTCCTCGCAATTCATCATCTCATCCCCCGTTCATTGATTGATCTACTGTCGTTCAACTGCTACAAAATGTCGACTGTCAAGCGCCCATGCATGGTGTACAAATGACTCCAGTTCAGTCGGATCAGCGGGTATATATACAACCTCCACATCTGCACACGAGAGACGAACCTCCTCACAGAAGGCGGCATTGCTGCCGATATAGACGACTTCATCCAGACGCATCCCTTGCTCATTAGCCATCTGGCGAACAGCAGAAGCAGCAGAGGTTACGCCAGCACGCCATGTTGTGAGATGTTGCAGTCGCAGTAGCATGCTGTCAGCAAGCACTGTGAACGATTGAATCATATCTGTCTCCAAGCATGGGTCGTACAAACCAAGCGCCACACCCTGGTCATGAAGGTCAAGCGCGAGACGCTGCAACTGCTGACGGCCCGCCTCGGCTTGCAGCACATCTCCATCACTGCAGCTTCCTGTCCAGAGCACGTTGTCACATTCCATAACCAGCAGGCGCGAAGGACGCTTGAGCAGCGGGTACAGATACCGCGCCGTCCATGTCCCCAGCACTGCATAATACTCCGATGTATAAGGAACATGCCCCAGTGCATCAGCATACGCATCATTAACTTGACCTACCGGGTATACGGCAGAAATATCTGAATATCGTTGCATATATATCCCTTTAAGCCTATTTATATACTCGGTAATATGGAATTCGAGCATCTCATACCAACCTATGGAATCCCTATCCTGATGTATCTGATCAGACGGAGGCGTTATAAACAGTATGCATGGGGCTAGATTAGACGCCTGATAGGTCGCAAGCGACTGCCATAGTTCCTCCGCATGACTGTGCGCGAGCATCTCCTGCTGCTGGGGGGCTTCGCTCGCCGGATATGGGAATAAATCCTCAAGCCGAAGGTAGATCAGATTGATGCCCTCCTGGTTAAGTGCCAACAAGCTCTGGTCATCAAGCAGTTGCTGGAACACTTGATTATAAGGTGCGAAGCTAATCCTTGATCGGACGCCTAGCTGCTCCATCCAAAAGGATATGGAATCCTCCAGCAAACCGGATGTGAACGTCGAGGCAACTGCAAGCTGCAACTCGTATGGCGCCGCTACCTCAGCCAACTGCACCAAGGGTCGATCCGGCTCTTCTACGTATCGTTCGAGCAAATTGACAAGCTGTGCGGCAATATGCTCGACACGCTCTTGCTCCAGCGAAGCTGCATGAGAGAAGCCAATCTCCATCTCACAGTCGGATAGGATGTAGCCAATATCCAGAAGATGCGGCTCCATGCCGCTAATCGATTCATATAGCTCCCATCGAAGGTGCTCCGTCTGCCAGAAGGCATCAGGGCCTCCTGCCTGCGCGCGGATGCGCATCAGCCGTTGATCTGGCTTGGTATCAGCCGCTGCAATAAGCTCCTTCAATTGCCGCTTGGACTTCTGCCAATCTCTGGCCGCCATTCGCTCCGCTCGCTGACGAAGAGCCATACTACCCAGCGTATCCGTTCCATCGACAGTGGATTGGACATAAGTTGTGCCGAATACTCCGTCCGTCCAGCCAAAATGGTATTGCTGTTGACCGCTATGTCTGTGCAGCACTGCGCTTAGTGCTGCCGTCATCAGTTCATCCATAGCTAACTCGACGGCTTCTGCACGCTTTTGCAGCTTGCGATACAGGAGCGGCTGCAGCATACAGGAGACTCGCCTCGCCTGCTCATCTAAGCCGGATGGCTCCGCCCCAATCTTGGTAGACGGTCGGCTCAACCGAAGAGGCAGCGTATCGGGAATATCTGGCGCGCCGATAACTGGCGAGAATTCCACCGCGCCTGCCTCTTCTTCCTCAATCCATGGAGCAATATCTCCCCAATCGCCGCCAGCGATAGCCTGGATGCCAGTCATTGCGGCAGAGTAATGCAAAATAAGCTCAGAAATCATGCTGTACAGCAATGGGTAGTACGTTATTCTGTCGAGTTGCCATAGGAGTCTATGTTCATGATCTGCGAAATGCAGTAATAGAGGAGTTGTGAGGTCATGGGTAGAAATATTCTTATTGTATTCCTCCAGCTTGCGAAGAATAGGCCATGTTGTGCTTACTGATAGCAATGAGCTCAGCTCGCTCGGAACCTGCCAAATAGCAAGGCGGCCTTCAGGAGGAGCTAGGCCATTCAACCCATAGGTTTGAGCAAGCTTTAGCAGGCCTGACTCCAGCTCTCGTAGCTGAAGCTTGCCGTGCAAGCGAATCTCAATGAGCGAATGTGAAGACTGTATTCCTTGGGGGCCACGGAAAGACTGCCACTGTGTACCCGATGGATTCGATTGTACGTGCCCGTCTTTCCCTTCACGATCCGCTGCAGGTCTGAGGGAGGGAAACGGCGTGTCTTTACTCAGCATAAATTCACTCCTTCATCGTATTACGGGCCATCCATTGATATCGTCCTATCTCCCCTCCGATACAATAAATTTTTGATTTTGAACCCTCTTTTTCAATCTAAATCTTTTTATTCAATAAAATCTATTTTATTACAAATTTCTCAAATTAAGATTACATCAAATTACACAAAATATCAATCTCTATTTCTATTAAATTTTGAAGATTCAATACATTACTTTGTAAATGGCTGGGCCTCCGCACCCATCATAATCTTCCAACACTTCATTCATGTGACATTAGTCACCTATGTCATTCGTTTCCTGTGAAGAATGTCACAGCCTGTCAGATGCACAAAAAAGGCCTTCCCAATGATCAGCAGCCAGATGCTTTACTGGATCATGGGAAAGCCTTATATGTTCTGTTCATCCGTGAGAGAGAAAGGGGCTTATTATGGCAGCACAGTCGAGCCCATCAAGTATTTGTCAACCTCGCGCGCAGCCTCACGGCCTTCGTTGATCGCCCATACGACGAGACTTTGGCCGCGGCGCATATCGCCGGCTGCAAATACTTTATCTACGTTCGTAACATATTTGCCATATCTTGCTCTAACGTTCGACCAGCGATCCTGCTCCAGGCCCAACTGATCGATCAATGTCCGCTCTGGACCTTCAAAGCCGACAGCAATCAATACAAGATCCGCCTGCCATACTTGCTCCGTACCAGGAATGTCCTTGTAGATTTTCCGTCCCGTCTCATCCACAGAGCGTTCGATCTGCACGGTGTGCAATTCCGTGACATTGCCATTATTATCACCGACAAATTTCTTGGTCAAGACAGAGAATGCACGCGGATCAGAACCAAAGAGCGCCTTCGCTTCCTCATGCGCATAGTCGAGCGTGTATACGTTCGGGAACTGCGGCCACGGGTTCTTCGCCATATCGCGCTCCAGCGGCGCCTTCGCATGTGTACCGAACTGAGTAACCGATTTGCAGCCATGACGCAGCGCAGTCGCTACGCAATCCGAGCCGGTGTCGCCGCCGCCAATGACGATGACATGCTTATCCTTCGCAGAGATATAATTGCCATCCTCCAGATTGGAGTCCAGATAGCTCTTGATCGTTCCGTTCAAAAATTCCATCGCCGGATAGATGCCAGACAACTCGCGGCCTTCAATGTGCACCTCGCGAGCTTTGGTCGCGCCGCCGCACAGCACAACAGCATCATAGTCGCTCACCAACTGCTCGGCTGCCACATCCTTGCCAATCTCGGTATTGGTCACGAAGTCAATGCCTTCCGCCTCCATGATGTCAACGCGGCGCTGCACGACATGCTTCTCCAGCTTCATCGTAGGAATGCCGTACACCAACAGTCCGCCGATACGATCCGCCCGCTCGAATACGGTCACTTGATGACCAGCCTTGTTCAACTGCGCCGCACATGCCAGACCAGCGGGGCCAGAGCCAACGACAGCTACTCTCTTGCCTGTGCGCATCTTAGGCGGCTGAGGAACCACCCAGCCCTCTTCAAAGCCCTTCTCGATGATCGCATGCTCTATCGTCTTGATCGTAACCGCATCGCCGATCAGTCCTACTGTACAGGAGCCCTCACATGGTGCCGGACAGACACGACCGGTAAATTCAGGGAAGTTATTCGTCTTATGCAGACGATCCAGCGCTTCCTTCCACAATCCGCGGTAGATCAGATTATTCCATTCGGGGATCAGGTTGTTCACCGGACAGCCGGATGTGCCTCCGGCAAGCTCCATACCTGTATGACAGTAAGGTGTCCCACAGTCCATACAACGGGCACCCTGAGTACGTAGCTGCTCATCCGACATATGCTTGTGAAATTCTTGCCAGTCCTTAACGCGCTCCGCCGGGTCGCGGTCAATTGGCAGCTCGCGTTTATATTCCATAAATCCAGTAGGTGTAGACATGATCGCTTTCCCCCATCCGTTATCTGGTGATTTGTTCTGCTGATGCTTCGGCGCCACAAGGCCGACCGCCATGCGCTTATCCGGGCATTTTCGCTCTGCATACTGAACATGTTAATCACACTATATCTGCAAAGGTTTCTTAATTCAACAGCAAAGATTTGCCTGTAAATTGAGAAGTTGTTATATAACATCCTAGCATTTTAACGATGGCTACACCCATGGATTATCCGTATAATCATTTGCACTATATAACATATTGTTCGCTATTCAGCGACAACGCTCGTAGGTGCAAAAGGAGTAAGAATACGGATTTTCCTCGTTTTCCACCCCTTTCACGGAATCGACTAATTTCCACTCCGCTCCCGAAAATTCGGGGAAGAACGCATCTCCTTCAAATTCGCTCTCGATCTCGGTCAGTACGATCCGGTCAGCGACCGGCAGCAACTGGCGATAGATTTCCTCGCCGCCAATTACATACACATCTCCGCTGCGATGGCGGCTTAACGCCTCTTCCACCGAGTGCGCAATCTCAGCTCCTTCCGGGGCGTAGTCTGTACTTCGAGTCAGCACGATATTAACCCGATTCTTCAGTGGGCGAGCGCCGAAGGACTCGAAGGTCTTGCGTCCCATCAGCACCGGATTCCCGGTCGTCGTCCTGCGGAAAAACGCCATATCCTCCGGCAGCCTCCACGGCAGCTTATTATGATGGCCAATGACCCGATTCTTGCCCATAGCAGCAATCAATATAACAGCCAAGATGACACCTCCTCAAGCCAGCACCCTGCTAGACAGACACAGCCGCCTTAATCGTCGGGTGATGCTGGTAATCTATGATCTCAAAGTCCTCATACGTATAATCAAAAATGGAGGCCGGCTTGCGCTTAATGACCAGTCGTGGCAGCGGATAAGGCTCACGAGTCAGTTGCAGCCGCACCTGTTCAAAATGGTCGTTGTATATATGCACATCTCCACCGGAATAGATGAACTCTCCTGGCTCCAAATCGCATTGCTGTGCAACCATATGCGTCAGCATCGCGTATTGAGCAATATTAAATGGCAAGCCAAGGAAGGTATCCGAGGACCGCATCGTCAGCATGCACGACAGCTTTCCTCCAGCAACATAGAACTGGAACGCATAGTGACAAGGGGGCAGCTTCATATGATCCACTTCCGCCACATTCCAGGCACTGACGAGGTGACGACGGGAGTCGGGATTGCGGCGAATGCTCTCAATCACCTGCGAGATCTGGTCGATCGTTCGTCCATCCTCGCCCTTCCAGGCACGCCACTGTGATCCATATACCGGCCCCAGATCGCCATGCTCATCGGCCCATTCATTCCAGATGCGTACCCCATGCTCCTGCAAATAACGGACATTCGTATCGCCGCTCAAAAACCACAGCAGCTCGTGAATGACCGACTTGAGATGAATACGCTTGGTCGTTACGAGCGGAAAGCCCTTGGACAGATCAAAGCGCAACTGGCGACCAAAGACAGAACGTGTTCCAGTGCCTGTGCGATCCTCCTTGTCCGTACCATTCTCCATAATATCCTGCAATAATTCCAAGTACGCCTTCATATGCACCTCACCCTAACTGTACGAATTCAATCTATACCCCTATCATACCATGCCTGCTGCTTGTTGTGCCTCCTGATTCCGCACAAACCAAAACGCATTGCTAGCGGCTCCCAGGTGAGTGATTCGCCCTTACACGAGCGCAAGCCATTATAGCTGAACCATCCGCAGTCACCGCATCCACACTGTAGCAGCAGGCCACAGAACAGGGCGATCAGGAGGGACTGCGCCGCTGCGCACGCCGCTGCTTCCGCAGCTCATAACGCCCAGGAGCGCCGCTATGCAGACGCTTCTCCTCCTCCGTCTGCGGCACGGCCTGCGGGACGCGCTCCGGCTTGCCCGCGTCATCCAGCGCGACAAAGGTCAAGAACGCCGTCACTGTCAGCCGCCGCTCGCCCGTGAGCGGATTCTCGGAATGGACATTAACGACAACCTCCATCGAGCTGTTGTGCGTCCAGGTCACGTAAGCCACCAGCTCGATTACCTCGCCCAGCCGGATGGGCGCCACAAAGTCAAGACTGTCGCTGGATGCGGTCACAACCGCTCTGCGGGCATGGCGCATACTGGCAATCGCTGCGATCTTATCGATGTACTCCATCACCTTGCCGCCGAACATCGTGCCATGATGATTCGTATCTGACGGGAAGATCAACTGTGTCATCACTGTTCGCGATGCGTGGCATGGCTTGCTGTCCAGTTCCATTCCGATACCCCCTAAAGTGGAAACAAGGAGGTCCCTGACCGCTACTGCGACCAAGGCCCTCCTGTTATGTTTTGCGTATAATGCCGCTTTATTTTACAATCGTGTGAATCGGATGACCAAGAGCAACCTCAGCGGCTTCCATCGCAATCTCGCCAAGCGTAGGGTGAGCATGGATGGTCAGCGCGATGTCCTCTACTGTAGCGCCCATCTCGATCGCCAGACCAAGCTCAGCGATCAGGTTGGATGCCTCAATGCCAGCGATTTGCGCGCCTAGCACAAGACCATTGTCCGCATCGGATACGATTTTCACGAAGCCCTCTGTTGCATTGAGCGACAACGCACGTCCATTGATACCGAACGGGAAGCGTCCAACCTTCACATTATGGCCTTTGTCCTTCGCCTCTTGCTCGCTGTAGCCCACGCTTGCGCACTCTGGATCGGAGAAGACAACCAGCGGGATACATTTGTAGTCCACCTTGCTAGGCAGCCCAGCGATCGCTTCGGCAGCAACCTTCGCCTCATAGGAAGCTTTGTGCGCCAGTGCAGGGCCAGCTACGATGTCGCCAATCGCATAAATATGCGGGATGCTGGTACGGCATTGGTCGTCGACCTCGATCAGACCGCGGTCGGTCATCTTGAGGTTGATCAGATCCAGCCCCAGCTCTCCATCCGTGTTCGGACGGCGGCCAACGGTGACCAGCAGATAGTCTGCTGTAATCTGTTTGTCTTCGCCATTGACGGTATAGGTTACGGTAACCTCGTTATCCGTCTGCTCTGCGCTCTTGGCTTGAGCGCCTGTTACGATCTCGACGCCTTGCGCCTTCAGCTTCTTCGCAACCAGCTTGGACATCTCCGTGTCGAAGCCTGGCAGAATCGAGCTTGTGCCTTCGATAACAGTCACTTGAGCGCCAAACTTGGAGTACATCTGTCCAAGCTCGATGCCGATATAGCCGCCGCCAATAACGACAAGGCTCTTAGGCACTTCCGGCAGCGACAGGGCGCCTGTCGAGGACACGATGCGTCCGCCGAATGGGAAAGCCTTCAGCTCGATCGGACGGGAGCCTGTAGCGATGATGCAGTTCTTGAAGCGATAGCGCGGCGCTTCCTGGTCGTTGAAGACGCGGGCTTCATTTTCATTGATGAACATTACTTCACCATTGAAATATTGCACCTTGTTGCCTTTCAGCAGGGAAGCAACACCGCCGGTCAGCTTTTTGACTACGCCGTTCTTGAACTCTTGCACTTTGCCGAAATCAACCGTTACGTTCTCAGCCTTGATGCCGAGAGCTTCCCCATGGGAAGCCGCCTCGTATTGATGCGCTGCAGAGATAAGCGCCTTGGAAGGAATACAGCCGACGTTCAAGCATACGCCGCCCACATATTCCTTATCAACGATCAGGACAGATTGTCCGAGCTGGGATGCGCGGATTGCAGCCGTATAGCCGCCAGGACCGGCACCAATTACCAATGTGTCAATATCTAATGAAGCGTCTCCTACTACCATACCCCTACACCTCCATTACAAGCAGCTCAGGGTCAGCGAGCAACTGCTTGATGTAGTTCATAAAGTTTTGAGCCGTAGCTCCATCGATCAGACGATGGTCAAAGCTTAAGGAAAGAGCCATTACAGGTGCTGCTACGATCGCGCCGTCCTTCACAACCGCCTTCTCCGAGATGCGGCCTGTGCCGAGAATCGCGACCTCAGGGAAGTTGATGACCGGTGTAAAGAACATGCCGCCAGCCGAACCAATATTGGTGATGGTCATCGTGCTGCCCTTCAGTTCATGAGGGGCAAGCTTGCCATCGCGACCGCGTGTAGCCAGATCCTTGATTTCGCTGCCGATCATCCAGATGCTCTTACGGTCAGCATTCTCGACAACTGGAACGATCAGACCATTGTCCGTATCTGCCGCAATCCCAATGTTGTAGTATTTGCGCAGTACGATCTCCTGATTCGCTTCATCCAGCGTAGCATTCATGATTGGGAATTCGCGCAGCGCCGCAACCAGCGCCTTCACGATGAATGGCAAGTAAGTGAGCTTAACGCCCTTCTTCTCCGCCAATGCCTTCGACTTGGAACGCAGCTCAACCAGCTTCGTCACGTCTACCTCGTCCATCAGCGTTACGTGAGGAGCAGTGTAGACCGACTTGGACATTGCGCCAGCGATGATCTTGCGGATGCCCTTGAATGGCAGACGCTCTTCTGGACGATCGCCAGCTTGCACAGCAACCGGAGCAGGCTTCGCAGCTCCTGCTTCCTTCGCCGCTACAGTTGCATTGTCAGCGGCTGCTGCTGGAGCAGCACTACCGCCAGCGGCCAGATGGTCAACATCCTCGCGGGTAATGCGATTGTTCTTGCCTGAGCCAGTTACGCCAGACAACTGAACGCCCTTCTCGCGAGCATACTTGCGAACGCTCGGAGTAGCCAGCACCAATCCGCCCTCTGCCGGAGCTTCTGCTGCTACCGGAGCGGCTGGAGCGGCCGGAGCCGCAGGTGCTGCTGCCTTCTCCTCTGCCTTAGGAGCTGCTGGAGCAGGCGCTGCCTCCTCATGTGCAGGTGCTGCCTGCTCAGGCACATCGCCCTCTGCATCGATGATGGCAACCACTTCGCCAACATGGCATACTTGGCCATCCTTGACCAGCACCTCTTGCACCTTGCCGTTTACCGGGCAAGGAACTTCGACGATTGCCTTGTCGTTCTGCACTTCCATAATGATATCTTCGTCTGTTACAGTATCTCCCGGCTTGATGTGCACTTTAATAATTTCGCCTTCGTGCAAACCTTCGCCCAGCTCTGGAAAACGATACTCAAATTTGGCCACCTTCGGTTCCCTCCTTACGAATCAATTAAAACTCAAGCACTTTCTTCACGTTAGCAATGATGCGAGCCGGAGATGGGAGCCATGCGTCTTCGATTTGGGCAAACGGATATACTGTATCCGGTCCAGCCACACGAAGCACCGGCGCCTCCAGGTGCAGAATCGCCTTCTCGTTAATTTGGGCAATAATCTCAGCGGCCGCGCCAGACGTTTTCTGTGCTTCCTGTACGACGATCGCACGGTTGGTCTTCTGAATCGAAGCCACGATCGTATCGATATCCAGCGGAAGCAGCGTGCGCAGGTCGATGACCTCAGCCTTAATGCCTTCCTTCTCCAGCTCATCTGCCGCCTTGACAGCAGAATGAACCATCATGCCGTATGCGATAATCGTTACATCGCTGCCTTCACGAACGACATTTGCCTTGCCGATCGGCACTGTATAGTCATCCTCCGGCACTTCAGCGCGGAAGGCGTGATACAAGTTCAGATGCTCCATGAAGAAGACCGGATCATTGTCGCGGATCGCAGAGATCAGCAGCCCCTTCGCATCATATGGATTGGATGGTACGATAACTTTAATGCCCGGTGTCTGAATCGCCAAGCCTTCCAGCGAATCGGTATGCAATTCAGCCGCTTTTACCCCGCCGCCAAATGGCGTTCTGAATACAATCGGGGAATTATAGCGTCCGCCAGAGCGGTAACGCATGCGCGCCGCCTGAATGAACATCTGGTCCAGCGCTTCATAGATAAAGCCTACGAATTGAATCTCTGCAACCGGGCGAAAGCCTTGGGTTCCCATCCCTACAGCCAGACCGGCAATTGCCGACTCCGCCAGTGGCGTGTCAAACACGCGATCCTCGCCAAACTCAGCCTGCAGCCCTTCTGTCGCGCGGAACACGCCGCCAACCTTGCCAACATCTTCACCGAATACGAGCACATTCGGGTCTTTTCTCAGCTCCACGCGCATCGCGTCGCGGATCGCTTCTTTCATATTCATTTGAGCCATGATGACGGTTCCCCCTTATTCAAAATCGGCTTTTTGCTCTTCCAAATGCTGCGGTGTCGTCTCGAACATCGAATCAATCAGTCCGGCAATCGTCATTTTCTCTGTTTGCTCGGCTTTCTTGATGTGTTCATTGACAGTCGCCTTCGCCTCTTCCTTCACACGCGCGGTCTCTTCCTCGGACCAGAGGCCTTTTGCTTCCAAAAACTTGCCGAAACGAACAAGCGGGTCCTTCAAAGCCCATTCAGCCTCTTCATCCTTTGTACGATACTTGGTTGTATCGTCTGCCATGGAGTGAGGACGGAAACGGTACGTCAAAATTTCGATCAGTGTCGCGCCTTCGCCGTTGCGTCCACGCTCGGCTGCTTCAGACACTGCTTTGTATACAGCCAGTACGTCCATACCGTCTACCTGCACGCCCTTGATGCCTGCGGCAATCGCCTTGTGCGCGATCGATGGCGCAGCCGTCTGCTTGGCGAAAGGCGTTGTGATGGCATAGCCGTTATTTTGTACAGCGTAAATGACAGGAAGCTTGAATACACCAGCAAAGTTAAGCCCCTCGTAGAAATCGCCCTCGGAGGAACCGCCGTCCCCTGTGTACGTAATAGCGACACGCTTCTCGCCGCGCTTCTTGAACGCCATGCCGAGGCCAGTCGCATGCAAAATCTGTGCGCCGATAATAATCTGCGGCATCAGCACATTGACATCTTCCGGAATCTGTCCGCCATGCTGATGTCCACGGGAGTACAGGAATGCCTGGTACAGCGGCAGGCCATGCCATACGAGCTGAGGCATGTCGCGGTAGCCCGGACAAACATAGTCTTCTTTATTCAAAGCATATTCACTGCCCACCATCGACGCTTCCTGACCGGATACCGGCGCATAGAAGCCAAGGCGGCCTTGACGACCCAGGTTTACGGCACGCTCGTCCCAGGTGCGGGTAAATACCATGCGGTACATGATTTCTTTCAACTGCTCATCGCTGAGATCAGGCATTGCGTCTGGATTAATAATTTCCCCTTCAGGAGACAGAATAGAAAGCGGTGTAACCGGCTCTGTCTGAACCTCGTAAGGAAGCTTGGTCATGAACGTTCACCCCAATAAAGATATTTGAATATCAGATGTAGCTGTTATAGAATTATTATAAACCTGTTTAACTGAAATGGTCAAAAGAAATATCGAAAAAATCGTTATTTTATCTTATTTTTTCGTTCTAGCGATCCATTTTTGTTTGTAATACAGCAGCGTATCAACATATGGTACAGATTGATACAATAGCCGGAAAAACGCTGTCATTATGCCGTTTCCTCCCTATTGTTTACCCTGTTTTGCTGTAAACCATTCAAGCAAAGGAGAAAAGAATATGACCTCACCGCAATATTTGAAGCGCACAATTGTAAAGGAAACTGTAGTGTCCCGCTACCTGCCGGAGGGCTCGCGCGAGCTGCGCGTGTACCTGCCTCCCGGTTATAATGAAATTATTAGCTACCCCGTCATCTACTGCCAGGATGGCGAGGATTTTTTCAACTTTGGCCGCATTGCCACACTTGCCAACAAGCTCATCCTTGAAGCGGATATGGAGCCCATCATTATCGTGGGCGTTGATGTGGACAAATCGAAACGAACAGCCGAGTATGCACCGGATGGCGACCGCCATGCCAGCTATATTCGCTTCTTCGTTGAAGAGATGATTCCTTATGTAGCCTCTCGCTATACCGTCCGCGATGAACCCGGACAGGTTATTTTGGCCGGCGACTCGCTTGGCGCCACGGTTTCGCTCCATATCGCACTCGCTTACCCCGGCCGGTTTACGAAGCTGATTTCCTTCTCCGGCGCTTATTTCCCTGTCTCGCGGGAACTGACACGTCAGCATCCAGAGTCTCTTGAATGGCTGAAGCTGTTCATGACTGTCGGGCTGCAGGAGACCGCATTCGAGACGACAGACCGCGGCGTCTATGATTTTGTGGCGCTGAACCGCGACATGAAGGCCGTCCTAGAGAGCAAGGGCGCGGGCTTGACCTATATAGAGCGCGATGGCCTGCACCAATGGGGCTACTGGCAAAAGCAAGTGCCTGAGGCGCTGGAGTGGGCCTTCAATTCAACGGCTCTCTAATTAGAGCCAGCAGCTTGCGGCAGCCCGCCTCCACCATCTCGTACACCTCTTCAAAATTGCCTGTATAATAGGGGTCCGGCACATCGGCAATGCCGCGCTGCGGCAGCAGATCCATGAACTTCATCGTCTTGGCTCGCGTACTGCCCTGCGGAAGCCATTGCCGGATGTCCTGCTCATTTTGACTGTCCATGCAAATGATATAATCAAATTCGGCATAATCCTCGCTGCGCACCTGGCGAGCCTTCATGCCTTCATATCCGATGCCGTAACCCTCCAGCAGCCTTCTGGTGCCCTCATGAGGCGGCTTGCCGATATGCCAGTCGCCTGTGCCCGCAGAGTCGATCTCAACTAGCTCCTCCAGCCCTTGCTGCTTCACCATATGACGAAGCACCGCCTCCGCCATCGGTGAGCGGCATATATTGCCCAGGCATACGAACAGCACCCGTTGCTTGGTGCCGATGGTTTCATTCACTT
Source organism: Paenibacillus sp. J5 (assembly GCF_054955055.1). NCBI lineage: Bacteria > Bacillati > Bacillota > Bacilli > Caryophanales > Paenibacillaceae > Paenibacillus > Paenibacillus sp. J5. Next base: position 6,563 of record NZ_JBUEDD010000021.1, on the reverse strand, counting down.
GCGTTGTCACTTCTGTTCATCTCCTGTCATCTGTTGGGACTTCTGCTTTGCCGCGGCAGCCAGCTTGAGCGAACGGCGCGGCAGCTTCCATCTGTAATGGACGGATAGCATACGGAAAATGATAATGAGTACGAACAAACCGAGCAGCTCCAGCGGAGTCTGCGCCCAGCCAAGGCCGATAATTACCCCGCCTACCATTGCCCAGACGGCATAAATCTCGTCGCGCAATACGAGCGGCTTGCGTCCAGCGAGCAGATCACGGATCATCCCGCCTCCAATGCCTGTCAGCACCGCTGCGACAATGACTGCGCTCACCGGCACCTTCATCGTAGTAGCCGCAAGCGCCCCCTGAATGGCGAAGGCGGACAGACCGATCGCATCGAAGAAGGCTTCGCTCCTCTGCCAGCGCTGAATCCAGTCAACCGGCAGCAAGAAAGCAACCAGAACCGAGATGATCGCCGTCTTCAAGAATAGCCCCTGGCTCCATAGCGTCGTAATCGGCATGCCAATCAGCATGTTGCGCACAACCCCGCCTCCGAATGCCGTCACCAGACCGAGTACAAAGACGCCCAGAATATCATACTCCTCTTCCATGGCTACTATCGCTCCGCTGACCGCAAATGCGATCGTGCCGATAATACTGAACCAGCTAAAAATATCCAAATCCACGACCGAAATCCCCCGTCTTCCTCTGCAACATGAACGCGTGTTGTCGCAACATGTCTGTTAATGTCTTTTCTCATTGTAGCGGTGCCACATCATTCGTGCAAGCGCCCCTGCAATGCGGGGATTGGAATTTGTTGCTGGGGCGGCTACAATAGAATCGGTACAGCATGCGTGCTGTGCCGCTTACTTGCGCGCCGACTACTATGACTGCAAAGGAATGAAGGCATGAACAAGAAGGGACATCTATCGTTGGCGCTGGCTGCCGGTTCCATGGCTGTATACACTAGCCCCTCCTATTCATTAACAGATTGGAGTCAAGGCTGGGCAGCTATACTGCTCGTCGCTTGCGCTGGCATCGGCGGGCTTGCGCCTGATCTCGATCACAAGACAAGCACTGCCAGCAAGACCATTCAATTCTCGGCTCGCAATCGGCGCACGCTGCGCACCATCTCCAGCTCCTGCTTCGCCGCCGGCCTTGTACTGACGATGCTTTGGCTGCTTAGCCGTTATGATCTGATCGCCTGGGAGAGCTGGCTGCCCTCAGGATGGCAGTCCTACGCCCTCCTGGCCGTACAGGGCGGCCCGTTCCTCATCGCAGGCGGCGTGCTGTTCCTGGCGATGACACGTCTGCGCACGCTGATTCTGCTTGGCGCAGGCACGGCTCTGCTCATTGCAGCCTATCTGAACCATTGGCACTGGATCGCCTCGTTCGCTGGCATCGCGCTCCTTGTGCTGCCATTAGTCAAGCATCGCGGCATCATCCATACACCTGAGTTTGCTTTGGCAATGACACTCGGGCTGTTGTCGTTCGCCGCGCAGCAGAGCGAGCCGGTTCAGGCCGCGGCAACCGGCTTCATCCTCGGCTGGTGGACTCATCTGGCTGGTGATTGCTTCGGCAGCGAGGGCATTCATCTTCTCCTAATTCCCAAGCTGCGCATCGCGCTTCACCTGTTCGCCAACGGCGGCGCAACGGAGCGGCTTGTTGTGGCGATCTGCACGCTAGCGACAACGATCATCTGGTTTGCACTTCTACTCGCGGCTCCTGATGGGATGACGCTGTTCGCACAATTTACAACCTTTCAAGAAATGAGGAAACAGTGATGGCTTATCTACCACATACGGTCGTTATCGTAACCGGAGGACATCTAGGTGAATGGGCCTTAGCCTATATCGATGCCAATAGTTATATCATCGGCGCTGATCGCGGCGCCCTGTTCCTCGTACAGCACGGCATTCGCCCCGATCTGGCCGTTGGTGATTTCGATTCAGTCAGCCCTCAGGAGCTGGAGCAGATCCAATCGGTCAGCAAGCAGTTGCTGCGTTGTGATGCCTTTGACAAAAATTATACCGACACCGAGCTTGCCTTCATCAAAGCGCTGGAACGCCATCCTGAGCGCATCATCATCGCAGGCGCGCTCGGCACCCGCTTTGACCACTCTCTCGCCAATGTTCAATTGCTGGCGCAAGCGGAGCATCACGGAGTTGTGGCGGTTATCGCTGACGAGCATAATGAGGTTCGGCTCGTGACGAGGAGCATCACGGTTGAGCGCGGGCGGTTCAGTATGGTGTCTCTGCTGCCGCTGAGTGCCGAGGTGACAGGCATTCATCTGCAAGGATTTGTCTATCCTCTGCACAATGCTACACTCGCCATAGGCCAATCACTCGGCATCAGCAATGTGCTGGATCACGAGAGCGGGACGATCACGATCGACTCTGGCAGCTTGCTCGTTATTCACTGTAACGGATAACCGACGAGCTGCCCCGCAGCGATTCGACAAAGTATACGAATTGTATCCCTAATTTAACAACAGGGTACCCCCCGCGGCCAGAATGGTCTGCTCCTCCCCTTGCAGACAGTAAACATCGATGCCGATTACAGTCAAGTGGAACATACCAGCGCGCGTCATGGTACCCTGTTGTATGCGTAACAATGGATCAGAACTAGAAGGAGAAGGTCATGCCTGTCTTGGCGAACATGGCATGCTCAGGCAGGGAATAATCCCTCCCCACATCTATATCATGGGACAGATGCGTGAAAATAACCGACTCCGGCTGAACAATCTTCATCAATTCCAGCGCTTCGGTCACATCATAGACAGACCTGGTTTCGGGCGGGAACGGCTCCTTGAAGAAGCTCGTGCCCAGAATCAGCAAATTTAAATCATACAGCGGCTTTATTTGTTCCTCGGACAATCCGATAGCATCTGAGCAGTATGCCCAGGCAATGCCCGTCTCCTCATGATCAAAACGGAAGGCATACGAGTAGCCGTTCTTCCCATGATTGACCCTCCAGCATGTCACCTTCCACATGCCGATCTGAATCCCTTCATCCATCGGCAGAAAGTCAATGGATTGATGAAGCCAGGGGAATCTTCCCTGGATCTCATCAATAACAATCTGCGGAGCGTACAATTGCCCAGATTCGCCTAGCCATCTGCAGGCATCGGCCCATTCCACCAAGCCCCCGATATGGTCAAAATGAGCATGGGTAATCAATACCCGATGAATGCTGCGCAGCCCGGCAAGCTCCATCTGCCTGCCGAAGTCAGGGCCGCAATCAATGAGCGTATCCCCGCTTCGCTTGTCGCATATATGCAGGGAGGAGCGCAAGCGGCGATTACCGCCCCTGCTCCTGGCCTCCTGGCATACACCGCATTCACAATAAATTCTGGGCACGCCCATCGCGTCCCCCGTCCCCAAAAACGTAAGTCTTGTCATGGACGACAGCCATCCTTTACAGCGGCATCAGCGCTATTTCGTTATGAGTTTTGATTTCGTTCATCATGTCGAGCCAAGCCTGCGGCTTGTTCGGCAACGCAGCATAGTATTCGTCAAGAAAACGATAGACCAGCTCAGCCGGGATAGAGGCTCTCTCCTCATCAGCAGGCAAGAAGCAGAGGTTCAGCCCTTCGACCGCTTCGCCCTTATGATCCCAAGACGGATGCACATAGTCGATGTCAAGCCTGCGGTATCCGATATGCGACAGCACCTCGCGTCTGACATAGGGGTTCATCGGTGTCACACCGCCAAAGCTATGCTCGACTTGATACGGATCGTAGATTTCTGCAAACATTCCGATCGGCTCGCTGCCAGCTTCGGCAGCGATGCGCGCAATATCGCGCTCTCGATGCTTCATCAAGAAACGGCCGATCCCTAGACCAGGCTTGCCGATAATGGTAAAATCGGTCATGGCTGTCCGATAATGAGGGTAGTAGCGGTATTCTGTCGCCCCCACGACCTCCTCGCCTTCAATAGCCACATACACATAGATTGCCGGGTCTTGAATCGGCTCCTCCCACAGACTGTATTCCAGCACCTCCTCAGGCGGGAACACCTCCTGCATCAGCCGGTGCATCTTGGCGAAATACGGATCGGTTATCGATGTAATTCGGTAATAGTTCATCGTTGCTCTTCCTCTCTATCTATATCTGCTTTCAAATGACAACTTAGACTCCTGCAGCTCATCACGCCGCGTCGCTCACTTAACGAACGGGTTTCTCCATTCCATCAGCACCCCGTAATTGCAGGATTCCTCATCCTCCAGGTAATGATCGGCAACACCTACAGGGATGCGGCCGCAGCGCAAGAGAAACGTAATGACAGGGTCCTTCCACACACCCGCTACAACCTGCTGTACATATTGCTCTGCGGTCGCCTCATGCGCATGCCGATGGTAGCCAGGCATTCGACCGCCTCCAAGCAGACGGTGGCACTTCAAGTGAACGACGACCTCATACATGGTCTGCATCAGCCATTTGCCAATCCCGGCCTTGCGGAATGAGGGGATAACGCAAATATCCACAACGTACAACGTCTCGCCACCCGGCTCATGATTGCGAATATAGCCTTGATCTGTTATATCCGCCCATGAATGTGTACCCTTCAATTGATCGTTGCCCACACGCAGCGCGGTCATGGAGCCGATCAGCCGTCCGTTCGCCTCCGCGCACAGCGCCCCCTCTGGAAAGCAGCGCACATGCTCCCGCAATTGCTCCGGCTGCCACCATAGCTCGGAGGGGAAGGGCGGCGGAAAGCTCTCCTGTTGAATCGCAATCATCTGCTCGATGTCCTGTTCTGTATAGTTGCGGATAACGACCGGCACAGGCCGATCATCCACAAATACATAAAGCTCCTTCCTCATCTCGCCTTCCTCCTCAGGGACGCTCGCTCTACCAATCTGGATACAGGTCCGTTCTCCGGTCGCGCCATGTCGTTACGGAGCCGCTCTGGCGAACCTTCTCCAGCAGCGACAGGTCAAGATCCCCTACAACCAGCATATCAAAATTGATCTCTCCAGCCGCTACGATCCCAGCCGGCGGAAACGGAATATCATTAGGTGAAATGATCGCCGCCTGGCCGTAATTCGCCCTCATGAAATCAACCTTGCGCAGCGAGCCTACTGTTCCCGTCGTCACAATATAGATCTGATTCTCGACGGCCCGGGCATGACAGCAATAGCGGACTCTGTAGAAGCCATGCCGATCATCTGTACACGATGGGCAGAATACGACATCGGCTCCTTTGGCTCTGGCCATGCGCACAATCTCTGGAAACTCGATATCATAGCAGGTCAGCATGGAGATGGTGCCGTAACGGGTCTGGAATACCTCCAGACCGTCTCCAGGCGTCATCGACCATTCCTCCACCTCCGTCGGCGTCATATGCAGCTTCGCCTGCGTATCCACCCGCCCGTCCGGGTGGAAGAGGAAGGCCGTGTTGCGCAAGCCGGCATCAGCCTGGACAACATGGGTTCCTCCAATTATGTATACATCATGCTGCTGAGCCAATTGGGTGAACAGCTCCGTATATGCCTCTGTGAACTCAGGCAGCCGCTCGATTGGCAATGCCTCCTGAGTGCTGTCTCCAATAGACAATAGCTGAGTTGTCATGAACTCGGGAAACAAAATAAATTGAACGCCGTATTCCATCGCATTCTTCACATAATGGGTCACCTGATGCGAAAATTCGGCAAAGGATGATATGTCCTTTAGTTCATATTGTACAGCCGCTACGCGATAAGTCATATAAATCTCCTCTCATCCTTCATTAAAAAAATCTCATTAAATTCTCATAATACAGCTCAAACCGTTGGCAGCACAGTCTATTCCTTCTCTTTGTTATAATTTAGGCTGCTCGATATTTGATATAGTACTACCAAGACTTAAGAACTACAACCATTATTTCGGGAGGATGTTCAATCATGCTCAAGACTCAATTTACCCGTATTATGATTCGCACCGGATTATGTGTGACCCTGCTAGGCACCGCGGCTGCTCTCGCCGGACAATATCCGGCAGCACATGCTGCTGCAGAGACTTCCACATCTATATCGAGCCGTGTGATTTCACTAGGTGAGAAATTCCTTGGCGTGAAATACGAATTTGGCGCGCCTTCAGGCAGCACCATAACGTTCGATTGCTCCTCCTTTACCCAATATGTATTTGGCAAATTCGGTATTTCTCTGCCCCGCATCTCGAAAGACCAAGCCGAGGAGGGCTATGCCGTCAGCAAATCGAATCTGAAAAAGGGCGATCTGGTCTTCTTCTCTGTTCCATCGCGGACAGGCAGCTCGATCGGCCATGTTGCCATCTACGCCGGCAACAATCAAATTCTGCATACGTATGGGGAAGGCGGCGTTACGTATTCGGATCTCGATGCTCCTTACTGGAAGGATAACTACATCACCGCACGGCGGGTGCTCCAATAACACTTGATTCGGCTCCGCCCGCTGCTTGCGGATGTACACCGTCGCCCGGCGCAGCGCCATGCGAGGAGCCTCGCTGCACGCACCCTCCTCGTATCGATCGAGTAGGAGGGGGCGCCTAGCCCCCGTCCTCTCACACCACCGTACATGCGGGTCCGCATACGGCGGTTCCAAAAGGTTAACAAAGCTCCAA
>NZ_JBUEDD010000020.1:0-54126 GCF_054955055.1 Paenibacillus sp. J5 | reverse complement strand
CCGGAGCGAAATCGAGCGGCAGAAGTGTATCTGGTGATGAGTGATGTACTAAGGAAAGACCCGTCGAGCGGAGAATATGAGGGGCTGAAAAAAACGCAATCCGCTGGTATCAGCAGTTGTATCCGAACAAAAGCAAGAGCGAGGCGGAGCAATGGTTTGCGCGTCTGACACAGAGCGGAGGGAGCGCGAGCGAGGAGCAGGCAGACGAGGCGTGGAGCGAGTTCTGGGAACAGTACAATGAACAACAGGCGGCGAATGACCAGTTCTGGTTCGGAATGGTGGCGTTGGCCGATGCGGTGATGTCAATTCGAGACGTCAAGAACGCATCGCGATACGGCACGATGGGCTTGACGAGCGGTGGAGGAACGCCGCCAAGACGGAATGCGAACGGAAGCAGCCCGTCGAAGAACACGGGAACGAACCCGCCGCCAGCAGCGCCGAAGGCGAAGCCGGAGGAGCCCTCATCTGGTACAGGGAACGGGAAGAAGGATGGAGGAAATAGCGGCAAGGGTGGAGAAGGAAGTAAGGGAAGTGGTAGTGAGGGGACGGGTAATGGTAAAGGCGTACCTAAAGGGTTTGAGAAGCAGGCTAAATCTGCATCCGATATTAGTGCTAAAGCCGAAGACGGAAAAATTAAATATGCAAGTAACTATCATGGTAGGCTTGGCAAAGAGAAAGAGCTAGAGATTTTATCAAAACCTGACGCAGTATATGTTTCAGGCAACAATACCCAAAATTTGATATATAGGAAAGGGGATAATGTGGTAATAGTTGAGAGCAAAGGCAGTTCCAAAGGGAATGTAATTACTAGTTATGGACCAGATAGGGCAAGAGGTGAAAGTGGCGCTGCTATATTTGGTGGAAAACCGACAGATCCTGGTATGCCCGTCACACATGACTCAATAGTAAATGGAACTATCCCCACTCCTAGTGGAGGAACTATGCCGCCTGCGACTCAAATAATACCATGAAAATTTTGAAATTTATATTTGATAACAATCTAACCACTACTAATGATGAGATAAGATGGTACTTATCCAGTCAAATTATATGGATTGGTAAGGAAAAAGATTATAAAGAAATAGAAGATCTAAAAAAAATTTCATATGGAAGTTTTGATTGGTTATGGTCTGATGCAGATACTATTTTATTTAATAAAGATGATTTAAGATTCTCTGGGGCTGTAATAAAGCTAACAGAACCCATAAATGTAATCAAAGAAGAATTGGAATCAAAACAGTTTGAGGAAAAAAACGGAAGTATTAAATTAAGAGATAAGAAAAATTTCAGCAGCAAATTATCCCATATAACAGAATATTATACTAGAGAGGATAAGATAATTTCTTATTCAGAGAAATGGGATAAATTAGAGCGAGTTGTTTTAGTGAATATGACAGGGGATTTTTCTTTTGTTCTGCAAAATGATGAGATAGTTGGATTTGTTCTTGTAAATGCTAGCAAGCATATTATTTCTGATGGCATTCACTTTGTTGAGGAGAGAGGAAATGTTGAACCTGATTTCCCCCTGAAATTAAGTCTTTTTCTGGAACTAGTAGAAATGATGGAAAGTGAAATACCTGAGTTGAAAGAATCAGAGTTGAAGAAAGCATTAACAAAAATATACGAGGAAATATCTCCATATGAAGGAACAAACTATATTGCGTTGAGAGATACAATTTTAAATGTCATAGATTATATGGATTGAGGAGTGGGGGCTACCCAGCTACAGTGAGGGTTGGACGGAAAACTCACCTGTTCTCGTCCAACTTAATTATTAGCGAAGCCCCATGATAGGTTGCGCGGCACGGGCCGACCTCACCTGACGTGAAGGACTTGAGCCTGGCGGCTCAGCCCTTCACGCCACCTAAGGTCATGCCCTGTACAAAGTATTTCTGGAGGAACGGGTAGACGACAATAATGGGCAGACTGGCGATAATCGTCATCGTGGCGCGAATCGAGGTGGGTGTCACCATCGTTACATTGCCTTGGGCGTTGGCGAAGGCATCGGCCGCCGTCCCGCCGCTGCTTGTGGTGGTGGTGGAGGTGGACAATACTTTCATCAGCTCATATTGCAGCGTGCTCAGCTCAATCTTCGAGGAGTTGTACAGGAACACATCGAACCACGAATTCCACTGATAGACGGCGACAAATAGCGATACCGTTGCCAGTGCGGGGACGGTGAGCGGCAGGACGATGCGCATGAACGTCGTGAATTCGCCGGCGCCGTCGATTCTGGCCGACTCCATGATGCCATCCGGCAAGCCTTCAATAAAGGAACGGATGACGATCATATTAAACACACCGATGATGCCGGGAATAATGTACACCCAGAAGCTGTTCAGCATGCCAAGCTCCTTGATGAGAAGGTAGTTCGGAATGAGGCCGCCGCTGAAGTACATCGTGAATATAAAGGCAATCGTGACGAATTTGCGCAGCAAATAATCCGGTCGGCTGATGGCATAGGCGAGCATCGCCGTGCAAAAGACGGAGATGATCGTGCCGACTATGGTGCGTGCCGCCGAGATGAAGGTAGCAAAAAAAATGTAAGCCTCATTAAAAATATACTCATAATTGCGCCATGTCCATTCTCTGGGCCATATATAGATGCTGCCGCGGATGGAGTCATTGGCGTCGTTGAAGGACAGGGCGAACATATTCACAAATGGATAGAGCGTCACAACGATGAGCAGCAGCATAAATAGAGTGTTGCATGCATCGAATACCGCATCCGATACGGGTGCATGCAGCTTGCGCGATCGCTTGGCTTGACTCATGCGTCATCGCCTCCTTGCTTCGGGATTAGTACAGCCTGCTCTGACCCAACCGCTTGGCGATATGGTTCGCAGCGATCAGGAAGATGAAGCTGACGACGGTTTTGAACATGCCTGCGGCTGTCGCGAGGCCGTAGTTGTTCATCTGCATGCCATACTTCAGCACGAATATATCCAGATTCTCCGAGTAGTCTACGGTCATACTGTTGCCCAGCAAATATTGCGGCTCGAACCCGGATTCCAGGATATGTCCGAGATTCATGATCAGCAAGATGACAATGACCGGCTTTATCCCCGGCAGAGTAATGTGCCAGATACGCTGAAGTCGGCTGGCGCCGTCGATCTGGGCAGCTTCATATTGCGAGGGATCGATGGTCGTAATGGCAGCCAGGTAGATGATCGTGTTCCAGCCAACGTTCTTCCATACCTCGGTCATTCCGAGAATGCCCCAGAAATATTCCCCCTTGCCCAGCCACAGCACAGGCTGATCGATCAGATGAAGCTTGAGCAGCAGCACGTTGACGATGCCTTCTGGCGCGAGTGTAGTCTGCACAATATTCGCCGCGACGACCCACGAAATAAAATGCGGCAAGTAGCTGATCGTTTGTACGGTTCGCTTGAACACAATATGGCGCAGCTCGTTGAGCAGCAGAGCCAGCACAATTGCTGTGCCGAAGCCCAGCACCAGATTGATCGTACTCATGACGAGCGTGTTGCGCAGCACAAGATAGAATGCCTCTTCCTGAAACAAGGTTCTGAAGTTATCCAGTCCAACCCATGCCTGATCGAATAGCTTCTTGGCCGGCCGGAACTTCTGGAAGGCAATCGTCCAGCCCCATAAGGGAACATACTTGAACAGAAACAGCCAGGCAAGAAAGGGCAGGGACATCAGCATCAGCATTTTCTGCTTGGACAGCTTTTTGAAATAGATCAACAATCGGGATGGTGCAGCGACTGTCGCTGCATGGTGTATCGCAGGTTTCTCCACGTTGGCCTTTCTCCTTTCCTGTACTTCAAGCATGAGCAGGGAAAAGCGAAGGCTGCTTCACTTTTCCCTGCTGCGTTCATTAGGTCGTGTCGTTTTCAGACACGCCCTAGACTACCATTTCCCTGCTACGCGCTCCTTGACCTTGGTCGTTACGAATTGCTCGAATCCGGCGACGTCCAGCTTGTTGAATTCATTCGTATACTCTGTCCAGATCGAGTCGAACTGGGAGCTGCTGGAGGCAAAGACGAGCTTGGGATAATATTTTTTCTGCAGGTCGCTAGACTTCTGATTAAAGATCTGCTCCGGCGAACCCTGCTCCTTCGTAATGCTCCAGGCAGGGTACCATGGACGCTCCTGTGGCTGGGCGAACAACTGGGAGAACGTTTCGACATTGTAAGCCTTCAGCAGTGCAAGGTCGCCCTCCGTGTACGTTTCGGCTGCCACCTCAGGCTGGTTGGCGACAGAATACGCATTGCCATCCTCCAGGATGGAGTTGCTGCCATAGCGAGGCCATTCATAATCGAAGTAGGCCCAGCCATACTTGCGCTTGAACTCATTGTCGTTGCGATTGGCGATCTGCTCCTTGGTCATCACCAACCGGCCTTTGTCGTTCACCGAATAGGTGACACCCTCCTCGCCCCATTGCACGAGCCTCTGGTTTTCTTCCGTCAGCAGATTATCCCAATATTTAATAATGCGAACAGGATTATCGGCGCTGATCGAGATGCCGATTCCGCGATTATTCACGAAAGCTGGTGGGTCAATATACGCATCTCTCGTATTCTCGTCAAATACGATCGGCAGAGCCACATAGCGCAGATCATCATTGCCTGCCGCCTTCAGATTGTTGGTCGCATCCGTTACCTGCCAGGCATAGTTGAAATAGCCGAGGACGCGACCGGAGGTCAGCTTCGCCAGATACTGGTCCTTGTTGGCGGTGAACGTCTCGGGATCAAGCAGCCCCTTGCTGCTCATCTGGTTCAGGGCGGCCAGCCATTGCTTCTCGTAGTCGCTTGCAGCATAGATTTTAGCTTCGTGGGTGTCCATATCGACCATCACATTGCCGTCATTCGGATAGCCGGCCAGATGCATCGGCACGTTCGTAATGGAGTAGAAGTCGCCCGATACGCCGGCGGAGGTAATGAAGCCGATTGTATCCTTGCCGTCGATCTTCTGGTATTTGGCTTGATACTTCTCGATCAGCTCGAAATATTGATCCAGCGTCTTCACCTCAGGATAGCCGAACTCCTTCAGCACACGCCGCTGAATCCAGAAGGCGCCTTGGGTCACATCGGGATCGGACAAGTAGCCGTTCACGTTGGCTGTATAAGGGAGGATGTAGATATTGCCGTCCTCATAGGTGATTTTGTTCATGTAATCGCCGTAGACGCGCTTAATATTAGGCGCATGCTCCTCGATTAGATCATTGAGTGGAATGAGTGCTCCTGCGTCCACTAGCTTCTCCAGCTCGGCGACCGGGGAGATGACATCCGGGTAATCGCCCCCGGCAATCATGACGCCGGATTTGGTACTCGCATCGCCGACGACGAACTCCATCTTCCAGTCTACGCCGGTCTGCTCCTGCAATTTTTTGCCGATGACAGTGTCACTGGCTATCACATCCTTGTTCGTGCCAAAGCCAAAGTACGTGAAGGTGACCGGCTCCGTGCTATCTCCTGCATTTGCCCCCTTGTTGTCAGGCGTGTTGCTGCTGCTGCAGCCTGCGAGCAGTAGGACAGATGCCATCACCGCCGCCAGACCTGTGTGGAGCCATTTATTTGTGCCCATTGTGCAACCCCTTTCTATCCTTTGTTTGTAAGCACTTTCAGTATAAAAGATCAAGCAGCGCTCCGTTACCCGCCAAAGCTTAGTTCATTCTTCATAAAGCTTAGGTCTTTCCGGCTCCGGTGCCTTCATTGCATCTGCGGGCAAGCGAAGGGTAATGCGGGTGCCCTGTCCCGGCTGACTATGAATAACGAACGTAAAATCGTCGCCAAAGCAAATTTTGAGCCGAATATACACATTCTTGATTCCGACGGACTCGGAGATCGCGTCATCCTCGGTGAGATACTGCTGCAGCTCCTTCACCTTCTCCTCGCTCATCCCTGCGCCATTATCGGCAATGACGAAGACGATATCTCGACCTTCACGCGCGATCTGGATCGTGATGAAGCCGATGCCCTGATGATTCTCAATCCCATGTATGCTGGCATTCTCAACAAACGGCAAAAAGGTCATCTTCGGAATAAGCGTCTCATAGAGCGCCTCATCCATTGAAATCTGGTAGGTCAGCCTGCCTGCAAACCGATATTTCTGAATCTCCAGAAAGCTCTCAATCAGCTCAATCTCCTCGCGAATGGACACGAAGCTGCGCTTCCAGGAGATGGAGGTACGGAAGATGCGCGCCATATTGCGGATCGTCCCGGCCGTCTCTGTCTCGCCCTTGATCAGGCTGCGCATGCGGATCGTCTCCAGGGCATTGAACAGAAAGTGCGGATTGATCTGACTGAGCAGCGCGTGCAGTTGAGCCTGTCGCTGACGGATTTCCAGCTCCTTCTTCTGGATTACCGTGACGTATACATCATTGATCAGACTCTCGATGCGCTCGATCATCCGGTTGAATTCCAGGGCTAACTGGCCGATCTCGTCACGCTCCTGATCATAGGGCACCGGCTCGAAGTGCTTGCCCTTGACACGTCTCATATGGATCAGAATATTTTTGAGGCGGGAATGAATGGAGCGGGAGATCATGATGATAATGATGGTTGGGACGAGGAAGGTCAGAAGCGCCAGCCAGATGATGTAAAACCCCGATTGCCGCACCTCGGACAGAATCTGTCCTTCATCCAGCACGCCATAGAGAGACCAGCCTCTAAGGTAACGACTGTTCTGATAATGAAGCTGCATATCGATGAACCGATCCGGCCTAATCATCCCGTCAAGAGGAGCAGGAGCCAGCGACTGGCTGCCATCCAGTGCCACGCTGTAGCGAATCTGCCGCATCGGATCGATAAAATAGAGGGTGCCCTCGAAGCTCGACAGGTCAAATAGCTGGTGGATATGATCCATGTTCAGATCGATCTTGAGAATATGCTCGTAGGGGTGATAGCGTTCATCCGACAGCTTCTGTAGAATATGGATTCCATCCTTATCGACATATAGATAGGGGTAGGTATGGCTGATCGGTTGCAGGCTGCGATACCAGTCTGTGTGCCGGGCATCGTCGTCCAGATCGACAATATGGTCGGAGGCCAGCACCATCGGATTATCGCTTAATATAACGGTAGAGCTGATCGTCTTGTACTCCTTGTCAGAGCGGTTGAACAATTGCTCGATGGAGGCCAGCGACTCGACATACTGGTCATAGGAGGCGTAGTCGGCATTCAGATGGTGGTCTAGCGATTTGTCGATCGAATACAGGTAGGAGATGCCGGCGGCATCGTCGATGGCCGCGCCTAATTCCTTATGCAGCAGCATGAGAGCACGGTTGGCGTCTACAGTCTTCTGCTCCTTGATGTTATGGGTCGTCACATTATAGAAGATGATATGCGTGAGCACGATCGGGATAAAGACACAGGCCGTATAGATCAGAATAAGCTTGTTGCGCAGCTTGAGATGATTGATATGAGATTTAAACATCGCATTCCCGTCCCTTCCTACTTCCTGCCAATCATCCGGTTGCGGTAATCGGTAGGCGTCATACGCTCCAGCTTCTCGAACTGGGTGGCAAAATAATCAGCGCTCTGGAAGCCCACCTGCTCGGCGATTTCATATATCCGCATGTCCGTCTGCCGCAGCAGCCGCTTGGCCTCCTCGATTCGCAGACTGAGCACATACTCATTGAAGTAGCTGCCATACGTCTTGCGGAATAGCTGTCCCAGATAGATGGAGTTCATATAAAATGTCGCCGCGATGCTTTTGAGCGTGATGTTCTCGGTATAATGGGCATCGATATACTTCTTCACCTTGTCAATGCTGCCCTTGCTATGCTCGTTTCGCTTACCTGCGATATAGGCGGCCGCTTCATCTACCAGGCGAATATAGGCCTCCTGCAATTGGTGTACATTGCGGTAGCGATCCTGCCAGTCCAGCAGGTCGCCAAGCAGAGACAGCTCCTCTTCATTGCCCTGGAGCAGCCGGATGGCATTCATGATGGCCACCAGACTGCGAGTAATCGTATTGGAGACAGCGCTAGGGGCAAAATGCAGATGCGAGAAGCTGCTGAACAGGCTATGAATGGTGACCAGATAATCGTCGCGTCGCTGCTCCTCGATCTCGACCAGCAGCCGGCGATGAAGCTCCTCCTCAACATCGAAATAGTAGAGAGGACGCTCCAGCATATCAGCGGCGAGCACGACTCGCTCCATGCCGGCGGCAAAGCGGTACTTCAAGCATTCGTTGGCGCTGTTGAAGGATTCGGCGACGCGGCTGAGGCTCGGGACGGTTCGCCCGGCAAACAAGACGACCGCTTCTTGGGTCTCCCGCTCCAGCGCCTTCTGCATCGCAGAGTAGGCCAGATGCTCCCCATGGCTGCCGGGCAGCAGTGAAGACGATGCTGGCAGGAGGAGGCCGTATTGATTGTACGCGCGTACATGAATGGGGGGATGAAGCGCTTCCTTATGTAGACAACGCCCGAGTGCCTGACGAAGCAGAGGCAAGTAATCCACGGTGCCATGGGGGAGCCCATCCTGCACCTCAACGATGACATAGCTGTATGGACAATGGGGGTCAAGCTCCAGCGCTTTGGCGATCTGCATCATGACGGGATCGCTGGGAGTGGCCTGCAGCAAGGTCTCGATGACGGATTCCGCGAGCTGCTGTTCATTGGCTAGCTGGGACAGATTCAGACGATTCAACGTCGTAGCGGCCTTTTTCAAGGTGGCAGCAAGCTCTCTCTCATCGACGGGCTTGAGGATATAGTCGGTGACATCATAGCGCAGCGCCTGCTGGGCATAGGAGAAATCATGATAGCCGCTGACAATGATGAATAACGGCTGATGCCGCTCTGCCGCCTTCACTTGCCGGATCAGCTCCAGGCCATCCATCACGGGCATGCGTATATCGACAATAACAAGCTCTGGCCTTAGCTGCTCGATCATCGCCAGCGCCTGCTGCCCGTCCTCGGCCTCGCCGCATAGCTCATAGGGCATCCTCTGCCAGTCGATTAGCCCAATCAACCCTTTGCGCACATAGAGTTCATCGTCCACGATCAACACCTTATACATAGGCAAGCCTCCTTATTCAACTATTTACAATGTATTATTGTAGCGGTACCGGACGATGGTTACAATTCAAATTCAATCCAGCGATCTTATCCTGATAATGCGAACAGCCCTGACCTCATGTTAGGTCAGGGCTGAACGATTAGCTTCGCTCGATTAGGAATTCAACTCAATCGCATACGTAATAATTTCTGCCTTGCCGACAGGCTGGCTGATGAGCGGAGTATCTGCAGCAGCAGTCCAGGCAGCAGCCTGCCTCGCATCATGCGCCTCGCCTTGCCCCTCGCTTACAGCAGCAACTGGGGCAGTTCCGTCAGCAACGATCGCAACGGCTTCACGTCGGCGCTCCAGAATGTCGCTCTTGTATACTGCTGCGGCTGCGAAGGCTGGCGTGAACTCCAGCGTTTGGCCTGCGCTGTCCAGGTTGTACCAGCGAATAATGGCATCGTCACGCTCCTTCGACATCTTGACGGCGGATAGCGCCAGCGCTTGGCCATTCCAGTCAAGGAAGCGATGAACAGGCGGCAGGGAGCCGGAGTGGACGCCCGTCTGGATGCGGAACACTGGAGCCTGGAACTGGTAAGCAGCAGCATAGGTCTGCGACTGCACGACATCGCCCGCATGTGGGTAGATGGCGAACTGCACCTCATGCTCGCCCAGACATTGGGCCTCCGGCGTCTCGAACACGCCCCAGTCGCCCAGCTCAGATACGGCACGCAGCAAGGTGACAGCGATCGTACCGCGTCCATCCTGCAGCACCTCGTATTCGTGCAGACCAATACCGGCAACGGTCAAGCCATGCTGCTCATCGGCTATGCTGACGAAGGTCTGCTGATGCTGGGCATTGCTCGGATTGATCCACTCCGGAGCCGGGACGGTATCGCGCCGCGCTACCTCGAAGATCGAGTCGGCTGCATGCTGCGCCGCATGGATGCCGCTCTCCAGCAGCACGCGCAGACGATGGTCGCGCGCCTCATTCGTGAAGCGGGCATGCACCAGCAGCCCCTTGCCCTCACGCTCCAGCGAGATCGAGGTGACGATGCGAAGCGGGACCGTCTCCTCCACGCGCTGAGCCTTGCGCTCGGTGAACGGGATCAGCCTGCGCTTCTCCTCGGTGAACAGCTCGTCCGCTCGCGCAGGGATGCGCCATTCATGCACGATCTCGAATGTCGCTCGATACGGCTCGTTCTCCACGAGGCGGATCGACGCATGGAGGTCGCGTGTCGTTAGCGGCTGCTCCTGCTCCGGCATCTTGAATACATATTCGTTGCCCAGGTCGCCGCAATTTTCATAGACGAGCAGATTCGTATAGGTGCGCCCGGTCTGCTTGTCCGTCAGCTCGAGCGAGCCGTTCTCCAGAATGCGGACGGCAAGCTGCTCATTCTCCATCCCGTTGCTGTGCACGCGCAGGGCGGAGGACGCTTCCGGCGCCAGAAGCGCCCGGCCTGCCGCGCGCTTCACCCAGGCATAGGAGGCATAGCCGACCGCCGGAACCGCGCTCGCCTCGAAGGTCAGGCGCACTCTGCGTGCCATATACGGCTGGCGGAACTTGTCCTTCGGCAGATCATAGCCGAAGTGCACACCTGCGTCCTCCGCCTGCGCCAGCAGCTCGCGGCCTTGCGTATCCACCAGCGCATAGTGCTCGCGTACCCATGGCATGCTCTCCAGTTCAGCGGTCAATGCGGCGATGGACGGACGCTCACTGAAATACAGCTTGTCCGTCTCCAGCTCGACCGTCACCGTACTGCTGCGTGCCCAACCGGTCGTGTTGAATACGACGAACGGGAAGGCCTGCTCGCCATAGCCTTCAAAGGCCGACGTATCCACGGTCTGAACAATAGCAGCCATGCTCTCGTCGATAATGAACTGTGCAGCGTGGCGGCTCTTCTCAAAGCGCGTCACCATCTCGCGGTGCACCTCATCGACAGAGCAGCCGCAGATGCTGTCATGCGGATGATTCTGCATCAGTGTCTTCCACGCATAGGTGAGCGGATCATGCGGGTAGCTCTTGCCGGCGGCCAGGCGAGCGAACAGCGCCATCGGCTCCGCGCCCTTCTCCAGCAGCGTCTGGCAGGCCGCATTGAGCTGCTTGAGATAGATGCGTGCGGAGGCCGTATTGACGAGCGTCCCCCAGCCGTCGGTACGCTGACTGCGCAGCTCGCCCTCGACCGTCACGAGCTTCTCGGATGGCAGGCTGGCCCGCAGTGCTGCGATATATTCCTCGAAGCTGGAATGGACGAAGTCGACCTCCGGGAATAGCTTGCGCGCAGTCGCCAGCGCCTGGGTCAGATCGGTCTGCACCGGCTGGTGGTCGCAGCCGTTCATGAACAGCAGCTCTGGTGTAGCGGCGAACTTCTCGGCGTCCGCCAGCTTTTTGTCCCAGTATGGCTTGGCTGCCTCCGGGAGCACCGGGGCTTCCATGCCATTGTTGTACCAGTTGGCGAACAAAATGCCGAGAACCGTCGAGCCGTCGGGCCCTTGCCAGAACATCTCGGAGTACGGAGACTCATAGCTGTCCGCCTCGCTCACCATATTGTTGAAGCCGGTCGGCTTAACGCCGCGTCCGAAGACCGCGGTGTCGATGTCGGCTTGCCTTAGCAGCTGCGGCGCCTGCCCCATATTGCCGAACGAATCGGGGAAGTAGCCGAGCTTGGAGATGACGCCGTAGGGCGCGGCATCCTGATGACCGATCAGCAGGTTGCGCACATTGGCCTCGGAGCTGGTCAGGAACTCATCCTGCAAAATATACCATGGCCCGATAATGATCCGCCCCTCGCGGATGTAACGCTCCAGACGCTCGCGCTGCTGCGGGCGCACCTGCAGGTAGTCATCGATAATAATCGTCTGTCCGTCCAGATGGAAGCTGCGAAACTCGGGGTCGCGATCGAGCGTGTCCAGCAGCGTATCCATCAGCTCGATCAGCAGCATATGATGGCGCTCGAAGGGCAGATACCATTCGCGATCCCAGTGCGTATGTGTAATCAGATGGGCCTTTTTTCTTGTCATGGCAGTAAGGAGCCTCCTCTTAAAGTTTGTTCTCGGTGATCAGCTTCGTCATCAGCTCGCTGAACAGGCTGTTCGCCCAGGCGAACCAGGGCCGTGTGAATTGCATAGGATCGTCAGTGTGGAAGCCCTCGTGCATATAGCCCGTGCCTGCATCGGTCTGCTGCAGCAGCTCGACAATCTCTGCAATCTCCTCGTCATCGCTGGAGGTCAGCGCCTGCATCGTCAGGCTGATGTGCCAGATATAGCCCGGAGGCGTATGCGGGCTGCCGATGCCTGCGGCGACCTTGCCTTTGTAGTAGTAAGGATTGCTCTCGCTCAGGATAAATCGGCGTGTGTTCTGGTAGATCGGGTCGCTCTTGTCCGTATAGCCGAGATAGGGGATGGAGAGCAGGCTTGGCACATTAGCGTCATCCATCAGATTATAGTGTCCCAGGCCGTCCGTCTCATAGGCGTACATCTCCCCGTACACGGGATGGCGATAGACGCCATAGGTCTCGATGCCATAGCGAATCTCCTCCGCGAGCTTCGCTGCCCAGGCTGCCAGATGCTCGTCATGCAACACCTCGGTGGCGATCTCCGCTACATAGCCAAGCACGACAACGGCGAACTGGTTCGCCGGGATCAGATAGCCGAAGGTGCATGCATCGTCGCTTGGGCGGAAGCCGCTCCAGGTCATGCCGGTGAAGCTGACAGGCATCCCCTTGCCGTGGTTGCGCAGCGTATCGGTCTTCGGCCCGGTCAGACGGGTGAAGCGGTAATCCGACTTCTCCATATGGTATTGCTCGATCTCCAGCAGGCGCAGGATGGCACGCACAGCGCTCTGCCATGTCTCGTCGAAATGGCCGCTGCGTCCGCTTTCCTTCCAATAGAGATAGCTTAGCTGCAGCGGGTAGCAGAGAGAGTCCAGCTCATACTTGCGCTCCCATACCCATGGGTTCAGCTCGGCGATATCCTCCTCCCAACGCTTGCCATTGGCCTCCTCGTTGAAGGCATTGGCATAGGGGTCCATCAGAATGCACCGCATCTGGCGCTTAATCAGCCCTTCGATAATGCGTTGCAGGTCAGCATCGTCCTTCGTAAAGGGCAAATACTGCTTCACCTGAGCGCTGGAATCACGCAGCCACATCGCCGGGATGTCACCCGTAAATACGAAGGTGCTGCCGTCATCCTGCAATCGGGTTGTCGTCTCTAAAGTATTGGGAAAGCACTGCTTGTACATCTGCAGCAGCTTGGGGCGCGCAGCCAGCTTCTCCTCAGCCAGCGCCAGCATCTGCTCGATCGATTGGGGCAGCTTCATCATCGTTTCCTC
This sequence comes from Paenibacillus sp. J5, assembly GCF_054955055.1. Lineage (NCBI taxonomy): Bacteria > Bacillati > Bacillota > Bacilli > Caryophanales > Paenibacillaceae > Paenibacillus > Paenibacillus sp. J5. The sequence goes on along the minus strand of NZ_JBUEDD010000020.1, from coordinate 40,830 downwards.
CTTTGAATGAAGAGCCGAGTGCAGCGACGCGGCCGCACTCGGCTAACAGGGTGTCTTGTAATGTATGCCAGGCTAGCAGCCTGAATCCTGCAATAACGCAGCGATTTCCTGATATTGTTATAGAGAGAGGCTTATGATCATGTGGTTCCTGTTACATTAGGATTGGCATACACGCTCTAGCTCAATCTCGAAGGTGCGAAGCTCGTAAGGCTCCAGCACGAATTCGATGCCGTTCTCCCCTGGCTGCACGTTGCCAGCGCCAATCTCCATCAGATTGCATTCCTGCCAGGAGGCGATACGCAGATCGCTCTCCAGCTTCAGCACCTTGCGGCTGCCGGAGAAGTCGTGTACGCGCACAATGACGCGCTGCTGATCCTCGGACTTCTTGACTGCGGAGATCATCGCTGTATCCCCGCTCAGGCGGAACATCGAGCGGGATGGCTCGGCAGTTGCGCCAGCGCTCACCCGCAGCGGATTGTTCAGCGCCCAGGCGCTCTGTACTGTGCCGCCCTGCAACCAGTCGCCCTGATGCGGGAACAGCGAGTAGGTGAAGGCGTGATGGCCTTGATCCGCTTCAATATCAGGGTGTGTTGCACACTTGATCAGGGATAGGCGCAACACGTTGTCCTTTATATCATAGCCATATTTGCAATCGTTCATCAGGCTGACGCCGTAGCCGCGGTCGGACAGATCGGCCCACTGATGGCCGACCGACTCGAAGCGTGCTGCATCCCAGCTCGTGTTCCAGTGTGTCGGACGTTTCACATTGCCATACTGAATGTCGTAGGTCGCTTCGGTTGCACGTACATGCACAGGGAAGGCAGCCTTGAGCAGCTTCTGGCGTTCATGCCAATCGGCTTCGGTCACGAAGTCGATGCGGCGGCTGTCGGCATAGACCATCATCCGCTGCTCGATCGTCGAGCTGCGATGTGTCCAGACGAAGCGGATCACAGCCCGCAGTGGCCCGCATTCCTCGACGGACACATGCTGCAAGGCCGTAATTTCCGTCATCTTCTCCTGATAGAATATATCGATGTCCCATGCGTCGAACATGAGCGGCTTGTCCTCGAACAACTGCAGCACATTGCCGCGCTGACCCTCTGCCAGCACCTCGCGGCGTTCCTCCCGATCATAGATGCGCGTCAGTTGTCCCCACTCGTTCCATGTCAGCTCGAAGAACGGGGTGACGATACCGCTTGGCTGCACCTGGAATGCAGCAGCTTGCGCTGTTAAGGCGCCAGCGGCCTCAACATTTGCACCGGCTTGCGGCATGTCGGCGTCAGCCACAGCAACAGCATCAGCAGCACCAACAGCGCCATCACGAACGTCTGCGGAAGCTGGTACAAATCCAATCGTCGTATAGCCGAGTGATGGCACATCCGCCACTTCAACCACCCATGTCTGTCCATTGGACTGAGCGGAAAGCTCGCGCCCCGCAGCATCGACCCAGCGGCCATGCTCCATGCCCGGCTTCAGCTCAAGCTCGGCCAGGCGCGTCTCCATCCATGGGGAGGAGTTCCATATGGTGAATTTCTGCACAGCATCCAAAGCAACCGCTGTATGATCTTCACCAGCCAGCAGCGCTTGCTGGGCGCCTTCCCATACAGTACGTCCAATCTGCTCAGCCTCGGCATATTCGATCGTGCTGTCCTCATACACCTCACGGATCGAGGAGCCAGGGATAATATCATGGAACTGGTTGCGCAATATAATCTTCCAGCCCTCGGTCAGCTCCTGGCCGCGGTACTGGCTCCAATCGCCGGCAAGCACGCTCTGGAATGCGTTCAGCCATTCGGCCTCGCGATACAGCAGCTCCAGCTTGCGGTTCATCCGTTTGTTGTACGCCTGGCTTGTATAGGTACCGCGATGGTATTCCAGGTACAGCTCGCCGTCCCATGTATGCACGTAGCTGTCGGTCTTGGCAACGGTGTCCTGCAGCTTGCGGAAGTAGTCGCCCGCTTGCCCGGTCTGCAGCTTCGGCATGCCTGGCATCTTGTCCAGTCTGCGGCGCATCTCCAGCATGGTGCGGTTGACGCCGCCGCCGCCATCGCCATAACCATAGGAGAGCAGCAGCTCCTGATTCATCTCCTTGTTGCGGTAAGCATCCCAGCTCCCTTTGACCGTCTTCGGAATAATCTGACCGTTGTAGGTATAGAACCAGGAGCCCGGCTGCGACCACGGCTCCGTCGTCGTGATGAAGTGCGTCAGCACCTCCGAGCCGTCAATACCGCGCCAATGGAAGGTGTCATGTGGCATCCGGTTGTATTGATTCCAGCTAATCTTCGTTGTCATGAAGGTATTAATCCCGGATTTCTTCAAGATCTGCGGCAGCGACCAGCTATAGCCGAAGACATCGGGCAGCCACAGGTAATCGCAATCCTTGCCGAACTCATCCTTGAAGAAGCGGGTCCCGACCAGCAACTGGCGCACAAGCGATTCGCCAGAGGTCAGGTTGCAGTCCGCCTCCAGCCACATGCCGCCTCCCGCCTCCCAGCGGCCTTCGCGCACACGATCCTTCACCTGCTCATACAGCTCGGGATAGTCCTGCTTCAGATATTCATAGAGCTGCGGCTGTGTCTGCAGGAAGATATATTCCGGGAACAGCTCCATCAGGCGCATGACGGTAGAGAAGGAACGAGCGCCCTTCTCGCGTGTATGCTTCAGTCGCCATAGCCAGGCGACGTCAATATGGGTATGCCCGATGCAGGTGATGGTGACCGGAGAGGTCTTCTCCAGCTTGTCGATCTGGTCAGCCAGCAGGTCGCGTGCATCGACTACGGAAGCATAGAAATCGTCGGAGCCCGGCTCTGTCCAGTCGAGCAACTGCAGTGCGCGGTCGCACGCCTTGAGCAGGCTGGCGCGTTCCGGTAGATTCTCATCGAGCACCTTGACCGTCTCGATCGCGGCAAAGGCGGTATAATACAGATCATCCGTCGCCTCATCCAGCCAGGCCATCTCTGCCAGGCGGACACCATGGGTCTGATCCTTCGGCTGACCGCCGCCCTCCAGTCCCGACCAGAGGCGGAACAACAGCTCCTGCTCAGTTCCTGCCGCCTCATCTGGCAGGAAGACCTCCATATGGTTGGAGTCTACCCCTTGGTACGGCTTGCCCTGCCAGTAGAATAGCGACTCAAAGCCGGAGTTATTGCCTGCGCCGGTCTCGCCGAAGTCGAAGCGGCCGAGGATGCGCCGTCCGCGCCAATCCGCCGGGATGGACACCGTGGCCGACAGCCACAGATACAGATCGCGTCCGCTCCAGGTGTCGCCGGTCTTCATCGTCCCCCAGTCGGCTGCGCGCTGTGGCAGCGACGGGTTAATCTCCTTGCGTGTATCTTCGATCGAATGAAAATAAGGAATCGGCTGCCGGTCGCGGTAGCGGTACTCGGACAGCTCATTTATGCGGGATTCCAGCTTCTGGAGTGTTTTGAACATAGGAAAATACCCCCTGTAATTCAAGGGGAGGGGCAAGATAACGTATGCGGACACTGCGTATTTGTACGGAAGACGCATGTCTTCCACGAAGAATTTGAAATCTAAGGGTTGACTCTATTATAGCGAGGAGAAGATTTTTTTTCAAATGATAAATAAAGGCTACGGGCCGGGAACAGGCAGACGTGCGCTGCAGATCCCGGCAAGCTGACGAAGCAGCAGCGGCCTTTCACTGTTCAATAGCCTAAGCGAGGCGGATTGCCCCGGCAGCCGCATCGGTGGTACACTAGGGCACAAATCAATTCGCAATGGAAGGTGCGGGGGCGAAGTGGGATTTTTCCGTCGGTTTAACGATTATCATTTACGCCGTAAAATGTTCAACAAAATATTGCTGCTCTATTCCCTGGTTATGATATTGCTGTTCGCAGCCGCTGCCGTCATGGTTCATCAGTATAACAAGCAGCGCTTCATTCGTGAGGCGATGGATGCGGATATGCGGTCGCTATACGTTACCAGCGCCTACTTGAGCGGGCAGTACAATTCGATCCAGAACACGATTCAGCAGCTATATGCGGACGCGACGATAATCGAGGATCTGAATCATTTCCTGGGGTCAAAATATGAAGATTACTTGAAGTACAAGCTCGACCGCTTCAGTGAGAGCAGACAGACCCTGCTCAAAACGTTCGATGTGCAGCTTAAAACCTATATGGAGCAGGAGAGCGGCGTAGAAAATGTGATTGTGTACAGCTACAGCGGCCATTTCTATTATCTGATGAGCGCCAAGCGGCAGCAGATCGAATATATCAAGCCGCAGGAGGCATGGGAGCAATGGTTCGCGGATCGCAGGAAGCAGCCATGGACAGTTGAGGTCCCGAAGGAGCTGCTGCCCCAGGCGCGGGAGGACAACCTCGGGCTGTATACGTATGTGCGAGAGGTGAATGACCCGTTCACGCTCAAGCGGACGGGCGCCATTCTCGTCGACTTCAACACGGCGCAGTTGGGAACCTGGCTGGCAAGCCGGACACCGAACCTGTACGGCAGCATGATGGTGCTGACCCCCGACGGTAGCGTGCTCTATTCAGACAGCCAGTGGCAGCCGGAGGGGGGCAAGCTGCCGCTCGCTGCGCTCCAGTCCTACAGCGGAGAGTGGGTGCAACTGCAGGAGCTGTCGAAGGTTAATATCGTTAACATCGGCAACACAGGACTGACGGCGGTCAGCATCCTGCCCAAGTCGGTCATTGACCGCAATACGAGCAGTCTGCGCAATAACCTGATTGGCATCTTCCTGCTGTTCATAGCGCTGAGCGTAACGGTGACGGCGACGATCATGCGGGGCTATTCGCGCAAGATCAAGCGGATTGCGTCCGCCATGAGCCGGATCGAGGAGGGCGATCTGTCCGTCCGCATCAAGATTGCGGGCGAGGATGAATTGCAGCAGATTGCCAGACGCTTCAATGACATGTGCGAACGCTTGCAGAATTATATTCAGAAGGTCTATCTATCCGAGATCAAGCAGAAGAATGCCGAGCTGGTGGCGCTGCAGACACAGATCAACCCGCACTTTCTGTACAATACGCTGGAGGCGATCCGCATGAAGGCGTATAGCGAGGGGGCGCGGGATGTCGGGCAGATGATCTATATATTGTCCTCGATCTTCCGCAGTATGGTGAAGAAGAGCACGATGGTCTCTATCGCCGAGGAGCTGGAGCTGTGCCGCATGTATCTGGAGCTGTTCCGCTTCCGCTATGAGGGCCAGCTCACCTTCACGACCGAGCTTGATCCACAGCTCCAGCACTGTATGACGATGAAGCTGCTCGTGCAGCCCATTATCGAAAACTATATGATTCACGGCTTCCGGGCGGACGCTCAGACGAATCGGATCGCTGTCCGGGCATTCCGTGATGGGGAGGAGGTACGGATCGTGGTGCAGGATAATGGCGCAGGTATCGAGGCGGGAAGGCTGACGCAATTGCGTGATTTGCTGGAGGCGTCCTCAGGTATCCAGCAGGGAGAGGAGCGCTCGATTGGTCTTGTGAATGTGCAGGAGCGGCTTCAGACCAGCTACGGTGAGCAGTATGGTCTGGAGATAGACAGTCAGGCGGGCGAGGGCACGACAGTGACGCTGCGGCTGCCCGCAATAACAAGGGGGCTTGAGGGATGAGAACCGTATTTGTAGTCGATGACGAGCCATTGATCACGAAGGGGCTGCATGCCATTCTGGATTGGGAGCAGTACGGACTGCGCATTGTCGGTTCTGCGCCAGACGGGCGAGCGGCATTGGAGCAGTTGAAGCAGCAGAGCGTAGACCTGCTCATCACGGATATTCAGATGCCGGTGATGAACGGATTGGAGCTGATTAAGCGGGTGAAGGCGATCTCGCCCCGAACCAAGTTCATCGTACTGAGCGGCTACGAGGAATTTCAGTATGTGAAGGAGGGGATGACCCTCGGAATTGAAAACTATATTCTCAAGCCGATTAATATCGTCGAGCTGGAATCGACGCTCAAGCTGTGTCTGCAGGATTGGGAACGCGAAGAGATCAATCTGTTCCGCTCGGAGGTAGACTGGAAGCTGCTGCTCAATAACGTGCTTCAGCGCTGGGTGAATGGCGAGATCGAGCTGAGCGAGTTCGTGCAGCGCGCGCAGTTGCTCGGCATTCCGCAGGGCTATGGCCATTTTCGCGCAGTGACGCTGCGGCTGCTCGGCGAGGGCAGGCCGCTGCAGGAGCTGTGTCGCATCGACAAGCTTGCGGAGCAGAGTGAGGCACTGCTAAGAGAGCAGCTTGGAGAGGCTGCGGAGTTCATCTGCTTCAACGATCTGGCCGACGACATTGTGGTGCTGCTGGACAGCCGTCCATGGAAGGACAGCCATCTGGCTCCGAAGCTGCTCCATGTGGCGGAGCAGCTTCACGGGCATACCGGCTTGCCCGTATGGATCAGCATCGGCTCGCCATGGCAGCCCGGTCAAGGGATCGAGGTCAGCTATCAGTCGGCCAAGTCTGGCTATGAGCAGTACCTGATGACAGGGAGCAGACCCGTAGCCATCATGGGCGGCTGGCTGACTGGCAGTGAGCGAGCGCATTCGCAGAGCTCATCTATAGCAGGGGACGGGCGGGCTATCCCGAGTGAGCCTTACTCTGGCGGGGCAACCGATTCGATCAGGCAGTCTTCGCCAGGGGCAGGCTGTGGCGCAGAGGGGAGCGCATCGCATGGCGCAGGTCTGCCTCCGGCAGAGGAGAGGGCGGCGAACATATATTCGGAATCGCAGGCTGGCGATGATGTCGGAGGAGCAGCAGCATTGCAGGCAGAGGCGGAGAGCTGTATGGCTGTGCAGCCGAAGCCGGAGCTGGAATCATTCACGAAGAAGCTGATCGATGGTCGCAGCGAGGAGATCGAGCAGCACATTGAAGCGGTGCTGAGCGCTCCGCCAGAGCAGGCGCTGCTGCGGCGGCAGCCATACATTAATGCGGCGCTTCAACTGATGCTGGCGATGAAGGAGATGGAGGGCAGCAGCGATTATAGCGAGCTGTTCATGCCCATCTCGCAGCTAGCGACGCTCGCGGAGCTAAGACGGCATGTGCTGGAGCTGGCAGGCTCCCTCAACGATCGGCTTGGCACGGAGCAGACCAGCTACAGTCCGCATGTCGCCCAATTGCTGGAGCATGTCCAGTTGCATTACGGGGAGGATATGTCGCTCAAGACGCTGAGCCAGCAGCTCGACATCCACCCGACCTATCTGGGACAGTTGTTCCATCAGGAGGTCGGGACGAGCTTCTCGGATTATGTTAACCATTACCGGATCGAGAAGGCGACGCAGTTGCTGCTGCATACCGATCTCAAGACGTCTGACATTGCAAGGGAGGTTGGCTATCTGGACAGCTCGTATTTTTACCGTCAATTCAAGAAATACGCCGGAGTTTCACCGACCGAGCTGCGTCAGATGTCATCGGGGACATGAGAGCGGTGGACAAGACGACCTGAAATTTTTCCATAGCGATCTGAAATTATTCAACTTGAGAGGGGAGGCGGCGAAGGTGGACAATAGAGCTATCAGACGAGGGGGGAGCAAGACGAACGGGAAATGCGGCTGCGGCTTTTGAAATCTGAGGGGATTCAAGCTTGCCCGCACCATAATGGCGTTATACACATAACGGGGCAAAGGAGGGATCGCGTTGCCGTCATTTGGAAAGAAGCTCGTCAGGAACAAGGCACTGCTGCTGCTGGTGCTGCCTGGAACGCTGTGGTTTTTAATTTTTGCCTACTTGCCGATGTTTGGAACGATACTGGCTTTTAAGGATTATCGCTATCATAAAGGCTTCTTCAACAGTCTTCTTAACAGCGAGTGGGTCGGCTTCAAAAACTTTGAATTTTTATTTGCTACCAACGACGCGTACATCATTACACGCAATACGATTTTGTACAATGTGGTCAGCATTGCACTGGGACTTGTCGTCGCGGTTACCTTTGCGATTATCATCAACGAGCTGCTGAACAAGCGGCTGGCCAAATTGTACCAGACCGGAATGTTTCTTCCTTACTTTCTATCCTGGGTCGTCATCAGCTACTTCGCCTTTACCTTTCTCAGCAAAGATAAGGGGATGCTGAATCAGATGATCGCCGCCCTGGGCGTTTATCCGGTCAATTTTTATTCGGAGCCGAAGTATTGGCCGTTCATCATTGTATTCGTCGGGATCTGGAAGACAATCGGGTATAACAGTGTCATGTATTTGGCGGCCATTACCGGCATTGACCGTTCCTACTACGAAGCGGCGATGCTCGATGGCGCGAGCAAATGGCAGCAGACCCGCTTCATCACGATACCGCATCTGAAGCCGTTGATGATTATTTTGACCATTCTGGCGATCGGCGGCATGTTCCGCTCCGACTTCGGCTTGTTCTACCAGTTGCCGAAAGATTCGGGCGCCTTGTATCCGGTTACCAATGTTATCGACACGTTCGTCTATCGCAGCCTGATTAACATGGGCGATATCGGGATGAGTACAGCCGCAGGTCTGTATCAATCGGTCGTCGGACTGATTCTGATCCTCACGGCGAACTATGTAGTCCGCAAAATCGAGAAAGACCATGCCATCTTCTAGGAAAGGGAGGTGTACACGTTGCTTATGAAAAAACGAGACATTCACGGTATCTCGCGATTTTGGAACGTTGTGTTCAATCTCCTGATCGGTCTGTTCTCATTCTCTTGTGTATTTCCATTTATCTTCGTCATTATGAACTCGATCGCAGATGAGCAGACTTTAGCTCAGGAAGGGTATCGCATTATCCCGAGTCAATTCAGCTTTGAAGCCTATTCGTATATTTTCAACTCGACCACTCAGCTCGTACAGTCCTTTGGGCTGACGCTGATGATTACGGTGATCGGCACGCTGCTCAGCCTGTTTCTGGTCACGACCTATGCTTATGCCATCTCCCGGCGCAGCTTCGAGTTCCGCACGGGCTTTACATTCCTGGCCTTCTTCACCATGCTGTTCTCGGGCGGTCTGGTGCCCGGCTATATCGTGATGACCCAGTTCCTGGGCCTGCAAAATACGATCTGGGCCTTGATCCTGCCCTTGTCGATGAATGCGTTCTTCATCATCGTCATGCGCACCTTCTTCCAGACGACGGTGCCTGATGCCATCATCGAGTCCGCCAAAATTGACGGCGCCGGCGACCTGCGCACGTTCTCCACGATCGTGCTGCCGATCTCGCTGCCGGGCATTGCGACGATCGGGCTATTCAGCTCGCTCGGCTACTGGAATGACTGGTTCAATGCACTGCTGTATTACAACAAAAATGAGCTGGTGCCACCGCTGCAATATTTGCTCATGAAGATCGAGCGCAGCATGGAGTTCCTCGTACAGAATAGCCAGTATATGGGCTCCTTCGACGGGGCAGCGACACTGCCGACGGAGACGGTGCGGATGGCGATGGTCGTCGTGGCGACCTTGCCGATTGCGATGGCGTATCCATTCTTCCAGCGTTACTTCGTGCAGGGCTTGACGGTCGGCTCAGTTAAGGGCTGATTCAGGATTGCGGTGTTTGCAATCTGGCGTGGTCAGCGGACAGCCGATGGCGGCGACTCCGCCGGCTATGCCCGATTGATTCATTTATGTCATTCATTACTTTAATAGGGGGAAAGAAAATGTCCAAACAGGTATTGAAGATGATGACCCTGCTGCTGGCGATCGCGATGGTTGTCACCGCATGCGGTGGTGGGAAAAACGGGAATAGCAGCAACAGCTCCGGAGGCAACTCCCAAGCGGCTGATGCCGTGAAGAGCGACGGCTCGATTGACGCATCCAAGCTGGATGCCGTCAACCTCAAGGTGTATCTGATCGGCAGCCCGGCCAAGGATCTCAAGACGGTGCAGGAGCAGATCAACACCTATACGACGGAGAAAATCAATGCAACGGTGGATCTGGAAATGATCGACTGGGGAGATTACAGTCAGCGCATGTCCATTATTACGACCTCTGCCGAAGCTTATGATATTGCATTCACAAGCTCCTGGGCATTCAACTATTTGCCGAATGCATCCAAAGGCGCATTTTTGCCGCTGAACGATCTGCTGGACACCTATGGCAAGGGCATCAAGGAAGTGCTGGACCCACGCTTCCTGGAAGGAACGAAGATTAATGGCGTCAACTATGCCGTGCCGAACAACAAGGAGCTGGCGCAGCAAGCTGTATGGCGCTTCAACAAGAAGTATCTGGACAAATATAATCTGGACATTACGAATGTGAACTCCCTGCAGGATCTCGAGCCATTGCTCAAGACGATCAAGGAGAACGAGCCGTCGGATATTACCCCGCTGGCGGTGCCAAAAGGCTTCAAGCCGTACTTGCCATTCGACTTCCTGCTGGGTGACGAAATTCCGATCGGCATGTATCTCGACACGAAGGATTTCAAATTCGTGAACATGCTGGAAACACCAGAGATGAAGGAAACGCTGGATACGATGCGCAACTACTATCTCGCTGGCTATCTGCGTGATGATGTGGCGACACTGGACGGCATCGACAATATCAAGACAGGCAAGTGGCTTGTGGACAAAGAGCTGAGCCAGCCATATGCGGACAACGGCTGGTCGAGAAGCGCACAATATGACATCGTGTCTTCGCCAATCCATACGCCAGTCATCTATACGTCGTCTGCAGCCGGTTCGATGTTCGCTATCTCCAAAACCTCCGAAAATCCGGAGCGTGCGATGATGTTCCTGAACCTGCTCAATACCGATGAGTATCTGCGCAACCTGATTCAATACGGCATTGAAGGCGTGCACTATAAGAAGCTCGAAGGCAACTATATCGAGGATCTGCCAGCTATGAATGAATCGTATGCGATGCCAGGCTTCGCACTGGGCAACATGTTCCTAACGTATCTGCATGAAGGGGACCCGGAGGACAAATGGCAGGCGTTCCAGGAATTCAACCAATCGGCGGTTGTTGCCCCTAGCTTCGGCTTCAACTTCGATACCTCGAAGGTCAAGACAGAGGTAGCTTCCATTACCAACGTAGCGAAGGAGTTCAATCCTGCGCTGTATACCGGCTCTGTTGATCCAGCCGAGTTCCTGCCTAAAGCGATCGAGAAGTTCAAGGCTGCGGGCATGGACAAAGTCATCGAGGAGGCACAGCGCCAATTCGATGAATGGAAAGCAACCAAGCAATAATACACCAAGCGGCCGGGAGTTATCCCGGCCCTTTCGTCATGATCGACATGCCGTCTCTATGCGGTGAGGCAAGCGTACCGCTGGAAGCATCTCTACGTCGTGTCATGCCGACTGAATCTGAATCTGAATGTGAAGGAGTATCATCGCATGAACAAGCTGATTATATTCTATGATCCGAGCTTCCCTTATGCGGGAGATCGGCCCGATACGGCGAGTCTTGACAAGCTGCAAGGGGCGGGCAGGATCGCCAAAACAGCCGAGCAGTTGTCTGCATGGCTTGCGGAGGCAGACGGAAGGGGCTGCTTCATCAATCTGCATGCACCGTACTTCCCCAAGGAGGCATGGCCTGCAATTACAGCCCACCTGCGGAGCGGGGGCGGCTTGCTAAGCGTTGGCGAGGCGCCGTTCCGAATTCCGGTCAGACAAGCAGGCGGCCTGTGGGAGGCGGAGCAGGAGCAGACATCATATCATCAGGAGCTTCTCATTCATGAAGCGATGCGGGTGGATGGGAGTGCAATTCAGCGGTACGCTGGTTCCGAGGAATGGCCGCTAGCCGCACAGGCTGCAAGGACGTGGCAACAAGGCGATACGGCAAGCCTCATCCTCCATGTGACACGTCAGAGCGACCTGCCGCATGAGGGCGGCACCGCGGGGCCGATGGATGCGCATATCTATCCGCTTATCAAGGGATTGTCCGCCGAAGGGCGGGAGATCGCCGCACCCGTCGTGCTGCTGGAGCATACGAAGGGCCTCTATGCGGGCGGCCGCTGGATTATGGCGAATCAGCGGACAAGCGCGGCGTTCTGGGGGGCGCAAGGGGCGGCATCTCTGGCCGCTTGGGCGGAATTTTGCGCTGCGGGCGTGACGGAGCTGTGGCTGAAGCCATCGTATGCGTCATATGATGAGGGCGATCGTCCGGCGCTGAAGGTGCAGTTGCAGCGACTGCATCCGCAAGAGCGGGACATGGCTCTGAATTGGGAGCTGCTGCTGACCGTGAGGCGAAGCTGGACCTATGCGGGCGAGCCGCCCGCAGCAGGCACGACGGAAGGGCTAACGCGGGACAAGGGCAGCAGCATAGAGGCGCTGGATTCGCAGCACCCGGCGGTTGCGGATGGAAGTGCTGCGCTACAGTCGGAGCCGCCCGCAGCAGCAGATGCTGCAGGTCAGCCGCTCTGGCAGCATCGATGGAGAGTCCAGGCGGGACGAGAGCTGCATGTCGAGCAGCTACGTGTGCCATTACCGCTGACACCAGGCTTCTATACAGCAGTGCTGGAGGCGATAACGGAAAGCGGCGAACGGAGAGTACTTCGCCAAGGCTTCTGGTGCCGGGACGAGAAGCTGCTGTCGGCAGGTGAATATCTGACCTGTGACCGCGATTATTTCATGAGGGACGGCGAGCCGTTGCCGATTGTGGGCATGACGTATATGACGTCCGATGTCGCGCGCAAATTCATCTTCCTGCCCAATGCGGCGGTGTGGGATCGCGATATGGAGACGATGAAGCGCGCAGGCATTAATCTGATCCGCACAGGCATCTGGACGGCCTACCGTAATGTCATGTATGCGGATGGTCATCCGTCGGAGGAGGTGCTGCGGGCGCTGGATGCATTCTTCCTGACGGCGAAGAAGCATGGACTGGAGGTAACCTTTACCTTCTTCGCCTTCACGCCGGAGGCCTGGGAGGGTGTCAATCCTTATCTTGATCCGCGGAGCATCGAGGCGCAGAAGCGCTTCATCTCGTCCATTGTAGCGCGCCATCGCGAATCGAAGCATGTGCACTGGGATCTGATTAACGAGCCGTCGATGTTCGATCCGAAGCGGATATTTGAAGGCCCGCGCACAGCAGGCGACAGCTACGAACGGGAGGCATTCCAGAGCTGGCTGCGCAAGCGTCATCACGATTCGATCGATCTGCTGCAGCAGCGCTGGGGCATGAGCAGCACGCAGTTGCCATCCTTTGAGAGCATTGACTGCCCGGAGCATGAGGAGATCAACTTCGATATTCAGGATATGCGCTCCGGGAAGAAGGGGACGCGCTGGCTTGACTATACGCTGTTCACGATGGAGCAGATGAACGGCTGGGCAGCGCGGATGCGCGAGGCATTGCAGGCGGCACAGCCCAAGCAGTTGGTAACGATTGGCCAGGATGAGGCGCTTGCCTGGAATCGTCCTTCCCCGTTCTTCTACGCGGAGGCGGTAGATTATACGACGAATCATTCCTGGTGGCTGAATGACCAGCTCGTCTGGGATGGGCTATTCGCCAAGACACCAGACAAGCCGAATCTCATTCAGGAGACCGGTATTATGTATGTGGAGACGCCGGACGGACGAGCCAAGCGCTCGGAGGAGGAGCTGCGCGACCTGCTGGAGCGCAAATACGCCTATTCTTTCTCGACGGGCGGGGCCGGAGCGGTGCAGTGGCTGTGGAATACGAATTTTTATATGAACAATGTCAACGAATCCAACATCGGGGCGCTGCGAGCGGATGGCACAGAGAAGCCGGAGGCGGATGTCTCGTATGATTTCGGTCAATTCATGGCATCCATCCGCAGCCTGTTCGTCTCGCGTCAGTTGGAGGATGTGGCGGTTGTATTCCCGTACTCCAATGATTTTGGCAACCGCAAGCTGGCTGCTGAAGCGACAGCACGCCTCACCCGGGTGCTCTGTTATGAGTTGAAGCAGCATTTCCGTGCGGTCAGTGAATATGAGCTGGAGTCGTTGATGACGCATTCGGCGAAGCTGATTGCGGTGCCAAGCCCGCATAACTTTAGTAGGCAGGCGTTTGATCGTCTGCTGGACATTGTGCGCGCCACTGGAAGCAAGCTGCTGTTCACCGGGCCGATGCACCTGGATGAGTACTGGCATCCTGTAGGGCGCCAAGCGTTATGGAACCATGTGGAGGCGACAGAGGATGGTGCTGAGCTGTGGGGCAAAGAGCCGCATGGCGTCAGCCTGAGCAATGTGCAACGAGAGGAAGCCTTCCGTATCGGTGAGCAGCAGTACAAGCTCTCCTACGGACAGCGCAAGATTGCCAAGCTATTTAAGGAGCGTACCACTGCGGATGGTTCAGGCCCGGAAGGGTTGACCCGACTGGCGCTTGGGTCAGGACAGCTATACTGGTGTGGACAGCCTGTCGAATGCAATGACCGAACAGAGCCGATCGCTGAGCTGTATCGCTATATGCTGCAGGAGAGCGGGGCACAGCGGGAGCTGGTCTGGCATGACGGGGCGGACAATAGCGGCCTGTACGGCAAGAAGCTGACATTTGCACAGGGTCAGCTATACATCTTCGTGTCAGAATTCGGCTATGCTGCCCCTGTGAGGGTAACCGACCCTCTGCACGGACAGAGCTATTCGTTCGAGGTGCCGGCAGGCAGGATCGTCATGTTCGCAGCCGACCGGGCTGGCAAGCTGATGTCCGTCTATCGGCAGATGCCGATTACCGTTAGTTGATGGCAGCGATTCAGCGCGCGAGTTCCTGTGACTGCCTGATATGAAGGAGCAGGCATCCGGGCACAAGTCAGCCTCGGCTAGCAACAACTGCTGCTTATAGAGAGGCGGCTACCTGCGAAGGCTATAATGAGGCCCCGGTAACGGGAGCCATACTGGCATGAGCAGGAGGCGAAGGCGATGGGTGAATGGACAGAGTATCGGCCGGGAGACCGGGCGCCCAATGATGGCACCTATATCGAGATCGGAGAGAATGATGTGCACATGGGCATCAACAATCCGCAGAAGGTGACCCTGAGCAAGGGAGAACGTTTCCCGGATACCTCGAACCATAACCGCAAATGGAAAAAAATGAAGCGTTAATTTCGGTGGCACATGTATAAGCAATGGCCTAGCGGTCTATACTATGCTTGACGGTGCAAAGAGAGGTGTGGTTCCGTTGAACCAGATGGCGCAACAACCGCAAGAGTTGATTTTCCGTTAAGGCTGAAGCAGCGCACTACAGACCAGGTTTGTAGACTGATTGCCCGCAAGGGCAGCCATGCTTCCAGATTTTTCGCAAAATGATGCTCGATCCATATCAACACCGTCGAAGGAGGACTCGCAAGAGTCCTCTTTTTCAATTTTATTTCAAGAAAATGTGATTTGCCGCACAGATTCTCGCCTGAGCAGTGTTATAGTGGAATGAGACAAAAGAACCAAGAACCACTCCATTCTATCGGTTCCAGCTCAAGTAAGGAGGCAATACCATGTTCAAAGCTTCAAGATCCGTCAGTACCAAAATGTTTCTGTTATTTATGGCGATACTGCTGATTTCGTTTTCGGTGCTTTTCTTCCAGCAGACCGGGATGGTCAAGCGTGTCATTGAAAATGAAGCGCTGGAGAAGGCGAAATCCGACTTGCATCTAAGTGCGCGCATCATCGATCTCAAGTTCCCGGGAGAGTGGAATGTTGTTGACGGCAGGCTGTATAAAGGTGAGACGCTGATGGATGGCAACTCCGACGTTATTGATTCGATTGGGGAGTTAACGGGCGGGGATACCGTGACGGTATTTAGAGGAGACACGCGAGTGGCGACCAATGTGCGAGACCACAACGGGGATTTGGCGCTAGGCACTCAGGTCTCCCCGGAGGTAGCCCAAAGCGTGCTTGCCGATGGTCAGACCTATTATGGGACAGCTAACGTGGTGGGCAACAGCTACCAGGCTGCTTACATGCCGCTGCGCAGTGGAAAGGGCGATATTATCGGCATCTTGTATGTCGGTGCGCCGGATGCGAGTGAGAGAATCCAATTGTTAAGGCAGAAGACGAACCAACAGCTCATTGTGGAGGGCCTACTGGTGCTGGTGCTTGCCTTTGCACTCATCTATATATGCACCAGACCTGTTCTCAAGCGATTGAAGGTTGCCGTTGCCGCAGTCGATGCGGTCGCTGCGGGCGATCTGACCTGTGACGTTCCGCCTGCAACCTCCAGAGATGAGATCGGGCAGCTAGTGACTGCGGTCAGACATATGCTACATCAGCTCAGGACGCTCATCGGCAAGGTCAACGACTCCAGCGAATATGTATCTGAAGCCTCCAGACTACTCATAATCAGTACAGAGCAGACGGCTACGGCTGCTGAGCAGATTAGTCAGGAGGCACACGAGATCGCGCTGGGCGCTGAGGAGCAGTCAGTCAGCTTGAATGCCTCCAGACAATCCATGAATGAAATTGCTGTCGGTATGCAGCAGACGGCAATGGTCATTCAGGATATGGCGGAATTTGCGGGTCATGCTAGCGGACAGGCCAGTGCCGGGGAACAGGCGGTTACAGCCATGATTCAGCAGATGCAGGTCATCGACGACACGGTCATCCATGCTTCCCAGGTGATTGGACAACTGAACGACAAGGCGACAGAAATCAACGGTATCGTCGCGATCATCACGGATATAGCCAGCCAGACGAATCTGCTTGCGCTGAATGCGGCCATCGAAGCCGCGCGAGCCGGAGAGCATGGAGCGGGCTTCAGTGTGGTTGCCCAGGAGGTGAGGAAGCTGGCTGACCAATCGCTCCACTCGGCGGATACGATCCGCTCGCTGATTGAGGTGGTGCAGCAGGAGGCGGGACGTGCGGTGGAATCGATGCGGCAGGGAACACAGGTCGTCCAGCAAGGAATGAGCGATGCTTCGGCATCAGGAGAGGCCTTCGGGGAGATTGCCCATGCAGTTAGCGATCTGTCTGCCCGTAGCCAGGAAATATCTGCGATCATACAGCAGGTTCATGCTAACACCGATGAGATGGTGCAGGTGATGGGGCAGATCGCTGTCATTACGACAGAGGCCAATCAGCGATCGCAGATGGTGACGACAGAGCTCGAAGAACAGACCGCCTCAATCGAGGAGGTATCGGCTGCGGCAGTGCAACTGGGCACCATGTCAACGGAGCTGAAGCAGTTGGTTGATCGCTTCAAGCTATCGTGAGGGTTTAAAGACATAACCTTGATCTGCGCTGCCGAGCCTTGAAGATGAGACCATAAGAAACAGAGCCTTTCAAGCCGTATAAGTGGCACGAAAGGCTCTGAGGGTCAGCGGATGACGGTCTGCTGCAATGCCTGGAGTCCGGCCTGATTCAGCAGATTCCACGGCTTGTTATAATGCGGTTGGAAGAAGAAGTCAACGAACGCCAGCTCATCCATTGTCATCCGATTCTGAATGCAGACCGACATGGTATTAATCGATTGAGTCAGGTCAGCCTTCGATAGTAGCTGAGCGCCGACGATACGGCCTCCCGCCTCCTCGTACACCACCTTGAGTAGAGCCTGCTCATAAGTCGGCATAAACTCGGGACGGAAATTATCGGAGATTGTGACGGATTTCACAATCATGCCTGCGTCAAGTGCCGCTTGCTCGGTCAAGCCTGTTGATCCGATGTTCAGATCAAATATCTTAATGCCCGAAGTACCCTGAGTACCCAGGTAGCGGACGGTCGGCCCCAGCAAATTACGGGCAACAAGTGTGCCCATTCGCACCGCATTGGTAGCAAGCGGGATATATGCAGGCTCGCCTGTCGGGTTGTAACGGATAGCGCAACTGTCGCCTGCTGCATACACATCCGGGCAACTGGTTCTCATGTATTCATCGACAACGATGGCGCCATTCCCCAGCATCTCCACTTGACCGCTTAACAGTCCGGTATTAGGTCGGAAGCCGATGCACATAATAACGAGATCAGCACGATACTCACCCTGTGTCGTCTTCACCATGGATACCTTGCCCTGCTCGCCTTCCAGAGCGGTCACAGTCTGTCCCAGCGCCAGCTCAATATGGCGCTCTCTCATATCCTGCTCCACCAGCTCGGTAAATTGCTTATCCAAATACTTGAACAGGACACGTGGTGTATTATCGATCAAGGTTACCTGCTTGCCAAGCTGTTCGAAGGCCTCGACCAGCTCGACGCCGATATAGCCTGCTCCAACAACGACGATGCGCTCGGCGTGCTTGGCGCGTTCAATAATCATCTGCGCATGGGCATAGTTTTTGCAGAGCAAAATGTTGTCCAGCTCCATCCCGGGCATCTTAGGAATAATCGGCCACGAGCCCGTCGTGACAACCAGCTTGTCATACGTATCCGTAATGAGCTGATCGCTCATAATGTCGCGCACAGTTACTGTCCTTGCCTTCGTGTCCACCGCCAGCACTTCATGCAGCATCCTTGTTTCTACACCTAGCGCTTGTAGCTGCTCCGGCGAGGAGTAGAACAGCGATTCGGCATGCTCGACGACACCCCCGACATGCAGCGCAATGCCGCACGAGAGGAAAGAGATGTTGTCGTTGCGCTCATAGACCGTAATTTGAGCTTCAGGATACAGCTTTGCCATCTGGGTAACGGCAGCCGTTCCAGCATGGGTACAACCAATCACGATGACCTTCATAGTAAGCATCCTCCTTATAATGACAGACCGTATTGAAATAGCATTCCTGCTAGCTGACGACTAAGTGAATCATTTCACATAGTATTGTGAATTAATTCACATTTATTCTCTGAGTTCATCTTATGACAAATGACATGAATTTGCAAGCGTAATGTGAAAAATGTCACAATGTTGTAATGACGCTAAACATCTTCCGTTATCTTGTCGATAATAGGAAGGAGAGGTTACATGGACCATTCTAGAGCGTGTCTGAAAACTCTGAACGGAACAGATCTGGCCGAATTTTCGTTCCAGTTCCAGGCAAGGCGCATTTTCGCAGGCGTACCGGGGGTACGTCAAGAAAAAGCAACGCAGCATGGGGCGAAAAGGCGGGGAGAGATGCCCTTGAACGGGTTTTCAGACACAACCTAATAAGCTATTGGAGTTGCGATGATGGAACTAAAACCAATTACGCGATTGAAAGAGGTCTACCGAATTGATGAGCTGCTGTCTGCCAGCGAGCTGTCCTATGTCTATGCCGGGCATCATATCAAGAGCGGTGAGAAATGCGTCATTAAGGAGTTTTACCCCGCTGCTGCGGCCAACCGCGACCTGGACGGCAAAGCCGTCGTCTGTCGCAGTTCGCTGCTGCGGCCCAAGTTCGACGAATTGATGAATGCCTTTACCAATGAAATTCATCTGTTGCAATCGGTGAGCCATCCCAATATTGTCGCGTATAACGATCACTTCACAGAGAACGGCACGATCTATCTGGTGCAGGAATACTGCACAGGAGAGACGCTGGAGCACTATATACAACGTCAGGGGGCGCTGTGCTCTGTGTTTTTTCGACATACGCTGCTGCCGTTGCTGCATACACTGGCCTATTTGCATGAACGGGGAATTCTGCATCGCGACCTGAAGCCAGGCAACATTATGATCTGCCCGGGAGGCGCGCCGAAGCTGCTGGATTTCGGGGCGGCGATTGATCTGGGGAACGTGAAGCATAAGCAAATCTTTACGACGCCAGCTTTCTCCCCGCTGGAGTTTTACTCCGATCGTTCCCGGCAAGGCAGTTACTCGGACATCTACAGCCTGGCGGCTGTGCTGTACTATGCGCTGAGTGGCAATCGCCCGCTTGATGTGCCCAGGCGCATCATCGGTGAGCGTCTTCAGTCCATCCGGCATTGCAGCAGGCGATGTCTGACGCCATGGTTCTCTTATATGATTATGAAAGGGCTGGAGGTGCAAAAAGCCGACCGGCTAACCAGCGTGCGCCCGTTCATTCGTGCGGTCCAAGCTGAGTATTGGATGCTAAGGATTCAGGAGAAGCTGCGTCCAGGGGCTATTCAATCGTAAGAGAATCTGTTGCTAGTAAGACGAGTATTCCAGACCACTATCCGAACACAATGAAGCCCAATGCCCGCTTAGCGGGCATTGGGCTTGGGTTCTTTGTAGCGAAGCTCGATCTCGGTTACGTGATCCTCGAACGTAATGTAAAGCTTGTCGTTGTACGCAAGCCGCCCTGTACTGCCTGCCGGCAGCGGAGTTCGGCCTATAACGACGGTACATTTGGTATCATGTCGAACGAGCAAGGTATGCTCCTTGCCAGGCTTGAACCAGATGTCCTTGGCCTCTGGTACAATCTCATGCACCTCCAGTTGTCCAAACAGCTCCTCCAGCGATATGGAGCGCCGTGTGCCCAGGGTGTGCAGGGGCCAGTATTTGACCGGAATATCGTTGCCACTGGCCGTCTCAAGGAAGTAGCCCTCCAGTCGTCCGAAGAAGGCTGGCTTAGGCCGGAACACGATATACAAGGCTGCTCCTGCAGCCAATACAAGCCCTGTGACCAGAGCGATCACCGCATAGATGCTCCAGGGAGCGGAAACCTGAAAGCTCAATTCGGCCTCGACGCTTGCTCCGTCTGTATCTGTCGCCGTCACGTTGATCCGGGTGCTGCCTGCGCGAAGTGGAGTGACGATCAGCTCACCCTGTTCTACGGCGATCTGCAACGCCTCGCCATCCATGACCATGGCGGCGAATTGCAGTTCATCGTTGTTCGGGTCGGTGAAGTAATCGTGAAGCTGGACACGCATGCTGCCATCGCTCTTCACGAGCTGCAGCGGGCTTGCAGGAGCTTGGGCCTGCGGAGCGAGATTAGGCAGCTCCAGAGTCTGCACCGCCGTTCTGCGGTAAAAGTCGGAACCGTTCAGGTGGACGGATAGCCGATAGCTGCCTGCTTCAGGAAAGGTATAGTTCACCGTAAATCCGCTGCGATCTTCCTTCAGTATCATCGGGACGGCCAGCGGAGGCGAGGACTTGCGGTCCACTCCTTCAATCCTCAGCTCGGCGGTCAGCGAAGCATATACATCCTGATCCGTCAGCCGTTTGGTATCCTCGCCTGGCTGCGTAAGCCATGCCTCCACCGGCACCGGCTGCCCTTTGATCGGCTTGTTGCCGTCTGCAATGTGAAACTCCCCTTGCACATTATAGCTGCCCAGCAGATTAATTTTGACAAAATCCCCGGCTTTGCCTCTAAATTTCAGTTGCAGCTTTTCCTTTCGCGGCTCTGCGATTTTCATCAGCACGTACTTATCTGAGGTATACAACTGGACATCCCTGGAGCTGAAATAGAGATGCGATTCGGATACAGGCTGGCTGGAGAGCATCAACAGATTCAATTCGGTCATGCTGGAGTTTGGCACCTCGACAGTGACCTCCTGCAACTGACCGTTTGCCGTAACAGCAGCTACAGGAATAAGTACAGACTGGATATGGGCTGCAAAAATCTGATTGAAGATTTCTGGCAGGTCATCCGCGCTGTCTGTAATAAATGCCGATCCGCCGGTCTCGGCTGCAATCTGCCGCAGTCGCTCCTCGCGCACGGAGCCGTTGCTGTTCAGGCCTACGGTATAGATCGGATACCCCTCCTGCTTTGCTTGCTCCAAGGCCTTGGCGACATCCGACTCGGAATCTTGCAGCTTGCGCTGACCGCTTGATGCGCCCAGCTCGATATCACCATCAGACAGGAGGATCAGCAGTCTGCTACGCTCGGAGGAAGCGCTGTCTGACAGCAGCTTGGCGCCTTCGCGCAGGCCCAGCCCGAGATCCGAATAGCCGGAGCGCCGCAATCCTTCAATCTCGCGCTTGATGCCGGACTTGGCAGAGAGAGGCTGACTCGCCACAATCCGGTCATTATAAGCAATCAGTCCAAAGCGAGTGCGTGCCGCCTCGCTCATGTCCATAAACATATGAATCACTTCCAGCGCAATCCGGTCCTGATCCGTCTGATTCATAGAGAAGCTGTTATCCAGGACAAACACGACATCCGCTTCCTGTGCGCTCATACTTTCGGCATAGCTGCGAGAAGTGTCGTTATACGACGAAATGAGCGGAAAAAGCAGAGTGGAAAAGAGTGTTATTCGACAAAAAATAAGTGTAAATAGTCTAAATGTCCCACTATTTTTCTTCATTTTTCCACCTATCATCCTATAATTAACTATAAAAGAAAATCAAGTAAAATCCGATAAATACCATATCAGGGCGGCACTTATAGTAAAAATACACTAGTACCAGAAAAAAGAAAAGGATTTTGTTGAAATTTGGAGATTTTATGTGGAAGCTGTAACAGAGTAGGGCATACGCTGTGGCCAGGGGAGTGGTCCCCATTGTCAAGGTCAATGGATGCCTTATGTCTTTGTATTTCCATATCCTATCTTATCTAGCGAAGGGAGGAAGCTATGGGACTGATGAGGGATCGTCAGCTTGCCATAGCAGGACAGAATGGACATTATTACACAGACCAACCGGACGATTTTGTTCGAGGAGATGAACCCCGAGAAGCTTGATCTTGTGACGATCGTAGGCGATGTAAAGGGGATTGACAGCTTAAGCGACGAGCTGCTAAAGGAGATTAATGCGCATCTGCTGGTGGCCAGCTTTGAGGAGTTTTTGAACAAATTTTCACCTACGGTATATTCGTTCTATAATGCGGCCAATCAGAAGGTCGTCTATACGCTGAGAAAACCGGAGGGCATTGCCGACGACCTGATCTCGGAGATTCGGATTGACCAGAACAATGATTTTTTGAAGATGCTGTTCACTCTGGTGGATACGAAGCGCAGTCAGGGGGTGTCTAATGTCGATTTTAAATTCGAGAACCTGCTCGATATGATCTCGCCCAAGAAGGTGATGGAGGACATCCGGCTTGTGCGCAAGGAGATTCACTACCTGTATTCCCAATACGACAGACTGGATGACGGCGATCCGAAGAAGCTTGATCTGGGCGACAAGCTGAATCGCATGTTCGAGGATGCCAGCGCCAACTACAACAATGTAATGGCGATGCTTCCACTGGCAATCGAGGACATCAAGACGCGGCTGCTGCTCGGCTCCGGTCAGGAGGAGAATCAGTCCGAGGCGGTGCTGGTCGGCAAGCTGATGATCGGCAATGACGGTGAGCTGAAGATTATCGAAGCTCCCAAAAGCGACAGCACTGAACTGCTGGTGCTGAATGAGGATACAGACGGCGGGTTGGCCAAGGAGTTCGAGCGCGATTACGAAGCATTGACCGATACCCCCTCGCCTTATATCAAGGATCTGGTCGTGCGCACCTTCTCACCGCTGCCTGCTGTGCACAATGAGATCGATGTAGAGACAGAGGTGCAAAATTATAACACCTATCTGGAGTTCTATAAGCAGGCGAAGGACGACTTCGTCAAGACAGTCAAGCCGCTAGTGGAGAAGATGCTGGGTGTGAAGATGTTCTTCGACCAGTATGAGACGAAAAACAGGGGGATGCAGCCGAAGCTGCTGATTACCAACTGCAAGCTGGATCTGATGGTGAAGAGCAACAACATTCCGCGACTGGAGACCTTCCTGAATACGGTCAATGCGAAAAATGATTTCAGTGAGACGCTCTGGTTCGGCATCGTGCCGTCCGTCGATATGCAGTCCGCAGGCAAGGTGCCGATGCGACGCGAGCGCTTCAGAGGCAACGAGCAGGCAGTGAAACAGGATAGCAATACGATGGAGTCGTTGTCTATGCTGCTCCAGATTGTCAAGGACTACAAGATTCAACTGTTCTTCAGCTTCGAGAACGGCGAGGACACGACCTTCAGCAGTGTCGCTACGTCGGGCATCGACAAGTATATCGACAAATGCAGCATGCTGATGCGCAAGGAGTATAGCGAGTTCGCGATTCCGTGTCTGCCGAACTTCACCGTCATTCCGAAGGACAAGTCGGGCGTGGTCATCGACAGCCGCATGCTGCAGACCGAGGACGGCATCCAGCTCTCCAAGGAGAAGGAGGATGTGCTGAAGCTGTGGATTGAAGGAGTCTACATCGGGGCGGCCTACGTGGCAGCAGGTCTGGTAGCGGCGTATCAGTGCCCGGACTACTTGAAGGACAAGTTCAAGTCGGTCAGCAAAAATTATCCGGGCGTGCGCTTCGATATCGAAGCCGGTGATCATGGCTTGCGTGCGGGAACGACGATGGCCAAGGAAATTTCCGGCTTCACGAACAATATTAAAGACGCGATCAACCGCAAAAATTTCGGCTTCATCTTCTCCTCGGAAAATGCGCAGTTGGGAGATCGCGATATTAAGCGGATTACAGTCTATAAGGCGAGAAGTCTGGCGGCTGTCGAGGATGGGTTTGATTCCATCTATAAAACGCTGGTCAGCACCTATATCGAGCGTATTCTGCGTTTTCAGTCCGGTGATTTCAAGCATGACAACATTATTTTCTTCTTCAGCAACAATCCGAACAGCCAAAAGAGCCGTTGGCTGAGCACTCGCGGGTTTGTCAACTCGATATTGCATGACGGGGACGATATGAGCCATATCATCGATGAGAAGAGCAATCTGTGCCATATCGACCTGGTGTTCAACGGCAATGTGAAAAACCTTGAGGTCACGATTACGAAGGGGACGACGCCAGTCAAGGCCTAGTCATGGCAGCCGGGATCAACGAGCTTAAGCTCTGATGGCTGGCGCAGGTGATGGGGATATTCCCTTATAGCGCACTCCCGTCGCTCTGACAGAGAGGCGGGAGCAATATATACAAGAGAGGATGTTTTATCGAATGGGTTTCGTATTGAAGGTAGAGGGCTCTGAAGCAATTGAACTGGGTATGGATAACATCAAAACCGTCGCGTACAAGACCGACACGCCGAATGATTCCAATGCACGCTCCACAGACGTAGGCACAACACTGCAAATTACAGGCAAAATTATCACTGCTACAGATGGTGACGGCGCAGACGACACGAAGAAGCTGGCGCTCTGGTCGCTCGTACCGGCGGAGAAGGCAGACTGCTACCGCAAAGTAACGGTCGATGTAATCGCTGCTGATCAAGTTGTGCGTCAGATTACATTCCCTAATGCATTCATCGTCGATTACACCGAGCGCTTCGGCGACACAGAGGGCGTAGGCGAATTCAGCCTGCTGCTGAAGCAAAAGAAAGACAAAACCGAGCAAATCAAGCTCGACGGCGGCTTCAACGCCTAATAGCTTCGCCCACAGCGCCATTGGCGCTGCTCCCGCACGGGGGCAGCCCTTTGGCTGTTTCGCTACAAAGGCCGGTAACGCCAGTTCGGCGGTGGGCTGACCATCTCGTGGCGTGGGCAGGTGGTTCATATGAGGACGTATTACCCGCAGCAGGGAGGTCGACAGGTTGCCGATGTCAAGCTTATAGCCGTCGCCAGTTCCGAACAGGGCCGATCAAAGTGGTCGGGCAAGCGACAGACGGTGCCTATAAATAACAGCGAGGAAGGTTAGATATGCACAGCTATTACAAGGTGTTGGGCGTAGCTCAGACAGCGACTGCAGCCGAGCTCAAGGCAGCTTACCGCAAGCAGGCCAAACGGCTGCATCCAGATGTGAACGGTGGGACGGCGGAGGCGGAGCAGCGCTTCAAGCAACTGAAGGAGGCGTATGAGACGTTATCCGATCCCATCAAACGTCAAGCCTATGATGCAGGTGGCGGGCAAGGTGCAGCTACACCAGGCGATAAGGGCCAAGGCAAGGCGTCTGCTTCCGGCGCATCGGCTGGCCGAGCCTCAGCCGAAGGAACAGTTGATAACCGCTTCGATCCAGCCCATGCAGCTCAGGCCTTCGACCGCTTCTTCGGCTTTCATCCGGATTCGAAGAAGCGCAGCGACAGCTCGGGACGCAGCAGCTCAGCAAGGCGCAATCCGCTTGATGTGACGGATCGCTTCAATCATTTTTTTGGCAAAAGATAGACCAAAGGAGAGCGGTCAAAGAGAGGATAGGGCATAACCAGCCCAGATGACGGAAGTAGAGAGGGGGATCATGATGGAGCATTCAGAAGCGGATAGGGCGGAGGGACAGGACGGCATCGTCCCGTGGTGGGTGACGCTGATCGATGCGCTTCTCATCGTCAACGTGGCGGCTCTGCTCACATACACATATGCGTTTCAGCCCGTTGTCGCGCTTCAGTATGGGGTAGGGGGCCTGCTACTGTGCACAGCGTTATGGTACGGCCTACGTTACCGCAGAAGGGGGCGGGCAATACTCGCAACAACCGAATCGTCAGCGATGAGCAGGATCATCTTGATCGACGAGGAGGGAGAACACATGAAGGAATGGTACGTGCAGGGGGAAACCTCCCTGTTGATCGGCAAGAGCAGTCCGCAGATGGAGGTGGACATTGACCTGTCCGATGCGGAATATGCGGTGCTGGTCAGTCCCCAGCATGCAGTGCTTAATTGCGCGGATGGCAAATGGTATGTCGAGGATGCGGATTCCCGCAACGGGATCGGTATTCGGCAAGCGAATGCAAGCAGCGTGCAGCGGGTGGATACAGAGAAGCCGCAGGAGATTGGCAGCGGGGATATGCTCTATATAGCCAACACCCGATTGCTGTTGAAATAGCATAAAAGTTGAAGCGAGGAATGTAGATGAGTCTGACAAGATGTGCGAACGGACATATGTTCAGTACGAGAAAACACGGCTATATTTGCCCGTATTGCAGCATTTCGGTCGAAGCGCCGACGGCAAGGAAAGGCCAGATGCCGCCATCCTCTCCACCGGAGACGGATGACAAGACGATGCCATATATGGGCGAGGTGGAAGGGATTGATCCGGTCACGGGCTGGCTGGTATGTGTTGAAGGGCCGCAGCAGGGGCAGGATTACCGCATTTTGGCCGAAAAAAATTTTATTGGCCGTTCCGAGGAGATGCATATCCGGATACTCGGCGACAATACGATTTCCAGGCGCAATCATGCGGTCATCGTCTATGATCCGAAGAAGCGCAATTTCTTTCTTTTGCCAGGGGATGCTTCGGGGCTTGCCTACCACAACAATGAAGCGATCTATGCGCCCGTAGAGCTGGCCGCCTATGATGTCATTGAGCTGGGACGCAGCAAGTTTATTTTCATCCCGCTCTGCGGTGTCCATTTTGAATGGGAGCAGCAGAAAGGGAAGACGGAGCCGTCATGATCGGCAGCGAGCTGAAGGCGTGGTTGACGGTAAGCGGGCTGTCTGCGCTGTTGCTGCTGCTGCTGTTGCTGCGTCATTATGTGTCTCAACGAGCCGGGGCGGTTGCTCGCGCCGGCAACGGGCAGGGAGTGCAGATCGGCAATGGGCAGACGATCGGCAAGCGAGAGGAGCAGGATGATTATTTTGCTACTGCGACGGTGGGCAGCCGCACGATGGCCGTTGTCGCTGACGGCATCAGCGGGCTGGCGAATGGTCGGCTGGCGAGCATGACGGCAGTATCGGCCTGGATGAAGCAATTTATGAAACAGGCGATCCCGGCGGAGCAGCCGGCGTTTTTCTCGCAGGCGGCTGCGTTGGCTAACAGCGAGGTCGTTCGCGAGCTGGGAGGCGCGCGAGGCGGAACAACGCTGGCAGCGGTCGTCATTGTCGACGGCTATCTGTACTGGGGGGCGGTCGGCGACAGCGTCATCGCGCTGTATCGCAATGGCGAGCTGAGGATGGTGAACAAGCAGCATACGCTGGAGGCCGTGCTGGAGGAGCGCTACCTGGCCGGGGAGATTACAGCCAGTGAGGCGGCTGCTCATCCGGGCAAGCGCCAACTCGTGAATTATTTGGGTTATGAACAATTCAAAAGCCTGGATATTGGCGAGCCGATCCCCTTGAAGAAGGAGGATCGCGTGCTGCTCTGCACGGATGGCATTACGAACAGCCTCACTGAGCTGGAGCTGTGCATGCTGCTGGAGCAGGAAGGAACAGCGGATGTAACGGTGGAGCGGATCATTGAAGCGGTCGAGGAGAAACGGCTGAGCTATCAGGATAATGCCACGGTAATATTATTGGAAAAGGGCTGGTAACGAACGATGCGCAAGGAGAACAGCGAATTTCTGACAGCCTTTGTCTCGGAAGCAGGCACCTCGCTTCATAATCGGGATTACTTTGCCTATACGGAGCTGGATGATCTGGCCTGTTATGTCATTGCGGATGGTCTGGATACGGACAAGGAGGTATACAGCGCGCAGCTTGTAGTCAAGAGCATACTCAAGCAATTCATGGATAAGCCGTCCATGTCCCCCAGGCGGCTGCGAGGCTGGATGCAGACGGCGCATCGGCTGCTCCAGACCGAGAGCACGCGAGTTCGGCTGAAGGCGGGCATCGCCGTCATCGTCACCAACTACTCACAGGTCGTCTGGGCGGTCGCAGGCCACTGCCGAATCTATCTGTTCCGCAACCGCAGACTCCATGCGCGCAGCGAGGATCAGAGCCTCTCCTGGCAGCTAGCGAGGGAGGAGGCTGTCGCGGAGGATCGGCTGAATCGCCATGAGGAGCGGCATAATCTGCTGCATTACGCAGGGCAGCCGGGGGAGTTCAGACCGTACATTTCCCGTAAGCAACGGCTTAGCGACGGTGATGTGCTGATGATGTGCACGCCGGGCATGTGGGAGAATGTGGACTCGCCCGAGCTGATGGATGCGGTAGCCGAAGCACAGGATCACATAAGTCTGGCCGATACGATGGAGGAGCTGCTGCTCAGTAAACAACAAAATAAAATACCTAATTATACAATATGCTCAATATTTGTAAATAAAGCATTCCAAGAGGACCCGAAGAAGCGGGCCAAGCTGGTCAAGCGGCTATTGCTTATACTGATCCCGCTGCTGCTCGTGGGAAGCGGGGCGACTTATATGACGTATCGCAGCATCGTTAAGAAGGCGGAGTCGATCGAGAGCATGTTCGAGCATGCGCGCAATGCAGAGGTGTTCGTCGAGGATGGCGACTATCCGAATGCGGTGAAGGAGTTCAGCGAGGCGCGCAACGCAGCCAAGCGGGTCAAGGACAGGCTTCATCTGGAGCTGTATGACAAGAAGCAGCGTATCTCACAGCTAATCGTCACCGGAGACGGATCACTGAAGGATGGCGACTATGTTCAGGCGCTAACCAGCTACAGGAAGGCTCAGCAGGAGGCCAAAGGGGACGCATTGTTCGATGCGGCCATGATCGAGCGCAAGATTGCTCAGGCGGAGTCGGTGCAGCAGGTGCTGGACTGGATGAAGGAGGGGGATCTGAGGGCAGAGGCCCAGGATTATGAGGCGGCGCGACAACTGTATGCTCGTGCGCGCAAGGCAGCGATCGATGCCTCCTATTCAAGCGGGGAGAAGGAATTGAAGGCCAAGCTGGAGGATGCGGAGCAGAAGCTGATGGCGATCGAGCGGGAGTTGAAGCTAATAGGCGGCGAAAAGCTGGAGAAGCAGGCTGAGCTGAGCGATGCGGAGGGGGATTATGCAGCGGCTGTGCAAGCCTATTCTGCTGCGCAGGAGATCTACCAGAGTGTAGGCATGCTCGAGAAGGTGCTGGCGACCGAACGGAAAATTGCCAAGGCGCAGGAGCAACTGCAAGCTGAGCAACGGGCTCGGACAGAGGCGAGCAAGGAGGAAGAGGCGCGCAGGCTGGAGGCTAAGGGGGATGGGGAATACGGAACGAATCAATATGCCTCGGCGCTGGCAACGTATAAGCTGGCTCAGAAGCTGTATCAGGAGCTTGCCCTGCTCGACGATGTGTTGAATGTCGGCGAGAAGCTGCTCAAGACTGATGAGAAGCTGCAGGAGGCGCTGGCTGCGGCAGACGGCGGCAGTGGAAGTGGAAGTAGCGGTAGAGCCCAGGGTGGGGATGACACATAGGTCGGCAGCGGTAGAGCCCAGGGTGGAGATGACACATAGGTCGGCAACGGTGGAGCCCAGGGCGATGATAGCCGGGAGGAGGGATGGATGAATGAAGGAGCTGATTATGGATCGGCTGAACCGGATGGAGGATCTGGAGCAGCGCAGACTGCTCAAGAACGTCATGACCGGACTGTTTATGAATCTGGTGGAGTATCAGGAGGAGAAAAACCGCGAGCTGGAGCAACGGATATTTGCCGAGGTGGAGGATCATGAGGAGCGTCATGACATCTATGCATCGTTGTGCTCCAGGGAGGCCGTGGACCCGATTCATGAGTTTCTGTATCCGATGCTGCCAGAGGATATGGAGGAGGAACGCGACCTGCTAACCGATCTGACGGAGCTTGCGGATAAGCTGCGAAGCAAAGAGGAAGTGGTGCTGACGACTATCTTTTTGGAGTGTGGCTATAGCATGCTGCGCGGTCTGGAGGAGCAGGAACGGCTGTTTCAAGGCGAACTGGCAACGACAGAGGGCAGCTATCCGATCCAGGTCAGGCTGCGCAAGAGCCAGCGGTATATGAACGAGGTGGAGCGGCTGTATGAGATTTTTCAGCAAAATGGGGTGCCGTGGAGGACGGTCCATCATCCTTATATTCACAAATTTTATGAGGTGCTGCTGGTTTCCTGCGATGCTGTGCCCCAGGAGCATGAGACGGTAAGGGAGCTTACTGTGCTGCTGGAGGAATTTGAGCCTTACAAACGGCTAGGTATGGTTCCGCTGTGGAATATCGAGCGCTTGCAGTTGCGCAATGCCGGGTTCCCCGTGCCTGCGGAGGATCGGATTCATTATGAGCATGTGCTGTCCTTGCGCAAGACGGGGACGGAGCATGGTTATCTGGTTCATGCCGACAAGCATATGGTGCGCTATATTAAGCGAATGCCAGCAGAACTGGTTGTTGTCTCCCCGAATGACAGCTCGGGTGACTGGGAGGTGCTGAAGCTGACGCGACCGAAGGATGGCCTGACTTCTATGACCGAATATGAGCTGGTATCCAATCGCCGCAAGAGCAGCTTTATCGGCAGATATGCAGGCAAGAGGGTCATTCGTTCCAAGGGAGAGCTGCTGCGCATCGCCAACTCCTTCGAGGCGGCAGATGATCTGGAGCTGGAGGATATTCAACTGCTGGAGGGAATCGAGAAAGTGGAGCGCGAGAAGCCGATCGGGAAGGTCGGGGGAATGGAACACGCGGAGCTGAGTCGGCAGATGGAACGCGAGGACTCGAAGAGGGGGGTACAGCAAGGCGAGTCGGCACATGTATCGATGCATGTATCGATGCATGTACCGATGGATGGCAATAAACATGCAGGCGAGTTCTATACGGGCGGCTGCTGTACATACAGCCTCAATGATTTTGTAAGCGACAGCATTCGCACCGATCATGGCAGGCGGACGCTGCGGCTCACGTTCAGCAAACGACCGGGCGTGTCGGATCATTTTATTTTGCAGGATACGATGAGCTTTATTGTGTCGGAGCTGCAGATGCATTTTCCAGAGTATCGCTGTGAAGGAGAATGGGCTTGAATTACATATGGGATGCGGTCATTCAGACCGAGCGCCAGGGGATGCCCAGGAAGTGGCTGAGGTTTCGGCCCGCTGAGATATTTTCCCCTTACATGGAGCTGAGTCCGGTTCATCTGAACGCCCGCCAGGTGGAGCAGACCATCGATGTGAATCCGTATTATCGCTTCTATGAGCTGTTTAAGGAGCTGTTCGATGCCAATCTGGAGGAAGCGCCTGAGCTTCGGGAGACGTTATTTGATCTGGTCCTTCATTTTCTGGCGGAGCTGGATCTTCAGCAGGGGATGAACAAGCGGGAGTATTACATCCGGTTTGTACTGGAGGATCTGGAATCCGGTCGATTCGGAGCCAAGGTGAGCCGTGGGATGAAGCTGTTCTCGCGCGATGAGCGGGACCGGGTAGCTGGCAATGTGCTGCGTCTATATGAGACGGGAGAAGCGCTCTATCTGCTGCGGGATACACTGCGCTATGTGTTCCCGCAGTCTACGCTATATGCGCATTGTGAGGAACGGGACGAGCTGCTGCTCTATATCGGGCGTGAAAATAATGAGCGGACACGCGCGAAGGCTGGAGTGATCATGGATCTGTTCCTGCCGGAGCATTTTCGGACAGAGCTTTATTGGGAGGCGCATTTTGGCATTGTTGATGTGGAGGAGACGATGAGGATGGATGCCATCGCGCTGTACTAGGCTAGCGCTGCTTGGATGGGCAGCCTGCCGCAAGCAGGGGCTGTGAAGGGATGGTTAGGCTCGGGGTGTAATGGTATACCGGGTGGGGTATTTTGTGAAAAAACGGGTTGCGGCTCAGGAGGGATGCTGAGATGAAAGGATATACGTACCGGCTGTACAAGCAGCCGGGGCATACGCATTCGGAAGCGGGAGATGGGGGAGCACGCTACACAGAGACGGAGCTGCAGGAGCTGACCACCTTCCAGTTGCAGCAGATTTGCCGCAAAGAGAAGCTGGTGGCAGGTCTGGCGCACACGCTGGATCGTGAGGGGCTGGTGCGGACTATTCTGAGATACCGCAATGCCGAGGAACGGCGGTTGATCCGCACGGAGTGCGAGGGTGGCCTGGAGCGGGTGCAGCAGACGCTGCTTGCTTATCTGAATTCTCCGCTGCCGGAACGGGCCGCACTGAGCGGACCGGCGATGCTGGTGCTGTGGAACGGGCTGAAGGTCAGCAAGCGTGACGGCTACCACATCCGCGGCGGCTCGTTGTTGGGAGAGACGAATGTGCTGCTGGTGAGCGAGGAGATGGAGCTGTGCGGCATCTTCAATCTGGTGAGGGAGCATGAAGACTCAGCCGCAAACGGAGAGTCGCGCTATGTTCTTGAGGCGGAGGGGCGCTCCTGGCGAATGACCTCCAATCGCCATTACAGCCTGCTCTTTTTCCGCAAGGCGGATTCGGATTATCTGTACCGGGCTTATTATGAGGCCCGGCCGCAGCCGCCTGCGAATCTTCATTATTATAAGCTGCCGCTTGCAGGGCTGGAGATTCGCGAGCTGGAGAAAACGGAGGCTGTGCTGGCGATCGATTTTGGTACATCGGGCACGACGGCCGGCGCTTATTTGAGTCATGATTATGTCGCGGTGCCTTCGCGGCTGGACAGGTTGAACGGCAGAATTCAACTGGATGCTATTAATTATGTTCGTTTCCCGGACAGTGCGGCCCGGCTGGAGGCCTGGAGCGAGCTGTTGCCGACCGTAGTTAGCGCGGAGGATTGCTCGGGTGAGGGCGAGCCGCGTCTCTCGTTTGGCCATGAGGCGCTGCGGGCGCTGCGACGCAACAGCTACGGCGGTCAGGCGACGGTGCTTCGGGGGATGAAGCGCTGGGTCAATCAGCCGGATAAGGAGGAGGAGCTGACGGACGTCAATGGGCAGACCATGCGTGTGAAGCGTCACGATATTATGCGCGCGTATCTCAAGTACGTAATCGAGGTGGCTGAGCATCAGTTCAAGTGTCGCTTCCAGCGGCTGCATCTGACGAGTCCAGTCAAGCTGAAGACGCAATATCTGGCATTATTCTCCTCCCTGCTGCCAGGCTATGACATCGAGCAGGAGCATGCGCTTGATGAAGGGCTAGCGGTGCTCTATAACACGATCGCCGCACAGATCGGACGCGGCAGCTTCCGTAATGGAGAGGAATATCAGGCGCTGGTGATCGACTGCGGCGGTGGAACGACCGATCTGTCGTCGTGCCGATTCACGATCGAGGATGACCGGATTGCCTACAAGCTCCATATTCATGCGACGTATGAGAATGGCGATACGAACTTTGGTGGTAATAACATTACGTATCGGATTATGCAATATATGAAGCTGGCATTTGCCGCCTATTATAGCGGGCAAGGGAGCAAGCCGGATATGGATCGTCTGCTTGATGCGCAAGGAACGGATGTGTACCGGATGGTAGATGAGCATGGAGCCCAGGCGGTCTATGCGCGCTTCGAGGCGGCGTATGCCGAGGCGGAGCGCCAGATTCCTACGCGCTATGCCGATTATGTGAATCGGACACGAGATGAGTATATGCGGGTGCGGAGCAATTTTTATTTTCTGTGGGAGATGGCAGAGCGGATGAAGGAGCAGTTCTACCAGCGAACAGGCATGATTCGCAGCCGCTTCCATGAGAAGGAGCTGCAGGAGGATGATCTGCATGTAACGGCGGTTAGCCGATGGCTGCTGTCTGTGGTAGAGGACGGCAGGTTCTGCGATGCGCATCATTACCCGGATGTGGTGTTCAATATTCGGGAGATCAATCGATTGATTCAAGCGGATATTTACGATATTGTCCGCAAATTTCTCGAGGAATTCTATCGCGACGGGCGGCTGCAGCAGTATTCGATCATCAAGCTGACAGGGCAATCCTGCCGGATCGATGCCTTTCGCGAGGCGCTCAAGGAGTTTGTGCCGGGTCGCAGCATTGAATTTCGGCAGCAGCAGGAGGCGGGGCGAGTGCCGGACCTGAAGCTGGCCTGCCTGCGCGGAGCGATCCGTTATCTGGCCGACCGCAAGGCAGGTGTGGTCGAGGCGACGATAACCGGCGGTGCGCCGGTCATCCCGTATTCGGTTGCCGCGTACACGCATAGCGGCCAGGAGCAGGTGCTGATCAGCAGCCTTGGGCGTATGAACCAAGCGCGGGGAACGATCTCGCGGCCGTCCGGCGTCGGGGAGATCGAGCTGTTTCTCAGCGGCAGTGAGGGCGGCGTGCGGCGCAAATATGTATACCGGAGCAACCCGAGGCTGTACAAGCAGGCGTTGTATGAGGACATCGCAGCCGAATACGGGCAGCGAATTCCCCAAGGGGAGACGGACGCGATTGCCAACGGCGAGGTGAAGCTGTTTGTGTATGCAGGCGACAACCGCTGGGGCTTCGAGGCCGTACCTGTGCTGCGGCAGCAGGAGCAGCTTTATGTGGGTCCGCGACAGTTTTTCGCGTTTGAGAGCGAGCAGTCGGAGCTGGATTTTTTTGACGGGCTGAAATGAAACACGGCGTATGCGGGGGGACTCGCCCGGCGGCGTAGACAGAGGACGGATTGGGGGAGAGGGCGATGTTTACAGATTATTATCCTCACTTTGAGAAAGGACGAGTACTGAAAAGCGAGATGCTGAGCAAGCTTCGCGACTATCCCCGCCATCTAATTCAGCTTCATTATCAGCATTATTCAGATGGCATTATTGCTGGAACGGAGGTGCTGGTGCGGGAGCACACGCTGGTGGTCAGGCCAGGCATAATCAAGCAAGGGGAAACGATCTATGTGCTGGAGCAGGAGATGCAGCTCCCCTATGTTTCGACAGGGCAGGAGACGCTGCTGAAGCTTCGTGTGCTCGGCGCGAGCCGTCAGCATGATTATACGCTGTCCCGTACTGAGCTGGTGCTGGATACGGAGCCGGTGCGAGCAGGCAGCGAGCTGGAGCTGGCGCGCTTCAAGCTCAAGGCGGGAGCACGATTGCGGACAGAGTATCGCGGCTTCTTCGATATGATGACCGAATATAATACCGTTCAGTTGATCGGCGCCGTCTATGCCGGACGAGGAGAGCCGACACTGCATCCGGCGATTACCGGAGGCTACGCCAGTGAGCTGCTTGCCAGCGGCACGAGCGATCCGTGGGACATTGCCTTCGGCTTGCAATGCTTGAACAGCGGGGTAGTCGAGCGGACCGTCATTATGGCTTATGTGGCAGCGAAGCTTGGAGAGGAGCCGTCGCAGCTTCGCAGATGGGGGAATTGGCCGCTGGTTGAAGCGCTCAGACGCATACTCGAGCTTGCAGGCAAGACGGAGGGGCAGCCACGCCATGCGGCTCGGCATGGAGGCGCGCCGCGAGTCATGATCGTGGAGTGAGTACAAGAAGGGGGATAAGAGTTCATGGAGCATATGGACGAGAAGATAGTGGCGATGATGCGCGAGCTGGAGGAGCAGCAGCGCCGAGAGAGCGAGGAGGGGAGTGCGCGCGCGGCTGAGCAGGGAGTAACAGAGGAGCCAGAGCGATTAGCACCGCTATCGAATTACCCGGAGCGGATCGGTGAGGAATGGGTGCCATTTGGTCAGCAGGAGCTGCTGGGAGGCAGGCTGCTGACCTTCCTGCCACGAGCCTTCCGCCTGCTCACGCCGGAGGAGGCGCGTCTGAAATTCCCTTCCGAGCATCGTCCTTCGATCATCTATGCAGACGATGAGGGGGCGATTACGATCGCTTTTTCATTGTCGGACTATACGCTGACGGAGGAGGGAGTGCCGGATTTCACGGAGGAAATGGTCAAGCTGCTGCGCTCGATGCAGCCGATTCGCAGGTGGATCGGGCACCGTGTAACAGAGCGTGCCGACGGTCAGGCGATGGGGTGCTGCGAGTTCATCTCCCCTGCACTGGATGAGCCGCTATACAACTATATGGCGTTTGTTGTGCTGGATGGCCAGGCGTT
This sequence comes from Paenibacillus sp. J5, assembly GCF_054955055.1. Taxonomy (NCBI): domain Bacteria; kingdom Bacillati; phylum Bacillota; class Bacilli; order Caryophanales; family Paenibacillaceae; genus Paenibacillus; species Paenibacillus sp. J5. The sequence continues at coordinate 4,770 of NZ_JBUEDD010000020.1, read as the reverse complement.
GATGTGCTCGTTCAACTGTACGGAGCGGGCAATGGCGCTGTGGCAGCCGCTTGCGCATCGGATGATGCATTCACTGGCACTGGCAGACGGACAGGAGGTGGAGGAAGGATGAGTACGGGCTATCATAATTTGCAGGTGACGCCGTTTGATTCACTGGAGCTGCATGAGCTGTATCTGTCGAAAATGATTAATGAGCATACGCGTATGATCTGTACGGGCATCATCCCGGAGGAGCAGAAGGATGAGGTTGTGGATCGGATCGAGCGGGATACCGTTATCGAGGTGCGTCAGACCGATGAGGAGGGCGTGAGCAGACTGCTGTTCAGCGGGCTGGCGCTATCGGTCGAGGTGAGCGCACAGGGCGGCGTCTATATGCTGGAGGTGGATGCAATCTCTTCCACGTATCTGCTGGATCGGAAGCGGAAAAGCCGTTCCTTCCAACAGGCGAAGCTGACCATCCCCGAGCTGCTGCGGCAGATCGGTCAGGACTATCCGGGGCTGGATGCGATGGATGAAGGCACCGGAGGCGCGAAGCTGGGACGGTTCACCCTGCAATATGAGGAGACGGACTGGGAGTTTCTGCGGCGGCTGGCCTCGCGTTTTCGGACGAGTCTCGTTCCGGCTGCTCAATTCGACAAGCCAAAGTTCTATTTTGGCATCTATGAGCAGGAGACCGGGATCAAGCTGCAGCCAGGCACATATACGATGCGCAAGCGGCTGGCGCCTTATCATTATTTTACAGAAAATGATACGATCTCCGTTCATGAGCATGACTTCACCGTAATGGAGCTGCAAACACAGGAGGTGCTGGAGCTGGGGGGGAGCCTGGTGCTTCAAGGGCGGCGGTTCTATGTATATGAAGCGCATACGTCGATGCAGCACGGCTTGCTGACGCATCAATACTTGCTTTGTCCGCATAAGGGGCTAAGGAAAAAGAGGCTCTACAACGAGCGGCTGATCGGCGCTTCACTGCCGGGCACCGTTATCGCGGTCGGAGCGGATAAGGTGAAGGTGCATCTGGATATTGATGAGGCGCAGGAGGCGAATAAGGCGCACTGGTTCCCGTACACAACGGCCTATGGAGCGGGCGGAAATACCGGATGGTATGTCATGCCGGAGATCGGGGATCGTGTCGCAGTCTATTTTCCAGGGAAGGAAGAAGCGGAGGCTGTTGCGGGTGCAGCGGTTCGGGGCAACAGGCAGGCCAGCGCAAGCAATAAGCTGGGGAACCCGCAGGTGAAGCTGCTAAGAACGCCGTCGGGCAAGGAGATCCGACTGGGGCCGGATGAACTGGTCATTAGCGGCAAGGAGGGCGAAATCTATATCAGGCTGTCGGAGAAGGAGGGAATCTCCCTCACCAGCAGCAAGCAATTAAGCCTGCGGGCGAATGGGGCGTTAACGCTGAAGGCGAAGACGATCTCCCTCTCGGCGGACAAGGAGCTGCAGATTGATTGCAAGGGCAGCACGCTCAATATGGCAGGTCTGACGAGTCTGGTCGGCAGCGAGGTCAAGTCGAACTAGGTCGTGTCTGAAAACCCGTTAAAGGGCATCTCTCCCCGCCTTTTCGCCCCATGCTGCGTTGCTTTTTCGCAGGCGCACCCCCGGTACGCCTGCGAAAAAGCGCCTTGCCTGGAACGAAAATTCGGCCAGATCTGTTCCGTTCAGAGTTTTCAGACACGCCCTAGAGCCAACGGAAGATAGTTGTGCAGAGGAGAGGCAGGCTGTTGAAGGCGAAGCGTTCGCCTTTGTCCCCGAATTGCAACCGCTTAAGCGGTTAAATCACAGATGATTAAGATATTCGGGGGGAGCAGTAATCGTAATTTACTCGTCACGACTATAGAACGCTACTACAAGATCGAACGATCAGGGTGTCCTGAACCTCTGCAGGGAGCAGAGGACGCCGAAGGAGCGTTATTGCGGGCGCCTTCACGCAGGCGTACTGGTCGCGGGCGAGGCGTTAAGGCGATGAGACGTAGCCGGGGGCGAGCGGGCGGTGAGCGATGCCAAAGCAGTGGCAGGACTAAGACACGCCGTATGAAGAGGGGGCAGACGGTGGATCGAGAGCAAATCCGGGAAAATTTTCGAAAGCAGGCTGTTCCAGCTTGTATGCAGAAGCTGAGGCAGGAGCTGGAGAGGCGCTGGAGGCAGGGCAAGGAGGCGTGGAGGCAGGAGGCGGTGCAGATGCTGGATCTTCAGTTTCACGAGATCGCCTTCCACCAGGCGAATGGGAGCAAGGGTGCCATCGCGATGGTGACTTACTCTGTTCTGCGTACCTCGCTGATCCCAGGGGAGAGACGGACAAAGGAGCAGCGGAACGAGTCCGGGCCTGGAGCAAGCGACAGGAAGGAGAGCGTGCAAGGGTTCGATTTTGGACTAAGCGGGGAGAAGGAGGCCTTGCGCGGTTTCGGTCTTGGTCAAGGCGGGAAAATGGAGCAGGCTGGGAAGCTCGATCTTCAACAAGACTCTGGATGGAAACAGGGACGAGGGCTTGTGCATGGGCATGAGGCAGCACAGAGCCAGAATCAGGTGGAGAACGAAGCAACAGAGCGGATGCTGTACCTGGTGGAAGCAACGGATGAGCGCTGGCTGCTGGATAGAGCGCCTATTCGGCATATCTATGAGGCATCCTGGCTGCTGCCCGCACTGACGGTCTTCAGGGAGAGGTTAAGCCAGGAAGCAGGGAAGCGGAGCTATCAGGGAGCGATAGATGCCAATGAGCTGGAGCATGCCTGCCAGCTCGCTGTCCCGCTGCTGAATGCTTATGTGGTTGCGCTGCTGCGGGAGGCGTTCCAGGAGGCGTGTGTTCTGGAGAGCTTCGGGCGATTAGAGCGGGCAGACAGCTTTGAGGCGAGAGTCGGGGAATATCGGGATCAGAGCGAGTCGATCTATCGTGTGGAGCAGACAACGGCTATCTCCGACAAGCTCAAGGCATGGCTGGAGGAGAAGGAAGAGCAGGGATATGCCTATCAAGCCTTTGACAGCGCATTGCTGGATGAAGGTGACTATGATGGGCTGGATATGCGTTATACGGCCTTTCGCAGTTGTAGTCTGAAGGGGAGCAGCATACAGAAGGCTGTACTAGCAGGAACCAGATGGGAAAACTGCGCATTGGATGGTTGCCACTTCATAGGCAGCCGTCTCTATGGCGCAAGCTTTGCCGGGTGTGCGTTGGCAGGCAGCAGGTTTGCAGCGGTAGATGCCGATGCCGGTGTAACCGCTCTGCCGTGGGGACCGCCGCCGACAGAGGGACTCCGATTCGAGCGCTGCGATCTGAGCGGTGCAGCTTTTCCATACGCACGGTTGCGTGGGGCTATATTTCGGGACAGTCGGCTGGCAGAGGTGTCGTTCTTTGGCGCAGAGCTGGAGGGGGCTTGCTTTGCCGGGTCTGACCTGCGCGGTGCGGATTTTACCGGAGCGCAGATCACTGGGGCAGATTTCCGCGGGGCGCAGTTGGATGACGGCGCGTTGCTGCGGGCGTTCGTTCGCCGCAGCGGACCGCTGCCCCTGGTCGGGGAGCAGACGGAAGAGGAGATCAGGTCGGTGGCGGCTGCTGACCACCGGGTTGAGCTGCAGGGGGATGATGCTACTCCAGTGCAGCAGGGATTATATGCGACCACTGCGGTGACTGTCCCATCTGCCTATGCGGGGAGGATGAGGTCGCCTGGATTGATGCGGCTGGAGGAGCTGCCTTATACGGCGGGGGCGGCGAGCTATTTTAAGCTGATGGCAGATACGAGGGGAAAGGAATCGCTGCAGGTACCGGAACTGGGCAAGGTGTATGGTGAACTGTTGCGTGGAGGCTTGGCGCGCGGAGCGGCGCTTCCAGAGCAGGGAGAGCCGCTTCATGTGGCGATCCAGGCGCAGGCCGCTGTTGTCTACCCGGATCTGATCGAGCATCCGGTACCGCTCGTGTCGGATCGGCTGAAACGAGTGTTGGAGATGTATGTGCCGGCTGCCGACTGGCAGCTTGTTGTTTTGGCGGATGTGGCGCGCTGTCGCCAGGAGCTGTATTGGGTACCGCTGCTGCAGGTCATTGCTGGAGCCGGAGAAGGTACGGAGTGGCACAGGGACGGCACTGTGCGGCAGCTTGTGCTGAATTCGAGTCAAGTAACTTCGGCCGTATTCCGAGTGCAGGAACTGCATAGCCTGGCCATCTATGTCGAGCTGGCAGTTGCCGAGAGCATCCTGCGCCGAGGGATGACAGGGATTAGGCTGGAGCCTGTGATGAGTGTTGAGCCAAGGGACACGCGATTACTGCATAACGAAGCGGAGGAAGTGGAAAAGGAAAAGGAAATGGAAATGGAAATGGAGCCAGGCTACTAGAGTGTCGGAGGAGGAGTAGACATGTCAACATCGCAGCCTGTTCAGGTTGAGCCAGGTAAGGGAGTGAAGCAGAGCTATGTGGTTGCAGGAGCGATCCTGAGCTGCTCATGCGGCACACAGCCGACACGGCTGGAGCTGCCGCTTAGCCATGGGGTATCGATCAAAGGCAAGGCTCAGGCGAATGTGGGGGATTATGTTAGCGGGCGCAATATTGTCAGCTTCGGCAATTGTTCTAGTGTACAGAATCCAGCCGTGCAGAGCAGCACGATGGTCGATTCATACGGAGTGAAAAAATCGCCTTGTGTGCCCGTATTAACGATGCCCTGGATCGGGGGCAAGGAGGATGTGCAGATTGAGGGCCGGTCAGCGCTGCTGAGCGGATGTCGTCACCAGTGCCTGTATGGAGGGAGCATCCGAATCGAGGACGACGGACAAAATCTGGAGTGA
>NZ_JBUEDD010000002.1:0-637948 GCF_054955055.1 Paenibacillus sp. J5 | reverse complement strand
GTAGGACGTCGCCAAGCACACAAGAGCCTGTCGCATTTTGCGGCAGGCTTTTTTGTGTTTTCTTGAGGAATGGAGGCTGCTCGTGCCCTCATCATTTAGCACGAGTCCGTCCGTAACTGCGGGCATAGCGCATCATTCGTCGATACATGGAAGGGGCGATTTTTTTGAGTGGATGAAATTGCGGGTGATAGGTATTGACTTCAATTACCCACAGTTGTTTATGTTTATCGAAGGCCAGATCAATGCCCATCTCCTGCATGCCTGATCTTTTTTTGCTCAGAGTCTTTGCCATTGCGATCGCGATTTCTTTAATATAGGCTTGCTTCGCGGAGCGCTCTGTACTGGAATAGCCTTTGGCTTGCAAAAATTGCTCATAGGTGAGCATCTCTCCGCCTTGATAATAATTGGTAGTGATTCGGTTTTTACCTCCGATCTTGACCAAAATTCCGGTGCACACCCAAGGTCCTCCTGGTTTTCGCTGTACCATGGCTCTTAGATCATAGGGCCTGCCTTGGAATTTATCCAAGGAGATGCTCTGCTGAATGATGAGAGGCGTATGCTTCGAAGCCTTCAGGTAGCGATAGACATGTGATGCGGTGCTGAATTCCTTGTGTAGCTGCCGTTTCTTGTGCGTGAGCACCAACTGATAGCCGCCACTGCGGCGGATCAGCTTATGCACGCCAATACCGAGTGAACCGACATCCGGCTTAATATAAAGTGAAGAATAGCGCTGTGCCATTCGGGTCAGATTGCGTATGCTGAAACGAACGGTTACCGGCACATATTTGCGAAGTGAAGTGTTCTGGGCTAAATATCGGTTAACACGCCGTTTGCCTCTGATACTGCGGCTGGGATAATTCTTCTTAACCATCGGTTGCTCATCACCTCAGCATACTATATGAGCAGGGCATACATACAGTATGTACGGGTGCCCGCCATGCCGCCAATTTGATGCATATGTCCCGACTGTAAGGAAAAGGTAAGAGGCTGATTAAAGGGGAGATCTGTGTTATGCTTAATAAACGTACAAGCTAGGGGAGAGGAGCGGATGCGTCATGAACCGAGATTTTATTCAGCTCAAGCAACTGGATGGAGAACTGAAATGGTCTCAGAAGAAGACGGATTATGGCATTACCGTCTCCACGAAGGAGCTGGTTTTTCATAAGCCGCATTTGAACTATCACTTGAAATTTGACGATGTCATCAGTATCACGCCCTGTGAGCTAAAAGAAAGACGGGTGACGCTGACCAGCAAGCGTGAGGAAAATGTGGAGTATGTCCGAACCACGGCTTATCAGCCTTCCTATAGAGTCTACGTTCGCAAGGCCACCATTCATAATCGCAGTGGACAATACGTGACAGGTCCGATGCAATTCGTGCTGCCTCTAGCGGAGCCTTTGTTAAAGGTGGTTGGGCAATATAGCGGTTTGAATCAATTCTAGAAACGGTCCCGAGCTGTTTGGTGGAATCACCGACAGCTCGGGTTTTTTAATGCTTGGCGTAGTACGACAGCCAGTTACACAAGATAATGAATGAATAGCGTAGCGATTCCAAAATAAATAAATAACGAGAGCACATCATTTAGTGTTGTAATCAGTGGGCCGGAAGCCACGGCCGGATCAACATTGAAGCGGCTGAGCAGCAACGGTATGACAGTTCCTGCCATTGTGCCGATGATAAGCGTAAGAAGCAGCGACAACCCGACCGTAAGTCCAAGCATCAGGCTGCCTTGCCACAGATAAGCGATCACAGTGATCAAGACGCCGCAGCAGCCACCGATGATCATCCCTACGAGCAGCTCCCTGCGTATCAGATGTACAACCTCCCTGGCACTTAATTGTTTGTTGATCAAGCCGCGTACCACGACCGCCAGAGACTGGGTGCCGGTGTTGCCAGTCATGCCGGCAATCATCGGCATAAAGTAGGCTAACGCGACAACCTTGCCAAGTGTATCCTCGAACTGACTGATGATAGAGCCGGACACAAGTCCAATAAGTAGCAGCAGTACGAGCCAGGGAAGGCGACGAAAAGCAGCGACTGTAGCCGGTGTATGAAAGTCGATGTCTTTGCCGCTCCCAGACAGCTTCTGGATATCCTCATCGGCTTCCTGGATGACAATATCGATAATATCGTCAACGGTCACGATGCCGACCAGGCGGCGCTCCGAGTCGATGACAGGCACGGCAAGGAAGTCATAGTTGCGGATGACATCAGCAACCTTCTCCTGATCTGTGTCGACCTGTACAGAGATGACCCGTGTATACATCAGATCCTGTATGCGTTCCTCAGGCATAGCCAATATGAGATCACGATAGGAGACGACGCCAAGCAGTTGCTTGTTGTCATCGATGACATACAGATAGCTGATGGCCTCCGAGATTTCGGCAAAGTCGCGTATTTTGGCGATGGCCTCAGTAACCGTATAATGTGCCGGAATCCACACATAGCGGTTATTCATAATCCGTCCCGCTGTTTCAGGAGGATAATTCATCAACTGGCGAACTGCGGAGGATTCGCTCAGCTTCATGGATGAGAGGAGGCGTCTGGATTCCTCCTCGCTCAGTGAGCCGAGGTATTGAGCGAGGTCGTCATTATCCATTCGATCCATAACCTCAACGGTTCTTGCCGGATCGAGCATCTGGAACACGACAACCTGCTGCTCCCGTTCCAGCTCCTCGACCAGATCAGTAAGGGTGGCTAGGTCAAGATGAGCGAGCAGCCGCACCTGATCGGATGCAGGGAGGCCATTGAATAGTATGGCTACATCATAAGGCTGCAGCTCTTCCAGAAACTGCTGAAGTGCCGCGGGATCGGGCAGATCCAGCAACTGCCTGACGATTTCCTGTGATTGCAGCTCATCTTGTATATCTTTAATCACATGCATTCCCTCCATATTCTAGTGTGGCCGCATCTCGCCGCAAGGACGCACATTCCGCCGTAGTGGCTCCAAGTAGACGCAGTATTATCTTGCAGCGCTCGCAGCGATATGCTCGTGCAACAAAGTTGTATGCTGTACCCATGTGGCTGCTATCGGATGCAGAGAAGGGGTGCCATAAGCAAGCATCAGCTTAACGAGTGCCGCCTCCGAGGTGATTCCCCGCAGCGGTATAGCGCCTGCCTCCAGCAGCACTGAGGAGGTCGCGTACAGATGAGCATTCTCTTCCTTGAACGGGCAGAGGTAGACAGGAATACCAGCCTGCCTGCAGCGTTGGATGAAGGCAGGCAAAGAATAGCGTCCCTCTCTGTCCGACCGTGTCCCTGCCGTCGCTGAGTGATACAGATCGTGCAGGATAGCCTGCGGGCGGTTGGCCTGGTCAAATGAATAATAACTGTAGTCCAGTCCTGGATAGGGCTGGATATAGACCACATCGGTCGTAAACGCGACATCCTGTGGCAGCAGGGAGCGTGAGAGCGGAGTCAACTGCTCTAGCTTAGGATTTACCGCATGCTCTACCGGATGGAAGCAGCCGTCCTTCATTTGCCCGAATGGCAGCCCATATGCACTCTCGTACTCGTCTGTGAATGGCGCAGACTGACGGATGCGAGAGCCAAGATGCAGCAGGGCTTCTCCTTGCTTGTTCTCAAAGCAGACGAAAACACCGGGCAGGCGCTCGCTGCAAATAAAGGCGATGGCAGCCTCCAGATTTTGTACGCCCCTGCTACGGGGATCTGCCAGTGGATAATTGCTGGCTATCATTACAATTGGAACACGGGTATCATGGAACAGATAACTTAGCGCTGCTGCGCTATAGGCGAGTGTATCGGTGCCGTGGGTGATGATGATGCCGGAATAACGCTCAGGCTGGTCTGCTATACTTTCCTTTAAAGCAATCCAGTCCTGCGGAAGCAGATTTTCACTTAAAATATTGAACGGCTGCATGGTTGTAAGCTGCGGTGCATGTTCGCCGGCGCGTTGCAAATAACGATCTACCAGTTCAGAGGAGACAGAGGATCGGACATCAATTTGTCGTCCTGTTGCTATGCTGCCGATCGTTCCGCCTGTAAAGACGAGTAGAAGCTGATCCATGGATAGGTCCTCCATTCCATATTATTGTCTTTCCCATATTTTACCCCATCTGTTGCCGTTCCATAGATGGTGATCAAAATTTGATTATGCCATACATTTGGGGATAGTAAAAGGGTAAAGCGTAATGGGAAGCAATCGAAGGAGGAACAGCGATGCTGTATGATGCTATTATTATCGGTGGAGGAATAGCCGGGCTGCAGGCGGCGATTCAACTGGGAAGGTACGGGAGGGCGACACTTGTACTGGATGCAGAGGATGGAAGATCGGTACTGTGCCGGTCCTATCATAATGTGCTGGGGTGGCCAGAGGGCGTAAGTGGACAGCATCTGCGCGATCTTGGGAGAAGACAGGCAGAGCAGTTGGGCATTGAGTTCCGGCTGGGAACGGTCAATAGAGTGGAAAGGCAGGAGGATGGATGGGCAGTACAGGAGGTGGAATCAAGCGGAGCAGTCTACTACGGCAAGCGCCTGCTGCTTGCGACTGGCATCAAGGATCGACTCCCGGAGCTGGAGGGTCTGGTCGAATGTCTGGGTAAGAGCGTCTATGTCTGTCCAGATTGTGATGGATTTGAGGTGAAAGGGCGCGCAACACTGGTCATCGGCTCCGGTGAGGCAGGTGCAGCTATGGCACTGACGCTGCGATATTGGACGAATAACATTATTGTGGTGGAACAGACGCTAGAGCCAACCGGGCGGGAGCAACGGCGTACCAAGCTTGCTGAATACGGCATTCGTTATGCGGACAGCCCTGTGCAGCATCTTCATGCGAGCGGCGGGCAATTGACGGGTGTTACGTTGCTGAGCGGGGAGCATATTGCTGTTAGCCATGCCTTTATGGCGATGGGAGGAAACCGGGTACGCTCAGAGCTTGCCATGCAGCTAGGAGCTGAGGTGGAGGAAAATGGTCATGTATGGACAGATCCGCGGACCAAGATGACGTCCGTGCCTCATGTTTGGGCGGCAGGAGACATCGGTATCCATTCCGAGCAGCTCGCTATAGCGATGGGGGAGGGAGCGCAAGCAGCGATCTGGATGCACAAAAGCTTGCTTTGACATAGCAAATGCTGTTATTTTATAATATACGAGCCAAAAGCGACTGCTTCACACTCGATCGAGCCGCAGCCGGGAGGTGTGCCATGGTTTCGTTAGCGGGTCAGGCAGCAGCGCGGCTTGGACGAATCGGAGCTGGTTAGTGCCTTCGTCCCCAGGTGAGCAGGGTGGTCATGAGGCCGATCCCGGCCACTGTAATGAGCGACAGAATAATCTGACCCTTGCTAAGTACAAACATCCCTCCGATCAGCACCAGCATATCCAGAACAAAGATGAGCACGCCAACGTTCACTTTTGCCCGGAAGCTGAATAGATGGGCGAGTAAGTCCAGACCATCCGTCGTAATATGGGAGCGCAGCAGTAGGCCGACACCTGAGCCAACCATCAGACCGCCTAGCCAGGCGCTGAGTACAGGGGAAAGAGCCAAGGGCAGCTCTAGTGGAGGCATGAGCTCAAGCAGGATTGAAATGCAGATGACGCCAAGCAGATTGAACCAAAACAGCGATTTGTAGAAGAAATAGGTAAAGCCGTAGACAGGCAGACTCAGTATGATGATCGCTGCTCCGGATGGAATCGGTGTAGCATAGCTGGCTAACAGACCGACACCTAGCATGCCGCCTTCAATAATATGATGGGGTAATATGAACAGGTGAATGGCGCTGACAATAATGAGGCTCCCTAGCAGGACGGAGCCAAGTTTTTTTAGTACAGGGCTATAGTCATTAATACGCGTCACTCCTAATGCTTGGCTTCATGGTCAAGTCCATTATATTCTCAACAACAGGAAGAAATTACACGAACAGACGGAGAAAGGGGGAAGAGAGATGGAGCTTTGCTTTCTGGGAACCGGTGCAGGGCGGCCCGCCAAAAACCGCAATGTCACCTCCCTTATTATTCAGTTTGGACAGCCTCAGCACGACATCTGGATGTTCGATTGCGGGGAAGGCTCTCAGCATCAATTGATGCATACATCATACAAGCTGAACCGAATCTCCCGGATATTCATCACGCACTTGCATGGGGATCATATTTTTGGCTTGCCGGGACTGCTATCCAGCCGTGCGTTTCAGGGGGGACTGCAGCCAGTTGCGCTATATGGCCCCAAAGGGCTTCGTCTGTGGCTGGAGACGACGCTCTCCATCTCTGAAACTCATCTCGGACATGACCTGCATATTCATGAGATCGAGGAGGGGCTCGTCTATGAAGATGCTCGCTTCATGGTGGAGGCGCTGCCGCTAGAGCATCGGATTGATTGCTACGGATACCGAATTACGGAGAAGGATCAGCCTGGTCGGCTGCAGGCAGAGAAGCTGCAGGAGCTCGGCATTGGCGCAGGACCAATGTATGGACGCCTCAAGAAAGGGGAGAACATCGTCTTGGAGGATGGGACGATCATCGAGGCCAGTACGGTTACTGAACCGCCTGTAAAGGGACGGGTCATAGCTATACTGGGGGACACCAAGCCTTGTGATAACGTGGCCCGATTGTGTCATCATGCGGATCTGGTCGTCCATGAAGCGACCTTTGAGGCAGCATTGGCGGAGAAGGCGATCGAATTCGGCCACTCGACGACCCAGCATGCGGCACAGGCCGCCAGGGCCGCAGGCGCCCGCAGGCTGTTGCTGACCCACTTCAGCTCCCGCTACAGTGACGAGGATCTGGCCGATCTGGTTGCAGAGGCGCAGCAGCTATTCCCGAATACGGAGGCAGCCACAGATTTGATGGTGGTCGCGCTGCACCATTGCCGCGGACAGGCGTAGCGCCGTCTGTCCCTTGTAGAATGTAATCAAAACAAACAAGAGACTGGGATACATATTGGAGGAGTAGTTATGGCTCGAGCTCATAAAAAACATACCGTTGCTGAAATTCTAAAACGTATAATATTCATCACGCTCGGAGCGGCTTTGATGGGGGTGGCGTTGGAATATTTCCTTGTCCCTAACAGCATGCTCGATGGAGGAATTACCGGGATTTCGATTGTCTTGTCTAGTATTACCCCGCTGCCGTTAAGCGTTCTGATCTTCGTCATCAATCTTCCCTTTCTGTTTATCGGCTACAAGCAGATTGGCCGAACCTTCGCTTTGTCCACCTTATACGGAATTGCTGTCATGTCGTTGACAACAGCTATATTGCATCATGTTGAACCATTTACTCATGAGAAAATATTGGCAGTGCTCTATGGCGGCGTACTGCTCGGAGCCGGCGTAGGTCTGGCGATCCGCTATGGCGGCGCGCTGGACGGCACAGAGATCGTCGCCATCCTCATCTCCAAGAAAACCCGTATTCCTGTGGGACAGATCATTATGTTAATCAATGTCGTCATCTTTACCATTGCCGGCTTTTTATTTGGACCGGATTCGGCAATGTACTCGATATTCACCTTCTATATTGCAGCAAAAGTGATGGATATTGTAGTTGAAGGACTTGATGAATCAAAGTCGGTTACCATTATCTCAAGCGAATATGAGGAGATTTCGCAAGCGATCATGGATCGCCTCGGCCGGCCGACGACGTATTTTTATGCCAAGGGCGGTTATTCCAATGTGGATACGCAGGTTATCTATTGTGTGGTGACCCGTCTGGAGCTGGCGAAGCTGAAGGCGATGGTTCAAGAGATTGATCCGTCTGCATTCATCTCGATCCAGCAAGTGTCCGATGTACTGGGTGGAAGCATGGAGAAGAAAAGCATTCATTAACTAGGACACGGTACGGTGGCGCATGAACCACTCTCCGTGGAGCACAAGGAGAAAACTTTCAAACAAAAAGCAAACACCGAAAACGCCGTATGATCAGCGTTCTGGTGTTTGCTTTTTAAGCTGGTGGGCTGAAAGATTACTTCCCCAGATGTCACCTTCGTTGAATCATCGTCACCGCTTGCTTTCGTTGCCCGCAAGGGGGGGGAGAGGTTTCAGATCCTTCACATAATCATCGCATACATGTACTTCAAGCATCTGATTATCCTTCATAAACTTGAATACGCCATTGTTGAAATCTGTGCCGACTTCCTTATAGAATATGCCCTCGTACACATCCTGTTGCGTATGGTTGAAGGACAGCCGATAGCCCTCATCGTCCTGAAGCAGATAAGCGCGCACGCCTTTCTCGAAGAATCCGTCCTGATCCTTCAGTTCACGCGATACAGAGATGACATGGAGATCTACAAATGGAATTTCATTCAGTAAAATATTAATGAACGAACCCTTGGTAATTTCCTTCCAGCGGCTCTGTGCTGTCTGCCCCAGAACAAGTTGAGTCACATGCTTTTGCTTGGCGACATCGCCAATCACCTTGGCCACAGGGCGTTTTTCATTATATTTCACAATAAATTCCTTGACATTATACTCTTTGGCCGCTTCCTTCCACTTCGCAATGTAGTGGATTTTCTCAATATCAAGCTCGTCTTCCGGCAGAGGATCAACAGTCAGTACATACAATGGGCAATTCAGCATATTGGCAATGTTGCCCCCTCTGCGAATTAGGCGCTCACCGTTCGGGCCATAATAGACACAAACCAGTATGACTTCATCCATCTTTGTATTCCTCACGTAGCCGCTCACCTCATCAGAATAGTTGTGCCTCTAGCAGTTTTAGAGTCTTCAGAATCTAGACATTAGTAACAGGGTACATTTTTTGTTTGGTGCTGTCAATTGGTTTAGTGTATAATGTTTTAGTAATCCCATTTCGCCCAGCTTTTACACTTTGCTTGAAGCCCTTGCCTGCCCGACCGACCGGCTTTGCGCACTTTTGAAAATTCACGGTTTGCAATTCATATCAATAATTGGGTTTATATTACAATTTTATAAGCTGTCTGTCACATCTATTTTCACATGTGCGCAAAGTTGGAACAAGCCTAAACTACATGAAATAGGGGGTTCCACGTTGTCCTGGTTGCATTTCGCTGTGTTTACGCCATTTCTGTTCACCCTGTTTGTTCCGTTGCTGAACAAGAGCTTCCGCCGTGTCCATACCGGCTGGTTCGTGCTCATCATTCCTCTGTTGTTATTTGTTTATTTCCTGGGATACTTTCCTCTTGATCCCGCCATGGCGCCTGTCATTCACTCCATACCCTGGATTCCTTCCTTGGACATCCACTTCACCTTGCATCTTGACGGTTTGGCTTTGCTGCTTTTGCTTATTATTACGGGTATCGGAGCACTAGTTGTCCTGTATTCCATTTATTATATGTCGATGGAACGGGAAGCGCTGCATAATTTTTATATCTATTTACTGTTGTTTATGGGAGCTATGCTGGGCATCGTGCTGTCTGATAACCTGCTTGTTCTCTATGTTTTCTGGGAAATGACGAGCGTCTCCTCTTTCCTGCTGATCGCCTACTGGTATCAACGGGGCAGATCGCGCTACGGCGCCCAGAAGTCGATGCTGATCACGATTTCCGGCGGCTTTGCAATGCTGCTCGGCTTTCTTATGCTGTACACAGCTTCAGGCACCTTGAGCGTGCGAGAGCTGATTGCTATGTCGGGACAACTGTCGGAGCATGGATTATTCCTGCCGGCGATGCTGCTGGTGCTGCTAGGGGCGTTCACGAAGTCGGCTCAGTTCCCGTTCCACATCTGGCTGCCGGATGCGATGGAGGCGCCGACGCCCATTAGCGCCTATCTTCACTCGGCAACGATGGTCAAGGCAGGGGTCTATCTCGTCGCGCGGCTAACTCCCGTGTTCGGCGGCAATATCGAATGGTTCGGGATCATAACCACTGTCGGAGCGATTACGCTGTTCTGGGGCTCATTTATGGCGATTCGCCAGACGGATCTGAAGGCGTTGCTTGCATATTCAACCATTAGCCAGTTGGGGTTAATTATGTGTCTGCTCGGCATCGGCTCTAATGCGCTTAATGCAGATTACAGCGAGCAGGCATTGCTGTTCTCCGGGGCTGCATTAGCAGCGATCTTCCATCTATTCAACCACTCGATCTTCAAGGGCTGTCTGTTCATGGTGATCGGGATACTGGATCATGAGACAGGGACGCGGGACATTCGCAAGCTGGGCGGTCTGATGGGCATCATGCCTGTATCGTTCACGTTAACCGTAATTGGCGGTCTGTCCATGGCGGGGTTGCCGCCATTCAGTGGTTTTTTGAGCAAGGAGATGTTCTTCACCGGGGTACTAACAGCGGCCCGCAACATGAATGATTGGCTGGTGGTGCTGCCGATCGTTGCATGGGTTGCAAGTATTCTCACCTTTGTCTATTGTCTGATTCTGGTGTTCCGTACATTCACCGGCAAGTATCAGCCGGAGCGTCTGGACAAGACGCCGCATGAAGCTCCGATCGGCATGCTGATCCCTCCGGGCGTGCTGGCGCTGCTGGTCATCGTGTTCTTCTTCATTCCTAATGTGGTAGGCGCAAGCTTGTTGCGTCCTGCGATGCACTCGATACTTCCACAGCTAGTTGCGGATGGCGGGACGTTCGATGTGCATATATCCGCCTGGCATGGCTTTACTATGGAGTTGGCAATGACGGCAGGGATTATCGCGCTTGGTTCGCTGCTCTACATTTATCTGAAGAAATGGTCGGGCATTTACGATAATCTGCCACGCCGCTTTACACTGAATAATCTGTATGACAGCGGGCTGAACAGTATCGAACGGGCTTCACTGCGTTTTACCAATACGTATATGACAGGCTTTCTGGCGCATTACCTGTCCTATATCTTCATCATTATGATCTGCCTCACGGGGGGGACGCTGCTTGGCCAAGGCGTGTTCGCTCTTAATATGGAGAACAATTCGGAGATTGCTCCATACGAATATGTGCTGGGCATCTCGATGGTTATAGCTGCGGTATTCGTGGTCTTCAGCACCTCCAGGCTCATGTCGATCATTGCGGTCGGCGCAGTTGGCTATATCGTTTCTCTGATGTTCGTGCTGTTCCGCGCGCCGGATCTGGCACTCACCCAGCTAGTAGTTGAGACGATTACAACCGCGTTGTTCCTGCTGTGCTTCTATTATCTGCCCAAGATGCGGCGCGAGCTGACACGTCTGCGCTTTAAGCTGTCCAGCCTCGTCATCTCGCTGGGTGTCGGTATTTCTCTTACGCTGATCGGCTTATCGGTGCAGGATCATAACCTGTTCGAGCCCATTAAGAGCTATTTCGAGAATTCGTACCAGCTTGCGGGAGCCAAGAACATTGTGAACGCCATCCTGGTTGATTTCCGTGCCTTTGACACGATGCTGGAGATCGTGGTACTGTTCACGGCGGGCATCGGCGTCTACAACCTGATCAAGCTGCGGCAGGCAAGGAGGAATGAAAAGTGAAGTTCACCGATGTCATCTTGCAAACCTCGGCCAAAATATTGGTGTTCATTATTTTGACCTTCTCTATCTATGTGCTGTTCGCAGGGCATAACAATCCGGGCGGTGGCTTCATCGGCGGCTTGATTACCGCCTCGGCGCTTGTGCTGCTGTATATCGCATTTGACGTGAAGACGGTGCATGAAATATTGCCGATCGACTTCAAAATTGTCGGCGCCGTCGGCTTGATGATCGCTCTGTTAACGGGGATCGGTTCATTGGTAGTTGATGAGCCGTTTCTATCTCAAACGTTCTGGTATGAGGATTTGCCGCTGTTCGGCAAGACAGAGCTTACGACTGCGCTCGTATTCGATCTGGGCGTCTATCTGGCAGTGGTTGGCACGACGATGACCATTATATTAAGCATAGGCGAGGATGAGTAATATGGAAACTTTCATGACAATTATTGCAGGCATCCTGTTTACTGTCGGAACCTATCTCATTCTCAGCAAGGGTCTTGTGCGCATTATTTTGGGTATTTCACTATTCACGCATGGTGTCCATCTGATGCTGATGGCTGTGAATGGCTTGAAGCGCGGCGCGGCGCCGCTGCTTGGTGAGAACAACGACGTATTTACCGACCCGGTGCCGCAGGCGCTTATATTGACCTCGATCGTCATCAGCTTTGCGCTGACTGCCTTTTCCTTGGTGCTGGGGTATCGTACCTATGTAGAGCTTGGAACCGATGATTTGGAAAAATTGAGGGGAGAGCCGAATGAATAATCTAGTCATCCTACCGATCCTTCTCCCGTTGTTCTCCGGTGTGCTGCTGTTCTTTTTGCGGCGCCAGATTAGGACGCAGCAGGCGATTACGCTTGTTGCCACAACGGCAACATTAATCTCGTCGCTCGTCCTGATCGGGAGCATATCCAGGGATGGGATTCAGATCTTGAACATGGGCGGCTGGGAGGCCCCTTATGGCATTACACTGGTAGCGGATATGCTTGCTGCGCTCTTGACGGCCACCGCCTCCATCGTGACGATAGCCTGCCTGCTGTATACCTTTCATTCTATTGGCGAGGATCGTAAAAGGTTTTATGTATATCCTCTGCTGCTGTTGCTCTTATGCGGGGTGAACGGCTCCTTTTTGACAGGCGATATTTTTAATCTGTTCGTATTCTTTGAAGTGATGCTCATCTCCTCCTACGCGCTCATCAGTCTTGGCGGGGGAAAGGTGCAGCTTCGAGAGACGATCAAATATATGATCACCAATATCATCTCCTCCATGCTGTTTATTGTAGCCGTTGCTTATCTGTATTCCATTACTGGTACACTAAGTATGGCACATCTGTCCGAGCGTGTGGCGCTTGCGGGGCAGGATGGGCTCATTACAACCGTCAGTCTGCTGTTTCTCATTGTATTCGGACTAAAGGCCGGTCTGCTGCTGTTCTTCTGGCTGCCTGGCTCCTATAGCGCACCTCCTGCAGCTATCGCAGCGATCTTTGCCGCGTTGCTAACCAAGGTTGGAATCTACGCGATTATGCGGATGTTTACACTGATTTTCTATCATCAGTCGGAATTCACGCATACGGTACTCGTCTGGATGTCCGCGCTGACGATGATTCTCGGCGCAGTAGGAGCGATAGCCTATGGGGATATACGCCGTATATTGGCCTACAATGTTATTGTATCTGTCGGGTTTGTCGTATTTGGTGTCGCTGTGGCGAGCAGGGAGGCGCTGACTGGCGCGGTGTTCTATCTGATTCATGATATGCTTGCCAAAGCGCTGATCTTCATCCTGGGTGGGGTTATTATGAGCATCGCCGGCACGGACCGGCTACGCGATATTAGCGGTCTGATCCGGTTCAGACCAACGCTAGGCTGGTTGTTCTTCCTCTCGGCGCTTGCTCTGGCCGGGGTTCCTCCGCTCAGCGGATTTGTAGGCAAGGTGATGATTCTGCAAGGCGGGATAGCACAAAGCTATTATGTCATGGCAGCGATCGGACTGCTGACCAGCTTGCTCGTGCTGTACTCTGTGATGAAAATCTTCATTAACAGCTTCTGGGGCGAGACGCTTCTGAGTGAAGGAGAAGAAAAGTCGCCGGGTAAAGGGTATCTTCTTCCAGGGGCGATGCTGGCGGCCTTGTTGATCGGGCTTGGGCTAGGAGCAGAGACGGTACTGACTTATGTAGGGCAGGCCGTCGAAGTGATGCTGAATCCAATGCTGTACATCGAGGCAGTTCTGCCGCAAACCGGAATGTAACCTAAGCTGCCAGGAAGGAAGTGCTCTCAACGTGACGCTGCAAATTTTACTCAATATTATTATTGCCATGGTCTGGATGCTGCTTCATGATGATTGGAATACGCTCAGCTTCTTTATCGGATATGTGATCGGCGCGGTCATGATCTATGTACTGCGGCGTTTCTTTCCGGGGCCGTTCTATGGCAGGAAAATATGGTCGATTTTCAAATTATTCATGTTATTTAATGTAGAGCTGGTGAAATCGAGCGCGATCGTGATCGCACAGGTAACCCGGCCTAAGCTCACTATTCAGCCTGGCATCTTCAAGGTGGAGACGAAGCTTAAGAGCGACTGGGAGATTATGCTTCTGTCCAATCTGCTTACGCTGACGCCGGGCTCAGTCGTGCTGGAGATCGCGCCTAGGCAAGGCATACTCTATCTGCATGCCATGGATGTAACCGAATTTGAGGATGCGATCGTGAAGACGAAGGAACGATTTGAACATGCCATAATGGAGGTGACAAGCTGATGTTTGATGCATTAATGGTATTATCCATGCTGCTACTGTCCATATCCATTGTCATTGCATTGTTTCGCGTCATTCGCGGCCCGGCGTTGCCTGATCGGGTGCTGGCGCTGGATTCGATCGGCTATAGTATCATCGGCATTGTAGCTGTACTCTCGATCATGCTGGATACTTCAGCGTATCTGGAGACGATACTGCTCATCGGCATTCTGGCTTTCCTGAGCACGATTGCACTGTGCAAATTTCTGGAGAGGGGTGTCGTCATTGAGCGGAACCGTGATCATTGAAGTGCTGGTGGCGAGTATGGTGCTGCTGGGCACTGTGCTCAGCCTGTTGAGCGCACTGGGCTTTATACGTTTACCTGACATCTATACTCGATCCCATGCGGCAACGAAGAGCATTACACTCGGTATTTTGTTCATTCTGCTCGGAACCTTTATCTATTTCCTGTTCACACATCGTGTGGTCAGTATTCGTCTGCTGCTCGGTATTGTCTTTGTCTTCCTGACAGCGCCGGTCGCGGGCCATCTGATTGCCCGCTCTGCGTATCGTTCCGGTGTCAAGATGTGGGATAAGAGTGCGAAGGATGAGCTGCGAAGCGATCTGAAAAAGCTGAATCAACTGGAGCAATATCATAGTGGTGAGCAGTCGTACAATCGTGAATCCTCTTACCCGTAATGATCGGCAAGCACGCTGTTGCAGGCGTGCTTTTTCTAATGAAACATGCTATACTAATTATAGTTACTAAATAAATTGAAGAGGTGATGGCGATGAGCAAGCAGAAGCAGCATTACGAGCGGGGGATAGAGGATGTATGGAGCGCAGTGAAAAATCAGATCCATCGCGGACATGAGAATAGCTTTATTCTGGAGCCTGGACCAGGCAATTGGGAGAAATATGATCCCTTCCTGTTTCTTGCTGAGGATTGGTTCCAACGTGGCTCCTTCGATACTCATCCCCATCGGGGGATTGAGACGGTCACCTATGTAATGGAAGGCGTGCTAGAGCATTATGACAGCTCCACGAATGGCAAGGACGAGCTGCGGGCAGGCGATGCCCAATGGATGACAGCAGGACGCGGGGTCATTCATAAGGAGGACCCGGCACCGGGAGAGACCGTTCATTCGCTTCAGCTATGGGTTAATCTCCCAGCCTCACATAAGATGACCGAACCGCATTACCAGAATCTGCGGGCGGAGACGATGCCGGTGCGTGAGGAGGAGGGCGTGTCTGTCCGCATCTTCTCTGGTTCCTCCGGCGGCGTTCAGTCCTCTACTCGCAATATCGTGCCTGTGACGATGCTGGAGGTAACGATGGAGGCGGGGGCTGTGCTGCTGCAAGAGCTCCCCTCAAGCTATAACGGCTTTATCTTTGTACTGGAGGGCGAAGCAAGGCTTGGACGCGACAGGATAGCATGTGGAGAGCGTCAAGCCGCATGGCTTGGAGAGGGCGGATCAGGCGAGTGGAGCTCGGTGCGTATCGAGGCAATTACGCCGCTGCGAGTCTTGTTGTATGCTGGAGAGCCGCTGCGCGAGCCGATCGCTGCGCGTGGACCCTTCGTCATGAATACGGAGGAAGAGCTGCGTCAGGCCTACCAGGATTATCGAGATGGCAAATTTATCTGATTAAGCTCGCAGCCCCGTCTGTCATCATGCAGGCGGGGCTTTGTGCTGTAGGGGTCCAAGCATAATGGGGCTTACCTGATCAGGGTTTGTATCCAAACCTACCTTGGCCTGTTATAATGAAGTTATGTCGAATTTGGACGAACGTAACGTATATTTCCGCTTCATTGGGCCAATGCTGGAACCAAGGGAGGGTAGTAGCTTGCGAATCTCAATCGAAGGAAGATGAATCAGAATGCTCGACCTGAAGAGCTGGCTGCTTAACAAGGATGTCAAACGTTTTTTAATTTTAGCACTTATTTGTCTTCTGATTTTTAGTCTCCGCGGCATGATGAATCTTGTTCTGCTAACATTGCTGTTCACCTTCTTGATGGGGAGCCTTCATATGTATATTATGAAGCTGCTCGACCGTTTCTACTCGGTTCCTTCAAAAGTCATCCTGCCACTGATGTACATGGTGCTTTTGCTGCTTATCATTATAGGCTTCTACAAGCTTGTTCCTCCTATTGGGGATCAGATTGTGCAGCTTTACAAGCTTTTTAAGCGGTTCTACCTGCATCCCCCGGACACGGACTTTGCCCGGTATGTGTTCACCTACCTGGAGTCCGTAGATTTTCATAAACTGATCGGCCCCAGCTTCAATCTGGTGGTGAAGATTAGTCATGTGGCGTTAACGGTGTTTTTGGCACTGATATTGAGCTTATTCTTCCTGTTGGAGAAAACAAAGGTTACGCAGTTTACCGCACAGTTCAAGACAAGCAAGCTTGGCTGGCTGTTTGAGGAGCTGGGCTATTTCGGATCGAAATTTATCCATACCTTCGGCAAGGTCATTGAAACGCAAATTCTGATTTCCCTGATCAATTCGATTTTGACGACAGTTGGCTTATGGATATTAGGCTTTCCGCATTTGCTAGGTCTGGCCGTCATTATATTCCTGCTCGGACTGATCCCGGTTGCGGGTGTCTTCATTTCGCTGCTGCCGCTTTCAACGATTGCTTACACGATTGGCGGATTCAATTATCTCATCTACCTGCTGGTGCTCATCGTTATCCTGCATACCATTGAAGCGTATGTGCTGAATCCGAAGCTGATGTCATCCAAGACCCATCTTCCGATCTTCTATACCTTTGTCGTGCTGCTGTTCTCGGAGCATTATCTTGGTGTATGGGGGCTTATCATCGGTATTCCTATCTTTGTATTTCTACTAGATATTATCGAGGTTAGGGCAGTCGATACCGGCAAGAAGCAGTCGTAATGCTCATAATACATTAAAGCTAGTCTCAGTAGAAGAAATGGAGAACTGCTTATGCAAATGGCACAGGAGCTCATCTCACATTACGGTTATGCTGCGATTTTTTGTCTGCTCGCGCTCGGTATTGTCGGCTTGCCGGTGCCCGATGAGGTTCTTATGACCTTCGTTGGTTATCTGGCTTCACTCTACGTACTCAAGCTGCCTCTTGCGATGATTGTTGCATTCAGCGGAGCGCTATGCGGCATGCTGCTTAGCTACATGATCGGGCGAAAGTTCGGAAGACCGCTAATTCAGCGCTATGGCAGGTGGGTCAAGCTGACGCCCAAGCGGCTTGAGAGGGTAGAGAGGTGGTTCAATCGTTATGGTCTGTGGACCATCGTGTTTGGTTATTTTATTCCCGGAGTAAGGCATCTTACTTGCTACCTGTCAGGAATTAGCGGTGTTCGTGCCCGGACCTATATGCTGTTTGCAGGGGCAGGGGCCTTGTTATGGAGCACTGTTTTCATAATTATGGGCTACTTCCTCGGCAATGTGGATCTGTTCTCCTGGCGTCATTAGGCGTGCAATGAGCATGGCTGTCTGCGACTTCTCACAAGTCGCAGTCCCTGCTTCAGCACGAAACTGAACATAATGGACCCGGCTAGCGCCACGATATGATGATGAGATAGCTTTTCGAGCACGTTATAGATCATTTCACAACCGATCCATTCGATGGCGACGAATTCCTTGATGGCGGCAGCAGAGATGACGACCATTACGTAATCCCCCGATGTTGTAGCAAGCTTCATACTTTGCTTCCTCCTCATTTGCTGACCTCAGTAAGGCAGCCCATGCGTCTTAAGTTGAATTCGGCTTCTTGTTTATACCTTATGCACAGCACGCTTGTATCTATGAGCTATGCTTTTTGTCATACCCGAATATGAAAATAGCAGTTGATTTTTTCATGAAAATCGAGGTATAATCATTTCATTCAATGACCCGAGAACTGTAATGTTATTTTGGTCAATATATGAAATGAGGTGAGAGATGCCATGTCCGATATTGATCGCAAGCAGGAAATTTTGAAGGCAGCTCAGCAGTCCATTTCGCTGTTTGGCTATAAGGCAACTACCATGGATCAGGTGGCGAAGCTTGCCAGAGTAGGCAAAGGTACCATTTACACCTTCTTCTCGAGCAAGGAAGAGCTGTTTCAAGAGATTATGGTAAAGCTCAATACCGAGATGCTGGAGCTGGCACAGCAGGCTTACCGCCCTGAGCTGTCCTTTCGGGACAATATGCGAGCGATCCTGCAGGGGGTGTTGGCCTATCGCAGCAATCATCCGCTCATTTCGCAGTTAGTGCATGAGGTGCGCGATATGGGAACGCCAGAGGCTATGGAGGGCATTCGGCAAACCGAGGAAGCCATTATTCAATATGTAACGACGAAGGTGGAGGAGTATACGGCCCGCGGGGAGCTGAAGCCGAGCAATCCCGAGATGACGGCATTTATGCTTGTCAAGATGTATTTGTTATTGATTCGGGAATGGGATCATAAGCCGGGTCGTCATTCATTGACTCATGAGCAAATATTAGATCTGATGGAGCTGTATTTCTTGAATGGGGTCAGTCAACAAGAGCCATTCTAAGGATGTGTCCCACTCAAGAAGAGGGCGGTGTGCTGCGAGGGAGCTAGTGCGCCGCCATAGAGATACAGGGCAAGTTTTATTTTTTTCTCTCTATATGACCGAAAATACAATTTAGTTCTACGTTCATACAGGGGGAATAAAAGACGCTACGATTTATGCATGTTAAGCTAACATAACAGGGGATGGTTTCAATGAATATGCTCAAAGCGGAATGGAAAAAAATTTTTAGTCGGCCAATGTCCATCATCACGATTGTCGGATTGCTGTTTGTTCCTTTCTTCTACGGCCTGATCTTCCTTTCGGCATATTGGGACCCCTATGGTAATACAGAGCAGCTTCCCGTTGCTGTCGTTAATCTCGATCAAGGGGCCGACTATCATGGCAAGCGGCTTGATATTGGCGGCAAATTTGTAGAGCAGCTCGGGGATAATAAGACCTTCAAGTGGTCATTTCCTGACAAGGAGAGTGCGCTCAAAGGGCTGGAGGATGAATCGTACTACCTCGTCATTGAGATTCCGGCCGACTTCTCCAAGGATGCGACGACGGTAATGGACGAGAAGCCAATCAAAATGAAGCTTAATTATTATACGAACCCCGGCAAAAACTATCCTGGGTCGCAGATCAGCAACGCTGCGATGGTCAAAATCAATGAACAAATTGATTCTGAGGTGACGAAGGAATATACACGCTCGCTGTTCGACAGTCTGAGCGATATATCTTCGAGCTTCCAGAAGGCCAGCAACGCTGCTGGAGAACTTGATACTGGCGGCCGCAAGCTCGAAGATGGCTCCAAGGAGCTTCATGATAAGCTGGAGCTGCTTGCGTCAAGCACGGTTAAGCTGCAGAAGGGCGTCTCCGACCTGTCAACCGGGGCCGACAGTGTGCAAAGCGGTCTGAAGGAGGCCAGAAGCGGAGCAGCCCAATTATCCGATGGTCTGCAAGGGGTGAACAGCGGTGCAGTGAAGCTTCAGGAGGGCTCCGCCAAGCTAGCAGACGGCTTGCAGCAGCTAGGCGCGGGCGCGCAGAAGCTCCACGGAGGCTCGCAAGAGCTGAATAACGGCATCAGCAAGCTGGATAGTGGCCTGAAGTCGTCAGCAAGTGGAGCATCACAGCTCAAACAGCAGCTTGAAGCCTATAGCGGGAAAATGGCAGAGCTTGCGCAAGCGATGAGTACACTCGCTGGACAAGACGGAGCCTCTGAACAGTTGAAGCAGCTATCTGCGTCGCTTGGAGAGCTGCAGAAGGGTGCGCAGCAGCTAGAGGCAGCCGCAGGCAAGCTCGCGGATGGGCAGCAGCAGCTATCTGGCGGAGCCCAGCAGTTGGTTAGCGGCGGCAGCGGACTGGAGCAGGGCTTGCTCGCTCTTGGCGACAAGCTGAAGTCGGCACAAGCTGGCGCAGTCGAGCTATCGCAAGGAAGCCAAGCGCTGCAAGCAGGCACAGGGAAGCTCGCCGCTGGCGGCACAAGTCTGGTAAGCGGGCTGGACAAGCTGATCAACGGCCAACAGCAGCTTGTTGGCGGCATGAAGGAGCTGAGCAATGCCTCCGGTCAATTGCAATCCGGTTCGCGGCAATTGGCCGATGGAGCCGGCTCATTACACAATGGAGCAAAAAGCCTGGCGGAGGGCACAGGCAAACTGCACAACGCACTACAGGATGGGGCGGATCAGACAGGTGTTCATGCGGATGAAGAGACGTATGACATGTTCGCCGCTCCAACGGAGCTAGAGGGACATAAGCTCCATGAGATTCCGAGCTACGGCGTCGGCTTGGCGCCCTATATCCTGAGCATAGCTCTCTATGCGGGAGCGATGATGTTTGCTTCGGCTTATTCACTCAAGGAAGCGGCCATCCGGCCGCGTAGAGGCTACCCATGGTTCCTCAGCAAGCTGAGTGTGGTCGTTATCGTCAGCTTCTTGTCCTCGGTTCTAGTGGACAGTGTGCTGCTGCTGGGCTTGGGTCTTGAGGTGCAATCGATGTGGATGTTCTATTTGTTCACCTTCATTACCAGTTTGACATTCTTTTCGATTGTGTTCATGTTGTTTGTTGCTCTGAACAATGTTGGACTCTACGTTGCCTTTCTACTGTTGCTGCTGCAGATCGGCGGCAGCGGCGGCACGTTCCCAAGCCTGCTTACGCCGGGCTTCTTCCAGGCGCTGCACCCGTTCCTGCCGATGACACATTCGATCAACGGTTTCCGCCAGATCATCTCGATCGGCACAGATTACAGCATCGTATGGCAGCAAGCAGGCATTCTCGGAAGCTATACGGCACTGGCATTGCTGGTGGCGGCTGGACTATTCGCCCTGCAGGCGCGCAAGATCGAGAAGAGCGGACATTGGGAGCACGTAGCCCTGGTGGACGAAGAATAAATCATGCGGCAGTTAGGATGAACAGATCTGTTACTCGTTCTTGACATTGGGTCAGTTGCAACTGATCCGCAATAAGAGAACTCAGAGCACCTTCAAGCTTTGCTTCCATGTCGCAGGATATGGAGGAAAACTTGGGGGTGCTTTGGCGTTAATATTCATATACTCGCTGTGTTCGTTGGTCATGTTCAACTTGCTGCCGTTGTAGTGTTTGGAGGACAGAACATTTAGGGTAAAGTCTATGAGAATTGGTTCATAGGAAAAATAGAAAATAATATGTAGTAATGGTTGAATTTATAGCATTACTTTTATATACTAGTAAATAGGATATGTTTTAGCGTTTTCGGAAGCACCGGCCTACAAGGAGATCCTTGTTTGCTTGTGCTTTTTTTGCTCTGCCAGGCACGGATGGGCTAGGAATGAATTGTACAGAGAGGGGATCAAGTGATGAAGAAAACATGGATAGGGACACGGGCAACTGGATCGAAGGAATCGCTAATTGCAAGAGGGGGCAGAGCAACGGGAGCGCTCGTACTCGCTGCGGCTGTGTTGCTTGGTGGGGGTGGAGCAGCAATGCCGCCTGCGGATGCTGCGGTATTAGAGGGTGGGAATAAGGATATAAAAGGGCTGGTCACATTTAAAACCGACGTATCCTTGGAGGTGCTCTATGATGCGCGGCGTATTCAGTTCGATGTGCCTCCGAAAATGGTGGAGGGCAGCGTCCTGGTGCCGATCCGATTCGTAGCGGAGAAGATGGGCGCCAAGCTGCAACTGAACGGTAAAGACATCACGATCACCAAAGAGGACAAGGTGCTGAAGCTGACACGAGACTCGAAGAAGGCGTCTTTTAACGGCAAAGCAGTCACGCTTGCACAGCCAGCCATGGTGGACAGAGGCCGTACCCTGGTGCCGCTGCGTGCTGTGAGCGAGGGGCTGGGTGTAAAAGTCGAATGGGATCATGCGAATCAGTATGTGTGGATTGGCAGCCAGGAGGTGCCGAGGCTGGAGGACGTGATTGATCCGGTGGATGTGAAGCCGTATGCGAAGTATTATCCGGCTGATGATTTGGTCTGGACTATTGACAGTCCTAATCCTAAATTAAATGGAAAAAAGAAGACAACCATAAGATTAGTGAAGACGAGCGATTTCCCCTTACTAATAGGAAATGGTCGAATTGTATATCGTTTAGACAAGTCAACGGGATCGGATCAGAAAGATTACGTTCGTTTTTCTTCCAATTATAGGGGGAGTATGTCAAATGCACTTTTCCTTCTTCGTACTGACAAGTTTCGTTTTCAGGGAGCTTATACGAGAGAGAACACAAAAACAGCTACTCTAGAGTATATTCCGATTGATTACTACGACGATATTGAAACAACCTGGCTGAAGGAGATTGAATATATCGGTCTCAATTTAACTTCAGATTCTCTGATTGCTATGAAAAATGAGTGGAGGTAGCAGATGAATGAAGCATAGATTAACAAAACTGTCATTGGTGCTGCTATTTATCTTTACATTACAGTTGGTCACGCCCTTTCTTCCATTGCTAGACCATCTAAAAACAGTCGAAGCATTCCCTGAATTCGGGAATGCTTCGATTCAACCCTATCCCGTAGCGAATAAGAGGTATGCTGTAGGCTTCATGTATTATGAAGCCTGGAGTAATACCAAAGGAAAGTTTACCAGCTTTGGCCCTGGAGACACCGTTCCTGCCGACCTGCTCTTCCATACGTATACCTTTTCGTTTCCTGGTAGGTCAGTGACGGATGTAAAAGTATATAAATTTAATACAACTAACGAGAATCATAAATTTTACTTTAACAAATCCAGGGTAGGACAAGACTATGATGATTTTAAGCGATTTCTTTCCGAATCCGTCAACAATCCTCAAGTCTCCAATTCTTCTGGTAAAGGCACCAGCACGGTCACCTTTACAGTAAACCTGTCTGGCGAGCTTACAACTGGACGCCACCAAGATATGACTAATAGCGCCTATTGCAGCGAAGAAGTCACTGTAAAAGGTAAGAAACAAAAACGCTGTGCTCCCGGCACAAAGGTATATCGTTACTATTTCCCGGTCGTCTTCGAGTTCCATCTGAACGGGAGGATGATCACCCAGCATTATACGACTGACAGCAAAAGCCTGGCCTCTGTCTTCCCTACCGACACTAAGGACATCGTGATTGGCAAGATGTACGAGGAAAAACCTTCAAGTCACAAAGACTATAAATACGAGGGCTATAAGGAGAGCAGTGAGGGCGATCCGACCGGGGACATCAAGAAGGGAACGCCGAACATCTATTACAACGGCAAGTATGACACCCATCGCATCCATTTCTATTACAGCAAGCTGGAGGAACCTCCGCCACCAGGGAGCGGCGAGATCAAGATCCGTCACATGAACCGAGTTGGATCGACCGGAACCTACACGTTAGCCGGGGAAGAATCCGAGGTTGTGGCCAGTCTGCCAGCGAGCCGAACGGTCAAGTCCAAAGATAGCTACGGTGACATCCAAGGCTATAGCCTCAGCTTTACCAGCTACAGCAACACCGTGACGAACAGTACCGATAATACGCGCGCGGTCAGTCTAACCACCACCAATAAGACGGCATATGTGACCTTCTTTTACAATAAATCCGATAATTCAGGTAGATATACTGTAGATTTTAAAATCGATCCGAGCAATATCAGCTATCGAGATTCGTTCAGCTTTACCCCCAAAATTACGGTATCCGGCTGTACGTATATCTCGCATAAGTACCGTATTGAACGGGACGGAAGCCGTGTCGTCACCAGCGCAGTACAGGGCATGAGCACCGTCTCCAACTATACATACAGCACTTACCCGTGGATTATCGGGATCGGGACACATCAGGTATATATCCAGCTCACCACAAGCTGCGGGATCTCGGAGTGGGTCGGGCCGAAGACGCTGGAGGTAGCGGGTCCGAAGAACAACAGGCCGCCCGTCTTTCAGGCTGCTTTTGTCTATCCGTTCGCACCAACGGTTCCGATTTATGAAGTTGTCGAAGGTACGGTCATGAATATGATCTACATATACGATCCGAGTGTACCAACACCATATGACCCCGACGGAGACTCAACGTATTTTGACGGGTTCGACTTCGACAGTACGAGCAGCCCGTTCCTGAAGCAGATTCCGACCGTGTACGAAGACCATAAAAACATGGACGGCTATCACAATATTGTGATGGATACGCCGGGCGATTATGCGATTACTGCCAGTATGCGAGATGAATTCGGCGCCAAGGCGACATCGGTCGCACGCATCAAGGTGGTACCGAACAATCCGATTCCTCGCATCGTGGCGCCAGCGGAAGTCATCGTCAATCGACCGATCAAGGCCGATGCAATCCATGGTCAAGGCAGCACAGCCGCGCTGCAAAAAACCATTAGGGACTACCATTGGACCAACAAGAAGGACAGGTACACGCAGATAGGAACCGAGATTGTGGAGCTGGAGGTAACCGATAGTGCAGGTGTGCGCAGCTTGCCCAAGGATAAGGCCACGGCAGCAATTAACGTCGTTCCAGACAAGCCGCCTGTCGCGAAGCTGGAGCTGCCAGAGAGGATGCTGAGAGGCTCGATCGATGTGCTGAACAAGTCTTATAGTCCAGACAATGATGGTATTGTCGTCAGCAACCTTACGATCTGGTACGACGCAGACCATAGCGGCGCCTTCACGAAGGAGCCGGGGAAGAAGCTTCCGATTGGGGTGAAGGGTTCGTACAAATTCACACCTGACAAGGTAGGGAAATATCGCTTTCAGATCTATATTGAAGAGGATTGGGGATTAAGCGATACGGCGACTTATGAAGTCGAGGTCGTCAATGAAGCGCCGACAACCGCCTTCTCGCTCTCCAGCGAAAGCCCGGAGCCGCCCCAATTTGACATTTCCCAAGTCATTCCGGCCTCCATTCTATTTACGAACGAGTGGACGACATCGAGCGTGACACAGCCAAGCGGATTAAGCAAGCTCAACGATTTGTACTTGACCTATGATGTGAAAACAAACAGCCTGGCGAATCGCCATGGCAAATCACCTTATAAGGCACCGCCAGCCGATAGTGCCATCACCTCGGAAACGAAGCAGGAGGCGTACATCGGTAGTTCAAAACCGTTATTCGATACGCCATACCTACACAAAGGGGCAAGCGGGTCTTCCCGCCAAAGCCAAGGCGTCTTTGGCTCTATCCCGTATCAGAGACTGAGGACGAATAGTGATCTGATCACCCCGTACTGGTCAGGCGAGCAATGGAAGAAAACCGAGCTATCGGAGTACAGCGCCTTTTTGTACCAGGATGTGTTTGGAGGAACCTACGATCTGGCTTGCCGTTATTATGACTGGGATTCGGATGATGTGAAGTGGAAATGCGCCCTTACTCGAACGGAGCTGAACGGGAAGAAGTCCTGGACGTATGAGAATTCCGCCGCCTATTCCTCCAGCTCGATCACCAACGTTCCGTTTGGAGTGGGGCGGGGAAGCAATAATGGTGTGGTACTGAATGAAGACGGGACGAAGATTGGATTCCAGGAACTCGTCCAATACGGAAGCAGCTACCAGTGGGCAACCAGGTGGTACGACATCAAGACATTAAAGCCAGTAACCGCCGTAGTCGCTAAGCCAGTGCAATTGAGCCAGGGCAGTGATGTGGATGCGGAAACCATTCAGGATAAAAACAGCAAAGGCAATTACCGGAGCACCACGAAATACGTAGTCTATGAAGATGAGAATGTTACGGTTAAGAGGATTAACGTAACGGAGGATAGTGACTGGGATAGTAGCTCAGACACCAGGACGCTCTCTGAGATGCTTGAATCCTACAACAAACAGAGTGGACAGACGACTACCTATACGGTGTATGACAAAAAGGTCTTCAGAAATAGCTGGAGCGACGGCAGTTGCAGCCCATGGAACGGAGGAAGCTCCTACTCCAGATATACCTACAAAGAGATGAAATATGCCACCTCTCAGGATGGCATCACCTATATTGTCGATTCCTTCAACAAAATCCATGTGGTCGATAAATATGGGAAGTTGGTCAAGACAGTGACCACCTTTAGCCAATATCCGGATCGAACACGAAATTGTTCGGGAGGAGATACGGATACCCGTGAGTTTGGAATTATGGATTATGGATTTGGTGCCGACGGCGAGTTCTATGCTGTACTGGACGAGAAGTATACGGAGCTGCGCTATAGACAAGAAGGTCAATCTAAATTTCCGTATTACACTTCTAGATCCTATGTGAAACAAACCCTGTACAGCAGCAAAGGCATGGTCACAGCCCAGACCAATACCGATGAGCTGGGACAGGTGCTCCACACGGATACCGTCATGGCCGATGCTGACTTTAACTTTGAATTTCAGCAGTCGATGGCGGTGAGCACGCATCCGTCAGGCTTTGCATTTCGTGCCCGGGACAACCAGAACATGTACAGGCTGGAGCTGACGAACAGCAAGGCCGAACTGGTGAAAATGGTGGGCGGGAAGCGAACCTCGCTCGGTTCAGCCTCGATCAATGTTCAGGGAGATCGATTCCTGCATATTAAATTATCGGTACGGGGGGATAAAATTAAGGTTCGTTCCGAAGGGCTGCCATTGTTCGATGTAACAGACAAGACGTTCAAGGAGGGCAGCTACGGCTATTTCTTCAATGCCCCGGGAACCAAATTCCGCAATCTGCAAATTGCCGTTCCGATCATGGACGAGAACCAGATTCATGATGTCGGAATTGTAGGCGAGCAACTGACGTATACGTCCATGTTTGAGGATGTGGAGGGCGATCCACAGGTGGAGCCGTTGGACGAATGGAGGTATGTTCACAGCCAGCCGGATAAATTTCTTGATGCGAAGGATGGACATTCAGGACTATCCAAGCATCACGAGAAAGTGTACCCAGAGCCGCTGCTGGAATTGGACAGGGTCGGGCAGTATATGATTTCCTATTCGGCGGTGGACAATCCGACACCCAAGGGCTACAGGTATCCCGGCTCAAGCGTGTTCGCTGCCTATATGCAGCGCTCAGATGCGTATTCGAGGACATTCATTGTTCATCGCAAGCCAATTGCCCTGTTCACCATCTTGCAGGATGACAACTTTGTACTCACGTATACCGATCGCAGCTATGACCCGGACCGCTGGCTGCCAGGAGGAACCTGCTCCCAAGAGGACACCGGAATCGACTACTGCAAGACGCGAGGCATTACGGGCCATAAGTGGGCCTACATAGACCCAGACGGCAAGACGTATAACAGCAAGCTGGGCAGACCTACCAAGAAGGGACTGTACACGGTTCGGCTATCTGTCAAGGATGAATACGCCGCCTGGTCGGAGTGGTATGAGCAAGAAATCTGGCTGGATGCACCGCTGGCGAATACGCCGCCTGTACCTGGCTTTACGACAACACCCATTACGACCTACCGCGATACGGATGTCGTCATCGCATCGCAAGCCTATGATGTGGAGGATGGCGACCGGACGACGCTGGAGCACGCCTATTACATGCGAAACGTCACAGCAGACGGGGCGGAAAGTCTGCAAAGCGCCTCGCGTACCACATGGACACGGAGCTTCAGCACGATCGGCACGTTCGCGATTCGGCAAGTCGTGAAGGACTCGCAGGGGCTCTCTGCGGAGATGACCAAGCAGGTATATGTTGTGAACCGCAAGCCGCAGGCCGATATTCAGGTTCCAGAGAGCAGCGATCAGAGCAGCCCGACGAAATTCGATGTGCTGCGCCCCACCTTTGAGTGGACATTCCAGGATGCGGACAAGGCGGATAAGCAGACACAGTATCAGGTGCGAATCTACAAGTATGGCGGTGTGCTGCTGCTGGATAGTGGAGAGCGTATCGGTGCCAGCGGAAAGTGGATACCGAGCGTTGATCTGCCTGAACAAGTGAAGCTGTACATTCAGGTTCGGGTGCATGACGGCATTGAATGGGGCGAGTGGAGCGAACGGAAATTTTTCTACGTGGAGACCAATCGGCCGCCGGTTGCTCATTTCGTCTGTACCCCCAACCCGGCTTATGAAGGGGATCGTGTGGAATGCATGAACGACTCGACCGACCCGGATGGTGATGAGCTGACGTACCAGTGGACAATCACGGGACCCGGCGGGTATCGCCAAACCGATACAAGTGAGAATCTCTCGATTCCCGGCAACGTAACGGATCAGCGAACAGGGAAGTACCAGGTCAGACTCCGTGTGACCGATGCCAAGGGGGCGCCGAACGAAACGGATGCCACGGGCACGCTCGAGGTGCTGCCGCTGGGACTGACGGCTCAGGTGTCGCATACACCGGAGTGGGAGACGTACCGGCACAATTGGAACAAGGCGAATCCGAAAGCAGAGCGGGGGGAAGATACGTTCTGGGCAGGAGAGGGATTTGTACTGACGGCTTATCCGACCCTTACGGACGCAAGCGGAGGCAGTCATACCCGAGCCATGAAGGTGAGTGTGGAAGCGGCTGGAATCGGGAATGCAGAGCTGAAGGAACAGTCCGGCATATCTGCCATTGGAGCATGGAAGGGCTATATTGGAAGTAAGGAAGCGAAGGTGCCGCTGGAAGGGCTGCCGGATGGAGCCTATACCTTCCTGTTCAAGGTGGCCTATAGCAATGGCGTGTTCAGATCGGCTGCGGTGGAGATTCGCATCGTCGGACATTGGGGGGAGGTCATTCGCATTCATCGCAGATATTAACCGATGAGGTGACCATTTCCTGCTCTCCTGCGACCAGTTTGTTGTCTGTTCCTACTTGCTATTGCGCTCAGGGGGGCGCGATCCCGCGCGACCCCTGAGCGTGAGATAGCTTTCCTGCCCGCGTACTCGTATACTAGAGTTAACAGATTGGTGGGGAATGCGTTATAATGGACAGGTCGGAAAATTAAGTCAGGTGGAGAGCAAGAGATGGAAAATTTGCAAGAGTTTATAACACAATACGGCTACATCGCTATCTTTTTATTATTGTCTCTTGGTATTATTGGCCTGCCGATCCCTGATGAGGTACTGATGACCTTCGTAGGGTATTTATGCTCGCAGGGGGTGCTTCTATATAGTGTGGCGGTGCTGGTGGCATTCCTGGGAGCGATGTTTGGCATGAGCTTCAGTTATTTTGTCGGCAAGAAGCTTGGAAAGCCCCTGCTCTGGAAATACGGCAAATGGTTAAAGCTGACGCCTAAGCGACTTGCCAAGGTGGAGGGCTGGTTCCAAAAGTACGGCATCTGGACGGTGGTCTTCGGCTACTATGTGCCAGGAGTGAGGCATTTGACATGCTACTTGGCTGGCGTTACCGGAATCGAGACACGGAAATATCTATTGTTTGCCGGCTTTGGGGCTATCATCTGGTGCACTGTATTTATTACGGTCGGATATTATATTGGTACGATTGATTTTATGAAAGCAAGATAGGAAGCAGAAAAGCACGAAGCATATGGGGTGCGTCAGAAGGAGTGAGTCTGTTGACAGTAGTTGGGGCGATAGCTGCAATCATCGGCAGCTTGCTGCTAATCTGGCTGCTCGGATCTTGGGGACTTGTGCTGATTGCGGCTGTCTGGTTTGGAATGACCTGTAGCTTAGTAATGAGGCAAAGAGAGATGAAGGCTGATCTGGAGGAGATAAAGCGCATGCTAGGGCAATTGACGGAGACAGAACAGCAGCCACGGGGGGCGCAGCGGCAAGTGGAGGTTCCGCCTGTATTGCAGGCGCCCATTCACTGGGGACAGATCGAGGCTCTCTTCACCCTGGATTACAATTGCGATGATAGACGAATCAGCAATGTGAGTCTGATCCCGCTGGTTGGCGATCATTATGTCATGATTCAACTGGCAGACGGCAGGTGGGAGCTGCCTGGCGGCACGTTGGAGCCGGGTGAGCGCTTCATGGCGGCCTTGCAGCGCGAGGCGCAGGAGGAGATTGGCGCAGAGCTGCTGTCCTACAAGGTCTTTGGACAGTTCAATTGCCGTTCGCAGGCACAGACTCCCTATCGTCCTCATATCCCGCACCCGGAATTTGTTAGACTGGTAGGCTATGGAGAAGTTCAGCTAAGTGGAAGCCCGCTGAATCCACCGGATGGAGAGCAGGTATCCTCCGTTGAGCTGGTAGATGTGGAGGAGGCGGTCAGACGGTTTGAAGAGCAGGGGAGGCATGATTTGGCAGCACTCTACAGGCTCGCTGACCGGATAAGGGCGAGCAATCGTTGTTAGTATGTATGTAAATTCTAGACAGGGCAGCCTTGACATCCTTCAGGATGGTAGGGCTGCCTTTTTGTATGCATGGGTTAGGAGAGGTGTCAGTCACTTGAGCCATAACGAGCTAGTGGATAGTTCTGGACAATCCCGCCTGCTCGCTTTATGATAAAGAACGGAATGATTCGATTGAAGTAACTACGGACGGGAAAGGAAGAACAACATGACCATTCAATGGAGTCGAAAATCAGCGGCTGCTCTACTGCTCATCTGGGTAGTATGCGCTGCGTTGATCTCGCCGCTCACTTATCCGGCACGCGCTTATGCGGCCGATGCGAGCAATACGGCCTCCAAGGCGGAGGCCGCTATTGCCCAGGTGAGTGCATACGTATTGAAGCAAAATCAAATTTCCGACTGGCAGGCCATCGGCCTGAGCCGAGCAGGTAAGTCGCTTCCGGCTGCATACACCTCTGGCTTCGCGGCTGCTGTAGCCAATGTGTATAACAGCACGCCTGCGCTAACCGACTATGCCCGACTGACATTAGCGGCGGGAGCAATCGGTCTGGATGCAACCAATATCGAGGGTCATAACCTGATCCAAAGCTTATACACAGGACAGAAGCCAGGCGTTGTCAACGGAGCGATTTACGCGTTGCTTGCCTACGATTCTCTGGACTATAAGGTGGCTGATGATGCGAACCTGAGCCGGGCGAAGCTGCTGGAGCAGATCATGGCCAGCCAGGATAGCGATGGTTCCTTTGGCAGCATCGATATGTCGGCGATGGCGCTGACGGCACTATCATCCTACAAGGATCAGCCGGACGCGGCTACGGCAGCAGAGCGGACAGTTGCTTGGCTGAAGAAGGCGTCGCGGACGAGCAGCGAGAGCGTATCGCAACTGATTATCGGCTTGACCGCTTACGGCATCGATCCGACAGATGAGTCATTTGTCCAAAATGGAGCGAATCTGATCGAGCAACTGCTGTCCTATCAGCAGCAGGACGGCAGCTTCGCGCATCTGTCAGGCGGCAGCTCCAATGCGCTTGCAACCGAGCAGGCACTGCAGGCATTGGTAGCGTACCAGTTATTCACGAAGGACGAGGGCGCGCTGTATCGTTATACAGCAACGGAGGCTCCAACGAAGCAGAGCGTTAGCCTGTTTGTCGAGGGGCCGCAAGCGTTGCTTGCGTCTGGAGAGGTGAGCGCCACTACAGCACAGCAGGCGCTGGAGACGCTGCTTCAGCAGCGCTCTATCGCGTACACGCTGTCCAGCGACAACACATTCTTTGTTTCAATTCATAACATTGCCAACGGCTCCTACACCAAGGAAGGCTATCAGGGCTTTAACGGCTGGATGTTTGTCGTGGAACGCTCCGGGCAGCTCATTCTCCCTATGGAGGGGATGAGCACCTTCAAGCTGGAGCAAGGGGACAAGGTCACGGTATACTATGCTGATATGACAGCGCCAGTGGTCAGCTCCTTCACGACCGATCCCGTGCTGCCACAGGATGGGGAGCCGTTCACAGTCAAGGTACTCGGCAAGGTGCTGGAGTTCGGAACAGACTCGATAGGCGCCGAAGCCGAGAAGCCGGTAGCTGGAGCAAAAGTCGAGATTGGATCGGTAGCTGTCACGACGGACGCACAGGGTGTTGCGCAGGTGAAGGGCTTGCCTGCTGGGGACTACCCGGTTGTGATCAGTGGCTATGTGGCGGACTGGATGCCGACAGTCGTGCGCAGCACAGCAACGCTCAAGGTGGACGGCCAGGTTGCCGTTACGAGCCAGTACCGGATTGAAGGGCTGGACGGAGAGATTGCCAGCGGGGCAGCGACAGGCAAAAATGCGCTGGAGGCTGTCAAGCAATTGCTGGAGAGCAAGGACATTCCTTATCTCGTCACAAGCTATCCATTCGGCAGCATAATTACATCCATTAATGGGCTGGCGAATGGACAGGTCATCCATGAGTGGGAGGGCTGGAACTTCGCCGTCAAACGCAATGGAAGCTGGATCATGCCAGATGTCGGTATGGGGGACTTCCAGCCGCAGGAAAACGATCAATTCTTGCTGTACTACGGCGATTACGGCACACCGTTCGTTCAGTCGGCGACGGTTATACCAGCTCAGCCGAAGGCCGGTCAGCCGTTCAAGGTGCTGGTCAGCAAGTGGGCATCATCCTGGAACAACGAGACGAACCAGAGCGAGAGCGTCATTAGTCCGGCTGCCGGAGTGCAGGTGAAAGCCGGCACGCTGACTGCGGTTACCGATGACAGCGGCATCGCCCAGTTCGCGGGTCTGCCTTCGGGCGACAGCTATGCGCTGGTGGTGAGCAGCTACGCCGAGAACAAGCTGCCTAATATTGTGCGCCATGAGTCCTCCTTCAAGGTGAGCACGCTCACGAAGACGACCAATGCATACCGGATCGAAGGGCCGCAGGGCAAGCTCGCATCCGGTGAAGCCACAGCCTTCAGCCCTCTTGAGGGTCTGCTGGCGGTACTGGAGCAAAAGGGAGTCTCCTCCGTCGTCAAGGACAGTCAGTATGGCAGCTACATTCAAGCTATTGACGGCTTGTCCGGCGGCACGTATGGCGGCTATGACGGCTGGAGCTTCGCTGTCAAGCGGGGCGGCCAGTGGGATTGGCCAAGCGTAGGCATCGGGGAGTATGACCTGCTCAACAGCGATGAGGTCGTCGTATTCTATGGTGGCGACCAGACGGAGCTGCCGGTTATCGAGGTCAGCCCTTCGCAGCCAGTGGCCGGGTCGTCCTTCACGGTGACGGTCAGCAAGCAGCATTGGGATTGGAATGCGTGGAAGTTTGTAACCAGCAAGGCAGAAGGGGCAACGGTTACGGTCGGCGGCAAGCAGGCGGTAACCAACGCCAATGGCGTTGCTTCATTCAGCGGCCTTGCCAAGGGCAGCTATGTGCTTGAGGTGAAGCACAATGTGGAGCAAGCGCCGCCTGCACTCGTCCGCGCCGAGCAGACACTCGTCATTCAAGAGTCGGGCTCCGGGGGCGTACAGCCGACGGAGGACAAGGTGACGGTTGCAGTGCAAGGGCATAGCAAGAAGGGAACGATTGTCAGCAGCACATCGGTGAAGCTGGCAGCGAACGATACCGCTTATAGCGTGCTGGCGAGACTGCTGGGCGATAAGGGGATTGCGCACGTAGCGAGCGGCACAGGCGATTCGCTCTACGTGCGCAGCATTGACGGACTCTCCGAAGCATTCTCGGATCGCTATCCTAGCAGTGGCTGGAAATATGCGGTGAACGGAAGCTACCCGAATCAGAGTGCGGGCTCCTACAAGGTGAAGGCGAATGACACCATTTCCTGGTGCTATACGCTGAACGGAACGACCTGTGATCAGACGACGTCGATTGACGGCTCGTACCCATCGACTGGAAGTACCACCGGTACGACGGGTGGGACAGACAATAGCAGCAAGCCAACGACGGTAGCTGAAGGCTTCAAGCAGATTAGCCTGCCTGCAAGCAACCAGCAGCCGCTTGACAAGACATCGGGAACAACGGCAGTGCTTCACGCCTCGCAGCCGATGAGCGCAGTGGAAGCGGAGCAGCTCGCCAAGAAGCTGCAGAGCAACGAAGTGAGCATCAGCAAGTCATTCAGTCCGAATGTGGAGGCGGTGCTGTCTGACTCGCAGGGAGAAGTGAAGCTGGCTGTGCCAGCGGGCGGCTTGTCGAAGAGCGTGACGATTAGCGTGACCGAGCAGCCAAGCACCCGTCCGGAGCTCGTATCCGGCCTGTATCGCTTCACGCCGGCCGGTACGGTATTCCAGACGCCGGTGACGATTACGATCCAGGTGCCTGTGCAGACGAAGCAGCCTGAGCAACTGGTCATGGTATGGCTGAATGAACAGACAGGGCAATGGATTCCGGTGCCAACCGTGGTCGATGTGAAGACAGGCCAGGTGACGGGAAAGACCGATCATTTCACATGGTATGCGGTCGTTGATCGCAGCAAGGTGAGCAGCAAGCCGGCTCATGCGGTGGACGTCTCCACGCAGATCGCGGCTGCCGCACGCTATATTCTGTCTGGCGAGCAGTTGACCGATTGGGAAGCATTCGCGCTGGCCCGTTCAGGTCAGGCGGTGCCAGCAGCGTATCTGACCGACACGGCTCAGCTTGTTGCAGAGCAGCAAGGGAAGTTCAGCAAGGTCACAGAGCTGGAGCGGCTGGCGCTGAGCATCCGGGCTGCAGGTGGCCGCCCTGAGAGCTTTGGCGGCTATAATCTGATCGAAGCGATCTACAACCATGAGAGAATGATGAATCAAGGCCCCAATGGCCCTGCCTTCGCATTGTTGACGCTGGATAGCGGCAGCTATGAGACCAACTCCTCTGCCAAGTGGAGCCGCGACAAGCTGATTGGCGTACTGATCAGCCAGCAGCAAGACGATGGCGGCTATACATTAAGCGAGGGCAATGACTCGGATGTCGATGTGACCGCGATGGTGCTGACAGCACTTGCGCCGTATCAGAGCCGGGCTGAGGTGAAAGCAGCCATCGACAAAGCATTGCAGTGGTTGGCGAAGCAGCAGCTAGCAAGCGGTGGCTTCCAATCGCTGAAGGATGAGAACAGCGAGAGTGCTGCTCAAGTCATTATTGCGCTGACGGCACTCGGTATGAATCCGAAGGACGGAATGTTTGTGAAGTCCGGCAAAGATGCGCTGGATGCCCTGTTGTCCTATCGCAATAGCGATGGCGGCTTCGCGCATAAGAAGGGCGAGCCGTCCAATGAGATCGCGACGGAGCAGGCGCTGCAGGCGCTCGCAGCTTACCAGCGCTATGTCTCCGGGCAGCCTGGCCTCTATGTGATGACAGACAAAGATGGCGTGGCGCAGCCTGCTGCGCGATATGTGGACGATGCGAGCATCTCTGCCTGGGCGTCAGCGGCTGTCTACGAGGCGCTGGAGCAGGGCGTGATGAGTGGCGTCAGTGCGAAGGAGCTGCGTTTTGCGCCGCAGCAAGCGATGACTCGCGCCGAATTTGCCGCGTTGCTGATCAAGCTTGGAGGGCATAACACGGCTGCATCTGCAGATATGCAGCCAATCTTCGCAGATGTGCAGCCTGGAAGCTGGTATTACGGAGCGGTGATGAAGGCGAAGGAGCTGGGTTACCTGCAAGGGGTAACGAGCACACGGTTCATGCCGGAGCAGACGATCAGCCGTCAGGAGATGGCGATCATGATTGCTCGCGCATTCAAGCTGCAGCCTTCACAAGCTGCTGCGGCGTTTGCAGATAGCGCTCAGTTCTACCAGGATGCTGAGGCAGCTATCCAGGCGGTCTATGAGCAGGGAATTATGACCGGTTATAATGGACGCTTTGCGCCACGCGAGCAGGTAACCCGCGAGATGGCAGCCGTTGTAGCTGTGAAGCTGGCCAAGCTGGCAAGCTAGATATTACGCAGGCGCTCGGTGATTGACATTGAGCATGAATAGAAGGGCAGCCCCGGATGACAGAGATGTCTGCGGGGCTGCCCTTATTCAATGTTCATCGCTTACTGATCAAGATATCGACAGCCGCTTACCCTTGTGAAGTATCCATGCCGAAGCCGCTACAACGGCCTGTTGGCTTGCCGCTTGGCGATCTCCTCTGTAACCACGAAGGCCAGATCTTCGTTGCCGTACAAGGCAAGCACGCCAAGAAGAGTCTCATCGGGGATCGGTCCAGCCTCCTCCTTGGGCACCGTCTGCTCCAGCGCCTGCTGAAGTCTCGGGTTAGCAGGCTGACTAGGGTAGGCACGGCTATATAGCTCCTTGGGGTCCAGATCCTGATTGACACACCATTGGGCAAACACCAGAATCATCATCTGTTCATCCTGCTGATAGCTTTGGATGATCTGTTGCTCCAACTCTTTACGTGAAGACGACATATAGAGCAAACTCCTTTATAATAGAATAACAAATGAATGGACAGATCGGAGAGAGACCTCATGCCCTTACAAGAAATCACAGAACAGCAGCTACGCCAGCGGCTCCATGCGATGCAGGGAACGGAGGCGGTGCTGTTCTATACGCCGCTATGCGGAACCTGCAAGCTGGCGGAGCGGATGCTGGAGGTTATCCAGGCGACATCCGCGGCGCTGCCGCTGTATAAGCTGAACATTCATTTCGCGCCCGAGCTGCGCAGCGAATGGCAGATTGCCAGTGTCCCCTGTCTGGTCGTACTGGAGCGGCAGGACATTCGAGCTAAGGTCTATGCGCTGCACTCCGTAGACTATATCTATCATTTGCTTAAACAGTCATCTGCTGGGGAGTAGCTGATCCGGTTCTGACGGTGTTCCCCTCAGTTCCAGCCTCGGCTCAGGCCTTAGCCGCTGCTGCTCGGAGGCGTCAGTGCCCGGGCTTGCCGGGTAGACGGAAGATGCGACATTATTCAAACAGCGCGCTAATCGTGTGAATGGCGTTTTTTTTGCCGCTGCCGGCATATCTGCT
The DNA here is from genome assembly GCF_054955055.1 of Paenibacillus sp. J5. Classification (NCBI taxonomy): domain Bacteria; kingdom Bacillati; phylum Bacillota; class Bacilli; order Caryophanales; family Paenibacillaceae; genus Paenibacillus; species Paenibacillus sp. J5. The sequence goes on along the minus strand of NZ_JBUEDD010000002.1, from coordinate 601,335 downwards.
AATATACTCGTTACTATAGTTGTTTCTATATGCTCCGTGATCGTATGAGGTTTGGCGGTAGCCGAGGGGCTTGGCGGTTGTTGTTATCGTCTTGTGGCGCTGCTCCTGCTCCGCCTGCCATTGGGTGAACGGCTCGTCCATCTCGCGCAGCTCAGCGAGCAGTGCCTCGACGTACTCACGCGCTAGCCATATCCCCCGGCAGGAGGGACACACGCCATACTGAATTTCGTCTTTTTCCATCTCATGCATAGTCACATTGTCGCACACCGGACAGTTCATCTTGCGTCATCCTCCAACGATGAATGAAGTTATAGGTCTATAATTCTACTTCATTGTACAAAAGTTGACTCAGCTCCGCAACAGCGCTGTGAACCCTTCACAGAATCGTAGAGAGTCTTACGTCTAACGGCAGTCCGTTGTGGCGCTGGAGACGGGTAGTCAGCCTCACTTGACAATTCGTTCGGGTTTATCGACAATAAGAATTAACGACACTAGTTAAATGAGGGAATAAAGATGACAACGAGCGATAAAGTAGAAGATATGATCGCTGTAATGTCCCGCAGCGGTTGGAGAATTACCGACCAGCGGCGCACGCTTGCCAAGATTTTTGCCGATGCGGAGGGCTTCCTCTCCCCTAAGGACGTGTATGATCTGATGAAGGATAAATATCCGGGCGTCAGCTTTGATACGGTGTACCGGAACTTGCGAATGCTGAGCGAGATGGGGGCGCTGGAGCAGTTCTATTTCATGGAGGGCGGCTTGAAATTCAAGGGGAGCTGCTTCAAGCATCATCATCACCATCTGATCTGCCTGGAATGCGAGAAGACCTTCACCTTTGATTACTGCCCAATGAAGCAGGAGATGGATCTGCCGGGAAGCTTCAAGATTATGAATCATCGCTTTGAAATCTACGGTATGTGCGGAGAATGTCAGCAGCAGGCGGATAGCTGATAATTACACGGAACGAAACAGGGAGCATCCCGGCTGACTAAGCCAGGGTGCTCCCTTGTTGTGGTGCGGACTTTTGAAGAACACACCTAGCCTTCAGAAGGCCTCATGCTTGTCCGCCAAGCGGCGGGCTAGAAGGAGATAACACCGTAGCCCATAAGCACGATAAGCACGAGCAGCACGAGCATTACGCCCCAAAATACGCCTGTGCTTTCCCTGCGCTTGGTGCGTCCGATGATCGCTTCCATCATGCCGATCATAACTACAGCCAGTACAGCCTTGATAATGTACATTAGAGGGAAGGAGAGTCCAAACAGCATCCCTCCGCCGGAGACGAGCATGATGACGTAGAACAGACGCAGCACCATGCCGACAATCTTGGCTCCTCTCTCCTTGCCGCTCTTGGCGAGCAGGAAGGTGATCAGGAACACCAGCACCAGGATTGCCCAAGAGCCAATGTGTGATTGATAGAAAATGTTGAACAACTTGTCAGACATAAATAAGCTCCCTTCATTTGTCTTCAGATAGGCATCTACCTTATTATACTTATTATTTTATTAAATTGCACAATAAAGAAAGTGATTTTTAAATATTGTCATAATAAAGGTCATAAGGTAAGGCGCCTCATACAAAGGAGGGAGCGGGCTCCCTCCTTATCAAAGCCTATAGACGCATCCCCATGCGACTTTTGTACCGCGTAATAAGCACCTGACAATCGACGCTGCGAATGCCTGGCATCGCATATAGCTGCTCCTTTAAAAAGCTCTCCATCGCCTCATTGTCTGCAAATAGTCCGTGCATGTGAAGCTTGCTCGGCCCGGTCATATGGTAGAGGCTGGTGATCGCAGAATTCTCGGCTAATTGACTGGCGACCTCCTGTAGAAATCTAGGCTCAACTTCTACATTGAAAAACGCTGACACCTGTAATCCGATTTTTTCGGGATGGATGACGGCTGTAAAGTGCTCAATGACCCCCTGCTCGATAAGAGTGTTGATTCGGGCTTGCACGGCTACACGGGAGAGGCCGATTTCTTTGGCCAGGTCCGTGTAAGAAATTCTTCCGTTGGTGCTCAGGACAGACATAATTTTCCGATCATAGTCGTCCACAGTGAAGGAGGACCCCCCAGCAGCTCTAGACTGCATCATCCGTTCTACACTCCTTTTTGTATGATCTGCTATATTCAAATCTATCATAATGCCAAAATAGACGCTTTTCAACAACTGAGATTGGTATTCATAGACTGAACATAGAGATATGTAAAAATATGTAACATGGATAAGCAGGTTCTGTACATACTGCTCCCTACTTGTGAGCATGTCACGTGCACGCTTGAGTAGAAAAGCATGAAAATGTAAGCTGGATCACAGAAAGGGTCCAACCGTTCCTGTATAGTGAAGGCTGCGAGCAACATAGCTGCTCAGGGCGATCTGGCAGGCGAACATGAGAGATAGACAGGATTGAAGTCAACGCTTCTCGCAAGTGGAGGACGTAGAGGAATAAGCAAGGTCATCGAGGCTGTGGAAGTTAGTGTGCCTGTGGCATGGTGGTGGCAGGGGAAGACGCCTGCCTGCTGTGCCCGCCGCGCATAGAGAGCATAGAGGGGCAACTGGCGATTGGATCAGAATGGATTGGATGGGAGCAGCGGCAAGGATTGCTATTCCCGGCCGCTGTTGTTATACATGAGTAACCGAGACAGTCAGCAGGTTACCATTCTGCCTCCCAGCCAGATGCGTAGCTGTTAAGCTGAGGCTGTTCATGCTCATGCTTATCCTCGGCAACGAGCTGGAGCAGGTTGGAGCGCGGGGTTTGGCCAAGCCGGTAGTCGGCTCCGAAATACGCTGCGAATTGCCGGCTTTCTTGCCGCCTGATCTTGCGCGCTGCCTTGCGGTCTGGGGCTGTCTCATACAAGCGTCGTTCTTCCTTCGTCTCCGGGTATACTCCTGGCACGACAGCCGGACGACCCGAGTCGTCGAGAGCGACGAAGGTGAGGAAGGAGGTGGCGCATACTTTGCGTTCTCCAGTCAGCAGGTCCTCGGTCACGACCCGCACGAAGATTTCCATGGAGGTATGATGCGTCCATGTAACGAAGGCGGACAAGCAGACCGCATCTCCCTTTTTAACAGGGTGCAGAAAGTCGACAGAATCGGTGGACGCTGTAACGACTGGCCGCCGCGCATGACGAGTAGCGGCAATGGTGGCTACATCATCAATATAGGCCATCAGTTTGCCGCCGAAGATGGTGCCGTGATGATTCGTATCGGGTGGCAGTACAATGGAGGCTTTAATCGTATAAGAGGCACTGGACGGCTTGGCAGAGCCAAGCGGCTCGGCAGTTTGAAGCGATCGGTTCATGCTGTTCCCTTCTTTCATCTAATCTCGCGTCATAAGCGCGTACAGTTGTTACAATTTATTGTACAGAACCGTGATATATAGGTAAAATACATATATAGAATAGTTTTCATTCCAAATCATTATAGGTGATGGGGTCGACATCATGGAAATCCGGCATTTGCACTATTTCTTGGCGGTTGCGCACTATGGAAGCTTTAGCAAGGCGGCTCAGCAGCTTCACGTCGCTCAGCCTACACTGTCGAAGATGGTCAGAGTACTGGAGACTGAGCTGGGCGTGGAGCTGTTCGACCGCTCGGCCAAGCGGATCGAGCTGACAGATGCGGGACGCTCGCTTATAAGCTCGGGACAGCGTGTCATTCAATCGATGGATCACCTGATGGCCGAGCTATCGGATGTGGTCAAGCTGAAGCGTGGCAGCCTGCGGCTCGGATTGCCTCCTATGGTGGGGGGGCATTTCTTTCCGGGAATCATTGAACGCTTTCATCAAACCTACCCTGATATACAGGTGTTACTGGAGGAGCATGGCGGGCGGCGGATTGAGGCGGCTGTGGAAGCGGGGGAGCTCGATGCCGGACTGGTGCTGTTGCCGGTCAATCGGCAGGAACGTTTTCATATGATGCCTTTCATAGAAGAGCCGTTACGGTGTGTATTGGATGCGCAGCATCCGCTTGCTCATCAATCATCGCTGGAGCTGCGAGAGCTGGCATCGGAGCGTTTTATATTATTTCGCGAGGAGTTTAATCTGCATCATCTCATTGTGGAAGCCTGCAAGGGTCAAGGCTATGAGCCGAACATCGTATTTCAGTCGTCGCAATGGGATTTTATGGTCGAGATGGTTGCGGCCAAATACGGCATTACGCTGCTTCCCAGCAGTGTATGTACGAGGCTGGACAGGACGCGCTATGCAGTCGTACCGTTGTCTGATCCACCGCTATACTGGCAGTTGTGCATGATCTGGAGCGGCAGCCGTTATACGAGCTATGCGACCAGAGAATGGATTGCCTTCATGGAGCGGGAGATTGCTCGCAGCCGCTTGCAGCCTTAACAGAAAAGTTTGCCCCCTTACATCCTTTTCTATGTATAATAGAGAAGGTTTCTTTTTGACTTCTATCCTATCATTAATAGATTGTACTGTACGAGAGAACAAGGCGGTTGCGAGCATAGAGCAGTATCCATCTGTGCTGCGAAGCGACTTGTTCAAGCCTCTGCAAATTGTGTGAACCATTTGTTCGTGCGTGTCGTCTACGTAATTGTAAGAGGCTTGCTTGAACATTTAGCTAACCATGCGATCTGTTGCCCGTTGCAGTCATGCAAGGTTTTGGCTGATATGAAGTTGCAAGAACACATGAATATCGGAGGTGTCTGTATGATGAGAAAGGGCATTATGGTTTCATTCATTCTATTGTTAATCAGCACAATCTTGATTTCTCATCCTTCACATGCCTCGCTAGGCAATGCCAGGTATTTTGGCGTGAATGATGAAAGGCTATCGTTCCCGGACACAGCCCCAGAGACGCATTCGGGCATCGCATTTGTACCTGTGCGCCCATTGGCTCAGGCTATGAATCTAACACTCGGAGCGAATGATGGGCAGGTTACGCTGTCCAAGGGCACCACGGTCATCAAGCTGAACGCAAGCGACAACAAGGCCATTGTTGATCAGGGAAAAGAAGTCAAGCTATGGATGTTCACACGGGACGGACGCTTGATGGTGCCGTTTGCTTATATCACGCAATACTTCGGCTACAAGCTGACAACGCTGGCGGATGGGACACTGGCTCGCGCGACAAACAGCGAGGCAAAGCTGAGCAATGACAAGTTTGTGGAGAAGCATAAGGCGTTGGTGAAGAAGGAGGAGAGCGAGCGGAAGCTGCCGATCTACATCACGTTTGATGACGGACCTACTGCCCACACGAAGGAGCTGCTCGACATCCTGAAGAAATATAACGCCAAGGCGACATTCTTCATGCTCGGCAACAACATGGGCAAGCATCCCGATGAGCTGAAGCGGCTTGTAGCGGAAGGGCATAGTGCGGGGCTGCATGGCATGACTCATGTGAAGGATAAATTCTACAAGTCCCCGGATTCCGCGTTGAAGGAGATGAATGATGCAAGGGATAAGCTCAACAAGCTCACTGGCGTCGAAACCTCGCTGATCCGTTCGCCTTATGGCAGCAAGCCGTATCTGACGCAGAGCTATCGGGACAAGCTGGCGAAGGAAGGCTACCATTTGTGGGATTGGAACGTGGACAGCCTGGACTGGAAGCATCCGCGCAATCCACAGGCGATCTATGACGGGGTCGTCTCGGCTGTCAACAAGCTCAAGAAGCAAGGGACGACGCCGGTCATTCTGATGCATGACCAGGCGACGACGGTATCGATACTGCCTAAGCTGCTTGAGAGGCTGGAGGCAGAGGGCTACCGCTTTGAAGCGTTGACGAAGGATATGGAGCCGCTCAACTTCTGGAAGGATAAGCGATAATGAGGTCTGACATCACCTTTTATAGCCATCCTGAGTTGCCGTTTCTGGAACTCAAGGTGTGTGAATCGCTAGGCGTGTCCTATAAGAAGCACTTCCACGAGGAATGGTCGCTCGGGCTGATCGAGGAAGGGGATAGCGTCATCTGGTGCGATGGACAGGAAGTGTCTCTTGGCAGAGAGGATCTGCTGCTCATCCCGGCTCATATGCCGCATTGCTGCAATCCACGGCCGCATGAAGTATGGCGGTATCAGATGCTGTTCGTTCAGCCGCAGTGGATCGCCGGATTAGGGGTGGAAGACAGCAGCATGCAGTTCAAGCATCTTAGCGGGGAATCGAGCCATCTCCCTGCCAGGCTCATGCGTCAGTTGGCGCATGAGCTGCGGCGCGGAAGTACGGCACTCGCTCTGGAGATCACCGCTGTGCGGCTGTTTCGCAGGCTGTTCGTTGGGGAGGAGCATGATCGTGAGGAGGCTGCGGCGGTTCGCGCTGCGGACAGCCGTCATTCACAATCCATTCGTGCCTATCTGGAGGAATGCTATCTGCAAAAGGTGACTCTGGATGATCTGCAGCAGCTTACCGGACTGAGCAAGTTCAGGCTGATCCATCTGTTCAAGCGGGATCATCATGTGCCGCCGCATCTGTATCAGAACCTGTTGCGCATTAATTATGCGAAGCGGGAGCTGCGGAGGAGGAGGCCGATTGCTGAGGTCGCGCTGGAGGCGGGCTTCTATGACCAGAGCCATTTTACAAGATTGTTCAAGCAATGTGTCGGCGTGACACCCAGCCAGTATGTGTGAGCGGCGGGTGGTCTGCTGTGGATCTGAACGAGGCAGCAATTTTGTACAAGAGGGCTGTGCTGCGCCTATGCTACACTTCTCCTTAATGGCTACGGCCTATGGAAGGAGAAGATGAGCATGAACCCAACCTATGATTGGTTGTCTCCCGAGCAGGCGCGGCTATCCGCCGCACTCAAGGCAGTGGCGCGCAATCCGCGCCTGAAGGAGGAGATTCTGAAGACTCCCGCGCTGTACCGACTCTTGAGATTGGCGGCGTCACGATTCGTTGCGGGCGAGGATCGCGAAGCGGCGATGAGTGCTGGGCGGAGGCTGCTGGAGCAGGGCTACCGCATCTCGCTTGAATACATCGGTGAAAATACGGTCTCGACGAACCAGTGTCGACAGGCAGCAGATGAATTCAGCAGCCTCATCAAGATGGTGCCGGTGCCATGCCGCATCTCACTAGATCTGTCGCACATTGGTCTGGCGGTTTCACCAGCGCTTGCGCTTGAGCAGCTAGGGCGACTGGCGTCGGAGGCTACGCGGACAGGCAAGAAGATCTTTGTCAGTATGGAGGAATCTGCCAAGACAGATGAGATACTGACCGTATATAAGGAGGCGGCAAGCTGCCATCGCAATCTGGGCATCACGCTCCAGGCGCAGCTCCATCGCACCGAGCAGGATCTGGCGGAGCTGCTGGCGGTAGACGGCGAGATACGGATTGTGAAGGGAGCGTATGAGGAGCCGGCGCAGCTCGTGCTTCCACGCTCTACAGCGTTGAACGAGCGTTATGTGCGGCTGGTAGAGCGTGCGGTTGCGGCAGGTAAGCAGGTGTCTGCGGCGACTCATGATTCCCAGCTCGTGGAGCAGCTTCGCAAGCAGTTCGGCTCAACGATTGAATACGAGCTGCTCTACGGCATTCGTGGCGATCTCGGCGCAGAGCTGCTGGCACAGGGACTGCCGGTACGCATCTATCTGACGTATGGCAGCGAGTGGTATCTGTATCTATGCCACCGTCTGGCGGAGTATCCGCCCAATGTGTATGAAGCGTTGTCGGTCATGCTGGAGGAGCTTGCCCAGCCGTCGGGACTGCGTTATGGATGATGATCGTTAGTATAGTAGACTGCCCGGGGAGCTATGCCTGCATGGCTCCCGTCTTGGCAGACCTTGTTCCTCCCTTACATGTATACTGGGCTGCCAGGCTAGGGCTGCTTGAGAACAGACAGCAACACATGGAAAGCGGAGATGATGCGCGGAATGCCGACACATGGCGCAAGATGCAGCAGTACCCCCTTAATTTCCTCCACAGTCATGCCCACCTTGATCGCCATCACGTAATGGACACCAAGCTGATCATATTGTCCCATCGCGATGAGCGAGGACAGGATGGATATTTCCTTCCACTGCTCAGAGATCGTAGTACGCTGGAAGATGTCCCCGTAAGCATGACCCAATATATAGTCGGCCAGCTCCGGGAAATGCTCCTTAATCGGGGCTAATGCCTGGGTGCCGTACTCCCCGGATCGTTGGCTGAAATGCTCCATGCCGCTGTTCACTTGTTCTTTCATTGCAAACGCTCCTCTCGTTGGCTGCTTGCCAATTCATCCATATGAAGCACACGGTGGGCGGTGGGCGGAATCTCCGAGCGGTCGGTAATCAGCTCGATGACCGTGGTCTGTCTGGAATCCAGTGCCTGTCGCAATCCCGCCGCGAATTGCTCGGCGGTCTCGCAGCGAATGCCAGTTGCGCCAAGCGATTCAGCGAACATCGCCACGTCCATGGGCACCTCATACAATGTGCCATCCGTGCGCCCTGTTGTTTTCTGCATTCCCTTGAGCGCCATATCAAGCTGCATGTTGTTGACGACGATGAAAATAACCGGTAGACCCCGGCATACGCTGGTATGAATCTCGGCACCGAGCATCATGAAGCATCCGTCACCTGTGATGCACACGATGGTCTCATTTGGGGAAGCGGCTTTGGCTCCAATCGCCATGCCGATGGCATTGCCCATGCAGGCAAAGTAGGCGTCGAAGATGAAGCTGCCGGGCTTTTGAACGTTATACCATTTGACAGCATGAAAGCCGTGGCTGCCATCATCGACGAACAAGGTATGGTCGTATGGCAGCAACGAGCTCATCGTCTGTAGAACGGAGGCAAGAGACAGATCCGTCAGTTGAGGGAGAGGCTCGGCATAGGGCGTCGGCTGTGCGCTTGAATTGGAGGGCAGCGGTGCGGGTGAGCTGGGAAGCTTCCTTAGAAGGCCTTGCAAATTAGCGCGCAGGTCTCCGGTAACCGGGATGGTGTGAGAAGAGGATAGGATTTTCCCGACAAAGGTGGGATCAGAGTCGAATTGGAGGAGTGTCCTGGGATGATTCTCGGGCTTGAGGTTGCAGATGGTCATGTCGCTCAGTCGTGAGCCGAGAACAACATACAGGTCGCTGTGATTGAGCAAGCGGTCTCCATGCGCGCAGCCGCCGACTCCGATCGGCCCGTGGTATAGCGGATGATTCCAGACGATTGCTCCCTTCCCGCCCGGGGAGGTGACCACAGGAATCTGGCAGGTCTCGGCGAGCTGGAGCAGCTCTGAGTGCGCACCCGCCCGGTTGATGCCCTTGCCCGCAATGATGAGCGGACGCTCCGCATTGAGGATGGCTTGAATAGCGTGATCATGGTTGCCGAGGCTGACCAGAGGTTCAGGCTGAGGGAGATGGATCGAGCAGGAGGCCAGCTTCTCAGTCTGCACATCAAACGGCAGGCATAGATGGACAGGGCCTCGGACAGAACCAAACGCAAGCGAAAGGGCGTGAGTGACCAGGGTGCCAAAGTGATCGCCGCGCTCAACCAGCTTGCTATACAGCGTGGCGGGGCGAAACATCTCCGCCAGATCGGCCAGATACGATGAGGAGTCCTGGCATTGGGGGATGCCGAGCTCCTGTATGGACTGGTGGCCGGTAAGGAACAGCACCGGGAGATGATTGGCCTTGGCATGAGCAGCAGCCGTAAGCAGGTTGGTGCCTCCGGGGCCAGAAGTGCCGATGGCGACCCCGAGCTTCCCACTCTTGAGCGCATAGCCCGCTGCCTCAAAGCCTGAGCTTGCTTCATGTCGTCCGGGGATAAATTCAATACCGTAATCCACCATTTTCAGCACCACGGGACAGACCGATTTGCCAATGATGCCAAAGCTCCTGGTGACGCCCAGACTGCATAATGCTTCAGCCAAATAATCTGCTACTGATCTCATTAAGCTGCACCTCCTGAAGATGGTATACATACCGAATGCACAGTACTCTATTTGCAAGTGAATATATGGATATTACACATTTTGTAATTTTATGAAACATAAAATATAATTGTAAACGTTTACAATATATAGAAAATTAAAAGCTGACATAATATTGTCAAGTTTCATGTGCTATGATGGCGGAATAGAGAACTGCAGCTTTCATCTGTTGGTATGCGTAACATCACTAATATGGATAGCGCGTAGCTTGGGGGATGCCGTTCAATAAGAGGAGGGGGCCAGATGGCGGAGCCATTGAAGGCAGTGTACAACGTATCATTTTTGGAGGAGTTTGCAGACAAGGTGAAGCGGGCATGGGCGCCGTTCCCGGCCGAGCGATTTGTTGCGGAGGTAACGGCAGGGTCATGGGAGGAGCTGGAGCTGAAGGGCAGGATGCGTAAAATCAGCACCGTGCTGGGGGAGCATTTGCCAAAGGCGTATGAAGAAGCACTGTCCGTCCTCTATGCCATTGATGCTAGCTGTGTGGGTTTTCCCTACTTGTTCTTCCCGGATTTTGTGGAGGTATACGGACAGGAGGAGCACAATTTCAATCTGTCGATGCAAGCCTTGGAGCGCTTCACCAGCAAGTCATCATCCGAGTTCGCGGTACGGCCTTTTTTGCTGCGTGATCCAGAGCGGATGATGCGCCAGATGAGCAACTGGGCGCAAAGCCGCGACGAGCATATCCGCAGGCTGGCAAGCGAGGGATGTCGACCCCGGCTTCCATGGGGACAAGCTCTGCCGATGTTCAAGCATGATCCCTCGCCGATCATCCCGATACTGGAGCAGTTGAAGTCAGATGTCTCGCTGTATGTGCGGAAGAGTGTAGCCAATAATCTGAACGACATTGCCAAGGATAACCCGGAGACTGTGCTCGATCTGGCAGCGGAGTGGCTCGGAAGCCATCCCCATACGGACTGGATCATGCGTCATGGCTGCAGGACGCTGATCCGCAAGGCTCATCCAAGGGCGCTGGAGTTGTTTGGCTATACCGCGGCAGATTCGAGTCAGGAACTGGCAGTGGCCGAGCTGACGGCTATGCCGAATACGATTGCGATCGGCGGGAGCTGTGAGCTATCCTACCAACTGCGTGTGCGGGAGGGGGAGCCGGTTCGGATTCGTATCGAGTATGCGATCGATTTTGTCAAGTCAGGGGGACGGGTCTCGCGCAAGCTGTTCTTGCTATCGGATAAAACCGTGGCAGGCGGGCATACGGTGCGCGGCGTCCGTCAGCATCGCTGGGCGAATCTGACCACGCGCCGCCACTATCCGGGCTTACACCGGATCGTACTCCTCGTGAACGGGAGGGAGCTGGCCGAGACATCGGTGATGCTGGAGGAATGAGGACTGGCATTCATCATGCTCCACAAGTTACAATATTATGGAAATGATTCTATTGTCTTGGAGGGGCGGCACGGATGAATTCAAATCTTACCTTTACACGTATTGGATACGCTTATGCGCCAACGACACATATCGACAGCTCGATCGAATGGTATACGAAGCATTTGCAATGTAAGCTGGTTCAAAAATTCGAGGATCGCGGCTCCATGATTGCTGTATTGCATTTTCCACATCTCCATTCGGCGGCGCTGCTGCTAGTGGAGACGGAAGATGATCGACCCTTGTATCTGGCGCGCAACGGCCGACCCTTTCCGATTCTGGCCTTCAACTGCCCGGACATCGAGGGTACGCACCGCCGACTGAAGCTTGGAGGAGTTGAGGTGGAGCCTTTGCAGTCGCTTGGAGAAGGAGAGGCCAAGTACTTTTATTTCCGCGATGACGCGGGCAATTACTTGGAGGCTGCCTGGTCAATCTGGGACCCGGAGGATGAGCTGCGCGAGCAGCAATAGCTGCAAGGACCAACACGCTACATGAGTGAAAGGCTATGTACTGTTATATGGCGAGCTGCCTTTGATTGCAGTGGGCTGTATCTGTGACTATAATGGAAGCAAGGAACATGAACAGCCAGGATGGCGCAGCCAGCCGCTCCAGCACGATACCGGTAAGGGAGCGGGTGTCCTGCGTCCTGCCTGCATCATAACGGCAAGAAAGCGGTGAAGTGAAGATGACAGAGTTAGAACAGAAAGGTCTGGAGCTGGCAACATTTGCAGGGGGATGCTTCTGGTGCATGGTTAAGCCGTTCGATGAGCAGCCAGGCATTGAGAAGGTCGTCTCCGGTTACATCGGCGGTCATACGGAGAATCCAACCTATGAAGAAGTATGCAGCGAGACGACAGGGCATGCTGAGGCCGTACAGATTACATTCGACCCGCAGCAGTTCCCCTATGAGAAGCTGCTCGGACTGTTCTGGCAGCAGATCGATCCGACCGATGCCGGCGGGCAATTCCATGACCGGGGCAATTCCTATCGCACAGCTATCTTCTACCATAACGAGCGCCAGCGGGAATTGGCTGAGCAGTCCAAGCGGGAGCTGGAGGACAGTGGGCGGTTTGATCGTCCGATCGTAACCGAGATTACGCCGGCCGGTGTCTTCTATCCGGCTGAGGATTACCATCAGCACTACTACAAGACGAACCCGCTCCGCTACAAAATGTACAGAAAGGGCTCGGGGCGTGATGCATTCATTAAGCAGCATTGGAGCTACAAGAAGGATGAGGCGCAACTGCGCGAACGACTGACACCGCTCCAATATGAAGTGACACAGAACAGTGCGACCGAGCCGCCATTTCGCAATGAGTTCTGGGACCACAAGGGTGAGGGAATCTATGTCGATATCGTCTCCGGCGAGCCGTTGTTCAGCTCCAGAGACAAGTTCGACTCCGGCTGCGGCTGGCCAAGCTTTACCCGACCGCTGCATGATGCCTCGATCGTCGAGGAGATGGATCTGACCCATGGAATGGTGCGTACCGAGGTTCGCAGCAAGGAGGGGGACTCCCATCTGGGTCATGTGTTCCATGATGGTCCTGCGCCGGGAGGGTTGCGCTATTGCATCAACTCTGCGGCATTGCGCTTCATTGCGAAGGAGGATCTGGAGAAGGAAGGCTATGGCGAGTACCGCTCTTGGTTAGACTGACGACTTAGGGCTTGGAAGGCGATTGACAGAGAGGGACTGCTAGCGTGACGCCATGGAGCGCTCATACGGCAGTCCCTTTTGAGATAGAAAGCCACTTAACTTTATTGCAGCTCGTAGCTTCTCCCAAGCTGATAGGCTCGCTCCAGCAGGCCGGTGATGTGCTCCGGGGAGCTGGATATCCGAATCTTCTCAACTATAGCTACAACTGACGAAGGCTCTCCTCATGGAGCGGACGGAACAGAATCCGAGGCCGAATCCAGAGAAGAGCCATGTGTCATACCTAGCGATAGACGAACAGAAACACATAGGAGAGCGACAGCACCCATAGCATGGGCAGTCCGTTAAATATGCGCGCCGCCTTGAATTTGTGCAGATGGTAGGTCAGCCAGCCGAATAGTGCGGCCAGACAGCCTACAAATGGATAGATCCAGATCAGCACATACAGCATCAACCGCCCGAATTGGCCGTTCGCTGGCGGCCCATCCACCAATATGCCCGACATCATTGCTGTCATGAACCATACGGGCACAAACAAAATATAAAGCAGTTGACATCCCCAAAGAATCAGTGCCGTATTTGTGTTTTTCATAGACAATTCAGGAGCTTCCTTTCCGTTAATTCCTGCCTACGCGCTAGACGCAGGACAGGGCAAGCCTCTGCAATATCATATACGAATTGGCCGTTGCGTTCAATAAGCTCAGCGAATTTGGCGGCTGGCGACAGCTTGGAAGTTGGCCTCAAGCAATAATGTCGGGTGCAGGGCAACAAAGTTTCTCTAGACCCACATTGCCAATTGATAGTATTCTATATGGGGGTAGTTGAGAATGATAATCAAATCATAGAAGGAGAGACAGAAATGATCCGCCGCTTTTTTATGTACTATCGGCCCTATAGGGGGCTGTTCATGCTTGATTTTGGTTGCGCCGTCATTGCTGGCTTGCTGGAGCTGGGCTTTCCGATGGCTGTCCAATATTTTGTGGACAAGCTGCTGCCTGATCAGAACTGGAGCCTGATTATTGCTGCCAGTCTGGCATTGTTGGCCATCTATGCGTTGAATACGCTGCTTCAGTATATTGTGAATTATTGGGGTCATATGCTGGGCATCAATATCGAGACGGATATGCGCAGGAAGCTGTTCGACCATATCCAGAAGCTGTCGTTCCGATTTTTCGACAATACGAAGACCGGTCATCTGATGTCACGGCTGACCAATGACATGATGCAGATCGGCGAGATGGCGCACCATGGCCCGGAGGATCTATTCATCGCCGTCATGACGCTGCTGGGTTCATTTACACTGATGCTGTTCATTAACTGGAAGCTGGCCGTGCTCACCTTTATCGTTATTCCGGTCATTATCTGGCTGGTCGTCTTCTTCAACAAGAAAATGACCAAGGCCATTCACCAGTTATTCAAGGACATAGGGGATTTCAATGCCAGGGTGGAGGACAATGTGGGTGGCATCCGCGTCGTACAAGCCTTCTCCAACGAAAAGTTCGAGAAGGAGCGGTTCAATGAGAACAATGGACGCTTCAGGCTGACTAAGCTCGTCTCCTACAAGCTGATTGCTCTCAACTCGTCCATCAGCTATATGCTGATGCGTTTTGTCAGCCTGTTCGTCATGGTATGCGGCACCTGGTTCGTCATCCGCGGCGAGCTGACGGCTGGTGAATTTGTCGGCTTCCTGCTGCTGACCAACGTGTTCTTCCGCCCGATCGAGAAGATCAATGCGATTATCGAGAGCTATCCGCAAGGCTTTGCCGGCTTCAAGCGCTATTGCGAGCTGCTGGATACTGAGCCGGATATTGCTGATGCGCCTGACGCCATCGAGGCGGCTCCGCTGCGGGATAGCATTCGGTATAGCAATGTAGCATTCGGCTACGAGAATGAGAGCAGCGTGCTGGGCAATATCAGCCTGACGATACACAAGGGCGAGACGGTCGCCTTCGTTGGCCCTTCGGGGGCAGGCAAGACTACGCTCTGCAGCCTGCTGCCGCGCTTCTATGAGGTCACTGGCGGCTCCATAACGATTGACGGGGTAGATATTCGCCAGATGAAGCTGGCTTCATTGCGCAAGCAGATCGGGATTGTGCAGCAGGATGTATTTCTGTTCGCGGGCACGATCCGCGAAAATATCATGTACGGCAAGCTGGATGCTGCGGAGGCGGAGGTATGGGAGGCTGCGCGCAGAGCGCGGCTGGACGACTTCATCCGTTCACAGCCGGATGGGCTCGAGACCGTCATCGGCGAGCGCGGGGTGAAGCTCTCCGGCGGACAGAAGCAGCGTCTGGCGATCGCCCGGATGTTCCTCAAAAATCCGCCGATTCTCATCCTGGACGAGGCCACTTCTGCGCTGGACACCGAGACAGAGGTAGCGATCCAGCAATCGCTGGCCGAGCTGTCCCAGGGCAGAACAACACTGGTTATTGCCCACCGTCTGGCTACGATTAAAAATGCCGACCGGATCATTGTTGTGACACCGGAAGGGATCGCTGAGGAGGGACGGCATGAGGAGCTGCTGGAGGTAGGCGGGCACTACAGTCGTCTGCATTACGCACAGTTCGGCACCTAGTCCACTCTCCATTCTCCATTCAAGATGAGCGACAAAGAGCAAGCCTGGGCAACCGTTGCCTTGGCTTGCTCTTTGTTATGGGCATGGCTGACGGGGTCGACGGAGACGGGGCGCGGGGCAGTCATTCGACTGCTGAAGGCTGGATACACCTCGCGCCCTCTATGAACAAGAGAGTTGAGAAAAGGAGAGTCATAAGGTATAGTCAAATTAATCCACCTTAATGAATACATTCCATACAAGGGTATGTCTTCAAATTAATCTCAGGTCGTCTTGCCCGGGACGATAATTCCATATAACTGCTCTCGCCACCCTGAGAAACAGGGACGGCGCAGTGTTATGTAATCGCCTTCATCTCGATGAGGCTGCTGTTTTATTCACGCTCTGTTGGTATGAAGTCTTCGTAGGAAAAGACAGGGGAGAGAGCATTGTTTAACGATGTGATTACTATACTAAACAACCTGAAGATGAGAACCAAGCTGTATCTATCCTTCATCATCGTCGTTTTTGTGCCGGTATGCATCACCGGGCTCGTCCTCTTGGGGGAGCTGAGGCTGCTAGCGATCAACAATGCAAGCGAGCAGACCGCAATCAATGTGGAGCGAATCAAAAAAAGAACGAGTGATGTCATCAATGTGACAATTGATGCAGCGTATCGCCTTACCAATGATAGTAAACTGACTCATGTGGTGAACAATCGCTACGAGTCTACCTATGAGGTTGTCAATGCTTATCGGGAATATCAGGATTTTAATGAAATTCTGCGGCTGTACAAGGAAATCAATAATATTCGCTTCTATATGGACAATCCGACCATGCTTGATAACTGGCAGTTTCTACAGCCTACAGAGCAGATTCGAAGATCGAGCTGGTACCAGCAGGCGGAAGGAAGCAGCTTCAGCAGTTGGCATTATATGCAGGATGAGCGGGACAAACAGCACTACTTGAGCCTGGTCAAAAAGATAAGCTTCAACGAGCGACGCACGAGCGGTATTCTGGTGCTGAACGTCAATATGGCGCTGCTGCGTGAGATCGTAAGCCAGGAGCCGTTCGAGACGATGATCGTCGATGATGGGGGCCGGATTGTGGCTGCCAATCGTCCCGGTCGGACCGGGCTGACAGTTGACGACATCGATTGGGACTATGATGTCATGCAGGAGGAGAGCGGTGTGTTCCAGTTCGTGCTGGAGGGCAGCAAATCCGAGGTCCGAGTTGAGCGATTGATGCCAGATAGCAGCGAGAACGGCCTGCGGATCATCTCGGTGTTCGCGATAGATACGATCATGCAGGATGTGAACCGGATTAATAAGCTGGTCTTTGTCGTTATTACCGTGAGCCTCATCGTCGCCATCGCGCTCATCCACACCTTCTCCGCATTGCTATCCTCGCGCATGCTGCGACTGAGCAAGCAGATGACCCGTGTTGGCACGGGCAACCTGAAATCGGTTATGGAGATCGACGGTTATGACGAGATCGGACAGCTCTCCAGACACTTCAATGCGATGGTTGCCAATATTCAGGAGCTCATGGCGGAGGTAGGGGAGTCCAATCGGCAGAAAAGACTGCTGGAAGCCAAGCAAAGTGAAATTCGGTTCAAAATGATGGCGAGCCAGATTCATCCTCATTTTTTATTTAATGCATTGGAATCGATTCGGATGAAGGCTCACTTGAAGGGAGAGAAGGAAATTGCCCGTGTCGTCCGACTGCTCGGCAAGCTGATGCGTCGCAATCTGGAGGTAGGCAAACGGTACATTACGATCGCTGAAGAATTGAATATGGTCAGTTGTTATCTGGATATTCAAATGTTCCGCCATGAGGATCGCCTCCATTATGCATTGCTCATGGACCCAGAGGTTGCTGACGTGGAGCTGCCGCCGCTTATCATTCAACCGCTTGTTGAGAATGCCGTACTGCATGGACTGGAGAACAAGGTGGGCAGCGGAAGCGTGACTGTCCGGGCGGTTGCTATGAAGGACGATGTGCTGGTTGAGGTCAGTGATGATGGCGTTGGCATGGAGCCTGCCTTAGTACAGCGGCTTGAGGAGGCATTCGCTGGTTTGAATGAGGAGGAGCATAGCCGGATTGGCATGATGAATGTCCATTTGAGACTGGTGCTGTCCTACGGCCCGGAGCATGGATTACAGATTGCCAGTGGGCAAGGAATGGGTACACGCATTCGGTTTACGATACCTAACAGGGGGAATTAAATGTATAAAGTGCTGGTGGTAGATGATGAGCGAATGATTAGGGAGGGACTGTGCAGCCTAATCGAATGGGAGGAATATGGCTACGTGGTGGCAGATACGGCCGCGAATGGCTTGGAGGCGATTGAAAAATGCAGCCAGGTGCAGCCAGACCTTGTCATTATCGACATTCGGATGCCAGGCATGAGCGGGCTTGAGGCGATCGCCGCTATGCGCGCGCAGGGCTTCAAGCGGCATGTACTCATATTAAGCGGGTATGCTGATTTCAACTATGCTAGACAGGCGCTTGAGCTGCGAATGGATGGCTACCTGCTCAAGCCGGTCGATGAGGAGGAGCTGATCGCCAATCTGCAGCGGCTGCGTGTAGAGCTGGACAGTGATCAGCAGCGGAGCGCCAGTGCGGTCGAGCTCGAGCAGGAGCGCTGCTTGCTTGCATGCTTAACAGGTCAGGAAGTGACGCTAGCCTTGAAGGAAGAGCCGGATTGGAAGCGGTATGAGCTGGTGCTGGTGCGGTTGCTGGCGCACGAGGAGCTGGAGGTGGATGCAGCGGCGGCGGCTTTCAAGCTTGAGCTATCGCGACTGCTCAAGCAGCGCGCAATCATGGTTCTGCTCGGGTCCAATCTCGTCATGCTGGTCGAGGAGGGTCAGCGCGGGCTGTACGAGCTGCTGGAGACGGCAGCCGCTACGGGCGGAGTGGAGATAACGGCTGTGTCAGGCGGTGTGGCAAGCTGCCGGGAAGAGGTAACGCGCTGCTATGAGCGTGCGCTGCAAGGAATGCGGAGGCGCTTCTTCCATCCGGGAGGGCGATTGATTGCCGTGGCGGAGCAGGAGGAGTGGAGAGGCAGAGAGCAGGAGGAGGACGGGGACGGGGACGGGGAGAAGCCAGTGGTCGAGGAGGAGGAGCTGATCAGCAAGCTATACCTTGCGCTGGATGCGGGCAACCCGGAGGCAGCCTATGCATTGCTGAAGGACGCAGGTGACCGTGTGGTTAGGAGTGGAGGCGGGGAGAATGAGCTCAAGGCTTGCTATATGCGCTGGATGAGCTCGGTACTCGGCAAGCTGGGGCAGAGCAGTGTGGAGCTGCGCCAGCAGCGCTATGCGGATGAGCTGCTCGCTTTAACCAAGGAGTACCGTTATAGCAGATATATGGAACGGCTGGCGGTGCTGTTAAGCTCGCTCTGCAGCGAGCTGGACGGTCCAGCGAGCGACCGCCAGATGAAGAAGGTCATCGACCTGATCAAGCGGAACTACCGTGAAAACCTGAAGCTGGAGACGCTCGCCGAGCTGTATGGCTATAGTAGTGCCTATCTTGGCAAGCTGTTCAAGCAGACGGCAGGAGAGAGCTTCAACAGCTTCTTGGACAAAACTCGAATGGAGCAAGCCAAGGCACTGCTTCTCAAGGGGCTCAAGGTATATGAGGTCGCCGAGCAAGTCGGGTACACGCATGTGGATTACTTTCACAGCAAGTTCAAAAAGTATGTAGGTCTCTCCCCCTCGGAGTGGAAAAACGCCAATAGGACAAGTACATAATAGAGTACCTGCATGTGGTGGAGACTGTGTTTCTGGCAGCATAGAATCGTGAATTCGCGACTTATGGACACCGCTTCCAGTCGTTGACCCTTGTGACTCATTACATAGGATTTTCCAACAAGTCTAGATATTGAATCTAGGCTTTTTTGCAATAATATTCAATATATACTAGTATGTATTGTTGGTGTTGCTAATTTTTATATGATTTTTCATTTAATTATTCGGGTAGCTCTCCTGGCATTATGCGCGTACAATGTGGTACAGAGGCAAGAGGAGGGAAAGAATGAATGCGGTTACAGCGAAACAGCGCAACAATCTGAAGCCAGGTCGGTCAAGCCAGTTTTGGCGCGGGGTCATGCGCAACAAATATTTGTATTTGATGTCGCTTCCATTTGTCATCTGGACATTTGTATTCCACTATTTGCCACTCTGGGGCTGGACGATGGCTTTCCAGCGGTATCGTCCGAACAGACCGTTCTGGGAGCAGGAGTGGGTCGGACTCGATCATTTCATGACGCTCTTCTCGGATGATATGTTCTATCTCGTGCTCCGCAACACGCTGGCGATGAGCTTCATGGGATTGATTGCCGGCTTTACGATTCCGATCCTATTCGCCATTATGGTTAATGAGATTCGGGGCATGGTGTTCAAGCGTTTTGCCCAGACGGTATCCTACCTGCCGCACTTTGTCTCTTGGGTCGTCGTAGCGGGTATTATCAGCAAGATGCTATCCACCGATAACGGGGCGGTCAATGAGCTGCTGATGTGGCTTGGCATCATTAAGGAGCCTGTGCAGTTCATGGCTAAGGGAGAATGGTTCTGGGGAATCGTGACAGCCGCAGATGTCTGGAAGGAGACGGGCTGGAATGCGATCATCTATCTAGCCGCCATATCAGGTATCGGGCCGGAGCTGTACGAGGCAGCCAAGGTGGATGGTGCAAGTCGGCTGAGGCAGATCTGGCATATCACATTGCCCGGCATCCGCACCACCATCATTATTTTGCTAATCATGTCGATCGGTCATCTGATCAGCATCGGCTTTGAGAAGCAGTTTCTGCTTGGCAACAATCTGGTGAGCGACTATTCCCAGGTGCTTGATTTGTATGCGCTTAATTATGGCATCAGTATGGGACGCTTCTCCTTCGGTACGGCCATCAATATGTTCAATTCCATTGTCAGCCTCTTCCTGCTATTCACTGCCAACGGTATTTTTAAGCGGCTGACGAAAGAAAGCATTATGTAGGGGGGCTGCAAGTGAGGACACAAGCTGCAAGGATGAGAGCGTCGTCAGCCGACCGAATCTTCGATACCGTGGTTTATTCGATTGTAATCCTGGTAACGGTGGTGACGCTGTATCCGTTCCTGAACGTGCTGGCGCTATCACTGAATGATTCGACGGACAGTGTTCGGGGCGGGATTTCTATCTTTCCGCGCCAGCTAACCTGGCAAAACTATGAGATTATTTTTTCCTACCCCTCGTTGCTTACTGGCTTCAAAATCTCGGTACTCCGCACTCTGGTCGGCACATTGCTGGGTCTGGCGAGCGCATCGATGCTGGCTTACACACTGAGCCGTCCTGACTTCCAAGGCCGCCGCTTCGTTTCGATCTTTCTAGCGATGACGATGTATGTATCCGGCGGGATGGTGCCGATCTATATCCTGATCCGTGATCTGGGGATGATGAACAGCTTTGCGGTATATGTGCTGCCTGGGCTGGTGAGCGCCTTCAACGTGTTCGTGATCCGCTCGTTCATCGACGGACTGCCCTATGCGCTGCAGGAGTCAGCCAAGCTGGATGGGGCCAATGACTTCACGATTTTCTGGCGGGTCATCCTGCCCCTCTCGAAGCCGGCATTAGCGACGATTGCACTATTTCTCGCGGTCGGTCAGTGGAACTCCTGGTTTGACACGTATCTGTACAACGGCTCCAACGAAACGCTTACGACGCTGCAATTCGAACTGATGAAGGTACTTCAGAGCACGGACAGCGGAAATGGCGATTATCGAAGCACGAATATGACCCAGGTGCTGGCCCAGGTGTCGCCGGAATCGGTGAAGATGGCGATTACAATCGTGGTCACAGTGCCGATCCTGGTCGTGTATCCGTTCCTGCAGCGTTATTTCGTGAAAGGGATGACGCTTGGCGCTGTCAAAACCTGATGATGCATGAAGCTCATGATCAGAGGATGCTTCAGTTCGGCTGTGAAGGACAACAACAACTAAGGAGGAAGATGTAATGCCTAAGATGAAGAAATGGACAGCGATCGTGCTCGCGGCGACATTGGTCGGCGCTTTGCTGGCAGGCTGTGCCCAAAAAGAGCAGAAAGAACAGCAGCAAGAGAAAGCCGCAAGCAATGCACCGATCGTCATGACGTTCTATAGTGAGGACCCGAGCCCGAATTGGGCGGGTATGGAGGACGAGGTGGGTCGCGTCATTACCGAGAAGACAGGGATTAAGCTGAAGGCGGAATTTGCAGTCGGCGACGCGCAACAGAAATCAGCGCTGATCGCCTCAAGCGGAACGTTCCCAGATTTGATTAGCGCCAAGGGCAGCATTAATAAAATGGTCGATGCCGGCGGCATGCGGGATTTGACTGATCTGATCGAGGAGCATGGCCCGAATATTAAGAAGCTGTTCGGCAAGGAGATGAAGCGTCTGCGCTATAGTCTGGATGATCCATCGATCTATGTCATCCCGACCTATTCGGCGGTGGATAATGTGCCGTTCAAGGCGGAGGGCGGCTTCGAGCTCCAGCATCGTGTTGTTAAGGAGCTGGGCTATCCGACCATCCGCACAGTCAAGGATTTCGAAAACGCCATCAAGGCGTATCTGGAGAAGCATCCAACCGATGAGAATGGTAATCCCAATATTGGGCTGTCGCTCATTGCAGATGACTGGCGCATGTATATCTCTGTGACCAACCCGGCCTTCTACACGACTGGCGGACCCGATGATGGGGAGACCAATATCGACATTGACACCCAGAAGGTCACTTACCATTATCGTCGTCCAGCAGAGAAAGAGTATTTCCGCTGGCTGAACCATATGAACGCAGAGGGGCTGCTTGATAAGGAGAGCTTCGTACAGAAATCCGATCAATACAAGGCAAAAATTGCCAGCGGTCGCGTGCTCGGGCTGATTGATCAGCAGTGGGGCTATGACGACGGAGAGAAGGCGATCAAGAAAGAGGGCAAATTCGAGCATGGGTACGGACATTATCCGGTTACGTTGACGGAAGAGACCAAGGACACCTCCTATTGGCCAACCGGATTTATGGCGGGCTATGGCGTAGGCATCTCCGTGGATAACCCAGATCCTGTCGCTGCGATCAAGTTTCTTGATTTCCTGTGCTCGGAGGAAGGACAGGTGCTGGTGAACTGGGGAGTAGAAGGCAAGCACTATGTCGTCGAGGACGGCAAGCGCATCATCCCGGAGGACGTCATCAATCGCAAGGTGAATGATGCCGCGAAGTTCCAGCAAGAGTCGGGTATTGGGACATATATTAATATGGGCGGCCGTTATGGACATGGAGTGAAGGATTCCACGGGCAACTATTACACGACAGAGTTCCCTGAGCAGATTATTGCCGAGTATAACGAGGTGGAGAAGGAGACGCTCGCTGCCTATGGCGTATCGACCTGGATCGAGCTGTTCCCTAAGCCGGAGGAGTTCCCTGTTCGTCCATGGGGAGCAGCGTGGAATATACCGGTGCCAAGTGACAGTGAAGTGAGCATATTGCAGGAAAAATTGAAGAACATTACATGGAAGAGGATTCCACAAATCATCCTGGCAGCTCCATCTGAATTTGATAAGCTGTGGGATGAGTACATGGCCGAGCTGGAAAAGGCAGGCGTCGAGCGGATGGAGCAAGGATTTGAGAAATTTGTGAAAGACCGTGTGAAGCTGTGGAATGACTAGCCAGCCATAGCAGGCGCTGCCTGGCGGATGGGAATCGCCAGCAGAGCATAGTATAGCGATGGAATGGAAGGACGCCGTTTGGCTGGCCCTCAGGGGCTGCTGCCAAACGGCGTCTTAAGGTGTTGTCTCCTTGCTCGGTTAGGGTGTGCTTAGTTAACGGCAACCAATTGCCATTGCTGGTTCAGATTTCCACGGTACAGATTTTGCTGAATCAATGCTCCATTGGCTGTAGAGGAGCCTGCTACCTCAACCGCTTTGTTGCTGTTCATGTTCAGGATGCTCCAGTAGCCGTTGCTGAGCTTAATGATGCGGAAGCGTTGAGGCTGATTGGCCAGATCCTGCATCAATTGAATCGCCTCGCCATTGTTGCTTGTTCCGTTGCGGACATCCATGACTTTATTGTCCGGGGAGCCTGCATTGCTCAATCGATAAATATTGGAGGAGGTTCCCATGTCGGTGACCACCCAGTGCTGAGCGGAAGTGCCCAGATCCGTATATTGTTGGAGCTGCAATGCGTTCGTATTCTGTCCGCCTGGAACCTCGATCGTCTTGCCGGACAGACGATTGACCAGCTTGTAGGTAGAGCCGGATGACAACCCGTTCCATACCCCGTTCCATGGGTTCATCTGCGCCCGTTCATAATACCACTCAAAGATGAAGCGAGCCATCCCATCGCGAGCTGCATTTCCGTCATATTTCAGCCCGGCAGTCGGATCGGCGAATGAGCTGCGCGTGCCAGGCTCCAGCAGGAAGCCGTTCATGTGGACGGCGATGCTTACATTGCCGGCTGCTGTGAAGATCGCTTTTGTATTTTTGCCGAAGCCCTCATTGCTGCCATTAAACAGGCTCCAATAGCTCGAATCGCCAGGCAGTGTTTTGAACCAGGTCGTCTCTGTAATATTGATCGGATATTGATCCGCACAAGGCTTGATATTCGTATCCCATTGCTGCTGCAATGGCGCATAGTTGTCATTGGCGCCATATCCCGGATACCAGTGAACGGCATAGCCGATATTGTTCAGTGGATCAGTGAGCGGATGGCTGGCGCAAAGCTGATAATATTGATCCCAGCCAAGGCCGGAGGCCCAGATGACATTATCGGCGCCCTTGCTGCGAATCGTCGTGATCATAGAGTTTTGGAAGTCGCGCAGTGCATTCCAGAATGCAACAAATTGCGGGTCAGAGGGATGTCCTCCCCAGCGCCCGTTCGCATAGGAGAGCACCGGCTCGTTGACCAGCTCGAACATCACATTGTCAGCGCTGCGAATTTCGGGTCTAGAGGCCAGATAGCCCCAGATTTCATTGAACTTGCTCAGATTGGAAGGCGTTGTGGCCTGATCGTTAGCCAGTGTGAAGTCCAGACCTAGCGTTACGTACAAGCCTTTGGTGCGGGCATACTCGATATAAGGAATGATGACATTTTGCGTCACCGTCTGCAGGCCAGCGAAGTTGTACGTGCCAGCAGCAACATCCCCCATATCCTGACGGTCGATAAACAGCCGCACCTGGTTCATATACCAGCCGTGGCTATTGCCATATTTAGCGGATGTGCTTGTGAAGGTGTCCGTGATGTCCTTCAAATATTCCAATATGGCTGCATGTCGGTTGCCGCCGTTGCGATTCAGGTAATAATTGCTGTCCTGGTAGGTCCAGTAGGCGCCCGTTGGCTGGTGCCAACCGCTTAGCAGAACAGGCTCGCCGTTGCTGTTCACCAGATGCTTCCCGCTCACATGGAGCTTGGAGATGGGCATGCCCTGCCATGCAAAGACCGACCCGTTAGCGGGCACGGCTATTGCGAGGATCAGTGTGAGCATTGCGAGGGTTTTGATGAGTTTCTTTCTGATGTTCATTAATTGATCAACTCCTCTAATAAGTATGATTCTGCATATAAGCCTGTTTCCCTTAGGTCACATCTGTTTCATTCAGACACGCCCTAGACTGGCTCATATGCATCTCCATTATGACAGCGCTTACTTTGTGCAACAATGGCCATTTCTTTGTTTTGTTTCCATTTCTTTACCCATCTATTACCTTTTGTTGTGGCGTGGAAGCGCAAGCGGAAGTTGAATTATTAGCTATAATGCATTATTCTGAATCTTGTGCAACGAAAATTTAATCGTTAATAGTTATAAAAAATAACATTATTTTATATTTATATAATAATTTTAGGTACATCTATATAACAGTGTTTATCTAGGTAGGTCTTTTGGCATATAGAAATAAAATATTCCACTTCCCAAGCAATTTTTTCTATTGAGCAAAACGTCAAAGCAGGATAGAGTAATGTACGAGGAGTTCACAGGGTCTGGCTTCTCAAGATGGCTGTCTATACAAGAACAGTAAGCGCATTCACAAGAAGGATAGTCTTTCAATTAGTGACAGAAAGAAGGTGACCCCTCAGCAGACGACTTGCGGCAGCTATCACCATCGTACAGCTTCACTCTATGAGGGAAGCCGGGACCAGGCCCATAAGACGAAGGAGGCTGCAGTATGAGGCGTAAGAAGGTATTACCATTGCTGCTGGCACTAGTGCTGGCGGTAGCTCCGCTGTCCGGTCTGACCGGAATTTCGCGGGCGGAAGCGCAGCCGCTTGCATTTGCAGGCAAGGATCTGTTGCTTCATTATGATATGAAGACGACAGAGAAGGTTAACGAACAGCTCATCATCAAGGATGTGGCGGGCGGAAGCGTAACCTACGACGGCGTGTTCAAGAATGAGAACAACGGATTGCTGGTCAAGAATTCGGAGGTTGGTTATGTTTCCTTCAATGGCGGCAACTCGAATTCCAACAGCGGATACATAGAGATTCCGAAAGGCAGCGACGGTAAAGACCTGCTGAACGGCCTCTCCGAAGTTACCGTATCTGCACTGGTCAACTGGGAGAATGATGGAACGAATCGCTGGATTTTCGGCCTCGGCACCGTAGCAACGCCGGAGACGAACAAATATTTCTTCGCTACGCCCAATCATAGCAACGGCGGGGTAGCGACTACAGGAATTTCTGAGAAGGGCTGGCCGGCAGAGTCGCTTGTAAGGGGCAGCGGCAGACTGGATGCCGGAGCGTGGAAGCTGGTTACGATCGTTTTCTCGGATATAACCAATACGATTAGCTACTATGTGGATGGCACCCAGATTGCTTCGGGATCTGCAGGAGGCAAGAAGCTTGCCAATCTGATCAACCCGTCTGCTAGCTTCTCTGGCTTCATTGGCAAATCCATCTTCACCGGAGACCCTTATTATAAGGGACGGGTTGGCGATTTCCGCATCTATAAGGGAGCGCTCTCCCAAGCGGAGGTGACAGAGCTGCAGACAGAGGCGGCGGCAACCATTGCGAAGATTCATCAGATTTCACTTGACGATGCCTATAATTCGTTGGATGTTGACCAGTACTTAACTGGAACAGACACGAGCACTTCGGCAGTCACGAACAATCTGGCATTGCCGGCTACCGGCAAAAACAATGTCGGGATTGCCTGGTCCAGCAGCAAGCCTGCTGTCATCAGCAACACAGGCACAGTAACTCGGCCGGATGTAACCGGTACCAATGAGGAGGTCACGCTAACGGCTACGCTGACGTACCAGGGCTTGACCAAGACCAAGACATTCACAGTGACAGTTTTGAAAACGTTTTCCCATTTACAGGTAGTCCAGGCAGATGCTACCCGGTTGTCCATTCCGAATGTGGATAATATTAAGGGGAATATACACCTGGAGACTACAGGTCTTGAAGGCTCGGACATTACATGGGCTTCCAGCCATCCGTCTATTGTGAAGGGAACGGCGGAGGCGGTAGCCGATACGACCCAGCTCGGCAGAGTTGTCCGTCCACAAGCGGATACGCAAGTGACGCTGACCGCGACGGTGAAGAGCGGCGATCAGCAGGTGACCAAGCCATTTACATTGACCGTGAAGAAGGCGGCGGCAGCATTGGATTATGATGCATATTTCTTTGCCTATTTCACCGGGGAATATAATGGCGGCGAGGAAATCTCCTTCGCAACAGCCGAGGACCCATTGAAATGGAATGCGCTGAACAATGGCCAATCCATCATCAAGTCTACACTGGGTGAGAAAGGACTGCGCGACCCGTTCATTATCCGTTCTCCAGAGGGCGACAAGTTCTACCTGCTGGCGACAGATCTGAAGATGGGCGAGAGCACCAACTTTGATGATGCGCAAATTAACGGCAGCCATTATATGATGATCTGGGAATCTGACGATCTGGTCAACTGGAGCGAGCAGCGCATGGTGGAGGTCGCGCCGAAGAAGGGCGGCAACACATGGGCGCCTGAAGCGTTCTACGATAAGAATACCGGAGATTATGTCGTCTTCTGGGCTTCCTCAATGAAGGTAGAGGACACCTATGGCAAATTCCCGAACGGAAGTCCGGCAGGCCAGTACAATGTGATGTACTACGCAACGACTCGTGATTTCTACACATTCTCTGAACCGAAGGTGTATATCGACGAAGGGTTCCCGACGATCGATACGACGATGCTCGAGCATAACGGCTCTATCTATCGCTTCACGAAGTCGGAGGTCGGCTTCAAGGTATACTATGAGAAGGCGAACAATGTCTTCTATGACAAGGACGGCATTGCCGCCAACGGGTATCAGTTCGATCCGATCGCTGGCACCAGGAATGGCAACCAGGGCACGATCGGCCATGCAGGCAACAATGAAGGGCCAACTGTGTTCAAGGACATCAAGCAAGATAAATGGTACATGTTCCTCGACTCGTGGCCGTACCATGTGCGTGTATCGAACAATCTGGATGATGGATCGCAGTTCAAGGACAATCTGCTTCCTGACTCCTCCTACGCGCTGCCGCCAGGGCCGCGCCACGGCACCGTCATTCCGATCACACGCGCAGAATATAATGCGCTGCAAGCCAAGTATGCTCTTCCAGGGCCAACTGCATCTGCGCAGCCTGTCGTACATTACACATTTGACTCGGCAGATGTGACAGATAAGACAGTGAAGGACAAATCGGGAAATGGACATGATGCGAAGCTGGTCGGGGGCGCAACCATCTCGACAACGGATAAGGTGGGAGCAGGCTCAGGAGCGCTTGCGCTGGATGGAACATCCGGCTATGTCGAGCTGCCGCAGAATCTGATTCAAACGCTCAACTTGCAGAAGATGACTGTTGCTGCATGGGTGAAGGATGAGCAGGGTGCATCCAATCAACGCATCTTTGATTTCTCTTCTCCTACACGGTCAGTCAACCGCAATACGATGTATCTGAGCACATCTGGCGATACGGGCAGCCTGGAGTTTGCACTGGTTACGCCGTTCACCGAGAAGTTCTCGGACGATTCGACCAAGCTGGGTTCAAACTACAAATATGCGCTGCGTTCTTCTAAGCTTCCCGCCGCGGCTTGGCACCATGTAGCAGTGACGCTGGATGGCTTTGACGCTGTCGTGTACGTAGATGGCGTGGAGAAGGTGCGCAGCAGCACATTCAATGTGGAGCCAAGAATGCTGCTGGAGACGACGATGAACTATATCGGCAAATCCAGAAACGCATCGCATGCGCTGTTTGGCGGTAAAATCGATGATTTCCGCATCTACAACCGTGCATTAGCGCAGACGGAGGTAGCAACGCTCGCAGATGAAGAGGTTTCGAATGGGCCGGAAGTGCCTGTTACAGGGCCAGAGAAGCTGCTTCATTATGATTTCACGAATATAGAGGGCGGCAACACAGTCAAGGATCTGCAGGGCAAATTCGACGGTAAATGGGTGAACCCTGGCAAAGCCGACTGGCTGAAGAGCGGCAATATTGGCGCGATCAGCTTTGCGGGAGGAACAACAGACTCGTATATCGAACTGCCAGCAGGCATACTAAATGGCGTGACGGACGTTACGGTGTCTGCCTTGATTAACTGGAAGGGAACACAAGGCGCAGAATGGCTGTTCGGACTGGGACAGAACGATAAGAAATATCTGTACTATACGCCTTCCTATAATGCAGATACAACTGCGCGCTTCGGGATGGCTACTGATGCCTGGAGAAATGAGGTTTCGGCCAAAGGCTCCAAGCTGACCGCTAATGACTGGAAGCTGGTCACTGTGGTCATGTCCGGCACGGAAGGGAAGCTGACGTATTATGTAGACGGTAAGCTGGTCTCTTCAGGAAATGTAGCCTACACGCTGGCCGACATTCGCAATACGAGCGGCATCAGCGGCTATATCGGCAAATCGTTCTATAATGACCCTTACTTTGGAGGCCTGATTGCCGACTTCCAACTGTTCAAGGGAGCGCTTGATGCGAATGCGGTTGCTGTATTGCAGCAGGAAGCGCAAAGTAAAAATGTGAAGAGCCTCGTGCTGGATTACTCTGCCGATCTGCTCACCGAAGCGGATTTCCTGGGTAAAAATACGAGCAAGGATGCGGTGACGGTAAATCTGTCGTTCCCGGCAGCAGGTAAGTATGGAACCTCCATTAAGTGGGAGTCCTCTGATCCTGGTGTGATCAGTGATAAAGGCGTCGTGCTGCGTCCAACTGCTGAAGCGGGTAACAGCACCGTGACGCTGACAGCGACGGTATCCGATGGTACACGCTCGGTAACGAAGAGCTTCACAGTAACCGTACTGAAGAACCTGACTAGCAAAGCAACAGCAACGCTGGATGCAGGCTTGCTCAAGGTATACAATGTGAACGATGTTCG
The DNA here is from genome assembly GCF_054955055.1 of Paenibacillus sp. J5. Lineage (NCBI taxonomy): Bacteria > Bacillati > Bacillota > Bacilli > Caryophanales > Paenibacillaceae > Paenibacillus > Paenibacillus sp. J5. Next base: position 571,563 of record NZ_JBUEDD010000002.1, on the reverse strand, counting down.
CGGCAATCTGACATTGCCGACCAAGGGAGCGAACGGTTCCGTCATTACCTGGACCTCCTCGAATCCGGCGATCATTACCTCAACTGGCGAGGTTGCTCGTCCTGCCAATGGCAGCGGCGATGTGCAGGTTCAATTGACGGCTACGATCCAATCCGGCAGCGAGAAGCTGACGAAGGCATTCCAGGCGACCGTCCGCGAGCTGCCGAAGCAAGAAGCATACGGTGGTTACCTGTTCACTTATTTTACAGGTGAGGGAACCGCAGATGGCGAGCAAATCTACTTCGCACTGAGTGAAGGGAATAATGCTCTTAAATGGAACGAAATGAATGTTAATCAGGATAAGAAGCAATTGCCGCTCATCACCTCCAATCTGGGTGAGAAGGGCTTGCGTGATCCGTTCATTATCCGCTCTCCCGAGGGCGACCGCTTCTACCTGATTGCCACTGACCTGAAAATTTACGGTAATGGGAATTGGGATCGGGCACAACGGTATGGAAGCCTGAGCCTTATGGTATGGGAGTCCACCGACCTGATCAACTGGTCAAACCAGCGGATGGTGAAGGTGTCTCCAGATGCTGCGGGCAATACATGGGCGCCGGAGGCGCATTATGATCCGGCAACCGGCGAGTATGTCGTGTTCTGGGCATCGAAGCTCTATGATAATGAAGAGCATAGCGGCGGCACGCATAATGTAATGATGTACGCCAAGACGAGAGACTTCTATACGTTCAGCGAGCCAGAGGTTTATATTGACCGGGGCTACTCGTTGATCGATACGACGATGATCAATCACAACGATAAGGTCTATCGCTTCACCAAGGATGAGCGCGACTACAATGCTACCAACTCTCCTCACGGGAAGTTTGTGTTCCAGGAGGTAGGCAGCTCGATCCTGGATGCGAACTTCAAGATGATCAAGGAGGGAATCGGCCAAGGCCAGATTTCTGCGGGTGAAGGCCCGACCATCTTCAAGTCCAATACGGAGGAGAAATGGTATCTGTTCATCGATGAATTTGGCGGCAGAGGTTATGTGCCGTTCGAGACGACCGATCTGAACAGCGGCAACTGGTCGATTCCGGCTACGTACAGCTTGCCAAGCAGGCCGCGCCACGGCACGGTGATTCCGGTGACAGCGACGGAGCACAATGCATTGACGAGTACGTTGCCGAAGATCGCGACGCCGACTGGCGTGGCAGCGACGGGGGTAACGCTGAATGAATCGACCGTTGAGCTGAAGACTGGACAGCAGCTTCAATTGACGGCTACTGTAGCTCCAGCTAACGCAACAAACAAGGCGGTCCTGTGGACGAGCAGCAACACTGCTGTGGCTACAGTTGATGCAACGGGCAAAATTACGGCTGAGCAGCCGGGCAGTGCGGTTATTAGCGTCACAACAGTGGATGGCTCGTATTTGGCCGTAGCAGAGGTTACTGTAGCGACTCCGAATACGCCGGTAGTGCTGAAGGGTGATACAGCAGCGATTTCAGGTTTGCCATTCCGCATTACCTTTGGCTTTGATGGCCTGGATGAATCGTTCGTCGCACATGATATTACGTTCCAGTATGATCCGAATGTGCTGGAATTCGTCTCCGTGCAATCGCTGCGCAAAGGCTCCTTCGAGGTTGCAGGCGACAAGTCCACCACGGGTGCGCTTCGCTTGTTGACCTTCAGTGTGAAGGAGAACAGTCCGAACGGCACGAATCTGGAGCTGACCTTCAAGGCGAAGTCCAGTGCGACTCCAGGCACGACTTTAATTAAAGTCGAACCGATCATCGTATCAACTAAACTAGGGGCGGAACATCCAATCAATGGAGCGACGTACAGCGTAGAGGTTCGCGCGGGCAACCTGGAGGCACTGCGCTCATTGATTACAGACGCTCAAGCTATGCATGACAAAGCGGTAGAGGGCTTGCGTATCGGACAATATGCCGAAGGCTCCAAGGCGAAGCTGCAGACAGCGATTAATGCAGCCAAGGTGGTAGCCAACAATAACGCATCTACCTCCGATCAGATCGCAGCAGCACTGACGAACCTGAATAGCGCGTTCAACACATTCAAGTCGTCTGTCAATCGTGCTGTGACCAGCGATTACAATCAGGATAACAGCCTGTCGGTCGGTGATCTGGGCATTGTTGCTAGTTCTTATGGGGCGAAGAAATCCGATTCGAATTGGGAACAGCTCAAGCAGTATGACCTGAACAACGATGGCGAGGTCAATATCTTAGACCTGGTTATCATGGCAAAACGGATCATGTCTTGGGAATAGGCAACGGATTCTATAGCTTGGAGAGAGGCGCTTATGGGGCGCCTCTCTTTTTTCGATATTTATGCATCAATATAAAGAAGCGCGGATAACCTTACAGGCTGTTCTACACTTACGCTAGAAAGCTGCTAATCAGATGTTTATTAGAATGCCATGAGATGTTATTTATCTTTAAGTGTTTGTTTAGCTGTGTATGCTATCCTGTCATTAAGTACACACATAAAGGAGCTAACTGCGATGCTTGTATTGGGAAGAAAGCTTGGGGAATATGTAGTTATTAATGACACGATTAAGGTGAAGGTCATACGCAGTGAGACAGGACAGCTAAGACTGGCTATCGATGCTCCGCAGGGTGTCCAGGTCATTCGTGGTGAAGTATTGGAGAAGCAATTGCAGGACAATGAAGAGAACGCTTGCACGAGGCCGACACTATAGGTGATGGCAGACTAGGATAGCGCAGGTTGCATATAGATGAAGGCTCGATCCGCCTGGAGTTTTGGGGGATGGAGCCTTTTTTTCATGATCTTAAGAGCCCCTGATCCCACATGAATCATTCTCCGGTGATGCGACATAAGAACTCCTCCTCGCAAATGTTACTGAACAAATTCCTGAAAAACTAAACAAATGAGAATTGTTATCATTTTATATAAAATGAAATCGGTTAAATTTAGTTTTAATCAATTAGTTTAGTTATTTTTTATCTGAAAACAGAAATAATCCATTGACCTTATCCGAAAAAAGGTGGTAATATGAAATTAACAAACCGTTAATTTAGTTAAATATTTATTTTAGTTTAGTTCATTTAGTTTAGTTTAACGCAATCATGCCAAGGGGGGCTACATGGATGAAAAAGTTGAAATTAGGGTACGCGCCAACACGGCGTTTCGTATTCAGCGCAGAGGATGCATTCAAGTACAAGGTGATGATTCGTCAGAAGATTGAAAGCTTCGGTATGGACATCGACATTGTTGACCTGGAAGGAATTAACGAGGAGGGGTTGCTCTACGACGACCACATTAACGCAGATCTCATTATTGAGCGCTTCAAGCGCGAGGATGTAGACGCCGTATTTTTCCCGCATTGCAATTTTGGTACGGAGGATACCGTAGCGCGGGTGGGCAAGGCGCTGGGCAAGCCGGTGCTGCTGTGGGGACCGCGTGACGAGGCGCCGCTTGAGGATGGCATGCGGCTGCGCGATACCCAGTGCGGGCTGTTCGCAACAGGCAAGGTGCTGCGCCGCTTCAAGGTTCCCTTCACTTACGTAACGAACAGCCGGGTAGATGATCCGGTATTCGAGCGCGGCTTCACCAACTTCGTCGCCGCAGCCAACGTCGTGCGTCACTTCAGCAAGCTGCGCATTCTGCAGATTGGACCGCGTCCTTCGTCCTTCTGGACGATGATCTGCAGTGAAGGCGAGCTGCTGGAGAGGTTCGGAATCGAGATTCATCCGATCACCCTCGTGGACATCCAGTTGCGGACGAAGAAGATCGAGAGCGGCACGAGCGCCGAGCTAAGCGCGGCTATCGATTACATTAAGGAGAAGCTGGATTACTCTGAAGTGACGGAGGGTGACGTGAGACGGATCGCTGCCCTCAAGGTAGCGATGAAGCAGTTCGCGCTGCAGACGGGCAGCTCGGCGATTGCAATCCAGTGCTGGTCTTCCCTGCAGGACGCGATGGGCATCATGCCGTGTCTGGCGAATGCGATCTTGACGGATGAGCAGATTCCGGTCACCTGCGAGACTGACATTCACGGTGCAATCTCTTCGATTATGGCACAAGCGGCGACGATGAATACAGCACCAACATTCTTTGCTGATCTGACGATCCGTCATCCCGAGAATCCCAATGGCGAGCTGTTGTTCCATTGCGGCAACTTCCCGGTATCACTGTCGGTCGAGGACAAGCCGAAACTGCGCAAGCATTTCCTGTTCGATGATCATGCGCCGGGAACACATGAAGGACAGATTCGTGGCGGCGATATGACCATCACTCGCTTCGATGGCGACAACGGCGAGTACCAGTTGTTCCTGGGTCGGGCGAAGGGGATCGAAGGCCCCTATACCCGCGGCTCGTATGTATGGGTCGAGGTGAATGACTGGCCGCTGTGGGAGGAGAGGCTCGTGAAGGGTCCATACGTCCACCATGCGATTGGCATTCATGCCAACGCGATCCCGGCTCTGTATGAGGCATGCAATTATATTCCTGGCTTGACCGCAGACCCGGTAGATCCTACTGAGCAGCAGATTCAATCGTGGCTTCGAGGCGGCAGCTTGTAACCGATAACTTCAAGCGGCATAAGGAGGATTATATGAATAACGTACAGCTTCAAGATAAGGCGATTCAGATCCGTATGGATCTGTTGCAGATGATTCATCATGCCAAGGCTGGCCATACTGGCGGCTCACTTAGCAATACCGATGTGTTGACGGCGCTCTATTATCGGATTATGCGGATCGATCCGCGGCAGCCGAAGTGGGAGCAGCGTGATCGCTTCATTGCCAGCAAGGGGCATGCTGTGGAATCGCTCTGGTGCATTCTGGCTGACCTTGGCTTCTTCGACAAGGAGGAGCTGAAGACGTTCAGTCAGTTCGGCACACGTCTGATTGGACATCCGAACAACAAGGTGCCGGGCATTGAGATGAATACAGGAGCGCTAGGACACGGCTTGCCGATTGCGGTCGGCATGGCGCTGGCTGCCAAGCGCGATGGCCGGGATTATCGGGTATTTTGCCTGATGGGCGATGGCGAGCAGGCAGAGGGAAGTGTGTGGGAAGGCGCCATGGCGGGCGCGCACTACAAGCTGGATAATCTGGTCGGCATCATTGACCGCAATCGGCTGCAGATCAGCGGCACGACCGAGGAAGTGATGGGGCTGGAGCCGCTGGAGGAGAAATGGGCTGCTTTTGGCTGGCATGTCGTCTCGATTGACGGGAATGATATGGCTGCGGTCGTAGCCGCGCTGGAGAGCGCTCCTCAGGCGCAGGGCAAGCCGACGCTCATTATGGCGAACACCGTCAAGGGCAAGGGCGTCTCCTTCGCGGAGAATGTCCCGCACTGGCATCATCATGTGCCAAGCAATGAGGAGCTGGAGCTTGCGCTTGCGGAGCTGGCGGCGGCCAGAGAGCTGCTGCAGCAGGAAGGAGAGGTGAAGTAGATGAATACGATTCCGAATCGTCAGGTGATCTGCGAGACGCTGATGGAGCTATCCGGGACTGACAAGGATATTATGGTGCTGGCAAGCGATTCCCGCGGCTCTGCTGCCATGGGCCCGTTCGCGAAGGCATTTCCCGAGCAGTTCGTCGAGGTCGGCATTGCCGAGCAGAACATCGTCGGGATGGCGGCAGGACTGGCTCACAGCGGCAAGAAGCCATTTGTCACCTCCCCGGCTTGCTTCTTGAGCATGCGCAGCATCGAACAAATCAAGGTGGATGTCGCCTACTCCGGGACGAACGTGAAGCTGGTTGGCATCAGTGGAGGTGTCAGCTACGGCGCGCTTGGAATGTCGCATCATTCCGTACAGGATATTGCGGTAGCCCGTGCGATTCCCGGCCTGGCGGTGCTGTTGCCGGCGGACCGCCATGAGACGCGCAAAATGACTGAGGCGCTGGTTGGCTATGAAGGAGGGGCGTATATCCGTATCGGCCGCAATCCGGTCGAGGATGTATATGAGTCGGCGGATTATGACTTCCAGATCGGCAAGGCGGTTCAGATGCGCGCAGGCTCTGATCTGACGATCATCGCAACCGGCGAGACTGTGCGCATAGCGCTGGACGCCGAGGCGGCGCTGCGGGAAGCAGGCGTATCGGTGCGTGTACTGAACTTCCATACGATCAAGCCGCTCGATGTGGAGGCAATCCTTCTTGCTGCTCGCCAGACGGGTCACATCATCACGCTGGAGGAGCATAGTATCCATGGCGGACTGGGCGCGGCGGTAGCCGAGACGGTCGTACAGCATCATCCGGTGCCCGTGCGCATCCTGGGTATTCCCGATGAGCCGGCGATTGCCGGCAAGACAGCGGAGGTGTTCCGCCACTATGGCCTCAGCGCAGAGCATGTCAAGCAGGTTGCGCTAGAGCTGCTGAAGCGTTAGAGCGGGGGACAGATGATGGCAAGCTATATTCTCGTAGTGGATCAGAGTACATCGGGAACCAAGGCGCTGGTTGTCGATCGTTCTGGAGCCATAGTCGGCAAAAGCGCGGCGGAGCATAAGCAGTACTATCCAAAGCCGGGCTGGGTGGAGCATGACATGCTCGAAATCTATGATAATGTGAAGCGGACGGCACAGCAGGCGTTGGCTGCTGCCGGTATTCGGCCGGAGCAGCTCGCGGCACTCACGCTGACGAATCAGCGCGAGACAGCAGTGCTATGGGATCGGACGACCGGCTTGCCTGTGCACCGGGCGATTGTCTGGCAGTGCCAGCGTACTGCAGACCGCTGCGCCGCCTACAAGGCAGCGGGGCATGAAGCTGCTGTACAGGCCAAGACTGGCCTGATGCTGGACCCGTATTTCTCTGCTGCTAAGTGGGGCTGGATGCTGGAGGAATCGGAGGAAGTGCGGGAGAAGCTCGACCAAGGGGTGCTGCTGGCTGGTACAGTTGACAGCTATCTGCTATGGAGGCTGACCGGGGGCGCAGTGCATGCGACCGATTATACCAATGCAAGCCGCACCTCCCTGTTCAACATTCACACCCTCCAATGGGATGAGGAGATGTGCGCCTTGTTCGGCGTGCCTCAACAGCTGCTGCCGGAGGTTCGCTATTCCGATGAGCTGTTCGGCTATACTGCGGATGAGGAGCTGTTCGCGGCAAAGGTGCCGATCAGCGGCATCATCGGCGACTCGCAAGCGGCGTTGTTCGGGCATCTCTGCTTGCAGCCGGGCATGGCGAAGGCGACCTACGGCACCGGCACCTCCGTGCTGATGAATGTGGGGGAGCAGCCCGTGGCCTCCGGCAACGGCTTGGTCAGCGCTATTGCCTGGGGGATGAACGGTCGCGTGACCTATGCACTGGAGGCGGTCATTCGCACCTCTGGCGACAGCATCAAATGGGTGCGCGACAATCTGGGGCTGTTCGATACGTTCGAAGAGCTGAACGAGCTGCTTCATCAGGCTCCGAACAATGAGGGCGTCTATCTGGTGCCCGCATTCGTCGGGATGGGCGCACCTTATTGGAACCCTTACGCGCGAGCGGCCATCATCGGCATGTCGCGCGGCACAGGCAAGGCCCATATCGTGCGTGCAGCGATAGAGAGCATCGCCTACCAGGTATGCGATGCAGCGGAGCTCATGCTCCAGGAATCCGGCATCGCCCTGCGGGAGCTGCGCACCGATGGCGGGGCGTCGGACAATCCATTGCTGATGCAGTTCCAGGCCGATCTGCTGCGTCAGACGGTGGTGAAGTCGAAGGTTGCCGAGCTGTCAGCGATGGGCGCTGTCTATATGGGAGGGCTCGGCACCGGATTCTGGCCTGGCAGCGAGGCACTAGCGAAGCTTCCCACTGCTTATATGCGCTATGAGCCGCAGATGGAAGAGATCGCTCGAGCTGAGCTGTACGCGGGGTGGAAGCAAGCGGTTGGGCGTATTGTGCAGGAATAGCAGGATTACATGGCGGGCGGATTGCGGCGTTTGCGTATCCGATCGCGGCAATGCGAGCAGGAGGGTGCCCCTCAGTCAACGATGACTGTTGGGACACCCTCTTTAAAATTTTGCCGGTACGACAGTAAGGACAGTGCGGACGGTGCGGACAGACCTGGTAGGTTGGGTATCTTCATCAAGGTATCTGATCTAGCGCTTGCTTTGCCACTTGAAGGGCGGAGGCGGCACGAGGCCAGCCCGCATAGAAGGCCAAATGAGTCATTTCTTCAACGATCTCTGCTTGAGTCAGTCCATTCTGAGCAGCTAAATGCAAGTGATAGGTGAGCTGCTCTGTCATCCCTCCCGCGACTAGGACTGCAATCGTGATTAGACTGCGATCTCTTAGCGATAACCCCTCTCTTCTCCACATATCTCCGAATACTACGTCTTCCGAGTAGCTGACGAATGCAGGAGCAAATTCACCGAACGATTCTCGGGCACTGGACTGGATCTTCTGATGTGCCATAGGATGTCTCCTCCTCCTTTAACCTATCGGTGCAGCATTTGAGCCCTTCCATTACCGAACGACCAATCCTCCAGCTCATTGCCGACAAGCACAATGAACACGTCTTCCTTTCTCATCGGGATCGTCATCGACAATTGTTGTGCTAACGTCTCATAGAATCGCGTCTTTTGATTCGTAGTTCTTCCTGATTTAAGCGTGATCTGAATGAACAGCAAGCCGTCGCTTCGTTCAATGCCCAGATAGTTGTTACTGTAAATGAATTCTTGTGAATCATGTGCATGGAAAGCTTGGAATAGATCGTCCTGGGGCACATTGAAGTGTTGAATTAGTGCATTCATAATCGTGTGGCTGATTCTTTTCAGTTGATCGGCATCGTATTTCAGCTTGAGGTAGCTTACTCTTATAAATGGCATGTTCGAACATCCTTTCTAATGCGATTTAAGAACATTGTATATGCTCTCTCTTTATTTATATAATGAAATATAATAATAATCTTCATCGATTATATCGATAAAGGGTGGTAGCCAATGGACTTAAGAGAACTAAATGCGTTTCAAGCGATTGTTCAGGAAGGCACCTTTTCACGGGCAGCCGAGAAACTAAACTATGCGCAATCGACCATTACGAATCAGATTCAACGGTTGGAGAAGGAGCTCGGCGTACAACTTTTCAAGAGGGGATGGGAGGCGGAATTAACAAGCGCCGGACGGATTTTCTCGGCAGAGGTGGATAAGCTCATTCGGCATTGGAGTGAAGTGGCTGAGCTAGCCAAAGGACTGCAGCAAGACGAGATCGGAAGATTGCGAATAGGAGCCATTGAACCGCTCATGCAAACGATACTTCCGGGCGCTATGCGTTCCTTTCAACAGAGCAAGCCCAAGATGACGTATCAGATTGATATGGGCCATACTGAATCATTAGCCCATGCGATCCTCCGTGACGAACTCGACTTTGCCTTATGTGGCGAGCCCTCTGACCCATCCAATTTCCATTTTGAACCGCTGTATCAAGAGAAGATTGTCTTTATTGCAGATGATCTTCACCCTTTATGCGGAGTCAGCGACGTTCCATTCAGGGAGATCCTTCCCTTTACGCTTATTGCCGGTGGTCGACAGTGCCTGTACCATTTGCAGCTAGCCAAGCACTTATCAAGGGATGAGATATCGCCTCAGCTTCATACAATAACCCAGATCTCTTCCATTCCTTATTTTATTCAACAAACGTCAATGATTGGTGTCGTGCTAGACTCCACGCCGTTACCCCCGGGGATACGAACCATCGATGTGATTTGGGGTGCATCCCTAATACCCGTCGGTTTCTTGCAGCTTCGCGGACGCGAATACTCGCCTGCATCTTCTAAGCAATTACTCATGCAAATTGTGAAGAAGGAGATTGAACGTTTCCCATAAGGGAAGATTCACATGGAGACGGTGCTTGTGGCCCTGCTTCACTTTCTGGCCGGGGGCGTCCCAAATATACTGCCAAGGGCATCCTCTTCGGTTGCTCGTACAGACGGCTGTTCCCCGTCCCTGGTCGGTTGCCAGCCTCCTGCAAGTGCGTTAAAATACTAGGGAATTCCAGAACATGCCGCTGCAGGCGGCTAATCGCGACGGGAAAGGAAGGAACGAGGATGGCGGCTGTGGAGCTGGAGATTGTAGTACGTTCGACAGAAATTGATGTGAACGGGCATGTGAATAATGCGAAATATTTGGAGTATCTGGAATGGGGGCGCGAGGAGTGGTACGAGTCGTCCGGCTTGCACTACGAGGTGCTGAAGGAGCTGGGCGTCTTAACCGTGACCGCCAATATCAATATCAATTATCGCAAGGAATGTGTACAGGGAGAACGTCTTGTTGTGCGGACATCGCCAGAGCGGATCGGGACGAAGAGCTTCGTACTCTCCCAACAGATTATGAGCCAAAGTGGGGACGTCTGTGCGGATGCGCTGATTACCCTGGTTACAATAGACACGGTCACCCGTCACAGCACCGCAGTGCCGCAACGACTGCGCGCAATGTTTGAGCAATCAGAACACGGGCAGTCTTAATGACAGGCGCTATGAATGCAAGCACAATGAATGGGATGAGAATAAGGATGAGGGGGAAGATGACAAGATGGCAAAAATTATGGTCGTGGATGATGATCCAGATATACGGGAACTGATCCGAATCTATCTGGAGGGGGAAGCCTTTCGCATCATGGAGGCCAATGATGGTATAGAGGCGCTGGAGCTGGTCTCGCGGGAGGCGCCTGATATGGTGATTCTTGATATTATGATGCCGCATATGGATGGCTGGCAGTTGTGCGAGCAGTTGCGCAGCGATTACCCGGAGCTGCCGTTGCTGATGGTTACCGCTCGCGGAGAGACGAGCCAGAAGGTGCGGGGGTTTCGGCTTGGAACCGATGATTATATGGTGAAGCCCTTCGACCCGCTCGAGCTGGTTGTACGCGTTAAGGCGCTGCTGAAGCGCTATCGCATCCAGTCGTCGTTGAAGGTGCAGCTCGGCGATATCGTGCTGGATAAGCAGAGCTATGAGGTGATGTGGGGAGAGCGCAGGCTGACCATTCCGCTCAAGGAATTCGACCTTCTCTTCAAGCTGGCCGGCTCGCCCGGACAGATCTTTACGCGCAATCAATTAATTGATCAGCTATGGGGCGCGGATTTTGATGGCAATGACCGAACCGTTGATGTACATATCAAACGTCTGAGAGAGAGATTCCCTGAGCAGGAAGTCCCGTTCGTCATTACGACCAAGCGCGGCCTTGGCTACAAGCTGGAGATGAAGTCATGATCAAAACACTCTATGTCAAAGTCATTCTCACCTACTTGGCGGTGACGGCGCTGGCACTGCTGCTCGCTTCGATCGTCACCTCCGTCCTTTATACCAAGCATATTATTCGAACCGAAAATACCCAGTTGATTCAGTATGGGGAAGAAATCATTCGTTTATATAAGCAGCAGGGTGTGGGCAATGTGAATGCCATCTTGACCAGCCTGAGCGATCTGGAGACCTTCCACCTTCAAATCTACGATCATAGCAGCAGAATATTTTACTCGAGCCCCTGGAAGGGGGAGAAGATGATTGCCCAGGAGGTACTCGCTTCCATCTACCAAGGGGATGTCTATCGCAGCTCCAAGGAGTTTGTTGTGGGCTTGCCATTTGATATGGAGGGCGAGCCCCATGCGCTTATTTTACAGTACCGCCCTCGCGGTCAGATCGAATATTACGAGTATGTGCTGCTTAGCATGCAACTGCTGGCGCTCGTTATCGGAACCTTGCTCATGGGCATTGGCGCAAGACATCTGATCAAGCCGCTGCGGGCGATGAAGAAGGCGGCGGAGGCGATCGCCAAAGGGGACTTTGACATCTCGCTCAAGCTCGATGGGCGCAAGGACGAGCTGGGCGAGCTGGCGCTAAGCTTTCATTATATGACCCATGAGATCAAGCAACTGGAAAATATGCGTCAGGCGTTTGTGTCCAACGTCTCGCATGAGATCCAATCCCCGCTTACCTCCATCTCCGGTTTTTCCAAGGCACTGCAGCAGCAGCGGGTATCCGAACAGGACCAGCAGCGCTACCTGTCCATTATCCAGTCGGAGAGCGAACGCTTGTCACGGCTATGCGACAACTTGCTCAGGCTCGCTTCTCTGGACAATCGCAGCATGCCCCTTCAACTTTCGACGTATGATCTGGATGAACAGATTCGTGAAAGCGTGCTGCTCCTGGAGCCGCAATGGAGTGAGAAGGAAATCGACATCGACATCCAGCTTCCGAGCATCCGGCTGCAAGCAGATCGCGATCAGCTCAGCCAGGTGTGGACCAATCTGATCGCCAACAGCATCAAATTCACTCCGCCACGAGGCTCGATTGTCATTACGGGAAACAAAGGCATCGACCAGGTCGAGATCCATATCCAGGATACAGGGATCGGCATCCCCGAGGAGGATTTAAACCTGATCTTCGAGCGTTTCTTCAAATCCGATCGTGCGCGCAGCAAGATTAAGACTGGCAATGGACTGGGGCTGGCCATCGTGCGCAAGATCATACTGCTTCACAAAGGCCGCATATTCGTCAAAAGCAAGGAGGGTCGAGGGGCGACCTTCACCGTTATTATTCCAAATTATTTGAACGATCCAGGGTGATGTCTTGGCAAGACGTCACATTTTCGTACATTTGTATAAAAAAATGAGTAAAAGTCCATGCCGGTTCACACTCCGTTCATATTGCTTGATTATACTTGGCAAAAATAGACTAGAGGAGGGTAAACCGGTTGAATGGATTAATCCGTTTTTCCATGAAGAGAGTAGCAGCCATGATGATTATGATGGCGCTGCTGCTCGGGGTCGGGATGTTCTCGGCATCATCGCTCAAGATGGAGACGATGCCGAACATCTCCATTCCATATGTGGTCATCGTCACCTCTTACGGCGCAGCGCCGCAGGATGTCATGACCGACATTACGAAGCCCATTGAAGAGAAGATCGCCAATCTGCGGGGCGTCGATCTGATCTCATCCGTATCCAGTGACAATGTATCCAATATTACAGTCAAGCTCAAAGATAGCGAGGACCCCGAAGAGAAGAAGCGGGAGATTGAAAGTCTGCTCTCCGACCTTGTGCTTCCAGAAGGGGCGGCCAAGCCCAGGGCGATGACCTTCGGCTTCTCCTCGTTCCCGGCTTATTATCTGGCGCTAGATGCTGGAGATACGATGAGCCAGTTGGAGCTGAATAAGCTGTATAAAGATACGATCAAGCCGGGATTTGAATCGATTAGCGGCTTCGACCATCTGGATTCGATCGGCCAGCGCGAGACCACGCTTGACATTCGTCTTGATGTGGATGTACTTAACGCCTACGGCCTTGATCCGAATCAGGTTTCCCAGTCGATCCGGGCCGGGCTGACTGAAGGAGCGCTCGGAACGGTCAAGTTCGATGGCAAGTCGCAGATGGCTCGCCTGACAGGCGAGATCAAGAGTCTGTATGACTTCAAAAATATGGAGATTATGAACAGTGCCGGCCAGACGATGCTGCTCGGCGAGGTGGCGGAGATCAAGGCCGTCACGGAATCGAAGTTCATTGCCCGCATGGACGGGAATGCTGCGATCGGCATTAACCTGTATAAGACCAGCGATGCGAATGCTGTCGATTTCTCAAGTGCGGCAAACAAAATGATTGCCCAGTGGGAACAGGACTATCCGGGCATCTCCTTCAAGAAGATCTATGATGCGGCAGACGATGTGAAAAGCTCGATCAGCGGCCTGCTGCGCGAGGGTCTGATTGGGATGATTCTGGCGTCGGTCATGATTCTCGTCTTTTTGCGCAATGTGCGCATGACGCTGATCGTGCTCGTCTCCATCCCGCTCTCGATTCTGTTGACCTTGATCCTGATGCACGGGATGAATATTACCCTGAACATTATGACGCTAGGCGGTATGTTCATCGCGGTCGGTCGGATTGTGGATGACAGTATCGTCGTTATCGAGAACGTCTATACCAATCTGGAGAAGGCACAGGAGCGCAATGAATCGGTCATCCTGATGGCGACCCGGCAGGTGGCGATGGCCATTACGTCCTCAACGCTTGTTACCGCTGCGGTGTTTCTGCCAATCGGTCTCGTATCCGGCCAGATAGGGCAATTGTTCCGCCCGTTTGCGATTACGGTATCCTGTGCGCTGATGGCTTCCTTGCTCGTAGCGCTTACTGTCATTCCGATGCTGACCAAGATGATGGTGCTTCGCAGCACCAAGGCTGGCTCCGGTCATACAGAGCATTCCGACGGGAAGGTCACTACCTTCTATAAGAAGGTGCTGCTGTGGAGCTTGACGCATCGAGTGAAGACGATGCTGCTGGCGATCGGGTTCCTGATTGTCAGTGTTATAGGTACATTGCCGTTCATTCCGCTCACGTTTATGCCAGAGTCGGAAGGCTCCAAGCAGGTATCCTTCACCGTTAAGCTGCCGTATGAAACCTCGCTGGAGAGTACCGATCTGCAAGTGCAGCAGATTGAGGCGATGCTGCAGGAGGCGAAGGATGAGCAGGGCGCTTCGCTCTTTACCTTCTATGAGTCTCAGGTAGGCTATGACGGCTCGGAGACACAGGCGCCTTATTATGCGCAGATATTGGCTGAGGTTAACGAGAACGCCGACCCGGTGAAGGTGCGTAAGGAATTCAACGAGCGCATTTCGGCTCTGCTGCCGAAGGGCTCCAAGACGGAGGATGCAGCCCTCACAGGTGGCGACGGCTTCTCAGGGCCGGATTTCTCTTATGCTCTGCAAGGAGATGACCAGACGATGCTGGAGCAAGGTGCACAGCTAGTGCTGGAGAAGCTGAAGGATTTCCCTGAAATTGCGAATGTCAAGACGACGATCAGCGACGCCAAGACAGAGGTTAACATTGCGGTGAATCATGCGATGGCACAGCAATTCGGCCTTACTTCCGCACAGATTCAAAGCGCGGTGCGCGCATGGATCTGGAAGGAGGAGCTTGGGGATCTCCGGTTTGACAATGTGCTGTATAAGACGACGCTCCAACTCGCTGAGCATCATAAAAACTCGCTGGAGCAGCTTGGCAAGATTCCTCTGCAGGCGCCGACTGGACAGACGGTCTACCTGAATGAGGTTGCTACGCTCAAGGAGGCTCCGGCTCCAGTATCGCTTCACCGGGAGCGCCTGAAGCAGCTCGTCAAGATTGAGGCTTCCATTAAATCAGAGAACAAAGCAGTAGTCAGCATCATGGTCAGTGAGGAGCTCGACAAGCTGCAGCTTCCAGAGGGCGTATCGACTCAGGTAAGCGGGGTGACCGACGATATTGCCAAGAGCTTTACGGAAATGTTCGTCGCTATGATTGTGGCGATTGGTATCGTGTATCTCATTATGGTTCTGGCCTTCGGCAATGCAAGCACGCCATTTGCTATTCTATTCTCCTTGCCGATGGCAGTTATCGGCGGGTTGATCGGCTTGCTAGTGACCGGTGAATCGCTGAATGTGACGACCTTGATCGGCTTCATGATGCTGATCGGTATCGTTATTACGAACGCGATCGTACTGCTTGACCGCGCCCAGCAATTGCTGGCGGAAGGCATGACCGTGCGCAGCGCCATCGTCGAAGCCGGTATGGTCAGGCTGCGGCCGATCATCATGACAGCAGGAGCGACGATTGCAGCGATGCTGCCGCTCGCGATCGGGATGTTCCATTCCGGTGCGAACGTATCGCTCGTCTCCAAAGGGCTCGCGATCGTCGTTATTGGCGGGTTAACCTCGTCTACGCTGCTGACGCTTGTTGTTGTGCCGGTGGTCTATGAGACGCTGGAGGTATGGAAGGCGAAGCTGTCGCGCGCCGGACGCCGTGATCGCGCCAAGGGTGGCAGTCAACCAAAGACAGAGACCGGCATGTAGTGGACATTCAGATCACAGACAAGCAAGCGGAATAGCAAGGCACAGGCTATAATTTGAGAAAGGGGAACCATCCAACATGAACCGAAAAGGAATTCTATCCCGCTATCGCATGAAGGCGGCTCTGCTGCTGCTGGGAGCCTCCATCATGGCTGCTGGCTGCACGAATACACAAGGAGCGGAGCCGGAGAACGGGACTGCGGAGTCGAAAGGGCTGCCCAAGGTGAAAATCGAGCAAGTCGGCAGACACAGTATGGGGGAGCCGCGCGAGCAGATTGGTGAAGTGACGGCGGCGATCAAATTCGATATGATCGCCAAGACCGGCGGCGAGGTCGTCGAGCGGGTCAAGCAAAATGGCGATACCGTCAAAAAGAATGACGTCATCGCTCGTATCAGCTCGGAACGGGCAGATGCCCAACTGGAAAATGCGCAAACCCAGGTGCGAATTGCCCGCGAAGCGCTGGCAGCCAGCAGCAAGTCTGTGCAATTGCAGCGTG
Source organism: Paenibacillus sp. J5 (assembly GCF_054955055.1). Lineage (NCBI taxonomy): Bacteria > Bacillati > Bacillota > Bacilli > Caryophanales > Paenibacillaceae > Paenibacillus > Paenibacillus sp. J5. Next base: position 555,311 of record NZ_JBUEDD010000002.1, on the reverse strand, counting down.
AGAAGCTGCTCAAGGATATTAAGGATGCGGAAAATGCGTACAAGGAGATACGCATGACTCAGGACGATACCGCGGCGGAGAAGGCCAAGGATGCAGTAGAGCTGCTTCAGCGGCAGTTGTCCGTGATGGATTCTTCCAACAATGTGGCGCAGTTGGAGGCTTCTGTTGCCTCTGCGGAGGCGGGACTGAAGGACGTTCAGCTATCGCTCGGGGACTATGTGATTAAGGCGCCGTCGGATGGCGTGCTGACGAATCTGACGGTGCGTGAAGGAAGCTATCTGCAGGCGGGTTCAGTCATTGGTGTTGTGCAGAAGACAGAGCGGATCGTGATCGAGGTCAAGCTGACCGAGAAAGCGGCTGAGCTTGTGCGCGGCAAAAAGGAATTGGTCTTCTACAGTGCGGATGGCGCCTCCGGCAAGCTCAAGGCTCGTATCAATTCTGTGGACCTGTTCGCCAACCCTAGCACACGACTGTTCGCTATGGAGCTGGAGGCGGATAACCCAGGCGGTGTGATCAAGCCGGGCAGCAGAGTGCATGTCCAGTTGACGACAGAGGATGAGGAGAATGTTGTGGCGATTCCATCTCTGAGCGTCGTTCGCGAGGGCGATGAGACCTTCGTCTTTGTCGCCAAAGGATCGGTGGCAGAGAAGCGCAAAATCGAGCTGGGTCGAATGAAAGGATCGTATCAGGAGGTACTCTCTGGCCTGGCTGTATCGGATCAACTCGTCGTCAGCGGACAGCATCAGCTTGCCGATCAGGCACAGATTGAGATTGAGAGCTGAATCTGGTTCTATAGCCAGTGATAAGGAGGGGCGGCATATGGATACATTCCAAACGGCAGTAACCCCATATATGAAAGAGTTGCACGGCTATTGCTCTTATCTTGCGTCATCGTCATGGGATGCAGAGGATCTGGTGCAGGAGACGATGTTGAGGATGCTGGGACATTATCGAAAGACCGGCAAGGTAATTGGCTCCAAAAACTGGATGTTTACTGTAGCCCGCAACATCTGGATTGATCAGCATCGCAAAAATAAAAGTCGGGCCAGCACGGTGCCGATTGAAAGCATGACCTTTGTCGTTCAGTCCGCCGATTATATTTCGATTCGAACCACGATGGAATGGATGAGCGATTATTTGTCCGACCGGGAGATTCGAATGCTGATCTTGTATGAGGTTTACCGCTACACATACCGCGAGATTGCACAGGCGAACAACTGCACCGTGTCCACGGTGAAGATGGTGCTGTATCACGCCAAGAGACGGCTCAAGACGGCAGTGGAGGGCAAGCCTCAGGCGTCATCGCTGAACGAGACGAAGGAAGCAGGGCGCACAGCCGGCAAGGCGAAGCCGCCATCGCTCCACCGTACCTATCAGGTCGAATATTGGACCAAGCGTCTGGTTCAGTTCGATGCTGGCATGATGTAGCTGCATTTATCCAATATAGAAGGGACTTGCTCGGCTTCACCGGGCAAGTCCCTTTCTCGCAATTCGTTCGATATGAATGCCATGTGGAGTTTACATACACAACCTGGCGCTGCCTCGGCAATCTTTAGCCCTCTACCACATCGGCGTGCAGCACGGTTGCGATCTCGATCATTTTAGGCACGACCGCTTCATGGGCAACGGCAACGTACAGGTCGCCCATATAGTGGCGAAATGGAATTTGTGCGCCTTCATGCTGCCACATGAAGAAGTCGCCGTCAATAGACATGGTGCTCTCCGGGCCTTTGACGGTCAGTGTTGGCATGTAGACAAAGTCGGGCTGGGTCAAGAAGTAGCCCTTGCACTCCTCCAAGGAAATGGTGAGCTCCTCTTGCTGCATGGAGCGGGTAATGCGAAAACGCTGGTTCATGTGCTTGCCTCCCGTTTCTAATATTGGACATTCCCCAGGGCGTAAGACACACCCTAGCGCTGATCTGCGGGATAGACAAGCCCGATCTGGCGCCGAATCTCATCCATCCATTTCATCGTCAGCAGCGAATGCTGATGGCTGTTATTCCTCGATTGCCGTTCGCCGCGCTCGATGAGTCGGATGAACTCCTCGGCTTCATAGAACATCGAATCCTCACGCTGTACCTCGCTCAGCTCCTCCATGGTTCCATCCCTGTATGCAATCCGCACCCGCTCCATGGAGCTGATCTTGTCGATGATGATGCTGCCGAGCTCGCCCTGAATTTCTGAGGGGAGGGAGGAGGCGGATATTTTGGAGTGTGTAATGACCGCTTCAATGCCCGGATAGGAGGCAATCACGCTGCCGCCGCCATCCACGCCGGATGCCAGCATATGGGCAGAAGCCTGTACGCGATCAGGCTCGCCCAGCAACACGATCATCGGATACAGGCAGTAGACGCCCAGATCCATCAGCGAGCCGTTCGACAATTCGGGCTTAAAGGCATTGAGCACCGTGCCCTGCTTGTAAGCATCATAGCGAGACGAGTACTGGCAGAAGCTGGCGGTATAGCGCCGGATCGGGCCGATCTTGTGCAGGTTGCGCTGCACAGCCAGAAAATTCGGCAGCAATGTCGGCTTCATCGCCTCCATCAGCATCGCACCGCTCGCCTCGGCAGCCGCGATCATCGCGCGTACCTCCCGTTCATTTGAAGCCAGCGGCTTCTCGCACAGCACATGCTTGCCATGCTGCAGCAGGGTGATGGCCTGCTCCGCATGCATGGAATTGGGGCTGGCAATATAGACAGCATCCAGCTTATCGCTCTTTGCCAGCTCAAGCAGATCCGTATAGATATGCTCGGCTCCATAACGGGCGGCAAATTCCGCCCCCTTCTCCATTGTTCGCGAATAGACGGCCGTCAGCTTGAAGGCATCCAGGTGCTGAGCCGCCTTGAGGAACGATTCTGTAATCCAGTTCGTGCCGATAACTCCAAATCGCAGCATGCTTGATGTTGCTCCTTTCGGGTTTAGCTATGAATGATTCTACCGCAAGCCTCCAAGAGTGGCAACCGCAGCTTAAGAGCCTAGCCCCAGACCGAGGTCGCGAACTGATAGCCGAAATAGAGGCTGAACCCAAGCAGCAGACAGCCGGCGACGATGGAGAACCAGCGCAGAAAGGTTTCGCTGACAAAACGTCGGGTATAGTGCACAAAGCCCATTAAGGCGACATCATGCAATAGTATGCCCGCCAGAATACCTGCTGCCGAGGCGATGAAGGTTGCCGAGGTAGAGGAGGCATCGAAGGAAGCGGCGAGTACGGTGCCGAAGACGCCGATCCAGAAGACGATATTAGAAGGCGATACGGCAACGAGCAGCCCGGACAGATAGGATTTGCGCAGCGACTTGCCCTCTGCTTCGCCCTCAATGACTCTTGTCTTGCGGCTTTCCTTGAACGAATCGATGCTCAAGTAGAGCAGAAACAGACAGCCTGCCAGCCACATGATGTGCTGTACGATAGGCATATTCAGGTAGGTTGAGAAGCCGAGATAGATCAGAATGATCATTCCCAGATCAAAGGTCATGCCCCCTAGCCCAACCATCCATCCATACATAAAGCCATTGCGCAGTCCCTGCTTCATCATCTGGATGGTGACCGTCCCGACAGGAATGGAGATGGATAGTCCTAACAGTGCGCTCGTAAAAAAAGTGTTCAATTGACAGTCTCCCTTGCAATTCAATATAGACAGCGATCCCTGCTGGCGAGATGCGCTTGCGGCGGCCATTTGCCGTTGTTGCGAGGCGCATCGTTGAAAACAGAAAAGCCGTAATTTCTATCGAAACATATTTCGAGGATTTTAGCAATATATTCTCACAATGCAACCATGGCAGAGTCATGTCCATTAGACAGCAATATCAAAATGGGATTACAAACAAAGGAAATTCATCCTATAATGTAGGGAGACATCCAGATCAACGTTATGTATCGGTATTTTAAGCAGCGGTGGAGATCGGTGAAGTGGATAGGTCGCACTACAGGCGAGGGCTGTGCAGAAAAATGGGGGAATGAAGATGCAGGTTATCGATGCGAAGCTTGCCGAGCGGGTAGAGCAATCGGAGATGAGGTACATGGTGGATCGGATGCGGGCGATGCAGGAGCGGCCTGGCAATCCGATGGGAGTCGAGATTGCCGGGTTCGGCAATGCGGTGGCGCTGTATGCCCGTGAGATGCCTTGGCCGCAATTCAACACCGTCAAGGGATTAAGCGAGGCGGAGGCAGAGCGGGTTGACGAGGTAATCGCTTGGTATGGCGACCGTGCTCCGCAGTGGGAGATTATCCCGTCGAGAGGAGGGCAGGCGTTGCAGCAGCGGCTGGCGCAGCGAGGCTACTATCAATCAGGCTTTCATAGCTCATGGTTCATGCCGCTGGTGCTGGAGAGCAGGCAGAGCGATCCCGCTGCCGAGACAGGACGCGAGACTTCAAGCGGCGAATGGAGGCTGGCCGAGCTGAGCCCGGCAGATGGGCTGGAGCAATACGCTCGCGTCCATTGCCTTGCTACGGGGCTGCCGCTCTCCGGTGCGGAGGCGGTTGCCGCCAATAACGAGGTGCTGCTGGGGAGAGCCGGCTGGAGCTTTTATCTAGCCGAGGCTGAGGATGGCGAGCCAGCAGGCGCAGCGGTCATGCATTGTGCGGACGGTGTGGCCTCGCTGACCTTTGCGGCTGTGCTGCCGCAGTACCGGGGGCGCGGTCTTCATCAGGCGCTGATTCTGCGTCGTCTGGAGCAGGCACGCGCCAGCGGCTGCACGCTTGCGGTATCCCAGGCAGCTTACGCTTCAGCGAGCGCTCGCAATATGGAGCGCTGCGGTCTGCGGCTAGCCTATACGCGCGCGACGTGGAGCGCGCTGCCATAGCGCCAGACAGCCGTGATTGAAGGACAAGCCGGCAGGTGCAGGCGAACCAGCACGAAGAACCACGGAGGCTGCTGGTACATAGATTAAGCGTAAGACCGTTCTACGGAGCTCGTGTTCCCGGAGCGGTCTTCGGTGTTGCCTGCGATGTGAGGAACGTTTGGCCGACCTGGAGTAGAGGGTCGCGAATGGCTCGGCAGGCAAGCTGGCGAAGATCAGGCTTGAATATCTACTGGAAGATAGAGGACAATAGAGGAACGGGAGGGACATGCTTATGACGTTAAAATCACTTCAGGCCATCTACGCTTATCGCGGCGGCAACCAGGATATGCCGCGAGAGCAACTGTGGCTTCATTATCTCGCCTCTGCGGAGGAGCGGATTGTCAATTACGAGCGGATCAGCTCATTGCAGGAGCTGGCGGATGCCAATCCGGTGCTGGACTATGTGCAGCGGAGTCTGGAGCTGCTGCAGCCGCTAAGATTGTCCTTTTGGATGAAGGATATATTGGAGGAGGTGCTGATCTGGTCGGAGACCGCCAAGGGCGGCTCTGTGAAGGAGCGTATCGGCCTGCAGGAGCAGGGCATTAATTGCTTTGTACATAACATCGGCTCTGCCCAGATCTATCTGCGCCATGCCGGGCAGCCGGGAAGCGAGCGGACTCGCGTTATCCATACACTGATTCGGACGCATGGCCTGATCGGCCAGCAGCTGCGCGGAGAGGTGCCAGCCGAGGACAATCTGCCGCTGTCCGCGCTGGTGAAGGAGCGCCTGCTTGCTCCCGAGGAGCTGTATCACTTGCTGACGGCTCTGAACTATTGTGTCATCGGTGCCGTCTCCGAGGAGCTATGGGGAGAGGTTAAGGCGGATGCGAAGCGGCTGATTGAGGAGCTGGCTTATGAGCAGCAGGCGCGCAAGATGTCCTGGTCTGAGCGGCTTCGCTTGCTGCGGGCGGTGCCGATTGCTGCGGGAGAGGATTATGAGGGTCAGCTTGCAGCCGCGGCGAAGCAGACCGATCTGCACGGGCTATTGTCCGGCATGGAGGACAAAACCTTCTGGTATGTGGAGTCGGCACTGGGGAGCTTCTCGCTGGAGCAGTTTCTCAAGGTGATGGCTCTGGCCCTGCACGGGCCGGGCAGTGGAGAGGTGCGCCATATCAGCTTCGAGCCGCTCATGAACACGATGTATTATGATTACAAAGGTGTGAAGAAGATTAATGTGTACAAGCAGCGGATGATGGAGCATTACCTGAAGCAACTGACATGGGAGCAACTGTCCCAAGGTGATGTGTCGCATGGCGGCGTCCATCTGCAGGCGCAGCTTGAGCGGAAGGACGCGCTGCCGGACACGGTCTTCTTCAATCTGGCCTTCTCTGCGGCTGCTGAGAAGCTGATTGAATTTTGCATTGAGGCAGAGAAGTCGCCGCTTTATGAGAAGGCGGTGCTGCTGTTATTTGATCTGTTCGGGCTGCGGCGAGATGCCTATGACCGCTTCCATAATGAGGAGACGTACCTGGCGACGATGAATGGCACCGTAGATTACAAGCGGGTGCTGCTTGACTATATTATTGGACGCAAGGTGCTTGACATCGGGCCGGGCGGAGGCGTGCTGCTTGATCTGATGGAGCGTGAGCTGCCTGATGTGGAGCCGATCGGCATCGACATCTCGCACAATGTAATCGAAGCGCTAGACAGGAAGCGGCAGCTTGAAGGACATCGCTGGACTGTGCTGCAGGGCGATGCTATGCGCCTCAAGGAATATATCGAGCCGGGCAGTGTCGGCACAGTTATCTTTTCCTCCATCATTCATGAGCTGTATTCCTACATTCCTTATGAGGGACGTCGCTTCAATCGCGATACCATCTCAGCGGCGCTCGTCAGCGCATTCGAGGTGCTGGAGCCGGGCGGCCGGCTTATTATTCGCGATGGCATCATGACCGAGCCAGTGTCACAGCTAAGACGCATCCGGTTCTTGGATAGCGAGGGGATGGACTGGCTGGAGCGCTATGCGGAGGATTTCGAGGGGCGCGAAATAACGTTCGAGCGGCTGGCGGAAGATGAGGTGCTCATGCCAGTTAATGATGCGATGGAATTTCTCTACACGTATACATGGGGCGAGGAGTCGTATGTGCATGAGGTGCAAGAGCAGTTCGGCTATTTCACGCCATCTGAATATCGGGAATGCATCGACGGTCTGTTCGGCGAGGAAAAGCGTATCATGGAGCTGCGACATTATTTGCAGGAGGGGTACACCGAGGCGCTGGCAGCCAAGGTGCAGATCATGGACGAACAGGGAGAGCCGGTATCGCTGCCGGATAGCACCTGCTTGATTGTCATCGAGAAAGTGAAACCGAGGTCTTGACAAAAATAATTAATATAGTCATAATGATAATATCGAATCGATAATATGTAATGACTCGATGGAATATCAGTTGAATCAGGCAAGCAGGTGAGAAGGTGACAGATATAACCGAGAATGAGACCAATTACAATGCACGCAAGTACCGTACCCCTGATGGCGCACCGGCTGACATCGTCATCTTCACGATCGTCTCCAGGGAGCGCAGCGGGAGCAAGAAGTCATTGCCGCTGCGGGAGCTGCAGGTGATGCTTATTGAGCGCAAGAGCTGGCCCTTTGCCGGGCAATGGGCGCTGCCGGGAGGATTCTGCGGCGAGCAGGAGTCGTTGCCAGAGTGTGCCCGCAGGGAGCTGGAGGAGGAGACCGGCGTGCGCGATGTCCACATGGAGTATTGCAACGTATACAGCGAGCCGGGGCGTGATCCCCGGGGCTGGATCATCTCGCATGCGTTCGTGGCGCTCGTGAAGGAGAGGGAGTTGCACAGCAGGCGGGCGGCGGATGATGCGGCGGATGTCCGGCTGTTTCCGGTCAGTGAGGCGCTCGGGATGGAGCTGGCGTTTGACCATCGGCAGGTGCTTGAAGATGCGCTTGCCCATATTCGCCGCAAGATGCTGACCACCACAATCGCCAAGGAGTTCTTGCCGGAGGAGTTCACGATCAGCGAGCTGTATCAAGTCATCCAGACGGTCGTGCCCGCATTCGAGGATCGCAATTTCCTGCGTAAAATCACGTCGACACAGAGCCGCAAGGGCATCATTGAGGAGGTCGTGGATGCTTCCGGCAATCGCAAAATGTCCAACCGCTATTCGCAGCGTGCTGCGCAGCTATACCGCTTTACCGGGCATGAGCCTCAGCTATCGTTATACAGCTAGGCTTCTCCTTTTATCATTTCATATTGTCGGTTTAATACTATTATGTCAATTCTATTTTGGAGAATGCGAGCCATTAGGCGCCGTCTTGTAGGGAGCTCAATGTCACTCGCGCCAACGACAAGGAGGATGCAAGCGATGAAAGCATTGATTGTGATTGACTATACCGTGGATTTTGTGACAGGCAAGCTGCCGTGCGGGGAGCCGGCAATCGAGATCGAGGAGCGGATTGCTGCACTGGCCGAGCAATTTGCACAGGCGGGAGATTATGTGGTGATGGCTGTGGATCTGCATGATGAGGGAGATCGCTACCACCCGGAGCATCGCTTGTTTCCACCGCATAATATTCGTGGCACGCAGGGACGGGAGCTATATGGCAAGCTGAATACCGTCTATCAGTCGCATAAGGAGAGCATGGTCTGGATGGACAAAACCAGATATAGCGCCTTCTGCGGGACGGAGCTAGCGCTGCAACTGCGTGCGCGAGGCATCACGGAGCTGCATCTTGTCGGTGTGTGCACCGATATTTGTGTGCTGCATACGGCGGTGGATGCGTACAATCAGGGCTTTGACATTACCGTGCATGCAGATGCCACCGCGAGCTTCAACCCTGCAGGACATGAGTGGGCGCTGGAGCATTTCGAACACACATTGGGCGCGCGGGTGGAGGGCAAGCGCCAGCCTGAATGAAGGGGCATGCCCCAGTGACACAGTAAACGTTGGGATGTGTTGGCGCGATGGAAGCGGGCAGCAGCCGGCCTGTTCAACGGCTGGCGGTCATAATCGCGCCGCGGGTATACTGCGATGAGAGACTTGGAGGAACAGAACATGCTTAATAGCAATCTGACACTGCATACTGATAAATATCAACTGAACATGATGTACGCCCATTGGGTACATGGCACCCATAATGATAAGGCCGTCTTTGAGGTGTATTTCCGCAAGCTGCCCTTCGGCAATGGCTACGCAGTCTTCGCCGGATTGGAGCGGATTGTGCACTACATTCAAAATCTGCATTTTGGCGAGGAAGAGCTGAACTACCTGCGTACTCAGGAGGAGGGCTATCCTGAGGCCTTTCTGGAGGAGCTGCGCAGCTTTCGCTTCACGGGACGAATGGATGCGGTAGCGGAGGGCACGCTCGTCTTTCCTGGCGAGCCGCTCCTGCGAATCGAGGCACGGCTGTTCGAAGCGCACTTGATCGAGACAGCCATGCTCAATATGCTGAACTATCAGACGCTGATAGCGACCAAGGCATCGCGGATCAAGCAGGTAGCGCCGCAGGACATCCTGCTGGAATTCGGAACGAGACGGGCACAGGAGACGGAGGCGGCCGTATGGGGAGCGCGTGCAGCCTATATCGCGGGCTTCCATGCCACCTCGAATATGCGAGCCGGTATGATGTTCGGCATTCCTGCGAAGGGCACGCATGCTCATGCCTGGGTACAGAGCCATGACAGTGAGGAGGAGGCGTTTCGGCGCTATGCCGAGGCGTTGCCCGATCAGGTGACGCTGCTGGTGGATACCTATGATACGCTTCGTAGTGGAGTGCCGGCAGCTATACGGATTGCGAAGATGCTGCGGGAGCGCTCGAAGCAGATGCAGGCGATTCGGCTGGATAGCGGCGACCTTGCCTATCTGTCGAAGCAGGCGCGGAGGATGCTGGATGAGGCGGGCTTTCCCGAGGTGAAGATTGTGGCCTCCAACGATCTGGATGAGAACATTATGCTGAATCTGAAGGCGGAAGGAGCGCGCATCGATACATGGGGGGTAGGCACGCAGCTTATTACGGCGGCAGATCAGCCGGCACTAGGCGGGGTCTACAAGCTGGTGGCGCGGGAGAAGGACGGGGCATGGGAGCCAGTGATCAAAATATCGGGCAATCCCGAGAAAATCTCCAACCCTGGCGTCAAGGAGGTGTACCGGCTGGTGAGCAAGGCGACAGGCAAGGCGGAGGCGGATTATATCGCGCTTCGCGAGGAGGAACAGCCTGCTCCGGGCAGACGGCTCAAGCTGACAGATCCACTGCATGTCTATCGACACAAGTATATCGACGAATATGAGGCGATTCCGCTGCTGCAGCCGATATTTGACGGGGGTAAGCTTGTATGCGAGCTGCCGTCGCTGGAGCAGATCCGCCATTACCATGAGCAGCAGAAGCACCTGTTCTGGCCGGAATATATGCGCAAGCTGAACCCTGAGGTGTATCGCGTCCATCTGAGCGATGCCACATGGGATCTGAAGATGCGGCTCGTACAGGAGCATCAGGAACGGCAGCCTTAACCCGGATATACCAGTTTAAGGAGGATTAGATACAATATGTATATCGTCACTCACAGACTGAAGCCGGTGCCTGATCAGGAGCTGACGCTCTATGAGCAGCAGCATGCCGTCAGGCTGCCTCATGCTTATCGCGAATGGTTGAAGGCGTATGGCGAAGGCACCTATGCGGGCTGGATGAATGTGCAGCTACCCGACGCTGAGGTGCTAAAGCCGTTTGCTGAATATGATTTCTGGGTGCATAATGCTGACGCCCCCATCAGTGAGCAGCAGATTGCGGAATGCATCAGCATCGGCAGTTCGGTGGATGGGGACATTCTTGCCGTACATCCTGAGGTGGAAGGACTGTTATGGCTGCCGCGGCATGATGAACATATTCGTCTATTTCCCTGCCTGTCCTCGGCATTTGGCGCGACGCTTGATCTCATCTACCGCGAGTGGTACAGCAGTGAATCTCCTCCTGAGCTATTGTATTATGAACCATGGAAGGAAGAGCGCCAGCACGTATTTTATCTATTTAAAGGGGCGGAGCATGGCCTCTCGATGCAGCAGTTGGCACAGAAGCTCAAGCAGGAGCTGTCATGGGATGCGATGCTGGAAAATGAGCATACCTGCATCTTGTTTAAGTCCGCCATCGGTGGGTATGTCAGGTTCAATTATGCTTATAACACCGAGGTTGCGATCTTTTATGAGGTTGCAGATGAAGCGGATCATGCGTTGGTAATGGAGATTCAACGTCTGTTGCTAGCTCATCATTGCATGCGGATGCAACAGACGGGAGCAGAAAAGTGATGGTTGTTGTCACAAATCACGACGTTGTTTTGTCTTCAGTATGAGACCTATTACTTACTGGAGGCGAATCTAATGAACATGAGAATGAACTATCGCAAGGCAAGTCCGGCAACGCTGCAAGCGATGATGACGCTGGAGCAGCATACCTCGGGGAGAATCGAGGATAAAGTACTCGTGGAGCTGATCAAAATCCGCGTCTCGCAGATCAATGGCTGTGCGTTTTGTGTAGATATGCACGCCAAAGATTTGATGAAGATGGGTGACTATTGGAACCATATCGTGCTGCTCAGTGTGTGGAGGGAGGCGCCTCTGTTCACACAAGAGCAGAGAGCTGCGTTGGAATTGGCCGAGGCCGTCACCTTGATCTCTGAGAATGGCGTATCGGATGATGTGTTTGAGCGGGTGCGCGAGCAGTTCGGCGAGATTGGTGTGATCGATCTGGTGATGGTCATCAATACGATCAACAACTGGAACCGGATTGCCATTACAACGGGCATGTTCCCTGGCTGCTTGGATTAAGAGCGGGCGACGCTCCAGAGGAGGACGATATAATGACAAGCGATTCATCTGCCGATCCAGCTCGAGGTTCTTCTCTGGACGTTGGTCAACTATACAGGCAATACAAAGCCTATGCTTTTTCGATTGCCTATCGCATGATGGGAAGCGTGGTGGAGGCGGAGGATATTGTGCAGGATTGTTTTGTGGCCCTGCAGAGCATCACGCCAGGTGATGAATGCTCGGCAACGCCGGAGATTGTCAACCCGAAGGGTTATATTGCGAAGCTGGTTGTTCATCGCAGTCTCAATGTGCTCCACTCTGCGCGCAATCAGCGGGAAAGCTATGTGGGCGAGTGGCTCCCGGAGCCCATGGCAGAGGGGAGCCACTCGCCCGAGGAGGAGATGGAGCACAAGGAAATGGTATCCTATGCCTATCTCGTCATGCTGGAGCGGCTCTCGCCTGTGGAGCGCGCGGTCTTCGTGCTCAGAGAGGCCTTCGGACATGAGTATCGCGACATTGCGGCGTGGATAGGGAAAACCGAGAGCAATTGCCGCCAGCTATTTAGCCGGGCGAAGCGGAGCTTGTCGAGGAGCATGTCTGCTTTGAACGATGCACACCCTGATTTCGCTGCCAAGGAACAACTGCTGACGCAGTTTACCACCGCATTTATGAATTATGATGTGCCTGCCATGATGGAGCTATTGGCTCAAGAACCGGTGTTCACTGCGGACGGTGGCGGCGAGGTGCGCACCGTCATGAGAACGATGAAGGTTCGCAAGGGCGTTCTTGCACTGTTGACATCTCCTCGCACGCTGACCACCCTGCGCCAGTTGGAGTGGAGACCCATCTCCCTCAATGGGGAGCTGCACATTGCACTGCTGCAGGAGGGCAGGCTGATGGGCGTCCTCTGCGTGCAGGCTGATGCAACCGGTACACGGATTGAGGGTGTCTATCTGCAGGTGAACCCAAATAAGCTGGGCAGGGTCATGAGCAAACGCAAAGGATCGTCTCGATCTCGACAGGGTTAAGGCGGAGTAGAAGTAGAAGTAGAAAGTAGACAGGAAGGACGAGGCAGAATTGCTTGTCCAGACTCATCCGGCAGAGAGCTTATCTGCCGAGGCAAAGGCGCATAGGGGATGCGCCAATGAACGCCAAGGAAGCATATCAGCTAAAATAAATCTCCGCTATCTTATCTGCGGTGCGGGTAGCCAGCGCCTGTGTGGTGAGTGTCGGGTTCGGCCCGCCGATGCCATTGAAGTGCACGCTGTTATCCGCGATAAATAGTCGCTTCACATCGTAGGCCTCGCAGTTCGTATCGACAACATAGCCCATCCGCATCGTGCTCTCAAGATGAAGCTGGAAGGCAAATGGGGTATCGGAGCGGATGATAGTACGTGCTCCGGCAGCCTGGAGTGATTCACATGCATAACGAGCCAGGCGGTCGCGCCGCTGCAGTGTCTTGGCACTGGGCGTATAATGCACAACAGGAATAGGGCCGTTCTCATCCTTCAGCAGCGGATCAACCTCAACTCGATTGATATAGCGTGTCTCATCGTCGGTCAGCAGCAGATAGGTCATCGTGCGGCTGTAGTTTTCCATAAGCGCCTTGAGCTGCGGGCCGATGACGCGCCCCCGCAGATCCCAGGGAGCATCCGGCTCCGGGTGGCTGAAGGCGGCATAGCCAGCCTCGCTAAATCCGTAGGTAAGGTAAGACATTAGCCCCGGACTAAGGCAGGACACCTGGAAGATACCGGTTCCAGGAATATCGACTCGGGCTCCCGATGTATGTCCGATATAGGGATAGACAGCGGGAAAGCCGATCGTATTCAGCAGATCCCTCTCATCGAATACGCCTCCCACCCAGTCAAAGCAATGATTCGTCAAGCCGCGACCCACCCAGCCATTATCAGGCAGGCCGGAGTTGATCCACAGGCGTGGAGACTCGACACAGCCCGCGGCCATGACGATGGTCTGTGCGGTCAACTCGCCAATCTCTCCAGTCCAAGTATCCCGGAATCGCACTCCTACGGCGTGCAGTGCTCCGGCAGGGCCGCGTTCGGTCAATATTTTGATTGTGAAGGAATTGGGGCGGATGGAGACATTGCCCGTCTTGAGCGCAAGCGGCACATAGCTGACGAGGGTGCCGCGCTTGGCGATTCGATCAACGGACGGACCGGCGGTACAGCCGTTCATGCAATGTCCCTGCAGATTGCAGCCCTCCATCTCATTTAGCTGCTCCATCGAATAGCTTGGGTTCATCAGGTTTTCATTCGGCGGCAAGATGGCATTCGGATTAGGACGATAGCCGGGAGTCACGACATCGAGCGTCGGATTCAGCTTCCAGCCGGCTTTTTTTACACCATAGTAGAACAGCTCCTCCTTCGGCGTAGTAGGGGAGAAGTTAACCGGCAGTGTAGCCTCAACCTTCTCATAATATGGAACCAGCTCAGCGTAGCTGATCGGCCATACACCGTCGATAGCGGACGGGAAGGCGCGTGGAGACTGCGACCAGTAATGCTGTGTCGTTCCGCCGACACCGGACAACTGCCATATTTCTCCTCGCTGGCGCTGGATGCGATGCCAGGGGGAGCGGCGCCGGTCGGCGGGCCCGAAGCGGAATACGCCAGAGACCACATCATTCATATTATTTTCATAGCGGTTATAGATTCGTTTGTAAATATTGACGTCCAGATCATGATAACTGGAGCTCCATTCTCCGCCGCGCTCGCTATTGGGCTGCGGCCATTTCTTGTTGCCATAGAAGGGGCCGGCCTCCAGAACGAGCACCTTCAACCCTTTCTCCGCCAGCTCCTTGGCGGCTACGGCACCCCCGCCGCCCGATCCGATGACGATCACATCTGCATCATACAATTTGGTAGCCTCCTTGGTCGCGTTCAATATAGAGTACAAAGCCGAGAAATGCGCGATAGCCGTCAGCGATGCCGGGATACCCTGCTTGACGCCAACCGATCGGGAATCCATAGAGCCGTCTGCAGACCGGGGTGTCGAGTCTGGTCGGGCCGTAGGCGGGCCATTCGGAATAATTGCCGAACATGACGGCCCGATTCAAATAATCGACAACGAACTTCACATATCCGCCGTCATGTTGATACGGAGGCGGTAGCAGCTCCAGGTCAAATTGCAACTGCTCCAGCAGCGCAAGGACACGCATCCGGTCACAGGGAACGAGCGCGGCGAAGGGGCTGATGGCCCACAATGCCGGATTCGGAGGACAGGTCTCCCAGCCTCTGGCGACCAACTGCATCGCGGCGCTATTCAACATCTGCGCCGTTGGGGCAGCAAGCGGGAAGACAGTAAGGCTCAGGCCGCTCATAAGTGCTAGCGAATGGTCAAGCTCCCAGATGATATATTGCTGCACATGCAATTCGACCGCTCCAATGGCCTGCTCGCCGCCAAGCTGAGGTAGGGCAGCCGTATTTGGCACAATCAGTGCGGCTAGTCCACAGAACGTCTCGCGAATGCCTGGATTTAACTGTGCCGCGTAGATGCTTGCTGCTTGCAGGGCAATCCCCTCCTCATAGCCATTCATTTCGCTTAGAATAAATTTATTGATAGGTACGGCAAATTATTCTGTTCTTGAGAATCATCAAAAAGAATATAAGATTGTGATTTTTTTCACATACATATCTTTTGAAATGCGCCATACTAAAGATGCAACAAGGAACAACAATACAAGCCCAACACATGAGGGGAGAGAACACACATGATTAGAAAATGGTGGACGGAAAATGTAGGTGCTTCGGCACTGCTTGCACTGCTAAGAATTTATCTGGGCTGGCAATGGCTAGTGCCTGGTTGGCATAAGCTTACAGGGGACACGCCGTTTGATGCGAGTGGATTTTTGAATAATGCGATTAACAATCCGGTTGTCGAGAAGGGAAGTGGAGCTTTAGTTTACCCTACCTTTACTGCATTTATTAACAATTTCGCCTTGCCTAATGTGAAGCTGATTAACTTCCTGATCCCGCTTGGAGAGTTTCTGGTAGGTCTCGGCCTGATGCTCGGCTGCCTGACCATCGCTGCTACCTTCTTCGGATTGTTGATGAACATCATGTTCATGTTTGCGGGAACCGTATCGACCAACCCTTGGCTGATGCTCCTCGGATTCCTCGTCATCGCAGGTGGCGCCAATGCCGGACGCTTCGGACTCGATTACTATGTCAGACCGCTGCTGCGCAAAGGCTGGAACAAGCTGAAACACCGCGGTACGCCGACTGGAACCAACCGACCGGTGCAAGCTGGCTAAGCCCGCCTGGTTCATAGCCAAAAGTATACCCCCTTCATCCCCGTGAAGCGCAGCGAGGGAGAAGGGGGTATTCATGTAGTCGGATGCAAAATATATAATGTAGACTACATGCGGCATATATCCTTGGGGCAGTTCTCACAATGGCAAATATCGCGCAGGTAATCCAGATCATGAATGACCAGATGCTGCTGATCATACGACAGCACGCCACGTGTCTTCAAGTCGCTAAGCATCCGGTTCACACTTTCACGCGTAGCGCCGATCATCTCGGCCAGATCGGTGTGCGTCTGTTTTTTGGAAATCCAGATGCCGTCCTTCTTCTGCTCGCCGTAAGTGTTGGTCAGGCGAATCAGGGTGGAGCAGAGCGCACCCGGCTTGCCGAACATCATCAGATCGCGAAATTTCGTCTGGGTGACGCGATGCATCAGCCCCATCCATTTCATGAACTCAACAGCAAGCTCTCCATGCCGCCAGAGCAAAATTTCCAGATCCCGCTGCTGAATGACACCGATCACCGTATCCTCCAGTGTATCGGCACGGAACGAATGGGTCGACTGCTGGAAGGGATCGACCTGGCCGAACAGATCGCCTTCCTGATGGATGCACATAATGATCTGCTTGCCGTCCGGGGATGATTTTGTAATTTTCACACTGCCGGATTTCAAATAATACAGCTTATCTGCAAGATCTCCGTCCTCATATAGGGAGGTGTTGGCAGGCCATTTCTTGTCATACATAATCTCTGTCAGCTTCACCAGACTTTCTGGAGAAAAACAGGATGTATTCCGTACTCCTGTATCATGAACCTGCGATTCAAAGGTAGTCATATGAATCCCTCCCGTTATTGTTATCGTTATTATATACGAAATTTGGCTGTTTGGAGTGTGATATTTGTCACAGCCCAGAGAACATACAGGAATAACGTGAGATTTCTCACAGCGCGGCCGCAATATTAATGTTTTAATAAATGTAAAATGGAGGGAGGAGAAGGGGATGAATATTACTGGAGCGATATTGGCGGGAGGCTCGTCTGACAATGCGCCCTCATCGCGAAGCGGCGCCTTTGGCACCTACAATGGAGAGATGCTGCTGGACCGTCAGCTTGCGGTGCTTAGTGAGCTCTGCGGGGAGCGAATTGTGGTGACAGATGCTCCCAAGCCTTTTTTGGATGTGCTGGATTCAAAGGTTAGGCTGATTACGGATTACGCCTCGGGAAGCGGAGCGCTCGGGGGACTTCATGCAGCCTTGCATCTGTCCACCCATCCGCTCGTGTGGGCGCTGGCCTGTGATATGCCGCTGGTGACCAAGGACGCTGCTGTATTCATGGCGGAGCGGATTAGCGGGTATGACGCTGTCGTGCCCGTGTTGAATAATCGGCTGCAGCCATGGTGCAGCATCTATACGAAACGCTGTGCCAAGGTGGCTTCGGAGCTGCTGCATAACGGGATGGCCTCTCCTCTGGTATTCCTGTCCTTTATTCATTATAAGCCGATTCATGTCAGTGAATTCGTAAGCCATGGCATCGATCCCAGCTTCCTGTACCGGATGAGTCATCCTCATGATCTGCTCAAGACGAAGCAGTCCCAGAGCTGAAGCTGTGCTTGCCGGGCGATGCCAGTACCGGAAGTCCACAGCACCGTTACGCGCTGCTCCATCCGCCACAGCCTATAGCGGAGAGGGCAGCGCTTTTGTCTGTGCCCAGCGCCGATCAGAAGGAACAAAATAATGGAAGCCTTAACGGAACCGAAACCTGCTATCTGTTGTCTAATAGGTGGAGGTGAACTCTTGTGGAGGAGTCCATTCGAGCAGGCATCCTCCAGGCCTAATCATATCTGTCCGCTTGCGGACATAGGTATACTAATGGGAAGCCTACTTCTGCTGCGGGAGAGGAGAAGCTGGCACGAAGGAGCATTACAATAGCAGGGAGGGAATGCAATGAGTACAGAGCTGCTCATTCAACTGCTTGTGCTGATTGTAATGATCATCGGGTTGGCTGTCCGTTCGGAGTAGTGTTGCTCAAGGGGAAAGACCGGAGGTCCGAGGCGGCCTCCGGTTTCTTCTGCATGCCTGAAATGGCTGGAATGGCTGGAATTTCTATATGATGGACAATCCATCATGAGAGCGTACAGCCGTGGTGCGGTCGATATGATATACTGGGAGTAATCGGCGGTGAGCGGTTTACGCGATCTGCCAAGTCGACAACGACTAGGGTGTGTATGTCAGCTTCGCATGGAGTAGATGCTACCGAGCTTTCGTATGATGGCCGGAAGCTTTTTCGCAGGCGTTCCCCCCGGGTACGCCTGCGAAAAAGCGAGGGGGCGAAAAGGCGGGGATAGAGGCTCTTATGCGTGTTGGCATAACGCCCTGAGATAGGAGGGTAATGATGCATGGTGTAAAGCTGTCCCGTGAGGTGAAGCAGGAATTGATGCGGCGTGTGCAGCGTTATTTTGAGGAGGAGCGGGGCGAGCAACTGGGAGAACTAGGGGCCGACCAACTGGTTGAGTTTGTGCTGGAGGAGCTGGGCCCAGCCATCTACAATCATGCGCTAGCGGATGCCAGGGCGCTCGTGCTCGAGAAGGCTGCACAAATAGAGGACGAGCTCTACAGCCTGGAGCAGCACTATCGTCCGTCCCGATAGCCATGTGAAGGCCACGGACGGCCACTTCATGTCCTTGTCCTGACATGAAGGCTAACGCGGGGTTAAAGCTCTCATCATCTAAAGGAAGCATGACCGGATGATACTTGCGGGCAGGAGATCAGCTTGTGAGCGCACCAGAAAGTATGTCACTGCGCGCAGCTCCCAGTGATGCTTCGCTGTATGACAGCGGTCGGCCGATCACAAACGGAGAGCTGCGCGACACAGGCCGAACACGCGGTGCTACAGAACAAGTATGCGCGCGCCATGCTCCAGATGCTCAACCATCAGGGCGAGTGCCTTGTCGCTCGCTCCTGAGAGCATGGCTTCCACAAGCTGGACATGCTCCTGGTACGCCTGCTGGATGCGTTGATGATCCTTGCGCAATATTTTGAGCGGAATCTGGAATAGCTTGTCCTGCAGATTGTCCATCCATAGAATAATTTCATGGTTGTCATAGAGGATAGCCAGTTGCCGGTGGAATTCGGAATCCTTCAGCGAGAATGCGGCATAATCATGGACACGCATCGCCGCCTCCTGCTCGGCAAGGTTGCTGCGGAACCATGCTATATCTTGCTCCTGCCAAGCGCGGGCAGCAAGCTTCTTCACGATATGTCCTTCCAACGCTATCCGCACATCAAAAAAATCTACGACCCGTTGCAGCGACGGCTCATTCAGGCTGAGCCCCTTATTAGGCGCGTAGTTGAGCAGTCCTTCGGCCGTAAGCCGCTCCAGCGCGGAGCGAATCGGGGTACGGCTCATCTGCAGCAGCTCCACCAGATAGTTCTCCGTCAATTGCGCCCCCGATTGAATCTCGCCGCTCAAAATAAGCGTTCGCAGTTGCTGGTAGGCTTGTTCTTTTAATGTCAGCTTCGCCATACTCTCATTTCCCTTCCTTTATCCAAATGCCAAATAAACGATTTCATTCAGACTATCAGGCGAGACATCGCCCGTCAACTCTCATTGTATATCAATTGTATACATGTTGAATACAATAGAGTGATGTGCTATACTCGACGAAAGCGTGTGCTGGGCATTATAGCTGGAAGAGCGGCAGGATTGAAGTCGTGAGCAGGGGGAAACGGGCAAGGATAGCGGAAGCGGAAGATGCAAGGGCAGATATGGATGAGGGAGATGCGGAAGATATGGAACATAACGGACATCATGAGCATGGACAGGATGGAAGCTGCGGGAGTCAGGAGATGGACAGCGGATCGCGAGCAGACGGGTTGTTGCTGGCCTATTACGGCGATGATTTCACAGGCTCGACGGATGTTATGGAAGCGTTGACATGGAATGGTGTACGTACCGTGTTGTTTCTGGAGCCACCGACGGAGGAGCTGCTGGCGAGTCGATTTGCCGGCATTCAGGCCTTAGGTATAGCAGGCATTAGCCGTTCCTTGCCGCCGGATGAGATGGAACGCGAGCTTGTGCCAGTATTTGCGGCGTTGGCGCGCTTTAACTCGAAGATCGTACATTACAAGGTATGCTCCACCTTTGATTCGTCTCCGACGATTGGCAGCATCGGGCGGGCAATGGAGATTGGGGCGGCCGCGTTCGATGATCAGTCGGTTGTACCGCTGCTTGTCGGCGCTCCTTCATTGCAGCGCTATACCGTATTCGGGCAGCACTTTGCGGCGGTTGGCGGAATGGCCTATCGTCTTGACCGCCATCCAACGATGTCGAGCCATCCGATGACACCGATGGACGAGGCCGATCTGCTGCGCCATCTGGCTCGCCAGACGAACCGCAGCTCGGCGCTGCTTAATATTCTCGATCTGGAGGGCGACAGCAAGCGGCTGCGGGAGAGGCTGCAGCTACGACTCGCCGAACAGCCCGGTGTGCTGCTGTTTGATGTGCTGGATCAGCCGCGCCTGCAGGCTGCGGGGCAGCTCATCTGGGAGCTTGCCGAGCAGGGCAATCGCTTCGTCGTCGGCTCCTCCGGCATCGAGTATGCACTGGCTGCGCATTGGCAGCAGCAGGGAATTGTCAAGCATGGCAAGCAGCCACAACGCCAGGCCAGCGGGGGCGGTCGAGCGTCAGCGATGCTGGCTGTGTCTGGTAGCTGCTCACCTGTGACGGAGGCGCAGATCCGCTATGCGCTCGATCATGGCTTTACTGGCATCCAGGCTAATGTGCCGCGGCTGCTTCATCCAGATACAGCAGCAGCCGAGCGGGGAGCGCTGCTGGCTCGGGCGGAGTCGGTCGCCGCAGAGGGCGGGATACCGCTCGTCTACACGGCGCTCGGCTCTGCCGATGAGCAGATCGGCCTGGCACGGCAGCAACTGGAGCAAGCAGGTCTGTCTGCCTCAGACACTGGACGGCTGATCGGCCAGCAGCTTGGACGGCTGGCACGAGAATTTGCTGAGCGCCATTCATTGCCGCGGCTGCTGGTGGCAGGAGGAGACACCTCAGGCTATGTGATGCGCGAATTAGGCATCTACGCGCTGGAGGCGCTGCAGCCGCTCGCCCCTGGCGGACCACTGTGCGTCTGCTATGCGGAGAGTCCGCAGTTCGACGGCTTGCAGCTTGTACTCAAGGGCGGACAGGTTGGTCAGGAGGATTTCTTCCTGAGAGTGCTGCAGGGACAATGGCGAGCAGCCTCTCCCGGCACGGAAAGGAAATCGCGAACCGTACTGGGAGCCGCTGCTACAGAATCTGCACCTCATGCTTGTAGCGCTCCAGCTCCGCGCTGTCGCACAGAACAACCATGCGAGTGCCCTCCTCCTCATAGGACAGCTCGGCTACCTCGGTGCGCCTCTGGAGATAAGCGACGATGTGGCTGCTACGATAGGGCACGAGCAGCTCGTGACGGGCATAATGGTTGAACAGGCGCGTATCCAGCGCTGCCGTCAACTCCTCCAGCCCTGCTGCCTTGCCTGCGGACAGGTAGATGGCTTCTTCTTCAACACGCGGATAGGGCTCATTGGTCAGGTCAGCCTTGTTACAGAGGAGCAATTCCTGAATGTGATCGGCCCCAAGCTCGCGCAGCGTGTCCCGGGTCACCTGTATGTGACGCTCGTGATCCGGGTTGGCAACATCGACAACATGCAGCAGGAGATCCGCCTCGGCGACCTCCTCCAGTGTGGAGCGGAACGCCTTCACCAGATGATGCGGCAGCCTGTCGACGAATCCGACCGTATCGGTGACCACCAGCGAACGATTGCCGGGCAATTGAATGCCGCGCGACCTCGTCTCCAATGTAGCGAACAGCATATCATGAGCAAATACCTGCTTGGAATCCGCCTGGTCGCACAGCTTCAGCAGTGCATTCATCATCGAGGATTTGCCAGCATTCGTATAACCGACCAGACATACAACAGGCACCTCATTATGGCGCCGCTGCTTGCGCAGGAGATGACGTCGTTCTGCCAGCTTCTCAAGTTCAGCACTTAGCGTAGCGATGCGCTCCAGGGCGCGGCGACGATCCAGCTCCAGCTTAGTCTCGCCAGCACCGCGGTTCTTGAGTCCTGAGCCGCCGCCCTGGCGACCCAGTGACTGGCGGCTGCCAACCAGACGCGGTAGCATATATTGCAGTCGCGCAACCTCCACCTGGAGCTGCGCTTCCCGCGTCTTCGCCCGCCGCGAGAATATTTCAAGAATGAGCATCGTCCGGTCAATAATTCGGCATTGCAGCGCCGACTCAAGATTGCGAATCTGCGAAGGGGACAGCTCATCGTTAAATACGACATCAGGATAATCGTGAGCCGCCAGCAGCGCTCTGAGCTCCTCCAGCTTTCCGCTGCCAAAATAGGTGGAGGGATGCGGGCGAGCCGTCTTTTGGGAGAATTGACCCGAAGTCTCCAGCTCACAAGCGTATGCGAGCTGAGCAAGCTCCTCCATCGCATAGTCAAATTGCTGCTGGTTGCCCGTCTGTACACCGGCAAGCAGCACTTTCGTCCATTCTGTTCTCATCGATTCATCTTCCTCTCTGTATCTGGGTATAGGGGGGAGTAACGACAAGCCCCAGGACAGATGCGCATTAGATGCGCAAAAAACACAGGCAAGGCTGCCTGTGTCCGCAGGTGAAGAGGAATCAGATGGGTAGTGAAGCGCCAGAAGCGGCAGCAAGCATACCGATAAGTCGGTCGATCTGAATACTCGCAGCATGCGCAGGCGCACCTACATGAGAACATGCGGGACGTATGGCGCATGAGATGAGAAGAGCCGCAGCATAAGCTGCGGCTGTCCTCATCCATCCTGAAGCTGCAACAGCAGACAGACGTAGCGAAATTAAGCCAGACGTCGCCAATTAATAGTGCTGCTGCGAGTATGGGAAGGTGGACAGACCTATCCTGATTCCTCTGCCTACAGGCAGAGCCTTGGGGCATTCATGCAATTAGCCACGCAAAGTGCGAATCCGGATATAATCTATCACACCAAACCCTCCGTTCATGTAAAAGTGTTCCAAGTGTATCATGCAGTCACGACACCTGTCAACCGTAGGCTCCATAGGCGAGCTCTGAAGCATCCCTTCCGGCTGCAAGGCAGCATCAGAATTTCCTAGCCGGAGCGGTTCGGGCAGTCGGGGCAGCGGAGCTTCCCTTAGTGGCACGGCTGCGGATGAAGGCCCGCCCTGCAGCCAGCACGAGAGTTGCGAGCAAGGTTGTTATATAGACCCATTGCATAAGCGGATGCTCGGAGTCGGTGCCCGCCATGACACCATGGATGAGTGCGGCGACATATATCGGGTAAGCAAGCATGTGAATGGCGAGCCATACCGACCGTTTGATAGTGGGTCTGAGATCCGAAGTTAGCAACAGTGCCAGCATGCCATACAGCGCCATCGTGCCGAGGCCGTACCAGAGCGGCTTGTCATGAGCCATGAACGGAATCAGAAGCTCTGTCCATGTGAAGGGAGTGTACGTATCGACGACCAGCACGGCAGCATGCAGAAGAGCCAGTATGGTGCCCAGCCCGGTCAGGCGTGAATGCCAAGCGTATAGCGTCGTTTTGAGTGAGCCCTTGGCAAAGGGGTAGCCGTACAGCAAGCCGAGTGACATCCCGGCAAACAACAGCAAGTAGGCAGCGATGCCGAGCGTGCGGGTAATTTGCCAGGTCGGCCATGTTAGAATCCAGTCTATCATTCGTCATCTTCCCTTCTGCGTGTAAAATGATCTTATCGTGATTGGCCAGCAGCTATGATGAAGCGCCGTCAGCACAGCCGTGCCAACGAAAGTTGGTGAACTCTGCCCGCCCGTGGAATTGATTCGTCCCATCCGCTGCAACCAACATCGCTTCATAGCCTGGCGCGTGCCGCTGCATTAACTCCAGGCCTTGCTCTGCTCCGGCGATGCAGAGCACCTTGGCCCAGATTTCGCATGCAGTCAGATCGGCTCCGGCGACAGTGGCCTGTACGATGGCGCTGTGCGAAGACTTGCCAGAGCGGGGGTCGATGAGATGATGCTTTTCTTCCATCCCCATCCTCCATCGCCGTCCCCTTGTTGAGGAGGTCGCGACCGCGCCATGCGTCATCGCCACCTCGCCGATGCTCTCGTCTTCTGCCCAGGGCGAGCGGATAGCAAAGTGCGCCAACTCCTGGCTTGCTGGCGATTGCCAGAGGGCGGCATCTCCTCCCGCATTGATGAGTACAACGGGTATATTGCGTGACCGCTGCAGCCATCGGCCAAGCTGCCAAGCTGTCCAGCTCTTGGCGATTCCGCCCAAATCAAGGCTCATCCCCTTCTTAAGACGCACCGCCTTCATGGCCGTATCGAGCTCATATGGAGACATGCTGAGGTCAAGTGCCGCGGGACGCTGGGCCTGTGCTGTAAGAGGCTGCCGCCAGAATTCGGCGGCATGCTCGAAGGAGCGGCTGTAGCCAGACGCCTCGAGCGCGTTGCGAATTCCGGGATGGAACAGGCTGCCGGTAAGCTTGCGGTAGCGTTCCGCAGCCGCCAGCAGGTCAAGCAGGTTGTCCGACACCATCATCCAGGAGCCTGAGCCTCTGTTCAGCCGGTTCAGCTCGCTCTGCGGGAGAAAGCGGCTGAACCGATGTTCGCAGTCGTCGAACCAACGACGGCACAGGTTGGCGATTTCCTCGGTGTTGTGGTCGCCATTGCGATCAAAGATCAACTGCACCTCGATGGCTGTGTTCATGCTGCGGAACACGATTTCGGAGAGCCGCTCCATCAGGAACGCCCTGTGCGTGACTGCATGCCGCTGCCACTGCTATATTCCCGTGAGGTCCAGTTGCCCCCGCCAGATGAGGTACCGCTATCTGATGAGTCCCCGCTGCGATTGGTCCAACTGCTGTCATCTCCTCTACTGCCATGCCAGCGTCCGCTGCCATGTCCTGGGCGTTCATTCCATCTATCGCCTTCCCTGTCATCTCCGCTATCGGCCCACTGCTGCATCCGGTCGTCCTGCTGTTGTAGATTGCCTTGCGTATCCGTGGTCGTTGGGCTTCCGCTCACGAGCACCTGCTCGCGAAAAGCATCGCTGTGCTGAACGATGCTGAATAGTACCATAACGGCTGCAGCGCTTCCGGCGCCAATTTTCCATTTTTTCCATTTGTTTATCTTCTTCAACGCTACCGCCTCTTTTCATGCTTGGATGGTCTAAACGATGTGCAATGTGAACGTCAAGTGCTGATGTGATGAGGATAGCACGGTAAGCTGAAATCAGGCTTAAACGGAGTTGAGAACCAAATAAAATAATTAACTGAAAGCGTTGGCAGAAGGATTAGGGGGGAAATGAAACAGGGCGCCCTGGATATATCCAAGGGCACCCTGTGTGCGCTTCAAGAGGAAGACAAGGCAACAGTACCGATTGCAATGGCGCATCAGCAGATGGCGAATTCTATGGGGCTCCGCCTGATTAGGCGGCGAAGATGGACAACAGGCGCAAAGCGGCCATCGTTAGGATGCCTACAGCTACAGTGGCTAACAGGCTCTTGCTCAGAACGGCCGTAGCAAGGGTCGGCACGATAGCGGTAAGTGTCTCATAGTCCAGATCGACCCGCCCATCATGTTGGATGAGCGTACTCTCGATGACGAGCGCCGTCAGGATGCAGATGGGTATATAAGACAGCCAGCGGAGCACAAGTTGAGGCATCTGTAGGCGCTGCATGATAATAAACGGCAAGATGCGGGGAAGCGCTGTGACAACCATGCAGCCGATAATAACCATCAGTACTTGCGGGTGAACAGTCATTGCTCCGTCATCACTCCGATCGTTGCGACGATAAGGGTAGAGAGCAGCACCGCCAAATGCGACGGTACAACATAGGACAGTATATACATGCTCATAGCCATACACAGCACCAGCATCAGCCGATGCTTCAGTCGGGAACGCTCTGTGGAGCGGAGCTGGTCGACCAGCAGCGCAATGAACATGGCCGGCAAGGCAAAATCGAAGCCGAATGCTTGTGGATCAGCGATGCGATAACCGACAAGTCCGCCGGCAACACAAGAGATGATCCATGTCAGATAAGCTGTCAGGTTGAGTCCGTTCATCCATGCTCTGCCGAGTGTAGCCCCCTTGGCTAGCTGGCTGGAGGCAACGCCGAACGTCTCATCCGTCACCAGTGCGCCGATGCCGATATTATGCAGCAGCGAATTGCCCTTAAACGAGGGAGCTAGTGTTGCACAGAGCAGGAAATGCCGTGCATTCACAATAAATATGGTCATGATGATGACAGACGAAGCGCTCCCGGCGGCTAGCAGCGAGCACATAATGAACTGGGCAGCGCCTGCATAGACCAGCCCGGACATAAGGGCGATCTCGAGCGCGGTCAGCCCGGAAGCGACCCCGATCATGCCTGCGGCGAAGCCGATACATACATAGCCGAGCAAGGTTGGCAGACAATCCCGCACACCTTGCATGAAGGTTGTAAGTTGAAGGGGGGCCGTCTTCCGAGAGGAGGGCATAACAGTGAATCTTTCCAAAGCAGTAACCTCACTTGTTCAAATATTAGCCATAAAAACGATGGCATCCTTGGCACCCCTTAGTATACCTCCGACTTGAGTATTCCGCTAGGGTACGTCCT
Source organism: Paenibacillus sp. J5 (assembly GCF_054955055.1). Classification (NCBI taxonomy): domain Bacteria; kingdom Bacillati; phylum Bacillota; class Bacilli; order Caryophanales; family Paenibacillaceae; genus Paenibacillus; species Paenibacillus sp. J5. The sequence continues at coordinate 528,830 of NZ_JBUEDD010000002.1, read as the reverse complement.
GCACCTTCGGGCGGGAGCAGCATGTGTCGAAGGATCGTTCTGGAACAAGGATGGCAATTGTTGACTGCATTCGCGCATGGTATGCTAGATGAAGTGAATGGTAGGTCATAGTGAGAGGCTGCGAGCCTGTACGCAAGGAAGAGCCGAGATGAAGCCAAGAAGAGGAGGCACGGGCGATGGAACATATAATTGATCTGAACGGGATCAGTTGGCAACAGGATCAGAAGACGATTCTCCATCATGTTAGCTGGCAAGTGAAGCGCGGGGAGCATTGGGCGGTGCTCGGCCTTAACGGGTCAGGCAAAACGACGATATTAAATATCATCAACGGCTACATCTGGCCAAGCAAGGGGAGTGTATCCGTTCTGGGGCATCCCTTTGGTACCGTTGATTTGCGTGAGCTGCGCAAGTCGATCGGCTGGGTAAGCTCGTCCTTTCAAGAGAGAATGCATTATAACGATCTCACCGATTATGTCGTCATTAGCGGGAAGCACGCCTCGATCGGCCTGTACGAGAAGCCGCTGGAGGAGGATATTGAGCGGGCGCATCAGTTGATGAGGGAGCTAGGCTGCGGGCATTTGATCGGGGGGAGGTATCGTACCTGTTCTCAGGGCGAGAAGCAGAAGCTGCTGATTGCACGGGCGCTGATGGCTTCTCCCAAGCTACTGATCTTGGACGAGGCTTGCAATGGACTGGATTTTATCTCGCGCGAGGCGCTGCTGGCAAGCATCAGCGAGCTGGCCGCGAAGCCGGATGCGCCGACATTGCTGTTCGTGACCCACCATACGGAGGAGATTCCCCCGATATTTACTCACACCCTGCTTGTTCGGCGCGGTACAGTGTTCGCCAGCGGCTTGACGCGGGAGATGTTCACCAGCCAGACGCTGTCGGCGTTTTTTGAAATGCAGGTCGATGTACTGTGGCAGAAGGAACGAGCCTGGCTGTCTGTCAAGTAACCTTCCATCGGGGCATAGTGCGTACTGGCCTGGGGACGGGAACGGCAGCAATATGGGCGCAGATAGGTATTAGTGGGACAGCGGGGCAACCAGAGAACAGCACGATTGCCAGTGGGACGGCGCGGTGAGCCATAGAACAGCGCTTTGAACCATACACCACTGGCATGCTGCGTGCTCTCGGACGATGACCCGAATAGCTGCTGGCCATGCACTATCATTGCCCGCAGTTGCCTGAATAGCTGTTATGAGAGTCCGGCTGAAGGTGCTGCTTAGGGATGTAAATGCATGCTTGCGTCAGATGAAGGTTGACAAATAAAAGTATAGATACTAAACTAAAAGTGGCTAGTCATCATGTACAAGCCGCCGTGCACAAGCCGTTATCGACAACCATCATGGACCCCTTGCCGGAACTCATCCTCACATCTTCTGGAATAATTGGCGGCATGATAGTTTATGTACTAAACTTTAAGGTGGTGGCAAGTTGAAACTAGAAGCTACAGCGTCTCCCCGGCAACTCGGCAGGAGCACGGCGCAGTCCCGTCTCATGCTCATCGCCATCTGTATCGGCGCCTTTATGTCTCACTACACGGCTGGAGTGGTGAACGTATCGCTCCCGGCGATTGCTCGTGAATTTGCTGCTGATGCCAGGCTGGCGCAATGGGTAACGACCGGTTATCTGCTTACGATCGCGGCATTGCTGCCGCTGATGGGCAAGCTGGCGGACCGAATTGGACATCGCCGATTGCACAATGCGGGCTACATCCTGTTCGGCATCAGCTCGCTGCTGACGGCTCTGGCGCCGGGACTTGCCGTACTGGTGGCGCTTCGCGTCATTCAGGCTGTCGGCGCGGCCATGTTCCAGGCGTCCAACATGGCGCTGATCGTCCTGCATACCCCGCCAGACAGAAGGGGGAGAGCGCTGGGGGTGATGAGCACTGCGGTGGCGCTGGGCGGCTTGAGCGGCCCGGTCGCTGGCGGTGTCATTGCACAGTGGCTGAGCTGGCAGTGGCTGTTTCTTAGCCATGTTCCGGCTGCTGCGGTTGCGGTGCTGCTGGCCATGCGGCATATACCGCAAGACCGGCTGAAGCGGGAGCAGTCCCCGCTTGGCTGGAGAGGCGCGCTGCTCTTTACAGTGGCGATCGGGCTTACAGTAGCCGGGTTGTCCGCTCTGGGCTCAGGAGGCGAGCAGCTTCACCTGCCGCTGCTCCTGCTTGGCGGCGCTGCAGTCACTTGGCTGGCGCTGTTGTTGAATGAGCGTAGAGCCTCCACTCCGTTCCTGCCTGTCAGGCTGCTGCGTATCCGGGGGGTAGCGGCAGGGCTCATACTTAGCACTGGCGTCTTCATGCTGTCCAATATGGTGCTGGTCGCGCTGCCGTTCGACCTGGCGGTTGCGGGCGGGTTGTCCTCTCTGGCGATCGGGACGGTCATGGCGGCTTATCCGCTGCTGCTGGCCATAGCAGCACCTGTTGCTGGTCGTATGGCGGATCGCGGCCGAACGCGCAGCGCGCTGCTGCTGGGCCTGGTGGTAATGGGACTGTCCTTTGCAGCCATGGCGCTGCTATGGCAGACGGTTCCACCCTATGGAGTGGCAGCGCTGCTCGGTGTGCTTGGGGCGGGGATGGGGCTGGTCACCTCGCCTAATAACGGCTTCATCATGGGGCATGTGCCGCGCAGCGAAGCGGGTACGACCGGCAGTCTGGTCGCTCTGACCCGCAATGCGGGCATGGTGCTTGGCGCAGCGTTAGGCCTCGGGGCCTCAAGGGTGGACGTGGGGACTACGGCTACCTCGCATATGCCGGCGTTGCAGTGGCTGCTGGCTGCAGGCGTCGTTCTGTCGATCTTGCTGCTCCTGCTGCTGAAGCTGTGGGGGTTCACTGCGCCGGCGCAGCGATCGGAGTAGGACGGCCTGACGCACGGACAGGGCAATCCGATGACCTGTCTCTTTCAGAAGTTCCTAGCCATCGTGCGAAATCGTGCGAATAAGAGGTGTTGACAACCGCAGTTGGGGAGATTTATAATCCAATACAACATGGCGAAGACCAAAGACATGATCTCCTTGTTCATCCTGCCCAGAGAGGGGGGCGAATGCTGAAAGCTCCCTCCGTGATGGCGAAGAGATTACCCCTTTGCAGCCGTGGCCTGGAACCCGCTGACTATTTCATGGCGGTAGTATGGGCTGCCGGTTCATCCCCGTTAACGGATGCCATAATGAGGACCCAGGCCCTAGGCTGCGGGTTGAATCAAGGGTGGAACCACGGGTATCAAGCACTCGTCCCTTTGCGGGATGCGTGCTTTTTTTGTGCGCATTTCGCTTGAATCTTGGCATATTACAGGATCAGGAGGACAGAGAAATGGCTATTCAAGTTACACTGCCCAATGGGGCAATCCGAGAGATTGAAGCCGGAATGACAGCAGGTGAGCTCGCTTCGGAGCTGTCGCATCGCCTTGGCAAGCAGGCTGTGGCAGCCGTTCTTAACGGGAAGACGGTCGATCTGACAACGCCGCTTCAGGAGAGCTGCGTGCTGAAGCTCGTCACTGCTGAGGAGTCGGAAGGGCTGGAGGTATACCGTCACAGCACAGCCCATCTGCTGGCGCAAGCTGTGAAGCGGGTGCGGGGAGCTGCGGTGCAGCTCGGCATCGGGCCGGTGATTCAAGACGGATTTTACTATGACATGAAGCTGGAGCCTCCGCTTACGCCAGAGGAGCTGCCGCGCATCGAGCAGGAGATGGCTCAGATTGCAGCAGAGGATTGGCCGATTCGTCGCCTTGAGGTGAGCCGCGGGCAGGCGCTGGAGCTGTTCGCGGCTGCTGGCGAGGCATTGAAGGTCGAGCTGATTCACGAGCTGCCGGAGGAGGCCGTCATTACGCTGTACGAGCAGGGCGAGTTCGTCGATCTGTGCCGCGGCCCGCATGTGCCGTCCACAGGGCGGCTGCAATCGTTCAAGCTGCTGAGTGTGGCAGGCGCTTATTGGCGTGGTGATGCGAACAACGAGATGCTGCAGCGCATCTATGGCACAGCCTTTCCGAAGAAGGCGCAACTGGAGGAGCATCTGCGGCTGCTCGAGGAGGCGAAGAAACGCGACCACCGCAAGCTTGGCAAGGAGCTGGAGCTGTTCATGTTCTCGGAGGAGGCGCCAGGCATGCCATTCTATCTGCCTCGCGGCATGGCGATCCGCAATGAGCTGGAGAGCTTCTCGCGCCAGGTTCAGCAGCGGTATGGATATGAAGAGGTGCGCACGCCCTACATGATGAATGAGCGGCTATGGGAGACATCCGGGCATTGGGAGCATTACAAGGACAATATGTATTTCACAGAGGTGGACAATGGCCGTCATGCGCTGAAGCCGATGAATTGTCCGGGTCATATGCTCATCTACAAGCATCGGCTACGCTCTTACCGGGATCTGCCGCTTCGGCTCTCAGAGTTCGGACAGGTGCACCGACATGAGTATTCCGGTGCATTGAATGGGATGATGCGCGTCCGCACCTTCTGCCAGGATGATGCCCATCTGTTTGTACGTCCAGATCAGATCGAGCAGGAGATTCATCAGGTCATCGCTCAGATTGACGACATTTACGCCGTATTCGGCTTTGACTATACATTGGAGCTGTCTACGCGACCAGCGGACTCTATGGGGGAGGAAGCGCTCTGGGAGCAGGCGGAGCAGGCGCTGCGTCATGTGCTGGAGAGCCGTGGGCTCGCGTACCGTATCAATGAAGGCGATGGAGCATTTTATGGCCCCAAGATCGACTTTCATATCTCGGATGCGCTCGGGCGTAGCTGGCAATGCGCCACTATTCAACTGGATTTCCAGATGCCAGAGAAATTCGGGCTGTCGTACATTGGAGAGGATAATCAGCGAGCAGTGCCGGTCGTTATACACCGTGCCGTCTATGGCTCGCTGGACCGATTCATCGGCATGCTGACAGAGCATTACGGGGGTCACTTCCCGCTGTGGCTCGCACCGGTGCAAGTGAAGCTGCTGCCCGTATCCAGGGCATTCAGCGGGTATGCGGCGGAGGTGGAGTCTGTGCTGCGCAGCTATGGTATTCGCGCGGAGGTAGACGCCCGCGAGGAGAAGCTGGGCTATCGGATGCGTGAAGCGCAACTGCTGAAGGCGCCCTGGGTGGTTGTGCTCGGAGCGAAGGAGCAGCAGGAGCGGCTAGTATCGGTGCGCCAGCGGGGCGATGGAGAGCAGGGAATCTGCGGCGTAGAAGCATTCGCAGGGCGACTCGCGGAGGCTATCGGCCGCAAGGCTGAGCTGCAGTTGCAGGAGTTAGAATAACGAAGTTTGAGCACGTGGCGGATATAACGAACGGATATCCAAGAAGAATAGAAGGCCGGGCGGGCAACGTTACGTTTCCCGCTCGGCCTATTTGGGTCTGTCTGAACACCCGTTCAAGGGGATCTTTCCCCGCCTTTTCGCCCCATGCTGCGTTGCCTTTTCTTGACGTACCCCCCGGTGCGCCTGCGAAAATGCGCCTTGCCTGGAACGAGCTTATGCGGCCAGATCATCTGATCCGTTCAGAGTGTTCAGACACGCCCTGGATGCAAACTAATCCAAGATATGAATTTCTTCAAGACGCCTATTCGTTCAAGTAGACCGCCTTGCCCGTGCGGGACGATTCATAGATCGCCTCCAGAATCTGTGACACCACATAGGCCTGCTCCGGCGTCACGACCGGCTCGGTGTTCTCTTCGATCGATTTCAGCCACAGCTTCATCTCCAGATCCGGCCCTTCCTCAGACGCGCCGTCATAGAATGCCACGCCGCCAGATTGCAGCTCCACCTCGGTCGTGAACAGACGGCTGTGCTTCTCGCCGTTCAGACGCAGCCCATCCTTCATATCCGCGCCACCCTCGGTGCCGCATAGTGTACATTTGGCCTCGTCAACCTCCAGGGAGTTGAGCGCCCAGCTCGATTCGAGCATGATGGTCGCTCCGTTCTCCATGACGATCATGCCGAAGGCAGAGTCCTCTACGGTGAACTTCGCCGGGTCCCATGGCCCCCAGGCATTGGCGGCATTCTCGTTTTGCGACAGCTTGTGGTAGGCCGTTCCTAGCACAACCTTCGGCTTGTAATTATTCATCATCCATAGTGTCAGATCCAGCGCATGGGTGCCGATGTCGATCAGCGGCCCGCCGCCTTGCTTCTCTTCATCCAGAAACACGCCCCAGGTCGGCACGGCGCGGCGACGAATGGCATGAGCCTTCGCATAGTAGATCTCGCCCAGCTCGCCACTCTCGCATACCTGCTTCAGATGCTGGCTGTCAGTACGGAAGCGGTTGTTGTAGCCAATCGTCAGCTTCTTGCCTGTCCGTCTGGCAGCCTCGACCATCAGTCTGGCCTCGGCAGCGGTCTTGGCAATCGGCTTCTCGCACATGACATGCTTGCCCGCTTCCAGTGCGGCAATGGTAATCTCCGCATGGGAATCGTTCGGTGTGCAGACATGAATCACATCGATGGATGCGTCCTGCAGCAGCTCGCGGTAGTCGCTGTACACCTGGGCGCCTTCACCGCCGTATTGCGCGGCTGCCCGCTCGGCGCGGTCGATTTCAATGTCGCAAAATGCGGTCATGATGGCGTTTTTTTGCTTTTTGAGGCTTGGCATATGCTTGCCGTTGGCGATGCCTCCGCAGCCGATAATTCCAATCTTGTATACATGGCTCATAGCGATTCCTCCATTAATAGATAGTTCGTCTTCAGTATTCAAGCAACGAGTGTTCTGTCCTCTTAGGGGTGTCATAATGATCGTACACAACGTTTAAGCGGGTTGCAAGGAAGAGCTGTTACGGCAGCGTGATCTCAACCTCACGCTTGAGCTTGGTCGAGCGCAGGAAGCCATCCAATATCGCCTGGCTGCGCACGATCTGCGAGCCGGGGATGGGGGCGGGAGCGCCCTCGCGGACTGCACGCACGAAGTCCCGCACCTTCTCGTGGAACAGGTTCAGCTTGTGCTGCACCAACGGGATGTCGCTGTGTGTATGATGGCCCTGAATGTCATGGTACAACTGAATGGAGCCGACGCTGCCGTCGAATACGCCGCTCCAAGGACCGCTGCCCGCAGGTGTAATCTTCAGTCCGGCATCCGTGCCCAGGAACATCGTCGCTCCGAGCGTATCCATATGCATCGCCCACGATATTTTGAAATTGAGCACCAGATCATCCTCGAACCGAACCATCGCTACCCCGAAATCCTCTACATCGAAGGAGGAGGATTGCGGATGATAGAGCGGGCTAGATCCAAAATGACGGGATGAATAGGCCGATACGGTGAGCGGCTTCGGAAATCCGAGCGCATTCAGTGCGAGATCGAGCGAATAAGTGCCAATATCGACGACTGCGCCGGCGCCCGCCAGCTCCTGGCGGATAAAGGTGCCGCCAGGCATGCCGCGTCTGCGCCCTCCGCCTGTCTCGGCATAGTATACCTTGCCGAGCTGGCCGGATTGGACGAGGCTGCGAATGACCTCGGTATTCGGGTCATAGCGTGGCTGGTAGCCAATATTAAGCATGAAGCCGGTCTCCTCGGCCACCTGCACCATATCTAGCGCTTCCTCCAACGTGACCGACATCGGCTTCTCCAGCATAACATGCTTGCCTGCGCGAAGCGCATCGACGGCTGTCTGATAATGGGCGGCGTTCGGTGTACAGATGCTGACTGCATCCAGCTCCAGCTCCAGCAGTCGTCGATGGTCGTCGAATGGCAGGGCGTCGCTTAGTCCGTGGCTGGCGATGAACTGGGCCGCCTTGCCGGGGACAATATCGGCGACCGCTGCGATCTCCAGATTGTCCAGTTGATGATATGCGTCCACATGAGCGCCGGCGATGCCGCCGCTGCCGATAATTCCGATTCGTAGCATTTTACTCATCCTTTAGATGCTCCTCTCCATTCCGGTGTAAGATCGTCTTGCGGTATTCAGATGGGGTCATGCCCATCCGCTTGCGAAATACAGTATGCAAGTAGCTCCCCCCTGTAAAGCCCTCCATTACGGCGATCGTCTCAATCGGCAGCGTGCTGTCTGCCAGTCTGCGGCATACCGCCTCCAGCCGTATATCCTCCACAATCGTGCTGAAGGAGCGGCGGTCATGGCTCGTCTTGAAAATTCGCTGTAGCTGCCGCGAGCTGATATGCAGCTTCTCGGCGACATCCTCCAGCGTCAGCGGTCCGGCATAATTGGCATGAATATATTTCATCGCCAGTCGATACCGAATCGCGCTCATGTCGCGCGAGGGGAGAGCAGGCTGCGTCTTGCCGGTGTCAAAGGCGCGCACCGCGCGCAGCAATATTTGCAGCACGGCCTGCTTGATGGTTGTATAGGAGCCGGCGTAATTATCCACACTGGCCTGATACGCCTCCAGGAAGCAGGACATGGCATCGTACACATCCTCGGCCGGGACGAGCGGCAGCTCGCGCAGCCGAGCCATGCATTGCTCGGCCTCGGCAGCCTCCCAGGGGTCGGCTGTGTGCTCGTCGCCCGCACGCTCGCGAATATCTACATACAGGCACAGCTCATGCATGGCCTCCAGCGTGTCCGCCTCCTGATAGTGCATGATGCCGGGGCCGGTCAGATAGAACAGGCCATCCTCAAGCTGGAAGGGCTGCTCGCCGAGAATGACGCGCCCCTTACCCCGCGGGATAAAGTGAAACTCGTATTCCTCATGCTTGTGAAAGCTGATAATTCTCCCTGGCGCAAAGGTGGTGAGGTGAAAGCGCAGCACGCGAATCTCGTAACGTCCCCAGCCGATGCGCAGGTCCAGCCGCTCCAGCGCATCAGGCCGCTCAGCCATTATCGCATAAGGGAAACTATTCATTGTCGGAGCACCTCCGTTATGCTGGTGGCGCAAGAGCCGCACTCTGGAAGCCCATTGTATGGCTCGTCTGATCTGACAGGCGGCGCCGCCCAAGAATATCTACAATTGTATAGCGCGTTGTTCCTTCACCGACAGATTAGCGGCTTCCATCAGTCGGGTCAGCTCCAGTGCCAGCTCGATGTTTTCTGTCGCCGTCGTATCGTTGGCGATATGGCTTAGCCATTGCTCCATCGCGCTAGGGCTTGCAGGCGGCAGAGGCAGCTCATACCAGGCAGCGGCATAGCTCTCGCCCTTGGCATTCGTCCGCAGCAGCAGCTTCTCCTCTGGCGTACCATACAGCAGCGTCCCGTCTGTGCCGTGCACCTCAACAGTAAACGGCGAGAAGCTGTTGACGAAGCCGGCCTCTACGATGCCAAGCGCCCCGGAAGGCGTGGACAGCAACGCGACGGCATTATCCTCCACCTCGCGGCCGGTGAGATAGCCGTATTGGGCGCTGACTGCGCTAGGCGCTTCGCCGAGGAACAGCCGGGTCAGATACATCGGATGGCAGCCGAGATCGATGAGTGCCCCGCCCAGACAGTCCTCCAGGCTGAAGAAATGGCCGGGCAGCCAGCCGGCTGTTGCACCGTTATGCGACAGACGCACACGAACCTGAGTAATGCGGCCTAGCCATTGTTGCTCTATCGCCTCGCGGATAGCCAAGGTGTAGCTGTCATTCAGTCGGGGAAGGGAGACGGTCAGCTTCACACCATGCTCGCGAACGGCTGCCATAATGTCCTCCGCCTCAGCGACCGTCGGGGCGATGACCTTCTCCGTAAAGATATGCTTGCCAGCGCGTGCAGCCTTCAGCATCACCTCATGGTGCATGCGGGTCGGCGCGTCAACAATGACGGCGTCGATGTCACTGGCGAGCAGGGCGTCCAGCGACGGATAGAACGGCACGTTCTGGCGCTCTGCAGCCTCCTGACCGCGTGCGGCATCTTCATCCCATACACCGACGATCTCCGCCCCCGGCAGCGCTTGCACTTGCTTTGTATAGTCCCAGGCATGGACATGCCAATAGCTGATTTTCCCAATTTTTAGCGTCATCGTATTCGCTCCTCGGCTTTTATTAAATATTATGACATTTCGAGATTACTTTAACACATCTATCCCTTTATTTTTAGTCTAAAATGGCGACAATATTATTTGATATTACGACATATATTTGCTTAGATCATCGTCCCCACACATTGAGAAGGGAAGACGTCAGGAGACCTCCCATGCTCTGCTTCAGGCAATGGCTGCTGCGGAGAAGGGGAGAGGGCGGCGGAATTTTTGCCAAGCAGCAGGCAGTGTTCGAAAAATTTGAAAAAATGAAACAAATCATCCATCTCTGCTCTATAGTTTTGATGGATTTTTACCGATAAGTACATAGCAGACCAGCGTTATCTGCCAGGCACGGCTGGCAGTACAAGCGTCAAATCATGCGGCTTTAGGTCAGGCGGCGTCCAGCAGCTAGCTGCGGGAGGGCTTGCTGTGGCGCTACCCTGTTCACAGAGAGACAAGGCAAAGGAGCAGAGACATGATCAAACGAGTCGAAAATGAGTTGGAACTGGCCATGTTTAATGGTGTTTGGACAACCGTATGGATGGAGAAGGGCTTTGAACTGGATGTATCAAAGGAAGTGCTTGACAGGTTCGTAATTGTGACAGAGGAGGGGCATTATGTCGGAGCTGCAGAGATCAAGCCATACAGCATGCAGGGGAGGATTAATGAAGTGGCGCCGTTTCAAGAGCATCCTGCAATCAGACAAAACCCCAAGCGAGTTGCGGAGATTGATAAAATTGCTGTCTTGAAGCCATATCGCGGCCGATATATTCGTGAGTTGCTCTCCTCAACGATTGCCTGTGCGGAGAAGCGGGAGATTCGCTATTATGTCGCGCTGATGGAGCCTGTTTTCTTGAGAGCTCTGCGCATTACATACGGTGTTCCTTATGAGAAGCTTGGATCGAAGCGCTTCTATAAGGGAGATGATGTCATTCCGGTCTTGCTGATGGTGGAGGAAATCTATAAGAACAAACAGCATTATCCATGGCTGATTGATCCCCGGTCGGCCTCCTGAGGGGAAGGGCAGAGTGCCCGGCCCTTGAGTAATGACAACGGAGTATATACGAGATGAAGGTGGAGTGAAATGATGAAAGCTGCATTGTCCGAGCTGGATAAACGCAATCGTTTGTTGGTCAATATTTTGTGGACTCTGCTCGCCCTCGGCATTTTGACCGATATGGCTCTTGGTCTTGGATGGTCTATCATAGGAACGCTGGCAGGAGTAGGCTCCGCCATGTGTGCGTTGGCGACGTTGATGACCTACAAGCGGATTTTTTCACAGTATGTCAAATATGTTGTGCCCGTCATTTTGATGGCTATTGTGCATGTGCTTATCGTCTCCGACCCCAATCCGGTCATTAGCACGTATTTCCTTATTTATGTCAATCTGGCGATTATGACGCTGTATTCGGATCATAAGCCGATTATTTTTACAGGTGTCCTGGGAGCTGCGGTCAGCACTTATCTGTATCTGGACCCTGAGCTGCAGGAGAAGCTGTTCCCAGGAGAATCGCTCGTGTACCTCTATTTGTATATGGGCTTTGCCACAGCGGGACTGGCCTTTTCCGCGCGCTTCAGCCAGCGGCTGCAACAGCAGGTCCAGCGCGAGCAGCAGGAGGCGCTTGCCTCCAAGGAGCTGGCCGAATCGCTGCTTAGCAAACTCCAGTCCTCCATCATCGTGCTGAACGAAGTGAGCAGCAGCCAGCAGCAATCCGTCCGTTCTACAGGAGAGATTTCCAAGGAGGTGACGATGGCCTTCACGGATATGTCTGCCTCCTTCGAGGCGCAGTCCGGCAAGATCGTAACCATCAACCAGTCGGCGCAGGCGATATTCGATGCGGTGCAGCAGCTTAGCAGCGGCATGGCGCGTTTACACCAACTGGCGGTCGACAATGCCGCCATCATGGAGAGCGGCGGCTCGCAGATGGGGATGCTTGCGGGCGAGATCGAGCAGGTAAGGCGTCTGATGAATAAGCTGGCTGCCATGATGGGCGAGCTGAGCGAGCACAATGAGCGCGTCCGTTCAATCGCGGGAACGATTGGCGATATTGCAGAGCAAACGAATCTGCTGGCGCTCAATGCGGCGATCGAGGCGGCGCGGGCGGGTGAGCATGGGAGGGGCTTCGCGGTTGTCTCGGCCGAGGTACGCAAGCTTGCGGATCATTCGCGCAGTGCTGCTGTCGAGATCGAGCAGATACTAAGCGGGATACATTCGCAGATTAACGCCGCTTATGAGGAGGCCGAGCAAGGCACCGGGATCGTCACGTCGAGCGCAGAGGCCTCAGCGCTCGTCATGCGGCTGATCGGCGATGCGGTCGGCAATGCGGAGCGGGTGAAGGAGCAGACAGACGAGGTCGGCTCGTGGACAGGCCAGCTTCAGGGGCAGTATACATCGCTTGCGGATGACATGGTGCATATGGCTGCATCCACCCAGCAGAATATGGCTTCCGTTCAGGAGATGTCGGCGAGCATGGAGACACAGGATGGCAAGATCGGGGAGATGGTGCAGGACTATGCCAAGCTCGACAACCTGCTAGCAGAGCTGAGGTCTATGACCGCCAAGCAATAAACGGGATATGCCCTGGCAAAACGGCGGTCCGCCGCTCCTCTGGCAGCACCGCGATGATACATATGAAGATGTCCTTCCTCTAGCCAACATCCCGCATCCCGCCTCGCCCAGAGGAGGATGCGGGATGTTGGCTTAGCTGGTTTTGCACGAAACGGTGGTAATGAATGGTTGCAGCAGCTCCCGCTCTGCCTTATGATAAGGTGATCAGTAACAATAAGGATGGTTGGGTACCATGAGAAGAATCGGGAAAGACATGCTGTTTTTGGCAATCGGTGCATTCCTATTCGCACTGGCGGTCAATCTGTTCGTCATCCCCAATGATTTTGGCGAGGGCGGCGTAACGGGAGTCACCATTATATTGTATTATCTGTTTCAATGGTCTCCGGGTCTGGTTAGTCTTATTCTCAATTCGGTGCTGCTGGTGATCGGCTACAAGTTTCTTGACAAGCGCACCATCCTCTATACGATCATCGCCGTCGTGCTGAATTCGCTCTTCCTCCATCTGACCAAAGACTGGAGCATCGAATCCCATGAGCTGATGGTCAACGCCATATTCGCCGGCGTGTTCGGCGGGGCAGGGATCGGGCTGATCATTCGCGTAGGCGGCAGTACGGCGGGTACGACGATATTGGCGCGCATTGCCAACAAGGTTCTGGATTGGAATGTCAGCTATGCGTTGCTGTTCTTTGATCTGCTCGTCGCCTTCTCATCCTACTTCATCATCGGGGCGGAGCGGCTTATGCTGACGATTGTGCTGCTCTATATTGCAACGAAGGTCATGGACTTCATCATTGAAGGGCTGAATCCGAAGAAGGCGGTGACGATCATCTCCAGGGAGCAGGATCGGATTGCCGAGCAGGTCAATCTGGTGATGAACCGCGGGGTCACCGTGCTGCAGGGGCGCGGCTACTACACGAAGGAGACCAAGGAGGTGCTGTACATCGTGATTAGCAAGCAAGAGGTTGCAACGCTCAAGAAGATCGTCAAGGCCGCCGACAAGGATGCCTTCCTGACCATTCATGATGTGCGCGATGTGTTCGGTGAAGGCTTCGTGGAGCTATCCAAATAACTGCAATGCTGCAAGCGACACAGGAGGGGGATACTTGCCCGCCGCTAGGGAAATGCGTATAATCAGGGAAAGATTAGGTCAAGAAAAGGCAACGCAGCATGGGGCGAAAGGGCGGTGAGAGATGCCCTTGAACGGGTTGTCAGACACGACCTAGAAGCTTCCGGCTCAGTCTATAACATAAAGGAGCGACCGCCATGCTGGATCTGAACCGCATTACGTGGATTTTTTTTGACCTTGGCGATACGCTGCTGGATGAATCTGCAGCCGCTAAGGACATCATCGGCCAATATGTGCGCAATGCCAACCGTCTTGGCTATTCTGTCTCCTATGAAGAGATGTGTGAGCGCCTGTCCTATTATTTCGAGCAGCAGGCGGAGATTCCGATCAAGCCGGTGCTTGAAGATTTGATTACGAGCAGAGAGCACTGGCATGCGATTCGCGAGGGTGTGGCCTACAAGAAGCAATTGGAGCAGCCCTTCCCCGGTGTCAGCTCTCTCCTGCATCGCCTCTCCGAGCGCTATTGCCTTGGAGTGATCGCGAATCAGAGCGAAGGCACACAGCAGCGTCTGGACGGCTATGGGCTAAGCGCTTACTTCCAGGTCATCGGCTCTTCAGCCGAGCTGGGCATGACGAAGCCGGATTCGCGTTTCTTTGAATGGGCTTTTCGCGAGTCGGGCTGCAGACCGGATCAGGCTGTTATGATCGGCGACCGGATTGATAACGATATTATTCCTGCCCGGCAGCTCGGGATGCATGCGATCTGGGTCAGGCAGGGCTTTGCCAAGGTGCAACAACCGCCATCTGGCAGACTGGCTCCCGATTACACGGTAGATCACATATTGGAGATTGAGCGGCTGCTGCTGCCGCACACATCCTAGCTAGGCAAGAAGCAGGATGGATCTCTGCTGCTCCGATGAAGCTGTACCCTCACCTTCATGTTCGCTCTGCTTGAGTGGATATGAAGGTTTATTTATATCCGTCATAGACGATGTAAGCTGCTGAAAGTATGTAGTAATGAGGAATGCTTGAATAAATGTCAAATAAATGCAAGGTATTAGTAACATTAGTGAATCGAAATCTGCTCCACAATTCGATATGATGGTACCATAAAATCCAGTTATTTACTGAACCCAAGATGATGGGCATGTAAAAGAGCGGGAGGGCTGTTAACCAACTGCTCAAATCTAATCTGGGAGGCAAGCTATGATTTCTATCGAGTTTCGGCAAGCAGAGGATGGTCATTACCCAAGGTTTACAGCACAGGAAGGGCCGGAACTGGAGGTGCTCTATCCAATTGAGATGCAGTTTCTGCTGGGAGCATCTGTTAAGGCACGATATAGCAAGGTAGCTGCGGCTTCGGCAGCAGGTGAGAGCTGGAGAGGCGAGGCGGAGCTTGAGCATTCGGGCTACCGCTTTCACATTATCGATACATGGATGGATGGAATGACGATTCGCATCGAACGCTTGATTCGAGCGATCCGGTTAGGTGAGGGTGGCAAGGCGGATTGCGGACAGGCAGGTGAACAGGAGGCGGAGGGCTTTCAGCTACAGTTGAAATTTGAACAGAACATTCATGAGAATACGCCCTTTCGCTTCCACGCGCCAGCGACCTGGTATGGCTCCATCGACCAGCATCGGGAAAATGCGGTGCGGCTGTTCATGGATGATCGGCTCAGCTACCCGCTGGTGCTTGGTTATGATTCGTCGACAGGAACGACCGTTGCGCTCGCCCGCACCCGGCTTGCCACGCAGGCGCTGCCGCCGCAGAGAGAGGCAGGACAGTCCCGCTACCTGCAGCGGACCAATATCGGCTCGATCGGCTATGCGCGCAGCGGGGGCAGGATTGTGTATCAGGCGCATCTTCCCTATTATGAAGGCGAGCGGAGTGTAGCGCTGTCGGCAGAGCAGCAGCCGGTATCAGCGTACTATCCGCTGGACGAACAAGCCATTGAGCTGCAGACGGCGTATGAGCTGCGGGTCGTCAACCAGTGGGGATTTGATGAAGCGGTATTCGATGAATTCAAATATCGCGCGGAGCAGAGCGAGCCGCAGCCTGTACAGCTCTCCTTCTCACTGGAGCAGTCGATGGGCTATCGGCTTGCTTCGCTCAAGGCCTCATACCGCGAGCTGCCGGGAGGAGCGGCAGGCTTTTTCTTTCATTTTGACCCGCGCCAGGGATACAGGAGCGCTCCCTCGGGCTTCGGCGCCTCCTTCGTCAATATCCCGCATGAGAGCTATCAGACTGTGCTGGAGTACGGATTCACAGGACGGCAGATTCATGCAGCCTATGAGGTTGCAAGACGGGAAGGAGGGGAATGGTGGGAGAAGGGCAAGAGGGTGATCGACTTTTTTGTTGACCGATGCACGACGCCTAATGGCTGGATGTATACGTTGTACGAGGTGGAGCAGGACAGGCCCTTCGCCTCCTTCGGAGATGCGACGGCTCCTCGGCTCCATTACGTATCGCACGGCACGGTGCAGGGCAACTATCTGCGGCTTATGGTCGAACCGGCCTTTGATCTGCTGACAGCGTATCAGCTCTATCGGGATGCAGGCCGGGAGGAGCCGCGCTGGTATGATGCGGTGAAGCGATTTGGCGATTTTCTCGTGCGCCATCAAAACGGCGACGGCTCCTGGTATAGAGCGTTCGAGCCGAACGGTCATTCCCTCAAGAATGCGCCTGGCTTCGGAGACGATGAGTTCTCGTCCAAATCCGGCACAGCCATTCCGATTATGTTCCTGATTGCACTGTGGCGTGAGGAGCCGGGCGAAGGGATGCAATATTTGCGTGCAGCGATCAATGCCGCGGAATATGTGCTGTCGCATTTTGTCCAGCGCAGCCATTACCAGGGCGGCACACTGGATAACCCGAATGTGATTGACAAGGAAGCTGCTCAGTATGTGACAGCGGCTCTCTATACCCTCTATTATCATACGCGGGAGGAGCGGTATTTGCGTGGCGCATTGCGTGCAGCCCGCTTGTTCGTAACCTGGAACTACATCTGGACGGCGCCGACGATGCCGGGCACAGCATTGCATCATTATGGCTTCAATACCGTCGGCTGCGGCGGAATCAACTCGATCTGGGGCGGGGGCGTCGTCGATATCTATTCGATGTTTTTTATCCGCGAGCTGCACGAGCTGGGCGAGGCGGCAGATGAGCCATTCCTCTGCCAGATGGCGCAATGGATTGCGGTGGGCGGCCAGCAGGTGCTCTCCCATCCGGGTGATCAGATGGGCTTTGCCGACATTGGGATGCAGCCGGAAGGCTTTGGCGTGTGCAGCCAGGGGATCGATGAAGGGATGATTGCCAAGGGGGATGTATGGGGCACACTGGGCTGGATTTACTCTGCAGGACTTTTGGGTCTGGGTCGTTATATCGATAGAGCTAGGTAAAAAGATAGATATTTCTAAGGAAAACGATATTTTTGTTAATTTATCCCTAGTCCTATTCGCGTTACAGTGTTAAGGAGGCCAACTGCGGCACTATAATAACAAGGGAGGTAGCATGATGCGTCTTAACAGAATATGGCTGCCGATGCTGGCTGCCGTGCTGCTGCTTGCCGGGTGCTCATCACAGGGCAACAGCGAGGGGGGGAATGGCGGACAGATTAGCTCCGAGGTGATCAGCATCAAGATGCTCAGTAGCTGGAGCACGGACACGGAGCGAGGTCGAGCGCTGCATGAGCTAGTCGATAAATATAATGAAGCGAATAAGGGGAAAGTGGAAGTCGCCATCGACATCAACCCGGATTGGCCGTCCTACCAAGAGAAGGTCAAGACGATGATCGCGGCGAACCAGCCGCCGGATTTGTTCAATTATAATTTTAATCCTAATGATCTGTCGCGGCAGCAATCCGGCAAGCTGCTTGATTTTACGCCGTACATGGACGAGGAATGGAAAGCCCGCTTCAAGCAAGGAGATATAGATACGCTGACGATTGACGGCGAATTGACTTCTATACCTTTTGAAAAAGCAGGGGTGCTGTTCTACTACAATAAGGATTTGTTCGCTAAGGCAGATATCGATGCGTTCCCTGAAACCTGGGATGAGCTGCTGGCTGTCTGCGAGAAGCTGAAGGCGGCGGGCATTACGCCAATCTCGCTCATGACCTCGGATGATGCCTGGCATGCGACGAATGTGCTTACCTACGCCGCTGCCGCGGGTGGCGGCATGCATGTATTTGATACGGGGAAATCGCTGGATACGCCGGAGATGGTCAAGGCGTATGAGCTGCTGAAGGAGCTGTTCCGTTATTCCACGGATGATGCGATCGGCGCCAATTATTCGATCAGCTCCAATCATTTTGCACTCGGCAATACGGCGATGATTATCGATGGCCCGTGGCTGATCGGATCGCTGGATGAGGAGCTGCAAAAATCGATCGGCGTAGCGCCAGGCCCGTTGCTTGCTGGTGGCCAGGCCAAGGAAGGGTTCATCATAACAGATACGTACACGCCTTGGTCAGCCGGCAAGCAGAAGTCGAAGGAGAAGGAAAGAGCTATCGTTGATTTTATGAAATACCTCACCTCAGAGGAGAGTACGCGCCATATGACGCTGGAGGGGCGTGTGCTGCTATCGGCAGGACTGAGCTTGACAGAGGAGGAGCTGGCGACAGCCGGTCCGATCCTTGGCCCCTTTATTAACGTATCGAATCAGGCGCCTGAGAGCATCATCCAGATCTCCCGTGTGCTTCAGCCGGCAGCCATTGCGAAGCTGCCTTCCCTGATTGAGTCGATGATGTTCGATCAAGGCGAACCGGCCGACATCGTTCGTCAGTTGAATGAGGCGAATCAATAATTGCATACTACACATACCTGCCGCTAAGGAACGGTGTCCCCGATCCCTAGCGGCAGAGCTTTTATCGCAAAGGAGAACCATCCCCATGATTGCCAGAAGACAGATCATACTTTACTTGGCACCGGCAGTTATATTTACTCTCCTGTTTTATCTATTCCCGCTAGTCTTTGCCGGCTATACCAGTCTGCAGAGCTGGAATGGCCTCAACGAGATGGTGTATGTCGGCATGGACAACTATCGCTTGCTTGCTGGTGACCCGGTGTTCGCGAAGGCCTTGCGCAACACGCTGATCTGGATCGCCTCAGCCGTATTGCTGCACATACCGTTCGGCTTGCTGCTTGCCTTGCTGCTTGCCAGACGACCGCGCGGCTGGCGCCTTCTACGAGTGCTGCTTGTGCTGCCGAACGTCATCTCGACGACAGCGATCGCCTTTCTATGGTATTTTGTGCTGCATGTAAATTTGGGACTGCTGAACCATCTGCTGGAGGCAGTAGGACTGCCCGGCTGGAAACGTGCCTGGCTGAGCGACATCCAGACAGCGCTTGTGGCTCACCAGTTGCCCTTCATCTTGTACGTAGGACTAACTATGGTCATCTTCCTGGCACAGATGACGACCATCCCGTCTGAGCTGTATGAGGCGGCCGAGATCGACGGGGCAACGGTGGTTCAGAAGGACTGGCTGATTACGATACCACTGCTGCGTGGTGCTGTATGGTTGAATATATTATTTAATGTTGCCTTTTGCCTGCGCATGTTCGAATACCCGCTGCTGATGACAGGAGGGGGGCCGGCGAATGAGACGGTCAACTTATCGCTCTATATGTACAGAGAGATGGTGACCGCCAATCGCTATGGTGTATCGATGGCAACAGGGATAGTGTCGGTTGGCTTCGGAGCGGTAGTGATGGGGCTGTTACTGTGGATGTCCAGGCTTGCCCTTAGGAGGGGAAGCGTATGAAGTGGCTGTCGCGCATCCTATTGGCCGTCAGCAGCTTCGTCATGCTTGCTCCCTTCCTATGGCTGGTGTTAGCTTCATTGAAGACGAATCGGGAGCTGCTGCATCGTCCATTTGGCTTGCCTGTCCGATGGACATGGGATAATTACGCCACAGTGCTGTCGAAGCACCCGATTCCTGCCTATTTTCTACATTCCGTGATCGTAGCCGCGCTGTCGACATTCATTGCGCTCATGCTGGCTTCGCTGGCATCCTACATATTGACCTATACGTTCCGGGGCCGTTCAGGCTGGCTGCTGTTGCTGGTGGCCGGGATTCTGGTGCCGACCAATGCTTTCATGGTGCCGTATTATTATCTGGTGCAATGGCTCGGCTTCTATGATTCGCTAGTCGGGTTATCGCTCGTCTATGCAGGGATTTCCCTCCCGCTTAGCGTATTAATAATAACAAACTATATGGCAGCCATTCCATCGGAGTTGTCAGAGGCGGCGAGCATGGACGGGGCAAGCGTGCATCGTATCTTTGTTCAGGTGGTGCTCCCTGTAAGCACCCCGGGGCTCGTGACTGCCGCGATCTTCCTGGTCATTACAGCATGGAATGAGCTGTTGTTTGCCAACCTGCTGACACAGAGCGAAGGAACACGCACGTTGCAGGTGGCGATTCGCTTCTTCTTAACGACCTTTCAAGCGAATTATCCTCAAGCCTTTGCCGCGATGGTCATCGCTATCCTGCCGACGATTGCAGCCTATGCTTTGTTAAGTGAGAAAATAATCGGGGGCTTGACTGCTGGAGCGGTGAAATAAAGAGCCTGCTCTTGCCCGGCCCCTGCTGTGGAGTGGAGGAGCAATGCATGCGCGTGATGTTTGTAGATGATGAGCCGATTATTCGGGAGGGACTTCATTCCTTGATTGACTGGCGGGACGCCGGGTTCGATGAATGTCTGGAGGCGCCCAATGCAATAGCGGCGATGGAGCTGATGAAGGCCAGTCCACCCGATCTGGTCATTACCGATATTTTTATGCCGGAGATGTCCGGTATTGATTTTGCTCGTCAGGCCAAAACGGAGTTTCCGTCGATTCGATTCATTATCCTGACAGGCTATGAGAAGTTTGAATATGCAAGAGAGGCTGTGGCCATCGGCATCTCCAGTTATCTGGTGAAGCCGGTCCTGCCCGATGAGCTGAAGGAATCGGTGCAGAGCGTCGTCCAGGAGATTGGCCAGGAGCAGCGAACCTCGCTGATCAATGCCGATGCGCGGCGCAAGCTGGATATTTATAAGCCGATCGTCATCGAGAAGCTGTGGGCAGATCTGCTCTCTGGGGCATTCGCAGGGACGGATGAGATGAATGAGCGAATGGAGGCAGCAGGGCTCCAGGCTCTCCCGGGCTGCTATCTGGGCGTCTCGATCAAGCTGAATATGAATTCGCTTCTGCGCGACCCTTATAGTGATATGACTCAGGTGAACGGGGAGGTGCGCCGGATTGCTGCGGAACGACTGCGTGGCAGATGGCTGCATATCGCGGATGCGGGCCCCGGACTGCTGCGGATTGTGCTGCAATGCGAGGTGGAGCCCAAGGCGTATGAGCAACTGCTGGGCGAATGTGAGCGGGAGCTGGGGCTGAGCGCTTGCATCGGAATCGGAGGCACTTACCCGGAGTTGACCAGCATCTTCAAGTCAATTAATGAGGCCGAGGAAGCGGTGCATCTGCTGTCGCTCATGGAGAGTGGCGGGGTGATGAGCTATGAGAGCATCCCGAGCTGGCGCAACAGCCATATCGATTATCCGTATGTGGAGGAGAAGGAGCTGATCGAGGCGATACGCTTTCGCGACCAGCTCGACGAGCAGCCGCTAGCCCCGTTCGTGAGGGCGCTTGAGGCGCAGCGGGCCGCGCCGCAGATGATGAAGCTGATGTTTGTCCATCTGCTGGGGACGATCTACAGACTGGCCGACGAATATAAGGCAGGAGATTCATTGCCGCCCTATATCGAGAATTATGCCCGGCTTAGTGATATGGATTCGGTGAGCGACATTCAGCAGTTTTTCGAGACATGCTTCAATCAACTACTGGCGATCAAGGCGCGCACGCATGCGGGCTATGTGGATATTCTGGTGGAGCGAGCCAAGCTGGCGATGGTTGAGGGGTATGCCGACAGCAACTTGTCTGTCAGTACGGTCGCGCGTCTGCTGTGCATTACACCGAATTACCTGTCCCGCATCTTCCATCAGAAGACGGGCATGACCTGTGTGGAATACTTGACTGGCATCCGTCTGGACGAAGCGAAGAAGCTGCTCATTCATACCTCGCTGAAAAATTATGATATTGCAGAGAAGATCGGCTATGCGAGCGCCCATTATTTCAGCAGTTTGTTCAAGAAAAATACGGGTCTTACACCTAGCGAGTTTCGGGAGCGCCATGGAGCCAGGGAGCGATGAGCCGACTGCGATCGATTCGCTCCCAGATGGTCATCTTCTTTTCGATTCTGTTGCTTCTGCCATTGCTGATCTTCGCGCTATATGTGTATTCGACGGTGCAATCCAATCTGATGCAATCGTATTCTCGCCACTATAATCAGGTAGCGGAAGCGTTGACCATCGAGATTGGCAAATGGCGGGAGGAGTATGAGGGCTTTGCAATGCGGATCTTCGGTGATGCGCTGGTGCAGCGCTACCTGATGGTGGAGGAATGGGAGCAGACGGCGGAGCATTTCAGCTTGCGCAGCGAGCTGCGCAACAGGCTCGTCTCCTATGGCGATTCAAGTGAGTATACACGCAATGTGTATATCATGAACAAGGAATTCCGTATTGACGGCAGCACAGCTATTGCGCCGCGCATGATTGCGAACCTGACGAGTCTGATCAGCCGGATCGATGAGGCGGAGGGCAAGCCGATCTGGTTCCACGGATTCGAGGAGGAGATGATCGTCATCGCCTCCCGGGTGATCGATAACAAGATGGATCTCAATCGCAAGATCGGCTATCTGTTCGTGGTGCTCGATGCGAAGGAGCTGCTGGACAAATTCAAGCAGTTCACGCTCGATGAAGGCCAACAATTCGCGCTGTACGATGAGGAGCACCGCTTCATGATTTCTACCTCGGACGATTGGAGGCCTGAGCTGGCGCAGCGGGTTCAAGCGAGTGATAATGGCTATGCGGTCATGCAGGCTGGACAGGATCAGTATGCGTATTTTGCAATGTCGCAAAAAGATTGGCATGTCGCCACATGGATACTGGAGTCGAGGATCAATGAGCCCGTGCGCAAGGTACTGATCGCCTTCATGCTGATCGTGGCGGCGCTTCTGGTATTCACGATTGTGATGGTCATCTTCGTCTCTCACCGGATTACCCGCCCACTGCTTCAACTGCAATCGGCTATTAAGGAATGGGGCAGCGGGAACACGGTGAAGGTGCCGGTGCTGCGTAATGATGAGATCGGCCAGGTGGCGAACAAGCTCAATATGATGTCAGATGAAATTACCCATCTGATCGCCAAGAACCGCGAGGAAGAGGAGAAGCGGCGCAAGCTGCAGTTGCAGACGCTGGAGTACCAGATCAACCCGCATTTTCTCTACAATGCGCTGGATTCCGTCTATATGCTGGCTCGCAAGTATGAGGATTCCCGAATAAGCGACATTGTCACCTCGCTGTCAAGGCTATTCCGAATCGGACTCAACCAGGGGCGAGAGATTATCTCCGTCGGCGATGAGGTCAGGCATGTCGGCTATTACTTGAAAATACAGGGCATTCGCTTCGGCGAGCAGCTAAGCTGGAGCATTGATATAGACCCTGAAGCCGAGAAATATACGATCATCAAATTTCTGCTGCAGCCGCTTGTGGAGAACAGTATTATCCATGGCGTGCGCAAGCAGGATCGTCCCGGCACGGTCACGGTGCGTGCGACCGTGGAAGAGAGTAATATCCGGCTGGAGGTATCGGATGATGGAGCGGGAATGAGCGGAGACCGGCTCGTCGAGGTTCGTCGCTCGCTTGAGCGTGAGGAAATCGAGGATTCGTGGACAGCCGCGACGATGCATACGGGGGGCTTCGGCCTGCGTAATGTGCATCAGCGCATCCGCCTGCATTATGGCTTCAAATATGGCGTGGAGCTCTATAGCCAGGCAGGCGGCGGTACGACTGCGGTCATCCGCCTGCCGCTGAGCGAAGCTGCGGCTGAGGCGGCTGCAGGGGAGGCATAGCCTGTATCCAGGGTATGCCAAGGCGAACCTCCCACGCATATATTCTTCTCTACAGCCGGCGCTGCTTGCGCCGGCTGTTCTTAGGTTGCGTCTAATAGACAGCCTTTTCGTTCTTGAGCATCATCTTGGCAGCTAACGCTGTGCCGCCCATGAGCAGACTGATAACCAGCACTGGAACGTAGACGGTCAGACTGAACTGCTCGAACAGCAGCCCGAATAGCATCTGGCCTGCTGGAGCGGCGCATTGTGATACGGCCATGATGATCGCCATCACCTTGCCCAGATGGGCATCAGGCGTGCGCTTCTGCACGATCGTAATGACGTAGACCGAGAGAATGGTCAGCAGCATTGCGACAGGCATGGCGCAGAGCAGGAAGATGGAGAAGGCAGGGTATAGCCCCCAGGACAGTGCGATCGGAGTAACAGAGGCCGCCAGCGGCACCATCAGGATGGCAATTAGCAACAGCCAGTAATGAAGCTTGTTAAAATGCAGCCACTTGGCGAACCATCCCACCAGCAGTGCGCCAAGAATAATGGCGAACTCGATCAGTCCCATTCCCAAGCCATATAGCATATCTCCAGCCTGCATCGTGATGCGCAGGATCATCGGTCCGCCAATAATGAAGAAGGGAGTCAGAATCAGGTTCAGCAGCGCAGCCAAAATCATCGTCTTGAACATATACGGTTGACTGACCGCGTAAGTAAAGCCGGCCTTGAGGTCTGCGGCGATCGCCCGGGCAACAGAGCTGTGGCTGCTGGGCTCCACTCTAGTAGAAGGCAGTGAAATGAATAACTCTACAAGTCCGGTAACCAAAAAGGCGATGCCGCTGAACAGAATCAACAGATCGATTCCCGTCAAGCCATACACAATCCCGCCAACGACTGGCGCGGCGATGCCAGACAGCGCCTGGACTCCGCTCACGATCCCGTTGGCTTGCTCCAGCTTCTCCTTGGGCACCAGCAGCGGGATGCTCGCCATCACGACAGGCGAATACATGGCGCTAACGATAGCGAGCAGCACCATTACCACAGCTATGAGAGGAACGGGAGAAATGCCGAGGTGGAGCAGTAATATAAAGAGCAGAATGGACAGGCCGCAGGCGATATCATAGATGACCAGCAGATTGCGGCGATTGAAACGGTCAGCGACGGCCCCGCCAAGCGGCGCCAGCAGCAGCGGCAGGTTGGAGAGGGCGACCAGCGTAGCAAAAATATCAGCCCTTCCCGTCAGATCAAGCACATATAAGGATAAAGCGAAGCGCAGCAGCGCAGAGCCAAATACCGAGACAAGCTGCCCCAGCACCAGCAGGATGAAGTTTCGGGGAGCAGGGGGGACAGGGGACATCGTCATCAGAACTCACCTTCCGTATGAATGAATTAGACCGACAGTCGGTCTAAAAGAATTATAGTGCTAAGGGCCTGATGTGTCAAGGATAATTGCCGCGACGGGAACGATAGCGTTGCACATAACACGTGATATAATCATACGTGTTTGCACGTTTAAATACAAAGCCCCCCATTGCTCCCTTGTCCCGACCAACCTATGCTTCATTATCATTTCCCTTGATCTGTCCTATAGCTTCACAGGAATTCAGAAGAATCAGAATGTGTTGAACATGGAGTGGAGGGACACTACAGCGATTGAAGACGCGCTTAGCAGCCGTTATCCGGCTGCTGTCCGCGGAATTGGCGGGGGGTTATTCCGGTGTACTTTTTGAAGGTCTTCGTGAAGTGGCTTTGATCATGAAATCCGAGCCGTGTTCCTATATCAGCCAAGGAGAGAGAGGTATAACGAAGCAACCGCTTGGCCTCCTCCATTCGTTCCTGCTGGATGAACAGGGAGGGGGTAGAGCCCGTCTCCTGCTTGAACAGACGCGACAAATAATTAGGATGCAGACGCACTATCGCAGCTAACTGCGGGAGGGTGATCTCCTCGTAGATATGAGCCACAATATATTGCTTGCACAGCCGAATTGCATGCGAGCAATCGGCGTCTGCGGCTTCGGCCACCCGGTCAGCAAAATCGAAGTAAGCACGATCCATCAGCCGCGCTACCTCCTTGGGTGTAGCGCATTCCTCGATGCGCTGGATATAATCGTCACTGAGCGAATAGGCCAGTTCATAGTGCAAGCCCCCATCTATCGCTGCTCGGGTAACAAGGGCGATGCCACTAATGGACAGATTTTTCTGGCTGCGCAGGTGACTATTTTTGGACAGGATGCCGGTCTGCTCATAGGGGAATGTATTGAGCCATTCCGCCAATTCCGCTCGCTTGCCCTCGCGCACAAGCTGAATCATCTTTCTCTCCCATCCGGGATGATGATGATAGACGGCATTATGCTTGCGCTGTGCAATGGCAAGCTCCCGTTCCCGACGAGCTGTAGCCTCCTCGACAGCGGAGGCGGTCCATTCTCTGCTTCGCAGCAGCTCGTTCAAGTCGAGCTCTTCCTTATAGATCATGTGATAGAGCAGCAGCCCGTACCGGAACAGTTGACGGGCATCCATGACGGGAAGCTGATCATAGTAGTGAATGAGCGCTTCCCTCAGCTTGAAGGATGCATTCGCATCCCGCAGCAGTCCGTCAATTCGACCTTCCTGAATCGGTGCGAAGCATACCGGGCCGATCGCGATCAGTCCATGACAGAGAGAGCGATCAATAAGCGGCAGGAGCAGCACCGTCTCAAAGAAAGCTGTAACATGCAGAAATGGTGTGCGCTGCAAGCCGAGCTGTGATGGGGCGGGAAGTCCAGTCTGTACCGCGCCAAGCGGGTTGGAGCCGCCCTTCCCTGTCCAGACCGCGCCAGGGGTGCCTGTTCCATCCATATAGAGCAGAGGCAGCCCTGTAGCCTCATGAAGTAATCGGCAGGCCGCACTCAGCTCTGCCCGTGTAGGGAACGGCGGTTCATGACGATCATCCTTCTGTTCGGTACGGCTCATCCTTCACTCCTCCTTGAAGCCATGCTCGGCTAATTGTTGCAGCAGTTCTAATAGGTGATGAGTAAGGGGCTGCTCCAAGATAGAAGTCAGCTTGTATTATAGTTATAATCATACAAAAAAAGTTTGAATTCTACAATAATGAAGCGCTTACTGCATTTAATATGTAATCAAATGGACATTCTATTCTGTAGAAGGAGGCAATGACGGATGGAGAGGGACTTGAAACAACTGGTAGCACAGATGACATTGGAGGAGAAGGCAGGGCTATGCTCTGGGCTTGATTTTTGGCATTTGAAGGGCGTAGAGCGGTTGGGCATACCATCGATCATGGTTACAGACGGTCCGCATGGACTGCGCAAGCAGGACACTTCGGCCGATCATCTTGGTCTGACGAACAGTGTGCCGGCTACATGCTTCCCCTCCGCTGTCGGGCTTGCAAGCAGTTGGAACCGTGAGTTGATTCGCCAGGTCGGGGTGGCGCTGGGCGAGGAATGTCAGGCTGAGAATGTCGCGGTGCTGCTCGGACCAGGCGCTAACATTAAGCGCTCGCCGCTCAACGGACGGAACTTTGAATATTTCTCTGAGGACCCTTATCTGGCGTCGGAGATGGCGGCGAACCATATCTCGGGGGTGCAAAGTCAAGGGGTTGGCACTTCGCTGAAGCATTTTGCCGTCAATAACCAGGAGCACCGGCGTATGTCCGTAGATGCGGTGGTTGATGAGCGTACTCTGCGGGAAATCTATCTGGCAGCATTCGAAGGAGCAGTCAAGCAGGCACAGCCATGGACGATCATGTCGTCCTACAACCGGGTGAACGGAACGTATGTCTCCGAGAACGAGCGGCTGCTGACGGATATTTTGCGTAACGAGTGGGGCTTCGAGGGCTTCGTGGTATCCGACTGGGGAGCCGTGAACGAACAGGTGGACTCGCTGGCTGCAGGCATGGATCTGGAGATGCCGTCAAGCAACGGCATCGGCGAGCACAAGATTGTAGCTGCGGTACGGGAAGGGCGGCTGTCAGAGGCGGAGCTGGATCAGGCGGTGCTGCGCATCCTGGGCATCATTCAGCGTGCGGCAGACAACCGTCGTCCCGATGCAACTTACGACAAGGCTGCTCATCACCAGCTAGCCCGACAGACCGCGCAGGAGAGCATGGTGCTGCTGAAAAATGAAGGCGAACTTCTCCCGTTGAGCAAGACTGCGAATGTGGCGGTCATCGGTGGCTTTGCGACGAAATCACGCTATCAGGGCAGCGGCAGCTCCCATATCGTCCCGACACGCCTCGACCAGGCTTACGAAGAGATGGCGAAGCTGTCCAGCGGCCAGCTCGTCTATGCTCAAGGGTATCCGATGGAACATGATCAGATTGACGAGGCATTGCTGGCGGAGGCTGTAGAGGCAGCGCGCAATGCCGAGACTGCGGTGTTGTTCGTCGGCTTGCCGGATCGCTACGAATCGGAGGGATTCGATCGTCAGCATCTTCAGTTGCCGGATAATCATCTCAAGCTGATCGAGGAAATAGCCAAAGTGCAGCCGCGTACTGTGGTCGTGCTGAGCAATGGGGCTCCAATCGAGATGCCATGGCTAGGTAAGGTGCAGGCCGTGCTGGAGGGTTATCTGGGCGGGCAAGCCTTCGGCAGCGCTGTTGCCGATCTGCTGTATGGCGATGCGAATCCATCAGGCAAGCTGGCGGAGACCTTCCCGCTGGCGCTCGCTCATAATCCTTCGCATCTGAACTTTCCTGGAGAAGGTGACCGGGTAGAGTATAGAGAAGGCATCTTCGTCGGCTATCGATATTATGAAGCCAAGCAACTGCCTGTCTTGTTCCCGTTCGGCTTCGGGCTTAGCTATACTCGCTTTGAGTACACCGGATTACGCATCAGTCAGCCGCGCATTCAAGATACAGAGACGGTAGAGATCGAGGTTCAGGTGAAAAATATCGGTGATCGCGCCGGCAAAGAAATCGTGCAGCTCTATGTGGCAGATGTACACAGCCAGGTCATCCGTCCGCAGAAGGAACTGAAGGAGTTCGCCAAGGTGGAGCTTCAGCCTGGGGAGGAGAAGACCGTTGTCTTCAAGCTTGGCAAGCGCGCCTTCGCCTATTACAATACTGTGCTTGGCGATTGGCATGTGGAAAGTGGAGAGTTCCTCATTCGTGTCGGCGGAGCATCAGATCGCATCGACTGCGAGGAATCGATCTATGTTGAGTCGACAGTGGAGCTTCCTCAGAGCTATACTCGCAATTCTACATTGGGTGATCTGCTAGGAAATCCTAAGACGGCATCTCTGGTGCAGCCGCTGATGACCACATTCCAGCAGGAGGGGGCGTTCAGCGCAGAGTCAGAGGATGAATCCCATAAGGGAATGATGGAGGCGATCTTCAAATACATGCCGCTCCGTTCACTCATCGCGTTCAGTGGCGGCAGAGTAACAGAGGCAGATATTGAGGCGGTGCTGGAGAGTCTGAACACGTTATAATTTCGGGATCAGCATTTGCACGTTGTATGGCCGCAGAGGAAGCTCTGCGGCTATTTGGTTTGAGAGGAGATGTCCAGCCTGCAACCCATCTGCCTTCTTCCTCGTCCAATAGGATGACAGGGAGCTAGAAGCAGTGGATGAGTCACTGCCGCCCAACCAGGGTAATAGAGAGCATCCTGAAATGAACGGAGGAATTCATGATGAATACGAAGAGGAGCCGTACACATAGCTTGCTGATTCGATCCTTTGCTCTGGGTGTCGCCTTGAGCGCCGGTCTGAGCGCTACGCTGCCACAAGGAGCGCTTCCGTTAGCTACTGCCGCAATCAGCTCGGCCTCGTCCCAGAGCGTCTATAACCAGTTCGCCGCATATCTGAAGGATCCAGCCAGGCTGAGCCAGGCACGCAAATATCTGCTGAACCATATTCATGAGACGACGCCTCATCATGCGACGCTTATGGTGTTGCAGCTAGAGAATGCCCAGCATAAGGACATCGCCGCGTTCGCAGCGAAATTCGATACAACCACCGTACAGCAAGCATTGGACCGCGCAGCACGTAAAGGAAAGCTAACGTTCACCAGTCTGCTGCAACAGGTAACGGACAAAGGGACGATTCGACTGCTGGAAATGGCAAGAGATCGGGGTTATAAGCTGGAGACGATGGAAGGTATGTATTATCCTGTGGTTAACTATACTGAATATGATAGGTATGCGAGATATGTTAAGCCGGATATCGCGGCTTATATTCGAATTCGGACACAGGAGACGTTGAAGCCGTCGTCAGGGGACGCCGCGTTGCTCATTAGTTGGGGCGATGTAGTGAAGCGTGCGCTGGAGCGAGAGCAGTTCCTGGATGCCTATCCTGTCTCCAACAGGCGGGAAGCAGTGCAGGAGCTATTGGAGATTTCCAGAATGCAATTATTTTATGGCCTGAATAATACGCCGCTCTTTGATTACGAGTCGGGACAGATCCATCCAGATGCGCTTGCCGCTTATCAAGCGGCGCTGAAGCAAGGAACGGGCGACGGCAAGCTGCTGGCGCTGCTGGAGCAATTTCTGGATGTAGTGAAGAGCAATGGGGGCAAGCGAACAACTGAGGTGGACGCATTCTTGAAGAAGCATGTTGAATAGGCATTTAGCAAGCAATGAGCTAAGGAAGGCACTGACCAGCAGGTCGGGTCTTCCTTATTTTTCCTGCACCAAAAAGGGCAATTTATTCGTATAATCCACTGCCCTGTCAAGGGTGGGCAAGCAGACTCCGCACGGGATTTGACTTCATTATCTCTTGACAAAGGGGTCAACACCTGAGAGAATCTAAACTAACGAACGTTAGGTAGGTGATGATGTGAGCGCCAAAGAAATTATGCAGGCGGCCTTGTCCAGCTTTGCCCGTGATGGGTATGAAGGGGCCTCGCTGCAGAAGATCGCTGATGAGGTCGGCATTAAGAAGCCCTCTATCTATGCGCATTATAAGGGCAAGGAGGATCTGTTTCTGCATGTTACCCGTCACGTATTCGATACAGAGCGAATGCATATTGTGGAATATTTCGCCCGTAACCGTGATAAGCCGGTTGAACAGCGGCTCAAGCAGTTTTTTGACTGGATGCTGATGGAGTATGATCGGAGTGATCGAGCCAAATTTCTTATTCGAATGACCTACTATCCGCCCTCTGAGCTGTATGATCAGATAATTGACATCGTCTATCCGTTTCTGGACAGCTTGCAGCGTCATCTCGTTCGGCTACTACAAAGGGAAAACCGCTCGGGGCCAATGAGTATGAACGACGCGGAGGAAGCCGCAGTGGCCTACGTAACCATGGCGGAAGGGGCGGTAATCGAGCTGGTAAGCGGCCGTAAGACCAGCTATCAAGCGCGGGCAGCGGCAAGCTGGGCGGTATATTGCCGTGGAGTAGGCTTGAGTATGCAGCAGAAGCAGTAGGCACAAGGACGAGCTGCGGGCAATTTGCCATATGAATACTAGAGAAAGCAGGCATGAGCATGAATCGAATCTGGATGTATGTGATTATAGCGGGAATGATGGAGGTGGTATGGGTGACCGGGCTCAAGCACTCCACCTCTACGCTGGAGTGGATGGGAACGGGGCTGTCGATCTTCTTCAGCTTCTATATATTAATTATAGCTACGAAGCATTTGCCTGTCGGTACTATATACGCGGTGTTTGCCGGACTGGGAACGGGGGGAACAGTCGTGGTGGAGATGCTCTTTTTCGGAGAGCCGTTTGCATGGGGGAAGGTGGCGCTCATCACGATCTTGCTAGGTGGCGTCGTTGGATTGAAGCTCACAAGCAGTGAGGAAGCACAGCCGTCCAGTGAACAACGGATCGGCAAGGAGGGAGTGCAATGAGCTGGCTTGCCTTATGCGTGGCGGGCTGCTTCGAGGTGCTGGGTGTGCTTCAATTGAAGCGTGTAGCCATGAAGCAGGGCTGGAGCGCAGTTCTCCTGCTGGTTATTTCCTTCGGATGCAGCTTTGGGCTGCTGACCTATGCGATGGAATCGATTCCGATGGGAACGGCGTATGCCGTCTGGACAGGAATCGGTACTGTGGGAGCTGCTATAGTAGGAATGGCTGTCTTTGGCGAGTCGAAGGAATGGAAGCGGGTACTGTTTATCGGTATGATTCTGGCCTCAGCTATCGGATTGAAGCTAACAGCCTAGCTCTGTCTCCATATACGAATGCATGCTGCGCCCAGTCCGGACATGACGAATATAGGAGGGAGAACGGATGGTATCATATGGATTATTCCGGCTGGACGATAAGGCAAGTGGAATCCGCCCGATCGTGACGGCTTACTATTTCAAGGAGTGGAGTCAGTACGAGATGGCGCTGCATACGCATCCGTCCACTGAGATTATGTACGTCATCTCCGGTAGCTGCACGGTGGAGCTTATACGTGAGGGAGCCTCATATAGCGCACAGTTGAAAAAAGGGGAGTTTATCCTGCTCGATGCTTGTATGCCGCATCGGCTCTACGTCGAGCAGTCCTGCCGGATGCTGAATGTGGAGTTTCGCTTTGCTGAGCGAGAGGGGGCCTCCCTCTCTGTGGATGAGCTGGCAGCAACTGACACAAGGCTTGGGCGATTGCTCAGTTGCCCAGAGCCGTATCTGGTGCTGCGCGAGCCGCATGAGGTATACCATGGATTGAAGAGTCTGGTGCTGGAGCTGGATCGCGAGGATCGCTCTGAAATGCTGGTTCAGGTTCAACTGGCGGGGCTGCTGCTGCATATCGCCAGACTGTACGAGCAGAAGGAGCAGCAGGAGGGAGATATACAGCAGCACTATGTCCGGCAATGCCTGGACTTTCTGCATCAGAACTATGACCGATCGATCCAGATCAAGCAGGTGGCGGAATCTGTGAATCTTCACCCCGGCTATGTGCAGCGCATCTTCAAGCAGAAGACCGGGCAGTCCATCATGGCTTATCTGACCCGATTTCGTATGGATAAAGCGAAGATGCTGCTGCGTGAGACTGATATTCCGATTGCTGAGATTGCCGATTATGTGGGGGTTCACAGCCGCCCCTATCTGCATAAGCTGTTCAAGAGCGAGACCGGCATGACGCCATCGGAATATCGCAATTCGGCGGAGGCGGTGCGCTTTGCTGATTCGCAGCAAGGTGACGATTTTTAACACTTTGCAGTCCAACAAGTCATAAACGTGATAACGCTTCCTGTCAAGCTGCTGCTACAATAAAAGAAAAAATAGAGCTGCAGGAGGGACAGACGATGTCATTCAAAGTTACGTTTATAGGTGCAGGGAGTATCGGATTTACGCGCGGTCTGCTGCGGGATTTGCTGGCAGTGCCTGAATTTCATCAAGTGGAGATTGCGTTCACGGATATTAACGAGCACCATCTCCAGATGGTCACTGAGCTTTGCCAACGGGATATAGAGGAGAATGGATTGAAGATCCGTATTCAATCTACCGTTGACCGTCGAGAAGCGCTGCAAAATGCGAGGTACGTTATTTGTACGATTCGTGTTGGAGGCTTGGAGGCCTTTGAGACCGACGTGGACATTCCACTCAAGTATGGTATTGATCAATGTGTAGGCGATACGCTATGTGCGGGAGGCATCATGTACGGGCAACGCGGCATTGCCGTCATGCTGGACATCTGCCGGGATATTCGAGAGGTGGCTGAGAAGGACGCGCTGTTGCTTAATTATGCCAATCCGATGGCTATGCTGACCTGGGCATGCAACCAATATGGCGGTGTACGCACGGTCGGACTATGCCATGGCGTCCAGCACGGGCATGAGCAGATTGCGAATGTCTACGGCCTGAAGCAGGAGGAGGTGGATATTGTCTGCGCCGGCATCAACCATCAGACATGGTATATCCAGATTAAGCATCAAGGCAAGGATCTGACAGCGGGATTGCTGGAGGCGTTCGAGAGTCACCCGGACTATGCGCGCACGGAGAAGGTTCGCATCGATATGCTGCGTCGATTCGGCTATTACAGCACCGAATCCAATGGGCATCTGAGCGAGTATGTGCCATGGTACCGCAAGCGTCCGGAAGAAATTCATGAATGGATCGATCTCGGTTCCTGGATTAATGGCGAGACAGGGGGATACCTCAGAGTATGCACAGAGGGACGCAACTGGTTCGAGACGGACTTCCCGAACTGGATGAAGGAGCCGGCACTTGAGTATGCTGCCAATCACCGCAGTCAGGAACACGGCTCCTATATAATAGAAGGATTAGAGACGGGACGAGTGTACCGTGGTCATTTCAATATGGTGAATCGGGGTATCATTGCTAATCTGCCGGCCGATGCGATTATTGAAGCGCCTGGCTATGCGGATGGTAACGGCATCTCCATGCCAATCGTAGGTCATCTTCCGCTAGGGCCGGCGGCTGTATGCAATACAAGCATCTCGGTCCAGAGGCTAGCTGTCGAGGCGGCTGTGCATGGTGATGATCTGTTGCTGCGTCAGGCATTTATGATGGACCCGCTAGTAGGCGCTGTATGTAACCCCAAGGAAATCTGGCAACTGGTGGATGAGATGCTGGTGGCCCAGGAAGCATGGCTGCCGCAGTATGCGGATGCGATTGCTGCTGCGAAGGCGAGATTGAGTTCAGATAAGCTTCTCCCCGTGCGTGCGTATGAAGGTGCTGCCCGGTTGAAGGTGAAGACCGTCGAGGAGATGCAGTTAGATCGGGAGGCCGCGAATCGGAATGCCGGGGAGGCTGACAAAGGGAAGGAACGGGCCGTGCAGAAGTAGATCAGAATGATAACGAGAGTAGATTTTCGTACAAGTGAAGGCATTCTTTTCCTGTGGACACGGGAGAGGATGTCTTTTTTTATGGCAATGTCACGGGGCAGGGGGCATTTCAAAATTAGCGGCGACTCGTTGGCAAGAGCGTGTGATTCGAACGACAGTCCGTGAGCTGCACCCAGGAGACGGATACTGTCCGCTTGCGGCAGAGTAAGGCTTGATCGCTGAATCCCACGCTCGAAAACCGTCAGAGGAACTGACGGTTGTCTAAAAACCCTGAATCTTGGTATGCCATAACTGTAGGACCTGCTGAAATTTGGGACGAACCGCTGACCTGCCTAGATTAGAGAGCAGGGCGCTTGTGCTTCGGGTTGGTAATACATGTTTTGCGGTAAAATTACCACATCTGACCATCAATATATTGCTAAGGTGCATCGATCTAGCTATGGATCATTTATCGTAGCCTTCGCCCGCTGCTCTGCCAATAAAAATTGCATGAACTTGCGCACGGTGCCTCTATTCGCTGGATTTAATGAACGGCAGTCGGCCAAAAATTGTATTTCTTCACTTGTCGCCTTCTCGTAGTATAGGGGGTCATGTTTGCTTTTTGGCGTGAGGAATACAGTTTCTGGAGGAGTGCCGTTGCCCATGAGCAGCCATTCCGCACTGGGAGAGAATTGGTTAACCACGGCAACTAACGTATCAGCAGAAGGCTTGTTTTTTCCTTTCTCAATGTCGCTCAATCGCCCCTGTGAAAGATTAATCAAGCGAGCAAATTCCGACTGCTTCATACCTGCTAATTTACGCAAGTACAGAAATCTTTCTGCAAAAGTTTGCATATATCTCCTCCAAGAAAATAAAAATCCGTTATCAGATATATTGTTCTTTTATGTCCGTTTTTTATTGAAATTATTCCTTATCAGATATATGATGGATATAGTGGTAGTTGTACCACATTCATTATATCACCTTAAATGATGTCATTCCTTGGGAGAAAGAAATGAGCCTAAGTCCTTCAGCACTATTCATTTATAGGTAACCGGAATTGTGAGTTCGTAATCATGAGTCAAACAGCCCATGAATTTGAATTCAGAGCCGAAGTATCCAAATCTCCATGACAGCTAGCCGCACATTAGTGCCACTTGCACCGGGCCAAGTTATCAGTACGAGGAGGCAAGGCCTGCCAGGAAGTGGCTTTATTATCGGCTTGGTTTGTCGTTTTTTGTTGAATATAGGTAAAAGGATGAGGTAGATGAAACGGATTTTGATTGCGGATGATGCAGATGTCGTGCGCCTATCGCTTCGTACACTGCTGCACGCTGCCGGATATGAAGTAGTTGCTGAAGCGCGGACAGGAAGGGAGGCTGTAGAACTGTATGAAGCGTACAAACCGGACTTGGTAACTATGGATCTAACGATGCCCGATATGGATGGTGTAGAAGCTACTCGCAAAATTATCGAGATGGATATGAGAGCAAGAGTCGTCGTTTGCTCCGCATATGGGGAGCAGAAGCAGGTGCTGGAGGCGATCGCTGCGGGGGCGAAGCATGCAGTGAGCAAGCCATTGCGCAATGATCGGCTCATCCAGGCGATTGCCGTTGTACTGAATAAGGCCTAGATCTGACTTACCAGTCGAAGTCGACCGTCTATCGTGTGCTGCATCCTCCAAGGGGATGCTATCGGCGCTCCCCATACGCAGCCGCATTTACGCATAGGAGGTGTTGAGAGTGCAAGAGATAAAGAGGCTTACACTCTTTGGATTAGCTGTAAAAAGAGCCCTTCTTGAGAAGCAAATGACACAAAAGCAGTTTTGTGAACGCGAAGGAATCCCAGTTAACCGCTTTACAGAAATTTTGTACGGACTTCGTCCCGGCAACCGGTATAGAAAGCAGATCGCTGATGCATTAGGCATAGAGCGTATCAATTCATAATCGTATTCCAATCAGTCATATGCAGCATTGGCTTCGCACTACGATCATGATTAATGAAGTGGAATGGAAAAAGGATGTGCACATGAATATTCAGCCCTACATTATTAATACGGAATCATTGTCTGATGATCTGCTCATTCAGTGCTACAGACAGGCTATACGTCTTCAATGCGATGAGCGATTTATACAAATTTTAAAAGACTCCCTACATTATCGCAATCTGACTGTTGATATAGAAGTACAGGATACAGCCGGTGAGCACGAACTGAATGCTCATTCTATATCCCTACTAAACAAGGAAGATTAGAGTTGCGCATGGTACTGGGAATCGGGACAAGCAACCTGGAAGGATGACTGCCAGTGATTCGAGAGCTTACCAAGGCTGTGGCGCATATGAAGGATTTTCTTCTTGTGTTTCAGCCACAATATAACATACAACAGCGTAAGATTATCGGTGTAGAAGCGCTCATTCGTTGGAAGCATCCACAGTGGGGCTGGGTCAGGCCCGACTTGTTTATTCCCGCTGCGGAACAGGCTGGACTTATCGGACGAATTGGGCAATGGGTTATCCAGGAAGCAACGAGTCAAGCGGTACAATGGCATGAGGCGGGAATACCACTCCGATTATCTGTCAATCTGTCGCCGGAGCAACTGAAGGAAGAGGCGCTCATTGAGCTGATCGATGATGCTCTGGCCTCCAGCGGTATAAAACCCAGCCTGCTAACGCTGGAGCTGACCGAAGGCTCTCCGTTGTATGAAGCACCGGCTGCTATCGGACGTTTGTATCAAATTCGCGAGCTTGGTTGCGCGATCGCCATCGATGACTTCGGTACGGGGTATTCATCCATGAAGTATCTGATGGATATTCCCGTACAATTTGTTAAGCTGGACCGTTTTTTTATCCGTAATCTGTTAGAGCATCAGCGTTCTCGTCCGATTGTGCAGGCAATCATTGAACTGAGCAGCAGTCTGGAATTTCAGGTCATCGCTGAAGGGGTGGAGTCCAGCGCGGAGCTTCAGCTCCTGGCAGAGATGGGATGCCATGAGATTCAAGGATATTACATCAGCCCGCCAGTACAGGCGATGTATATCCCGGATCTCGTTGTCGAGTACATCGACCCGCAGCGTATTAGGGGGCTATAGGCTCAAGGGAGGGACGCTGGCCCTCAAAGAACAGATTGTCCAGTAGTCATTTGAACAAAGCAACAGCCTTCCGTTCCACCTGTGCGTGTGGTCGGGAAGGCTGTTATTTGCTGGTGACAAGTCAACCTAGAGTGGCTTCGACACCTTCACGCGCTTAATAAATAGCGAGCATAGAAATGCGAGCAGAGCCATCGAAACTGCAAAAATAAAGGCATGGCTGACGCCCGTCGCAAAGGATTGAGGGAGATGCTGCAAGAACGACGGGTTCGACAGATACGGCTCCAGTCCCTGGCTAACATCAAAGCCCTGATCCATGAGATAGCCCTTTTGCCCGGCCGACAGGATACTAACCGCAAGTGCAGTACCGATCGCCCCGGCAACCTGTTGCAGCGTACTCATGATTGCCGTGCCATCTGGATAAAATTCTGGCGGTAGCTGGTTAAGGCCATTCGTCTGTGCGGGCATCATGACCATCGAAATTCCGATCATGAGCAGACTGTGCATGACAATAATAAACGTTGCTGACGATGCGACGGTGATGCCGGACATCAGGTACAAAATCGCCGCAATCACGATCAGCCCAGGAATGACAAGCCAGCGCGGGCCGTATTTGTCAAACAGCTTGCCCATAATCGGGGACAACAGGCCGTTAATGATACCGCCCGGCAGCAGCAGCAGTCCAGCAGCCAGAGCGCTCTTGCCAAGACCCTGCTGCAGGAACATCGGCAGCACGAGCATCGAGGACAGCAACACCATCATCACCACAAACAGCATGATGACGGCAAGCGTGAACATCGGATAGCGGAAGGCGCGCAGGTTCATGACTGGCGTCTCCATCTTTAGCTGGCGCCAACAGAACAAGAACAGAGACAGGCTGCCAATGACCAGCGAAGCGATGACCATATTGCTTCCCCATCCCGCAGCTTCGCCAGCCTTGCTGAAGCCGAATACGATGCCGCCGAAGCCTATCGATGACAACAGGATGGAGAGAAAGTCGATCTTAGGCCGGGTAATCCTGGATACATTTTGCAAAAATATAATGCCAAACAGCAGGGAGATGAGCAGCACAGCAGAGGAGATCCAGAAGATCCAGTGCCAGGACAGCTTCTCGATCAACAGCCCGGCAATTGTTGGACCAATGGCAGGTGCAAACATAATAACCAATCCCATCATGCCCATCGCGGCGCCGCGCTTGGCAGGCGGAAAAATAACCAGAATGGTATTGAACAGCAGGGGCAGCAGCAAGGCTGTTCCAACCGCTTGGAAGACGCGCGCAGCCAGTAGTACCTCAAAATTGGGTGCTAGTCCTGCAATAAGCGAACCGAGTGTCGAGAAGCTAAGCGATGCGATAAACAATTGGCGTGTCGTAAACCATTGCAGAAGCAAGCCAGACACAGGCACCAATATCCCAAGTACTAGCAAATAGGCGGTAGTCAGCCACTGTATCGTTGTTGGACCCACATTTAATTCCTTCATCAGGTCGGTCAGTGCAATATTCAAGGCCGTCTCGCTGAACATGCCGATAAAGCCGCCCAGCATGAGTGAAATCACGATCGGCATTACCTTAAACTGCCGCTGTTCCTCATGTTGTTGGGGGCTGTCTTGCTGATAAGAAGCTTCCACAGTATGTCCTCCATGTGTATAGTATCTCTATATGATCGGCTGCTACAGACAGCTCGTCTGTAGCAATCGGTAAACTTGTTCATAGCAACGGGCTACTGGAAAGGGTCCACAGCATTATAGCGACTGGTCTAAATCTAAATAATATCGTGAACGTTTCTGGAATGTCAATCAAAAGTTAGGGCGTGTCTGAACACTCTGAACGGATCCGATCTGGCCGAATGCTCGTTCCAGGCAAGGCGCTTTTTCGCAGGCGTACCGGGGGTACGCCTGCGAAAAGGCAACGTAGCATGGGCGAAAGGCGGGGAGAGATGCCTTTGAACGGGTGTTCATACACGACCTAGTCATTGCTGCAGAGATGATGTCCCCCAGAGCTGTCGAACAATCTCATACGATCGGAGCCGATCCTCAGCACGGTAGGCATCGGTAGCAATGATCAGTTCATCCGCCTGAGTCTTCGCGACAAGCTGGTGCAGCTTCTCTTGTACAGTGCTCGGTGAGCCAATAATTGCATCACGGAGCTGAGAGAGCACATTGTGGCGCTCCTGGTCTGTCCAACGCCCATCCATCGTGTGGACTGGCGGCTGAATCTTGGAGGGACGTCCCCGCGAAAGCGCTAGAAATTTCTGATAGAGCGAAGTTGCCAGTCGCTGTGCCTGTTCATCCGTATCTGCCGCAATCACATGAACGCCAACCATGACCAGAGGTTTCTGCAGCCTGGCAGTGGGAACAAAGCTGCGACGGTATAAGGAGAGGGCAGGCATCATATAGGCGGGAGAGAATTGCCCGGCAAAGGCAAAGGGCAATCCGAGTGTGCCAGCCAGCCGGGCGCTGTAATCACTGGAGCCGAGCAGCCAGATCGGCACCTCCAGTCCCTCTCCCGGAACAGCGCGGGCACGTGGACGCTCGTCAGCCGTGTCTGCTGCCTTGAAGTAGCTGCGCAGCTCGCCAAGCCGTTCAGGGAAGTCTTGAGCTGCATCCGTATCCCGGCGCAATGCGCGAGCTGCTGCCTGGTTGGAGCCAGGGGCGCGTCCGATGCCCAGATCAATGCGCCCCGGATAGAGCGACTCGAGCGTCCCGAATTGCTCGGCGATGGCCAAGGGGGCATGGTTCGGCAACATGATGCCTCCAGAGCCTACCCGGATGTGGCGGGTTAGCGCCGCAATATGACTGATGAGGACGGACGTTGCCGAGCTGGCTGTGCCGGGGCTGGAGTGATGCTCAGCCAGCCAGTAGCGATGGAAGCCCCACTGCTCCGCGTATCGCGCCAGCTCCAGGCTGTTGCGGAACGCATCGGCCGGCTCTGCACCCTCACTGACTGGCGCCAAATCAAGAATAGATAGCTGCACGGAATTCAATGAACCGCTAACTTGTGTGCACATGCGGGGATGGTTCATAATGTCAGCTCCTTGCGTAATGGTGTCCTGCCAGCCGCAAGCTGATCGGACAGCAGCTACAAGCCAGAATAATTAATTGTTCCTATCATACTTATCGGCTTGGGTGCTGTCAATTTATAGGTTGCATAGGAGGCTGACTCATGGACGGCCCCCTTCACTCTTCATCATTGCGTGAATGGCAGAACGGGGCTATACTACGCACATAGAAGCTTCGGGTGAAGGAGAGGAGAGAGGAAATCATGCAATGGTTTACGAGGCAAGTTGTGGAGATTATTCGGGACATCCCTTCAGGGAAAGTGATGACATACGGGCAGATCGCTGCTCATGCCGGAAGTCCCCGCGCGGCGAGGCAGGTGGTGCGCATCCTTCACTCGTTGAGCAAGAAGGAGAGGCTGCCCTGGCATCGGGTAATTAACGCTAAGGGAGAGATCAGCCTGCAGGATGAGGAGGGACGCTTCATGCAGACGATGCTTCTGGAGGGGGAAGGGGTGGAGCTCGGGCTTGGAGGACGAATCGATCTGGATACGTTCTTGCATCATCCAGTGAAGAAGGATACGGTGGAAAACACCGATTCGCTCTAGCGGATAAGAAAATGAGGCATTCTTCCGAATGCCCCATTTTCTTATCCCTTTATAAGGTAGTCTGTCTTTGGAATTATTTCATCTGAGCCAGCCAACTGCTTAGATTGGCGATCTGCTCGCTCGACAGTTGCTCCTTGAAGGCGGGCATACCGTTGCCGCCGCCCATAATCTTCTTGTAGATCTCTTCCTTGGTTAGAGTGCCCCCGATTTGGTTCAGAGCAGGCCCCATTCCGCCCTGCATATCTGTCCCATGGCAGCCAAGACAACTGTTTTTGTATATTCCTTCGGCTGCTGCAATGTCGGATGGCTGATCCGGGATGACGAAGGCTTCCTCCGGCTCTGGTGCCGTCTTCTCCGGCAGCCCGAACATCATCAGATAAACCCCAAGCGCACTTGCGGCCAGGAACAGCCCGAACATGACCCACTTCTGCATACGCTACTTACCTCCTTTTTCTTGATTGGCATCATTTTGTTGTTGAAAAATCGCAGGACATGGCTTTCGTACTATAGTATACGAAGCTGGCCTATATTCTATCATTGATGAGGGGATAACTTCCATGGCTCTAAAGGGCTATCCTGAACAGGCAAGCAATGTCATCAAATGGTCATAATGCCTGCTGGAGCATGGCTCGAAATCGTCCGTTCAAATGGGTTAAGATAGGATAGGATGGGATACATCAATCGTGTCGCGGCTTGGTACAGACTGTCGTTCAGAACGAGATTGTACAAACGAATGGAATCAGGAGGGAAATGAAATGATGAAGTGGAAGTACAGGCACAAAAGCATGCAATTGATCGTGTTGGCTGCGGTTGCGGTCATTGGGGCTGCCGGATGCTCCGGCACACCGCCGAAGGAGGAGACGCGCCTGGACAAGCAGGCAGCGGAATACCCTGAAGCGGTAGCCTTATACAAAAAAAGCTGCCTCTCCTGTCATGCCTCCGATCTGGAAGGACGAGTCGGACCGAATCTGCAGCAGGTAGGCAGCAAATTCAATGCCGATGAGCTGGCGAATCTGATCAGCGAGGGCAAGGGAGGGATGCCTTCGTATAAGAAGTCGCTGAGCACCGAGGAGATTCATGCGCTGGCAGACTGGCTCGCGCAGCAGAAGTAACGGGCGGTGCCCGCGGTTAAGTGGTATAAGGCGGGGCACGACAAGAGCGAATCTGTCGTCGCCTGCATGTGTAGGCGAGGAGCCTGCTCCTTGGGGAGTCAGGCTCCAGGCAGAGGGAGTGGCTGCTGTAGCTGCCCTCTGGCGAGGGACGGGCTGGTCGTTCGTCTACTGCCTCAAGATTCCGCTTGCTAGAAGCTCGTGGCATCCTATACCTGCTGCATTCGCATACTTGGAGCAGAAGCGTCGAGCAGGGCAGGATGACCCCGGCTGGGCATGGGCAAGCAGCCTCGTGCATCGCTTGACAACATATGATTTAGATACTAAACTAAACGTAGACCGAAAATGAATGCAAAATCGAGAATAAGGGTGGATGTGCTATGAAGGAGAAGACAGGAAGCGACAACGCTTCATTATCAGCTCCGTCGCCCGCTGACAGCACTCGCGGCACCCGTTATTTGGGCCAGGTTATTCTCAAGCTGCGCAAGCTGGAGCGGCAGCCGCGCAGCTTTGGAGCTGCCGGGCTGCTGACGCCGAGCGAGATCCATACTATAGAAGCGATCGGCTGCGGCAGAAGTGTGCTGATGAGCGAGCTGGCTGCCCGCTTGCAGGTGACGAAGGGAGCGGTCACGCAGTTGATCGCCCGTCTGGAGGGCAAGGGACTGGTGCACCGCACACCGCATCCTGTGGATTCACGGGCGACAGAGCTGGCCCTGACAGAGCTGGGCGTCATAGCGTATGACGCTCATGAAGAGACGCAGCGCCAGTTCTATCAGGAATTGCTTGAGGTGCTGACAGAAGATGAGATTGCCGTGTTTGAGATTAGCATGAAGAAGCTGAGCCAGTTTCTCGACAGAGAATCGAACAACGGCTAGAGTGGGGCTGCGAGCTGATCGTGCGTTGTTTTCCAACTGCTGGACGTGGGCTCTTGTCATGACTTTGACGCTATCAGCCGTTCAGCTCGCGGCTGATAGGCA
The DNA here is from genome assembly GCF_054955055.1 of Paenibacillus sp. J5. Classification (NCBI taxonomy): domain Bacteria; kingdom Bacillati; phylum Bacillota; class Bacilli; order Caryophanales; family Paenibacillaceae; genus Paenibacillus; species Paenibacillus sp. J5. Next base: position 485,971 of record NZ_JBUEDD010000002.1, on the reverse strand, counting down.
GAGTTATGGATGGGAGCGTAGAAGCTCTGGACGTCATTTGGTTTAGTATCTATACATTATAAGGGGATGATCTCATGAAGCTGGGGAAAATTATTGTAGCAGGCGGTTATGGTCATGTTGGTCAGCAGCTATGTCTGCTGCTCGCCAAGCACTATCCGGGTCAGGTATATGCGGCGGGGAGGAGTATGGAGAAGGCGGAGCGGTTCAGCAGGGAGAGCGGGGGCCAAGTGCTCCCTATGGAGCTGGACATTCGGGCGCCATTCGATGCCGACAAGCTTGCGGGAGCGAGACTGCTCATCATGTGTCTGGATCAGGAGGAGCCGCATTTTGTTGATGCGTGCTTGCGTGCAGGTATTCACTATATGGACATCTCGGCAAGCGATTCCTTTTTGACCCGAGTGGAGCAGTTGCAAGAGGCGGCTCATCAGGGGCAGGCTGCTGCTCTGCTGTCGGTAGGACTAGTGCCGGGATTGAGCAATCTGATGGCTAAGGAGGCCTATGGACTGCTTGAGCACACGGATCGGATTGACATTACGCTGCTGCTCGGTCTTGGCGATGAGCATGGACAGGCTGCCATTGAATGGACGATTGACCAGTTGGGCACAGATTTCACCGTTGCCTGGAATGGAACGGAGCAGCAGGTGCGAACCTTTACAGACGGGCGGGCGACCGAGCTAGGCGAGTCCTGGGGAAGCAGGCGGGCTTACCGGTTCAACTTTGCCGATCAGCATGTGCTGTCACGAACGCTCGGTGTGCCTGTGGCTACACGGCTCTGTCTCGATTCGGCCTGGGTGACGGGCGGCATCCGTCTGCTGCGCAAGCTTGGGCTAACACGGCTGCTCTCATGGTCCAAGGTTCGCTCGGCTGCTGTGAAGAGCTTTGCCCGCTGGCGGGGTGGCAGCGATGCGTATGTGCTGCAGGTTGAGGCGAGCGGGCATATCAGCGGTTCAAGGGCGGTGTCAAAGCTGAGGCTGGAGGGCAGGAAGGAAGCAACTGTGACAGCAAGTGCAGCCGCCGCAGCCGCACTTGCCTTGTATCGGGAAGAGCCGGCTCCCGGTATATACCATATTGAGCAGCTCCTCCAGTTAAGCGATGTGCTGCCCTGGTACGGGCGGGGAGTGGGCAGTGGTGCACACGTATGGCGCTCAGGGGGGAGCGGTAGTGACTCAGTCTCTATGATGAGACATGTGCAGTCCGAGAGGTGAGGCAGGTTTCAGACCATCGCCCCCCCTCGAAAACAACGATACACGATTCATCACTTCGATTGGATGCTATATAGGAGAAAAGCTGACAATATAGCGGATGACTAGTGGGTGAACATGTAGTGGATTTGGAGTTTCATGAATATATCTCCAATTTTGGGTTGATTTTTTCTCGGAAACATAAGATACTGGTCAAGGCATTCCACTTCTGAAAGGCGGTATTCTTATGAATTCTAGTACTCCACCCGAAGCTTCACCCACTATCGACAGCCAGAGACCATCGAAGCGCGCGGATGTGTATGTTTCCTTCGTGCGGCATCTGTTCGTATCCCCCGATACGAGTGTGCAACAGGCGTTAAGCTATCGCACCTATATCCCTGGATTGTTCAGCGCACTGCTGGCGGCTGTTATATTTGCTCTTATCAGTCTTATTTATGCGAATCAGTTGGCAGGATGGATTGGAATGTTGTCCGGGAACATATTCAGCCTAATGAGTCAGAGTGTCAACTATGTCAGTGTGTTTGCAAAAGTGTTGGCGCTCGTGATGGTACAGTGGGCGCTGCTGTCAGCTATGTTGCTTGGAGGAGCGCGATTATTCAAGGCAACACTGTTGCCCGTGCAGGCCTTCAATGCGGTAGGGGTGTCCAAGGTCTATCTGGCTGCTGCCGGGCTTTGTGCATTGCTGCTGAGCTTCGTTCATAGCGGCTTGGCAATCAGTGTATTCATGGGGGGCTTCATTCTTTCCGTGAGCGTCGTCATTCGTTCGGTTGGTCTGCTTGCCTCGCAGTCTTCTTTTTACTTTGTGCCGACCGTTTTTGCTGCATACTATGTTGCGTTATCTATCGTCATGTCCATATTATTTTAATTATGAGATGCTGCGCTGCCTGCAGCAGCCGGGCTCTGAGCCTTGCTGCTGCAGGCAGCGCATTTTGTATCAGTGGCATCATACTGCAGCTTGCCTAGGTCATGCCTTAGGGCGCAGAGCGCCTCAGCGGTACTGGGTCAGTCGTAATAGGTCAGGATGAGGCCTGAATACTAGAGAACGTGAAGGGGAAGGTATGTTCTCCTAAATGAATTGACGCGGACTATAGACCATGATAAGTTAAAAATGGCAGTCATACTGATGGGAGGTATACAAGATGACACAGGTACGTATTAGCGTAAGCTATGAGGAATATGAGAATGGACAGACCATCACAGAGAAAATTGTCGCTCTGGCAAATGATCCAGGCAGCTCAGAGGTGACCGAGCTGATTATTGGAGAATGGGGAGAAGCCTATCAGAACAGCCCGGATATTTTCCTGGACGACTTGATTCGCCATAAGGATGCATTCCCGCAATTGCGCAAGCTGTTCATTGGCGATATGGACTCGGAGGATTGCGAGGTATCCTGGATTGTTCAGACCGATCTGACGCCAGTGCTCGCGGCATTCCCGCAGTTGCAGTCGTTCACGATTAAGGGGAGCTCGAATCTGACGTTGCCAGAGCTCAGTCATGAAGCACTGCAGGAGCTCGTTATTATATGCGGCGGTCTGCCAAAGCTGGTGCTTGAACAGATTCGGGAAGCCCGCTTGCCGGAGCTGACGAAGCTGGAGCTGTATCTGGGGGTCGAGGACTACGGCTTTGACGGGGGGCTGGAGGATGTGCTGCCGTTGCTTGATGCAGAACGCTTCCCCAAGCTGACCTATCTCGGACTGAAGAACAGCGAGCTGCAGGATGAGATCGCCAAGGCCGCGGCACAAGCCCCGATTCTCAAGCAACTGCACACGCTGGATCTGTCCCAAGGTACGCTCACCGATGAAGGAGCAGCAGCGCTGCTGGATAGCGAGCTGGTGCGCGGCTTGTCCTTCCTCGATCTGAGCTATCACTATATGTCGGACGAGATGATGAAGCGCTGGCAGGACAGCGGCGTTTCTGTGGATGTCAGTGATCAGCAGGAGTATGACGAGGACGACGATTGGCGTTATCCTGCTCTGACGGAATAATGCGACAGCAGACAGTGTGGCCGTCAGGTGCAGAGTCGGGCGGCCTTGGGGATACAGGCGAGTCGTCCATGGTGCTCATCGGCAATCCCGGTAATCGCCGAACGGCCGGGCTGCAGGCGGCTCGGGCGCGCTGGGGGCTGCCTCCTGCGGAGGTGATCAGCTATGTGGAGCTGATCCATACTGCGGAGCAGGGAGCAGAAGCGCTGGCGGAGCTGCTATCAGAGCGGCTTCGCCGCGTCGGCGGAAGCGGCCTGCCCCTCCTGCGACTCGATGCGCCCGGCGAGGACGACGAGGTAGAACGGGCGCTGATTCGCCTTGGCGATCCGCAGCGGCCAGGCGACGACCGCTTCGCGCCCGCATGGCCCGTCAGCGCCTCCGCAATTCGTGCGGAGACTGTCCGCGGGCTGCGGCCAGATAAGGGACTGATCCGCTATCCGGCTCAGTGGTTCCGCGGCTTCTGCCGACTGCTGGCACTGTGCGAGCAGGCCGGCGAGCTGGCGGGAGCGGCTCATTCGACAGAAGCCGCACTGCGCTGGATTAATGCGCCCGCAGACATCGCGCAGATGTTCGACAAGCGGCAGTGCCAGCGTATACTGGCAGCCCGCGGTGTCCCGGTTCCGCGCATGCTTAGCCTGGGTGCCGAGATCGGCAGCTATGCGGAGCTGCGAGCGGCGATGGTGGAGGCACGCATGAACCGTCTGTTCATCAAGCTGGCCTCTGGATCGGGCGCGAGCGGAGTCATCGCCTATCAGTTCAACCCTCGCAATGGCGAGGAGCGGGCTGTAACGACGATCGCGATGGAACAGAGTAGCGACAGTGGAGCGGGCAAGCTGATGCTGTACAACAGCAAGCGGCTGCGGCGCTACGCCGATCATAGCACGATCTGCACACTGATTGATTGGCTGTGCGGTGAAGGAGCCCAGATCGAGAGCTGGATTCCCAAGGCGCAGGCACATGGCTGCTCATATGATCTGCGGCAGCTCGTAGTGGCAGGGCAAGCTTGCCACCTGGTGGCTCGGCTCAGTCGTTCGCCTATTACGAACCTGCATCTGCGCAATGAACGGATGGAGGCGGAGCAGACGGGACTGGGTGAGGAGCAATTGCGGTGTGCCGCAGCCACAGCGGAGTCGACGCTTGCGGCATTTCCCGGCTCATGGGTCGCCGGGGTGGATGTGCTGCTGCAGGCGGAGAGCTTGAGCCCTTATGTCGTGGATGTAAACCCATTCGGGGATCTGCTCTACCATGTCCGCTACCAAGGGATGAATCCGTATGAATGGCAAATGAAGCTCATAAGGCACATGATGTAAAGGGATGAACGGCATGACAATAGATATGAATCAGGTTGTAGGCAGCCATGATCTTGTAATGATTACACTCGATACGCTGCGATATGACGCGGCGGTGCTGGAGGAGGCCAACTGTCCGAATCTATGCGGCGGGGGCTCCTGGGAGAAGCGGCATACGCCGGGCAGCTTCACCTACGCGGCTCACCATGCTTTCTTCGGCGGTTTTCTTCCTACTCCTGCCAATACGGATAAGGCATCGCATGTCCGGTTGTTCCATTCCAGGAATACCGGTCTGCGCACGGATTCACGCACCTGGCTGTTTGACGCTCCTGATCTGGTATCCGGGCTGCAGCAGGAGGGCTATCGAACGATCTGTATCGGCGGTGTCATCTTCTTCTCGAAGAAGGTGCCGCTTGCTCGTGTGCTGCCCGGCTACTTTCAGGAGAGCTACTGGCGGATGACCTTCGGCGTGACCAACCCACGCTCAACAGAGCATCAGGTGGCTCATGCGCTGAAGCTGTTGCAGGCGGCAGACCCGCAGCAGCGGCTGTTTTTGTTTCTGAATGTATCGGCGATCCATGGACCCAATCATTATTATATCCCGGGTGCCCGGCAGGATTCTGTGGAGACGCAACGGGCTGCACTGCGCTATGTGGACGAGCAGCTCGGCCCATTGTTCGAGGCGCTGCGTCAGCGCGGGCCCACGTTCTGCATGGCGTTCTCTGATCATGGAACAGCTTATGGCGAGGATGGCTATCACGGGCATCGGCTTGCCCATGATGTAGTGTGGAATGTTCCGTATCGGGAATTTTTTCTGTGAGCGCATGATAAGAAAGGAGCAAAAGCTATGGCTGATGTTGCACGAGAGCAGCGGGAGGCGCAGTGGCTTCAGGAATTGAAGTCATCACCGTACCGCTCTTATTTATATTCCTACCCGCACAAGACGGCTTACCAGGCGCTGGAGCCACCGATCCCGCTGTCCGAGCTGTGGCGGGAGGAGCAGGCGGAGACCTATTTTCTTTACATGCATATTCCATTTTGCGCAGCCCGCTGCGGATTTTGCAATCTGTTCACGTTGCCGGATCGCCGGGCGGATGTGCATGAGGAATACGTGGACGCTCTGGAGCGTCAGGCTCGGCAATGGGCAGAGCTGCTGGGCGGCAAGCCATTTGCCCGCTTCGCCATCGGCGGGGGCACGCCAACATTGCTTGCCACCCAGCAGTTGGAGCGGCTGTTCTATATCGCGCAGGAGTTTATGGGGCTTGACCCGGAGCAGGCGTCAATCTCGGTTGAGACCTCACCAGACACCGTCACTCGCGAGCGGCTGGATGTCTTGAAGCGCAATCGGGTGGATCGGGTCAGCATGGGCATCCAGAGCTTCATCGAGCAGGAGGCTGCGGCAATCTACCGACCGCAGAAGCCGCAGCTTGTCGAGGCGGCGCTGGAGGAGCTTGCTGCTTATTCCTTCCCGCTGCTGAATCTGGATCTGATCTATGGACTGCCGGGTCAGACGGTGGATAGCTGGCTCTACTCGGTCGAGCGCGCGCTGGCGTATGAGCCGGGGGAGCTGTTCATCTACCCGCTGTATACGCGGGAGCATACGATTGTCAAACCCGAGCAGATGCGCAGCCAAGGGCAGGATATTCGGTTAGCTTGCTACAATGCGGCGCGCGAGCTGCTGCTCTCCCGCGGCTATGAGCAATATTCGATGCGAAGGTTCGCTCGACCGATAGCCGGCACAGACAAGCGCATCCTGGATTATAGCTGTCAGGAGGAAGGGATGGTTGGACTGGGCTGCGGAGCGCGATCCTATACCCGTGAGGTGCATTATGCTGCCCGCTACGGGGTAAGTCGTGCAGCGACGCAGAGCATCATTGCCGATTATGTGGGTGCATCGAGCTACCTTATGGCGGACTACGGGTTCGTCCTGAACGCCGCAGAGCAGCGTCGCCGTTACATGTTGAAGGCGTTGCTGCATAAGGAAGGGGTGGATGTGGCAGGATATAGTGCACGTTTTGGATCACATCTGCTAGACGATCTGCCCGAGCTGAACCGACTGACAGATAACGGCCTGGCGGCATTGCAGGGCGGTTCACTGGCGCTCACGGATGAAGGTCTAGCCTATTCGGATGCAATCGGAGATTGGCTGATCTCGGATGTGGTGCGTAGGCGCATGGAAGGCTGCGTTGTCGTATGAGGGCAACGATCTACTACCGCGGTGCATTGAGCTCGTGCAACTACGATTGCCCCTACTGCCCGTTCAGCAAAAATGTCGACAGCAAGGAGACGCTGAAGCGCGACCGCGAGCAGCTCTCCCGATTCATGGCCTGGATCAGAGAGCAAGGGACGGCGGGGCACGAGCTATCCATCTTCTTCAATCCGTATGGCGAAGCGCTCGTTCATCGTTGGTACAAGACGGCGATGATCGAGCTGTCGCATATGTCGCATATTCGCAAGGTTGCAGTGCAGACCAATCTGTCGGTCAAGCTGGATTGGTGCGCGGAATTGAACCGCGATAAGGCTGCCTTCTGGGCGACCTACCATCCGGGAGAGACGAGTGAAGAGCGCTTCCTCGGACAATGCATGCAGCTCTATCGGCGCGGCGTGCGCTTTAGTGTGGGCAGCGTCGGCCTCCGCGGGTCGTTCGAATCCATACGTTCCTTGCGCAGCAAGCTCCCGGAGGATGTCTATCTATGGATCAATGCCTTCAAGGATCGCGGCAATCGCTATACGCCGGAGGAGATTGCGGAGCTGGAGCAGATTGATCCGCATGTTGGGCTCAATGTGCCTGACTATGCGAGCAAGGGGCTAGCCTGCCGTGCAGGCGAGGAGGTCTTCTACGTCCTCGGCACCGGTCAGGTGAAGCGCTGCTACCAAGATCGCAAGGTGATCGGCAATCTGTACCGTGACGGTCTGGAGGGGCTATCGCAGCCACGGCCATGCGGCATGAGCCGATGCGGCTGCTACATCGGTTATATTCATATGCCGTCGCTTGGTATGGATGCAGTGTACGGGGAGGGGCTGCTCGAACGCAATCCACTCGTTGCCTCTCCGTCCGCTACAGGGTAGTCAGCACAGCAGACAGCCGTTCCAATCCTTCACGGATCTGGCTCGGATGGAGCATCGTCACATTCAGCTTCAGCAGTGCTGAAGGCTTCAAGGCGGGCAGATAATGCTTGGTAATCGGCTCGAGATGCACCGCTCGCTGCTGCATGGCAGGAATCAGCTTGTCCACAAGCCTGCTATCTTCCAGCGTTAGATGGTTCATGACGGCAGGCTGATCCGTGGGGATATAAGTGAGCTTGTCAGGATGGCATTGTGCTAGCCCGCGTAGCATCTGATCGAGCGCGAAGGCTCGCTCCGTGTACGCATCGCGCAGATGTGCCAGATGTCTGCTGTACATGCCGCTCTGGATATATATTTCCAATGCAGCCTGAGACAGCATCGGGCTATCGATGTCCTGCAGCCGCTTGCGCAGGGTGAAGCTGTCCGCCAGCACAGCGGGGAGTACGGCGGCGCCGACTCGCAGGCCGGGAAAGATGATCTTCGAAAAGCTCTTTAAATAGATGACATGGGCTGAGCGATTATAGGCATAAATCGGATCAGCCCTGGAGTTGCGTTCAAAATCAGCCATATAGTCATCCTCGACAATATATACATCGTAACGCTCTGCCAGGGCAGCGATCTGCTTCTTCTCCTGTTCGCTATAGGAGACGCCAAGCGGATTATGGAACCGGGGCATCGTATAGAAAAACTTGATGCTCTCCGTGCGAAATATTCTTTCCAGCTCCTGCATATCGATCCCATTAGCCGTCCGCGCAATGCCCCGTACAGTCATTCCGTGCTCCACCAGCAGAGCAATCAGCAGATGGTAGCCTGGCTGTTCGATCAAGATGTCCTGCTTGCCATTAGGAAAGTCTAGTCCTGCCAGAAGGGACAGCGCTTGCTGGACACCGGAGGTGATGACGATCTGCTCAGGCTGGGCAAATACCTGGTAATTCGTAAGCTGCCGTCTAATCACCTCTAGCAAAGCAGGGAGACCTCTTGGCGTGCCGTACACGAACAGCTCGCTCCGGTACGTATCGATAGCCTGATTAAGACAATGCTGGAAATCGCGGTAGGGGAACAACTCGGGATCGGGTGCGGCCGCTGTGAAATCCATTATGCCCTGCTCTGTCTGTTGCTCGGGCGTGCGCTTGATGACATAGAAGCCGCTCTTGGGCATCACATACACCCGATGACGCCGCTCTAGCTCCTGCAGCGCTCGTATGACTGTACTATGACTGCATGCATAACGGCTGGCAAGCTTGCGAATCGAGGGAAGCTTGTCTCCCTGCTGGATATGTGGCCCATCGATCCAGTCTTCAAGAGTTGTGAGCAGTTGCTCATATTTGTTCATGCAATCACCACCTATGCAGATTGAACTGTACCGGTACAGTTGCCAATATCCATCATTGTAACATAGATCAGTTGTAGGTAAGATGGATTCAGGAGCTGTTGCGCGCGACAACCACTCCTCATGATTGCTTATTTGCTAGGAAAGAGGATGACGAGATGAAAACACAACGATCCACTGCTTATGTAGCCGCACTGATTTATACGCTGATTATCGGTTTCTCCTTTATATTTGTTAAAATTGCACTGAACGATGCGAGTCCACTCGACATATTGGCTCATCGCTTCACCTTGTCTTTCATCGTCGTATCGATACTGGTGGGCAGTGGCTGGGTGAAACTGAACAGTCGCTGGCGCGGAGAACTGCGGAGCATCCTGCCGCTGGCCTTGTTCTATCCTGTGCTGTTCTTCACGTTTCAAGCGTTCGGACTTGTCTATACAACGTCGTCTGAGGCGGGCATCATCCAGGCGGCCATCCCGATCTTCACGATGGTGCTTGCGGCGTATTTCCTCAAGGAGCGTTCAACCTATGTACAACTGGCAGCAACGCTTGTCTCTGTGCTAGGCGTCATGTTCATATTCGTCATGAAGGGATTGGATCTGAACAACTCCAGCCTGCTGGGCAGCGTGCTGATCCTGCTCTGCGCGTTCTCTTCAGCCGCTTACAATGTCATGGCTCGCAAGCTCGGGGGCAAATGGGATGTCATGACGTTAACCTATGTCATGACGGTCATCGGCTTCCTGCTGTTCAACGCGCTGTCCTTGGGGCAGCATCTGTGGAAGGGTACGTTCTCCAGCTACTTCACACCGTTCCTGCATCCCGCGTATTGGGGAGCGATACTATTCCTTGGTATCCTGTCGTCACTCGTCACTTCGTATCTCTCGAATTACGTCCTCTCGAAGATCGAAGCTTCGCAGATGAGTGTGTTCGCCAACCTGGCCACGCTGATCTCGATTGTTGCAGGGGTTTTCGTCTTGAACGAGCAGTTGCAATGGTTCCATATTGTTGGGGGCGTGCTGATTCTGATCGGAGTGGTCGGACGCAATGTTCTTCCTGCTAAGCGGCGAAGCAATGCTTCGTAGCTTTTAGTTGGAATTTCCGAACACAATGAATATAAATGTGTATAGAAAGGATAGATAGAGTGAGCAAGCCTGAGATTCAAGTCGCATTAGTATGTGGGCCAAACTGTGATATGGAAGCACAAGCCATTCGCTCTTCGCTGGAGTATTTCGGTGCAAGAGTGATTACATACTGGGTGGGTCGACCGAATGATTTCATTTCGGTTCTGACAGGAGAAGACCTCTACGCCAACACGGATTATATGATTCTAAGCTTCCATGGAACAGACGGGGAGTTCGTTATGCCTGAATTAGGGGAGGACATCTACGAGCCAGGTGAGCCGCGTGGAGATTTCGGTCCAATGGAAATTCGGCGCTTCGCTCAATTGGACGGGAAGTCCGTTATCGCTAACGGGTGTACGCTTGGCTTGCCGGAGACTGCCGAGGCTTTCTTGGATGGTGGCTGTGCGTCTTACATCGGCCCGGATGATTACCCGGATGGAAATATAGCGCTCATGTTTGTCGTGCGTCTATTTTATGAGATCATTCACAACAAGAAGGATATTAGGGAAGCGTATCGCCTGGCTCAATCCACGGATGCAGAGATGGGGATGTATCGCTTGTATGAGCGGTCGAGGTAGTTGAAGAGCGGCCTGTACGGCTGCGAAGAGGGATATTCATTGTTTGCAGGCATGAATCATGCCGTATTGGCGCTCTGTTGCCTTGAAATAGCTGGAAACGAGCGCCAATACGGCTGTCTAATCATGGACACAATACAGCGCAGATGAATGCGCTCACTGCTCGCCTGCAGCATGTTGCTGGAGCCACTCTTTTTTGAGCAATGCATATAGGTATGTGTCCTCATATTTCGGAGTGCCATCTTCGTATTGAACAAATGAGATGAACTCCACGAAGCAGCCTTCTCTTCGCATGCCCAATTTTTCGCAGAGCTTTTGTGATCTGAGGTTGTCATCCTCAACATAGGCGTACAGTCTTCTCGCATCTTGGTGTACAAAGAGATAGTTGAACAAGGCCTGCGCGCTCTCGCTCGCATATCCAACTCCCTCATACTTCGCATTAAAGTTCCATCCCACACTGTAGGTGTCTGGTTCCTCCTTCATGTAAAATAGCTCTCCAATAATCTGATCACTTTCTTTCAGGCAGACAGCAATATGATCGTCCTCACGGCTTCTTTTTTGTACCTCTGCAGCCGCTTCTTCCATCGTCGCAACGCTATCCTTCCTAAAGCAGTTCACACGGGGATGAGCCGCATATTCCCAATACCCTGGCACATCTGCTGGAGCAAAATTTCTTAATCTCAATCGACTGGTTTCAATGGGTTGCATACGCTCGTTCCTCCCTGATGGATGGTTCCCCTTCCCTTCGAAGAAGTCGAGTCGGGAATTGATGCTATTATAATCTGTATAGTAACTATACAGTCAATCGCTTTTTAAGCGTATCTGGAATAACGGGATGCTCAGTCCGGTGGGTCGAATTCATCTGGATGCTTGCCTGTGCGTAGGTCTTCATTCAATTGATCAATTGCTGCCATCTCTCCAGCAGTTAGCTCAAAGTCAAAGATCTGGCTGTTCTCAGCAATACGCTGAGGGGTGACTGACTTAGGAATGGTCACAATGCGCTGCTGGATGTTCCAGCGAAGGATGATCTGCGCGATACTCTTGTTATACCGAGTGGATAACTGCTGCAGTGTCTGCTCCTCCATTAATTGTCCTCTCATGAGCGGGCTCCATGCCTGTACCTGAATGCCGCGCCTCCTGCAGTCGGCAAGCAGCGGCTTCTGCGTGTTCCGCGGATGCAGCTCGATCTGGTTGACTGCCGGGATGATTGGGCAAAGCTGCTGTAGCGCTTCCAGATGCCGACTCTGGAAGTTGCTTACCCCGATCGCTCTCACATAGCCTTCCTCATACAGCTTGACCATGGCTCGCCAGCTATCCTTGTACATATTTTTCACTGGCCAGTGAATGAGGTACAGATCGATATAGTCAAGGCTCAATCTGCGCCTGCTCTGCTCGAAGGCAGCAAGCGCCGATTCGTAGCCCTGATCGGCATTCCATAGCTTCGTTGTAATGAACAGCTCCTCACGAGGCAGCCCCGAGTTGCGAAGCGCTAGGCCGACACCTTCTTCATTGCCGTAGACCGCTGCGGTATCTATGCTCCGGTAACCACTGCTTAGTGCTGCAGCTACTGCTCGTTGCAGCTCCGCCTTCTCCTTTACCTTCCATACGCCAAGCCCGAGCCAGGGCATCTGTACTCCGTTATTCAATTCCACTGTATCCGCGATGGATGTTGGCACGCTGCTGCGCCTCCTCTCATATGGCCGCCAGGTGGGGACTGCCTGCCATCTCTTCATGTATACAATATGGGCGACTATAAGCATATAGTACAGTTATGAAGGATAGGAGGACTGTCTATGGATCAGCCGGTTAGAGCGGCGACGTTGTCGCTATGCATGGTGGTCAAAAATGAGGAGGATCAGATTGGTCGCGCGCTGGAGAAGGCCAGTCGTTATGTGGATGAGATCATTATCATCGATACCGGCTCTACAGACCGAACCGTCGAGGTATGCGAGCGCTATGGAGCGCAGGTATGGTGTATTCCATGGGAGGACAACTTCGCCAAGGCGCGCAACTATGGACTGCAGCAGGCTAGCTGCACTTGGGTGCTGTGGCTGGATGCAGATGAGGAGCTGGAGGTCGCAGACGTGGAGGAATGGAAGCGTGCGTTATCAGATCCGGGCCAGCTTCTGTGGGCTATCCCGCTCATTAACTATTATGGCTGCGCGCCGCCTGACCCCAATCGCGCCTATCTGGCTGCACAACATCGTGTATTTCGCAACGGTAGCGGTTTTTACTTTGAGCATGCGATCCATGAACAACTGGTGTGTACGAATAAAGAACAGCTTGAAGGGCATAGCCTGCGGAGGTTGCCTGCGGTGATTCATCATTACGGCTATATGGATGCTATCGTCGAGCGCAAAGATAAGCACCAGCGGAATCTATCCCTGTTGAACAAAGCGCAGGAGCAGCCTGGTTATCATCCGTGGATAGACTATCATATGGCTAGCGAATATTATCGGGTGCAGCGCTATGCTGAAGCTTTTGGATGGCTGAACACTTCGATTCGGAGGTTTATTGAGGCTGGAAAGCTGCCTCCATCGCTGATCTATAAGATGAAGTATGATATTTTGCTCGCGCTGGGCAGCATCGAGAGTGCTGGCGAAGGGATTATTAGGGCGATACAGCTATACCCGGACTATACCGATCTTCATTATTACCGGGCACTGATCGAACAGATGAAGGGGAATTATGAGGAGGCGGAGAGGTTATTCTATCATTGCCTTGAGCTGGGCGAGCAGCGATTGCCATATCTCATCTTGAAGGGGGTGGGCAGCTTTCACGCGATGTATGGAATCGGACATTGTCGGGAGGAGATGGGAGATTGGAGAACCGCCGCCGCTAAGTATGAGGAGGCTTTAGCTCTGAATCCGGAGCATAAGGAGGCACAGGAGGGGCTGATGCGTATGAGAAGTCATATGGAGCGCTATGCCCATGAGGAGAGAAGAGAGGATGAAGACGGAGCAAGTCAACTATAAGGTTAGAGAAATCAACACCCCGTAGATCTGTGCGCTATGCGTACTCTAGGGGGTGTTGCGTTTGTGTGGTTCAGTTGCATAAATTTATAAAAATTCTATAATTGAGTTTTTTTGTTCATTTGACAGGTTCCAATTTAGCCAATTAACCATAGAGTATTGAAACTACGTTACCTATGTCAGGAGGCAGATTCATGTCGCAACCTAACCTCCCCAATATTACACCTAATATCACGATTACCAGAGAAGATGCTATCAATATGCTGCTATCTTCGATTGCAATGGAAGAATTAGGATTAAGCCATATTTTAAATGCAGGCGGGGAAAACCTTCAATATGTATTAGGTACATTGCCAGGTGTGAGCAGTCCTCCTGCAACGCTTAGCGATGTAATGGCCATGCATGCCAGCGTTCGTTCGACAATTGAGAGCGCAACACGAAATCAAATGTTTCTTCAATCCAAAATGGACAGTATATTAAGTGCAACGGTCATGGTTGGGCCTACTGGTGCAACAGGACCGACAGGCCCCTTTGGCGGCCCGACTGGTCCAACGGGAGGGAGCGGGGCTACGGGTGCGACCGGAGCCACGGGAGCTACGGGATCTACGGGAGCTACGGGTACGTTGGAAACGGGTGAAGTACTGTTCAATGTAATTGGAACTTCGGGCTCGGCAACTGTCGGTTATACTGACAACATATTGTTCGTGTCCGATACGTTATCTATTGATGTCACTCAAGGGTCAGCCATCGTGCGAATTGAAAACCTGCAATCCGCGACGGGCACGACAGGGGCAACGGGGGCAACAGGAGCGACCGGGGAAACTGGAGCGACCGGAGCAACGGGAGCCACAGGGGCAACAGGAGCGACCGGAGCCACAGGGGCAACAGGAGCAACAGGAGCCACAGGGGCAACAGGAGCAACAGGAGCGACCGGAGCCACAGGAGCAACAGGAGCAACAGGAGCCACCGGAGAAACTGGAGCCACCGGAGCCACAGGGGCAACAGGGGCAACGGGAGCAACAGGGGCAACAGGAGAAACTGGAGCCACAGGGGCAACAGGAAGCTTCACAGGTGTCGTAGCCTTCGATCCGGTTGCAGCTCCAACATATCCGGTGGGTCAAGTGGTAACGTATGAGGGAAGCACGTATGTAGTGATTACAGCGCCGCCTGCGGGAACACCGGACAGTTCAACAGATTATAGCTTACTGGCAGCAGCTGGAGCCACGGGAGCCACGGGAGAAACTGGAGCCACGGGAGTTACGGGAGCAACAGGAGAAACTGGAGCCATCGGAGCGACCGGAGCAACAGGGGCAACAGGAAGCTTCACGGGTGTCGTAGCCTTCGATCCGGTTGCAGCTCCAACATATCCAGTGGGTCAAGTGGTAACGTATGAGGGAAGCACGTATGTAGTGATTACAGCGCCGCCTGCGGGAACACCGGACAGTTCAACAGATTATAGCTTACTGGCAACAGCTGGAGCCACGGGAGCCACGGGAGTCACGGGAGCCACGGGAGCTACGGGAGTCACGGGAGTCACCGGAGAAACTGGAGCCATCGGAGCGACCGGAGCAACAGGGGCAACGGGAGCAACAGGGGCAACAGGAAGCTTCACAGGTGTCGTAGCCTTCGATCCGGTTGCAGCTCCAACATATCCGGTGGGTCAAGTGGTAACGTATGAGGGAAGCACGTATGTAGTGATTACAGCGCCGCCTGCGGGAACACCGGACAGTTCAACAGATTATAGCTTACTGGCAGCAGCTGGAGCCACGGGAGCAACAGGGGCAACGGGAGCAACAGGGGCAACAGGAAGCTTCACAGGTGTCGTAGCCTTCGACCCGGTTGCAGCTCCAACATATCCAGTAGGTCAAGTGGTAACGTATGAGGGAAGCACGTATGTAGTGATTACAGCGCCGCCTGCGGGAACACCGGACAGTTCAACAGATTATAGCTTACTGGCAGCAGCTGGAGTCACGGGAGCCACAGGAGAAACTGGAGCCACTGGAGCGACGGGAGCAACAGGAGCAACAGGAAGCTTCACGGGTGTCGTAGCCTTCGATCCGGTTGCAGCTCCAACATATCCGGTGGGTCAAGTGGTAACGTATGAGGGAAGCACGTATGTAGTGATTACAGCGCCGCCTGCGGGAACACCGGACAGTTCAACAGATTATAGCTTACTGGCAGCAGCTGGAGCCACGGGAGTCACGGGAGCCACGGGAGTCACGGGAGTCACGGGAGCCACGGGAGCCACGGGAGTCACAGGGGCAACAGGAAGCTTCACAGGTGTCGTAGCCTTCGATCCGGTTGCAGCTCCAACATATCCAGTGGGTCAAGTAGTAACGTATGAGGGAAGCACGTATGTAGTGATTACAGCGCCGCCTGCGGGAACACCGGACAGTTCAACAGATTATAGCTTACTGGCAGCAGCTGGAGCCACCGGAGCAACAGGAGCAACAGGAGCGACCGGAGAAACTGGGGCCACAGGAGCCACAGGATCGACTGGCGCTACAGGAACGAGTCTTACAGCTAACTCAATATTTGGAAGTAACACGAGTGGGAGTTTAATTTCAGTTGTCCTCGGTGGAACGAATGTCCCATTACCTAATAACCAGGTTGTGGGTGCAGGGACCGCATTCAATGGGGCATCAACGACTATTACATTGACCAATCCAGGTAATTATTTTATTTCTTATTCCATTAATCTAAATGCTGCTCTATTAGTCAGTTCCCAAGTAGTAGTGAATGGTACAGTGGTGCCGCAATCCGTTATTTCACCAGCTATAAGTTTAACAGCTTTTAATTGTAATTTTATTGTTAATGTGCCCACCGCAAATGCTACAGTTCAGCTTCAATTATTCGGAGTGATAGCTGCGGCAACGCTTGCTTCTACTGCTCCAACAAATATGTCTGTCATTCGACTAAGCTAACCATTCTAAGAAATCGAAAAGAAATAGTGACTGGATAGATACTTTGCATAGAGCTATTATAAGCTTGCAAAAAAGAAAATGGCCTCCTGAATCCTGAATCAGGGGCCATTTTTGGCTGTGAATCAACGTGTGACGTTGCAGGATATGCTAGTACAGGGGGGAATATTAATAGGTCGTGTTTGAAAACTCGTTCAAGGGTATCTCTCACCGCCTGTTCGCCCCATGCTGCGTTGCCTTTTCTTGACGTACCCCCGGTACGCCTTCGAAAAAAACGCCTTGCTTGAAACGAAAATTCGGATAGGTCTGATCCGTTCAGACTTTTCAGACTCGCCCTAGAAGCTCAGCCGCGAGCTGTCTGTTCACCAGGCGGCTCGAATGCTCATCCTTCCAGATTTTTCGAGCGGACAAGCCGTTCGATTAAATGGGGCTAGAAATTATTGATGTGCCAGAGTTAAGGATGAGCAGTTATACATATACATGTTGCATAACGAGATAGAGAGGTGAGGAGCTTGTCCCAAGCATCTATTCCCAATATTACGCCGAGCATATCGGTAACTGTCAATCAAAGCATGGCGCTGTTGCTGGCATCCATTGCCTTAGAGGAGCTGGCTCTCGCCCATATTATCAATGCAGAGGCAGAGAAGATACAATACGTCGTCGGTACTCTGGGAAGAGGCCTCACTCCTCCAGCAACACTATCCAACCTGCTAACGGTTGATGAGAGTGTCAGACGAACGTTGCAGGAAGTGGTTCGCAAAGAAATTTTGCTTCAACAGAAGCTGGATTCTGTTCTGGCTCATATACCTATTGTTCCTAGAGCATAGTTAGGTCGAGTCACTAAGGGTACTTCCACGATCTGAGTTTTCTGATTCAGTTCCTGGATCGTACTCTTTTTTGTGAGCGGCTATTCTTGGGACATGTAATGAATAGAAATTACATATATATGTTTGTAAGTTGTTTTGCCCAAGCTCTCAGAGAAGAGTGCAGCCTTCATTTTCAGATAAGAGAGGAAGTTGCGAAGGATGAGCATGCCGAACGTGCCGGATATTACGCCTGAAATTGTGCTGAAGCGCCCTGAGGTTATCAATCTTCTGCTCACTTCCATTGCTTTGGAGGAGATCGGATTATCTCATATTATCAATGCAGAGGCAGAGAAGCTGCAGCGCTTTATCCAGGAGCATGAGTTCAGTCTCGATGATGCGCTCAGGATTAATGACAGTGTGGATCGCATGCTGCGAAATGTAGTTAAAAACCAGATACTGCTGCATTTTAAGCTAGAGGATGTTATCCGGCTGGAGGAGCGGCTGGAATACCTCGAAGATTACTGCGAATAAAGACTGGAAGTAAGGAGGATCACGATGAAGACGAATGAACGTATTTCCTCTCAAACCACACCTACCATTCATGATGCAGTAACTCATCTGATCGAATCCATTGCTTCCGAAGATAAGGCACTTTCCAGACTGCTGAACACGGAGGCAGAGCACATTCTGGCTTTTTCCCAAGAAAACATCCAGCATGAGAAGGGGCTTAATCTTACAGCGATTATCAAATTCAACCAGTCGGTCATTCAATTTATGGATACAGTGGTTATGGCAGAATGGATGCTGATGAAAAAACTGGACACTATGCTTCACATGCAGCTCCATACAGCGCTCGCCCAGCAAAACGGGATGATTGCAGAGGAGACGGAGGAACAGCAAGAACGGCCAGATGCAGATGTGCTGGATGCAGAGCAGATGAATGAGTTGGAATCCTTCGCAGAGCCTTGGGAGTGGAATGAAGATGAGTGGGGGTAGCAGGGATCAGACAAGTTCTGTAAAGGGACGTTCAATCCACATGCTTACACGATCTGTGCTCCAGTTATGTCACAGGATGATGATTCGGCTGGAGCACTTGTCAGGCCATGAGGCGATGCTAATTGAGCTGCAGATTGCCAGCATGGTAGGCGCGCTGGTGCAACTGCATGGACGAGCTAACTCCAGACAAGCGATGCAGGAGCTAGTACAATCGTCCGAAGTGGGGAGCGCAAGCCAAGGAGAACAGCCCCCGTCCGAACTAAGCAAGGAGGTGAACCTGCTGCTTCGTCAGTTGGAGACGCAACTGACAGTTCAGCCGCCGCAGCGCCGAAGTGTGAAGCAGCTCGTCCATCATTTGCGTGCATTGATGCGGCAAGCCGACTACATGCAAGCAGAGTTGGCCTCTGCTCAGGAGGAGAGGGGAGCGCGAAACCGAACGATAATGGAGCCCACAGCAGAACCCAATGCTGGCAGCCTTCCCCAGCAACTGGCTAATATCCATGCACCGATATTCTTTGTAAGGGCGAATGTGAGGATTGGACATAAGAAATTGGGGAATGAGCATAGACCTGTTAACTGAATTCATCTTGTAAGGTGCCCGGCCCATCAAGCTGCATCCAGCAGTCTGATAGGCCGGGTACGTCCGTCTTCAGGGCTATTGCCCCCCGTCCTGGCGTGCAGCTCTGAGCTGCATCATGGCTTCCTCGTAGTAGGCTTCATCCTGGTAGTGCAGGGTGAAGAACTCCTCGAATTGCTCCAGCTTGGGCGAGCCGTTTGCAGCAAAGCGGCTATACCAGGGGAGGATGAAATTGTAGAAGGCTATGCGCTTATCCTCCCGCACAGATTCTGGTGCAAGCCCCTTGCCGACGAAATGGTGCAGGATGCGCTGGTACCCATCGATGAATACCTGACCAAAGTTGTAGCTTGCGGTGTCATTCCCTGCGTAAGCAAAGATGGGGCGATGAACGATGCAAAATTGCGGGTGCTGCTCCAGTATCGCATATTGCCAATAGATTTGATTGAAGGAGGAGGACAGGAACAGGCTCTTCTCCTCGAGCTGCTCCCACTCCTTGCGGCGCAAGATGGTAGAGGAAATAAATGAGGAGTAGATGGAGGTGCGGGCAAGATAATCGTCCATTCCATTTCCTACCACCACCTCCCCGTTAGGATGAATCAAGTCGATATGAATGACTGCACAGTCGCGATGCTGATACAGCACATTCAAGAGCGGCAGCACGGTTCCTGGCAAGAAGAAATCATCGTCGCCTTGAATTTTGATGAAGGTTCCGCGTCCCTTGGCTACCACGCTCATAATATTGGCGTCTGCACCGACGTTCACTTCATTGCGGACATGACGAAAATTGCTATAGCGTGCAGCGAAGTGCTTGAGAATCTCAGATGTCCCATCCGTAGAGGCATTATCGCTGACGACGACCTCGATCAGTTCCGTATCCCCGATCTGGTCATAGATGGCATTCAGGCAGCGGCGTAGATCTCCCTCGCGGTTATAGGTGGGGATGCAGATGGACATGAGCGGCTGCTCCTTGCGTTTCTCCAGTAGCAGCAGTGCTTGTCGCTGCGAGCGGGTACGCACCCATTTCCCGCTGTGGGTGTCATAGACCTTCAATATGCTGGCTGGCGAGCCGCCGACTACACAATATTCTGGCACAGAGCGTGTGACGACGCTATTCGCGGATATGACGCTGCCTCTGCCGATGCGAACATCGCCGACGATGACGGCATTGGCGCCGATCCAGGCGCCTTCACCAATCTCCACGCTCTGGCTATGGGAGGTGATGCCCTGGGAATGAACCGGAATGCCGACAGATTGATAGTGATGATCTGTGTCGGAGATATAGACATTCGGCCCGATGAGCACATTGGCTTTTAGTTCTACCCGGTTGACAGCAGAGATGATAAGTCCCAGATTACACTGACAGCCATCCCCGATCATAATCTTGGGTCCGCGTCCAGTGCCAGGCGTTACAATATTGAACCAATAGTGTGCACGTATGAAGACATGGCTGCCGATGGCGATCTCTGGCGGGTAGACGAATTCTCCGCCTTGCTGGACGAAGGTGTTCTCCCCAAAATGCTGGAATCTGGCGGCCAGCTCTGCGCTGATAAATGACATTTACACCCTCCTTAGCAATAACAGTAAACTATTTTCTCTTGATTACATATAGTATGAGAGAAGCAGATTTAACATGCTTTGGTATAAGCATTTGCTTGTGCATACAACGAAGCAATGTCGGACATCTGGGAGGCACTGCCATACATGACGATGAAGGAGCAGGAACTGCGGGAGCAGATATTGCAGCTTGCTGCAGTCTATTACAAGAGCCGCTGGAGACACAAGGAGTTCGAGCCGGGAGTGGACTATATACCGGTAAGCGGCAAAGTGTTTGACGAGGAGGAATTGACTGCACTCGTTGATTCCTCGCTAGATTTCTGGCTAACCGAGGGACGATATGCCCGCCGCTTCGAGCGGGAGTTTGCCCGTTACATGGATACCCGCTATGCTCTGTTGACGAATTCAGGCTCCAGCGCCAATCTGCTGGCTTTCTCGGCACTGACCTCTCCACAGCTTGGAGAACGATGCCTCAAGCCGGGTGATGAAGTCATCACCGCTGCGGCAGGCTTTCCGACCACGGTCAATCCAATCATCCAGCATGGGATGGTTCCGGTCTTTGTCGATGTCAATATGTCAACTTACAATATTGATGCTTCGAAGCTGGAGGCTGCAATCAGCAGCAAGACCAAGGCGATTATGGTCGCGCATACGCTGGGCAATCCATTTGATCTGAGAGCGGTGAAGCAGGTTGCTGATCAGTATGGGCTGTGGCTCATCGAGGATACATGCGATGCAGTTGGTGCGCGTTATGATGGGCAGGCTGTAGGCTCCTTCGGCGATCTGGCGACGGTCAGCTTCTATCCGGCTCATCATATCACGATGGGGGAAGGAGGCGCAGTGCTGACCTCGAATGCCAAGCTGCGCAAGATTACCGAATCGTTCCGGGACTGGGGCAGAGATTGCTGGTGCAAGCCAGGCAAGGATAATACATGCGGTCGCCGATTTGATTGGGAGCTGGGCACGCTTCCGTGCGGTTACGACCATAAATATACGTATAGCCATATCGGATATAATCTCAAGATCACCGACATGCAAGCAGCCATCGGAGTGGCTCAACTGGCGAAGCTCCCGCAATTCGTGAAGCGCCGCCAGGAAAACTTCCGATATTTGAAGGAGGCGCTCCAGCCGCTTCAGCATCTGTTGGTGCTCCCTGAAGCAACACCGGGCAGTGAGCCGAGCTGGTTCGGCTTCCCGATCACGGTGCGGGAGAATGCGCCGCATAGTCGCAACGAGCTGGTACAGGCGCTGGAGGCGCACGGCATCGGGACACGGCTGCTGTTCGCAGGCAATCTGCTGCGTCAGCCAGCCTACGCGCAGGTGAAGCATCGCGTCGCTGGCCCGCTGACTCATACGGATGCGATTATGAACCGGACATTCTGGGTTGGCATCTACCCCGGCTTAACGGAGCCGATGCTAGACTATGTGGCTCAGGTGCTTCACAAGCTGCTTGGAGGGGGTGGGGCATCATGAAGGTTGTCCTGCTGGCGGGAGGCTACGGCACACGAATTAGCGAGGAGACGGTGCTGAAGCCGAAGCCGATGATTGAGATCGGGGATAAGCCGATCCTCTGGCATATTATGAATATTTTTTCGAAGCATGGCTTCCAAGAATTCATCGTATGTCTGGGGTACAAAGGTCATGTCATCAAGGAATATTTTGCGCACTATTATCTTCACGGGACGGATGTGACCTTCGATTTTGGCAACCGCAACAAGACGGTTGTTCATAATCAATATCTGGAGCCGTGGAAGGTGACGCTCGTCGAGACAGGACGGGACACGTTAACCGGCGGACGACTGAAGCGAATCGGGAGCTATATCGGACAAGAGCCGTTCTTGATGACCTACGGAGATGGATTGGCTGATGTAAATATCGCGAAGCTGGTTCAGTTTCATCAGGAGCAGGGCAAGCTGGCGACCGTAACGGCGGTGCAGCCTGGCGGTCGGTTCGGGGCACTGCAACTGGGAGCAGATTCCGGGGTCAAGGGATTTATCGAGAAGCCGCGTGGGGACGGGGGCTGGGTGAATGGCGGCTTCTTCGTGCTGGAGCCTAAGGTGCTGGATTATATCGAGGGGGACCGCACCGTATGGGAGGAGCAGCCGCTCCGAAGGCTAGCCGATGAACGGCAGTTGTCTGCCTATAAGCATACCGGATTTTGGCAGCCGATGGATACGCTGCGGGATAAAAACTATCTGGAGCAGCTATGGTCTGGCGGCGCAGCACCATGGAGGTAGGAGAGTAGAGGTGAGGGGATGAAGCATCTATCATATTGGCAGGGCAGGCGCGTGCTGGTGACCGGGCACACCGGCTTCAAGGGAATGTGGCTCTGCCTCTGGCTGCGCACGCTTGGCGCCGATATTACGGGCTATGCCCTGGAGCCGGAAGGGGCGGCCAGCCTGTATGGGCAGTGCCGCCCGGAGGGGTGGATGCGCTCTGTCATCGGCGACATTCGGGATCGCCAAGCAGTACAGGCGCTGGTAGCTGATTGTGCGCCAGAGGTCGTCATTCATATGGCGGCGCAGCCGTTGGTCAGGCGCTCCTATAAGGAGCCGACAGCCACTTACGAGGTGAATGTGATGGGCACGGTCTGGCTGCTGGAGGCGGTGCGCGAGGCGAGCTTGGCAGGGGCTCCGATTCGGGCTGTAGTGAATGTGACGTCAGACAAATGCTACGACAACCGCGAATGGGAATGGGGCTACCGGGAAAATGAGCCGCTCGGCGGCTACGATCCGTATTCGAGCAGCAAGGCATGTGCGGAGCTGGTAACGGCAGCGTATCGCAGCAGTTACTTTCATCCGTCACTGCATGACCGCCATCGGGTCGGAATCGCCACAGCGCGCGCAGGCAATGTAATCGGCGGCGGGGATTACGCAGAGGATCGTCTGCTGCCCGACTGTATTCGCGCATTGAGCGGCAATGGCAAGCTGGCGATTCGCCACCCGCAGGCTACCCGGCCGTGGCAGCATGTGCTGGAGCCGTTGTCCGGCTATCTGCTGCTGGCGCAGCAACTGGCAGAGCAAGGTGCCGCGCTGGCAGAAGCATGGAACTTCGGGCCAGATGAGCACAGTGTCCGCTCGGTCGAATGGATGACTCAGAGAGCGGGCGAGCTGTGGGGGAATCGCTCTTATTATGAACTGGACAGACAGGCGCAGCCGCATGAAGCGGCTGATCTGAAGCTGGACAGCTCGAAGGCGCGGCGCAGATTAGGGTGGCGGCCTCGCTGGAGCGTGGAGCAGGCCTTGGCACATGCCGTAAGCTGGTACCAAAGACAGATCGCGGGCGAGGCCGCCGAGGAGCTCTGTCTGGAACAGATTCGCACCTATATGGCTGCCTCGGCCATGCGCTAGCTAGGGGGAGAGAGATGAAGCTGTCTGACTATGTGATGGATTGTATCGCGGAGCAAGGGGTGGCTCATGTGTTCGAGATGATCGGCGGAGCCATCGCACACTTGCTGGACTCAACCTATGATCGACAAGACATCGAGTGCGTCTCGGTTCACCATGAGCAGTCTGCTGCGTTCGCGGCGGAAGGGTATGCCCGTGTAAATGGACGTCTAGGCGTAGCGATGGCCACCAGTGGACCGGGGGCGCTCAATCTGATAACGGGAATCGGAAGCTGCTACTTCGACTCCGTGCCTTGCCTGTTCGTTACCGGTCAGGTCAATACGTATGAGTACAAGGGAGATCGTCCGGTTCGACAGATCGGATTTCAGGAGACAGATATTGTTAGCATCGTGCGGCCGATCGTCAAGTATGCCGAAATGATCTGCGAGCCCGAGCGTATCCGGTATGGTCTGGAAAAAGCCGTCTTTCTCGCACGGCATGGCCGTCCCGGTCCGGTGCTGCTCGATCTGCCGATGAATGTGCAGCGTGCCGACATTGACCCGCAACAATTGCCGTCCTTCTTCGGCAGTGAGGAGCACCGTCAGCTCCTGGCTGAGCCGCCGCCCGTAACCAGCCGTGATATTCAGGCGGTTACGGCCATGCTGGAGAAGGCGCAAAGGCCGCTCATACTGGCTGGTGGCGGCGTTCGCGCCTCTGGGGCATCTGCTGAACTGCGGGAGCTGGTTGAGCTGACGGGAATTCCCGTCGTGCATTCGCTGCTCGGGCTGGATGCGCTGCCTGGCGTCCACCCGGCAAGCGCCGGGCTGATCGGCGCTTACGGCAATCGCTATAGCAATCTGGCAGCGGCCAATTGCGATCTGCTGTTGGTGCTCGGCTCGCGCCTCGATACCCGTCAGACGGGCACAAGGCCGTCTACCTTTGCCCGCGGAGCGCTCAAGGTGCATGTCGATATTGACAAGGCGGAGCTGAATGAGAAGGTACGGGTCGATAAGGCGCTGCATGCGGATGTAAAGAGCTTCCTGTGCAGGCTGGTCAAGTCGCTGCAGAGGACGCAACTGCCAGACTTCAGCGGCTGGCGGGCGATGATGAATAGCTGGCAGAAGCGTTATCCGAGCGGCTCCCCTGTTCCCAGTAGCGGAGCTGTAGAGCCGAACCGCTTCATGGAGCTGCTCTCTGCTTGCAGCAGCGATGGCGACCTGTTCGTGCTAGATGTCGGGCAGCATCAGATGTGGGCTAGCCAGTCCTTGCGTCTTCGAGAGGGTCAGCGGCTGCTTAATGCCGGAGGCATGGGCGCGATGGGCTTCGCGCTCCCGGCAGCGATCGGAGCATGCAAGGCGGAGCCGGGCAGGAGAGTCATTGTCATTGCGGGCGATGGCGGCATTCAGGTGAATATTCAGGAGCTGAACACGATGGCTCGGCATCAGCTTCCCATCAAAATATTCGTCATGAACAACCGCACGCTCGGCATGGTTCGTCAGTTCCAGGACATGTATTTTGACGGTCGCAGGCAGTCGACAGTTGGCAGCTATACCTGTCCTGATCTGCCGGCTATTGCGGAAGCCTACGGACTCCCGGCGAGTAGAATTAGGCTGCACTGCGAGGCCGAGCAAGCGATCAAGGACGCGCTGGATGCAGAAGGGGGAGTGCTGGTGGAGGTCGAGCTGTCGATGGATTCGGCAGTCACACCCAAGCTCGCTGTTCATCATCCGATTGAGCAGATGTCCCCCGCGCTGCCGCCTGGCGAACTGAAGTCTGTCATGGTAGTCGACATGCTGGATAAGGAGGATATAGGATAGCGATGATTACGATTAGCTTATGTATGATCGTCCGCAACGAGGAGAACAGCCTCGGACAATGTCTGTCAGGAATGGTGGGCATCGCCGATGAGATCGTCATTGTCGATACCGGCTCGACGGATAGGACGAAGGAGATTGCTGCCAGCTTTGGAGCCGTCATCTATGATTTTGAATGGATTGATGATTTTGCGGCAGCGCGTAACTATTCCTTCAGCAAGGCTACGAAGGACTATATTATGTGGCTGGATGCTGATGATACGATTACACCGGTGGATCAGGAGCGCTTGCGCCAGCTCAAGCAGACGCTTCCCCCGGAGATTGATACGGTGACGATGCCATACAATCTGGCCTTTGACGGCGAGGGCAATGTGATCAGCACGCTGCGCCGCAATCGACTGGTGCGCAGGGAATGCGGGTTTCAATGGACTGGGCCTGTGCATGAATACTTGGCGGTAGCTGGCCGTGCCTATGCGAGCGATGCCTGCATTACGCATAAGAAGGATAAGGCACATACCGATCGGAACCTGCGTATTTACCGCAAACGCGCCGAACAAGGAGAGCAGTTCTCGCCGCGTGATCTATACTACTATGCCAACGAGCTGCGCGACCATCAGTTCAATGAGGAGGCCGTGGATTACTATGGCCGGTTTCTGGCTACAGGGCAAGGCTGGATCGAGGATAATTTCCAAGCTTGCCTGAAGGGAGCAGAGTGCTGGGGCCGCTTAGGAGACAAGATGCAGGAATTTCAATGGCTGTGCCGGACACTGATCTATGACAAGCCGCGGGCAGAGTTCTGCTGCAGGCTGGGGGCTCATCTATTCGAGCAGGTGAAGTATGAGCAGGCCATCTATTGGTATGACCTCGCTGTACGTCTCCCTGTCGATACCGGCAATATGGGGATGACGAACAAGGCCGTCTCCACCTGGGTACCCCATCTCCAGTTGTGCATGTGCTACGATAAGCTGGGTCAGCATCAGAAGGCCAATTATCATAATGAGCTGGCGTTGAGCTATTATCCCTCGCATCCCAGCATGCAATATAATCGGAACTACTTCAAAAATTTGCTCGGTACCAGGTATGTGGGACTGAATGCGGCCCGTGTGAACAAGGGAAGGGGGGACTGATGCGTACCTTTCAGTTTGAATATCCGTATGTCCCCGCGGCGAGATACGGCTGGGGCAGGACGCTGCATCGCGGACTCTGTAGCCTGATTAATGAACGCCGCAGCGACTATGGGGCGTTTCTGGAGAAATGTCTGGAATTCAAGGAGCGACTGGCAGCGATTGAGCTTCGCTCGGAAGAGCAGTCTCTTCAGCCCTACTGGCTCAATTCATGGTTTACCGGTCTTGACGCAGTGGCGCTATATGGCGTAATCGCACACTCCAAGCCCAGGCGCATTATCGAGATTGGCTCCGGCAACTCGACGAAGTTCGCAAGGCGGGCGATTGCGGATCAACAGCTTGCGACGGAGCTTATCTCGATTGATCCCGCCCCGCGCGCGGAGGTAGATGCACTTTGCGACAGATTGATCCGCCAGGGCGCCGAGAATGTGGATGTCTCCATCTACCGCGAACTACAGGCGGGCGACATTTTATTTGTAGATAGCAGTCATCGTTCCTTTATGAACTCGGACGCAACCGTCATTTTACTGGAGGTTCTGCCCGAATTAAATTCGGGTGTGCTCGTGCAGTTCCATGATATTTTTCTACCGCTGGACTACCCGCCTTCGTGGGGGAACCGTTTATATAATGAACAATATGTGCTGGCAGCTTATTTGTTAGGTGGGGGCGGGGGCTTCGATATTTTCTTTCCAAGCGCTTTTGTCGAGCAGGATGAAGAGCTGGCTGCCAAGCTGAACCCGTTGTGGGAGGCCGCTGCACATATGCAATCAGTTCCTCGCAATGGCGCTTCGTTCTGGCTAAGGAAAAGGTGAGGTGACGGATGAAGACGAGTATTGTGATTTTGACGCGCAATCAGTTGGAAGTGACGGCGAGCTGTCTGGAGAGCATCCGGCGGCATACGCCAGAGCCGCATGAGATTATTATTGTAGATAATGGCTCCACGGATGGAACGCCGGATTATATCCGACTGTATCCGGACATTATTCTGCATGAGAACCAAGAAAATGTCGGCTTCGCTATAGGATGCAACCAGGGCACTGCGCTGGCAAGCGGGGACTATGTGCTGTTCCTTAACAATGATACTGTCGTCACCAAGGGGTGGCTGACCCATATGCTGCGAGTGATGGAGAGCGAGGAGGATGCGGGAATGGTCGGCCCGGTCAGTAACTTCACGAGCGGCCATCAGCGCATTGCAGTTAGCTACACAGAGCTGTCGCAGCTTGATGCATTCGCCGAGGCGTACACAGCTTCACAAGCGGGCAACAGGCTGCAGGTTCGCAGGTTGATCGGCTTTTGCCTGCTCGCCAGGCGAAGCATGCTGGAGGAGATCGGCGGCTTCGACGAGCGGTATCGCCTCGGAAACTATGAGGACGATGACCTGTGTCTGCGAGCCATCCGACAAGGCTATACCCTTCATGTTGCGCTGGATGCCTTCGTTCATCATTATGGTCATGTGACAATGGCCGGGCTGGAGAGCGACACGCTGAGCTCTCTGCTCCAAGAGAATGGACAGCGAGCCATTGAGAAGTGGGGAGCACCTATTCATGAGCTGATCTACCGCGCACCCATCCGAATCAGCTTGTGTGTGCTAGCCGGAGACGATGTGCGCAGCCTCCACCATACATTGGCTTCATCGAGAGGTGTGGCCGATGAGCTGATTGTAATGGTGCCACAATCCCAATCGCTGTCTCCAGAACAAGCTGCTGCGGCAGGTGTACCATCGGCTCAAGCGGAGATCACGGAGTTGGCAAAGCAGTATACGGCATCGGTCTACAGTTATTCGGGAGGAGACGAGACACCAGAGGAGGCATACCGATTCGGGTATGATCTGGCAAGCTGCGAGTTTGTGCTGTGGCTGCATGCTGGGGACGGACTGGAACAAGAGGAGCGTAGAAGACTCGCGGGGCTGAAGCTGGCTGTGGACGAAGGGGTTGAAGCGATTGAGCTGGCTTGCGGAGAAAAGGAGAGGCGCTATATGGTGCGGAGGTCAACTGGCTTCATATCGCCTGCGGAGCTGGCGGGAAGTAGCACTGCCATAGCCTGGATCGAGGGCGGGGTGAAGGTGAGCCGCCTGCAGTAGCCACCTTTGTGTCTATAAGTCGACAAGTCGTGTCGTATGTTGCGACAAAGACAACAGGAGGCATGCAGACGCCAGACGAAATTAGTATGATTGGGCTGTGTCAGGTACCATCCACGCCAATAGCGGGCTGGCGGGTACCTGACAGCAGCCCGCAACATGATGTGCTTCCAACCTGTGAATCTTATGATTGCAAGGTAAGGTAAGGTTAAGTTAGGTTAGCACCTTATAGGTCAGGCTTCATTCGCTTAGGCGTCTAGCTGCTTCCATTTCCGTTCCATCTGCTGTGGTACATAATTCTTCATCTGCTCCAATAGCTCTTCGGGTTCAGTCGAGATGCGGAACAAGCTCAGGTTGGAGCTATTGGAGAAGCCGCCCTCGATACTGGAATGAATCAAAGCCAGCAGCGGGTCAAAGTAGCCTTCGATGTTAAGCAGACCAATAGGCTTATGATGAATGCCGATCTGCGCCCAGCATAGCACCTCGAACAGCTCCTCATAGGTGCCAAATCCCCCGGGCAGAGCGATAAAGCCATCCGCCAGCTCGCCCATTTTGGCTTTGCGGGCATGCATGCCATCCACTTCAATCAGCTCGGTCAAGCCGTGGTGAACCATCTCTCCCTCGAACAGGCCGCGCGGCATGACGCCTACAGCCTCGCCGCCATGCTGCATGATCGTATTGGCGACCTCTCCCATGAGTCCAACGGTCGATCCGCCATAGACAAGGCGATAGCCCTGCTGTGCCATCAGTACAGCCAACTGGCGGCTTACCTGGGCATATTCAACCTTATTTCCAAGATTGGAGCCGGAAAAAATACATATTGATTTCATAATGAATTCTCCTCTCAATTGCGCCGTGCAGCGCTCTACAGTCGTTCTCCTAAGCTCTTCAGCTTTGCTATCAGCTCGTCTTCGCAGCGCTCGCCCAGAGCGACGGTTTCGTCAGCATACGGAGCCAGTAGAGGATGCTCCCCGATCATAATCGCATGACCTGAGGCCTGAAACATCGTAATGTCATTGGCATCGTTGCCTACAGCCACGAATTGTCCCTCAATAAACCCGAGCTTGCGCAGCGCTGACCACTTATGAATTCCCTTCGGGCTGATGTCGATGACAGCTTCATGATGATGACGGTGCACCACGACAGGCAGCTTCGTCAATTCCGCAGCAAGCTCATCCTTGGCATCGGCATCCAGCACGAGAATTTTCACTAAAGAACCAAGCTCTATGACAGCTCGGCGTGTTGCAAGGCGATGTTCATCGACCTGCCGCAATATCGGATGCTCATCCGGGCCATCGTAGGCGTAATCCCAATCGCTGTCATATAGACAGGAGGCGGAATGCTGTGCGAGCAGTTTCAACAGCGCGGCCTGTACGTCTTCGGGGAAGCTGGCGATGCTTATGAGCTTGCCGTCACGGGACGTCATCGCGCCATTGCCGCCGACCATCGGATAATGATGGAAGGGGCGCTCCAGTACAGGAAGCATGTCCCGGATCGGTCGCGCGGAGGCGAAGGCCACTTCATGCCCGCATGCGACAAGCTCAGCCAGGCAAGCCAGCAATGAACTGGAGACTGGCCGTCCATAGAAGCATAGTGTTCCATCTAAGTCAAATACAAATTGCATCCAAGATCCCCTCGTCTAATTCTCTCACCAAGCACAGTCTATTCAGTTTAATGGATGAAGGAAGGAAGCGCAACTGAGGTATGCGGCTTGCGAAGCAGTCAAAGACCTGACGGCGCAGCCCAAGGTTCAGCTTCAGGCTACATGGATTATGGACGCGGAAGAAGTCCGAACCAGAACAGATCAACCAGCTTCTCCGCTGCCTCCCCGGTAGATTGCCGCTGCTCCATCACCAGCTCGCGATTGCGAACAGTCATTGCCGCTGTGAAGGTATGGGATAGCAACAGCGGATCGCAATGGATGATGCTGCCTTCAGCCATGGCCTCCTCGAACAGGGTAGCGAGCAGCTCATGCAGCGCCCGCTCGCCTCCGCGCACCTTGTCGATCTGCTCTTGACTTAATCCAGCGGATGCCTCGCGCATCATCGTCTCAAAATCAACATGATTATTGCGCATATGTCCTTCTGCTACCGCAATGAGACGTTCTCTAAGCGGCAGCTCCTGCCTTATAAACCGCTCGGTCTGATTGTACGCCATCTGGAGAACGAACAGCAGAGACTCGGTGAATAGCACCGATTTGTTATTGAAATAGTAATAGACACTTGCCTTGGTTACGCTGCAAGCCTGGGCGACCATATCGAGAGAGACCTTCTCAAACCCCAGCTCCATGAATAGACGGGACGCTGTATGCAAGATCTGCTGCATTGTCCCGATGCTTCCCGAGCTTTTGGGTCGTCCTGGCTTCTTCTTTTGTTGTTGTGTCATTGCAATCACCGCCTGGCAACCAGTTTTAAAGGGAAAAATAAAAAACGCAAATTCGAAAAAATGCCATTGATTAATTAACCTTCGAGTATATATAATAAATTACATCAATAATTATATATTATACGAAAACGCTGAAGAAGTGAAACGGAGGATGCAACGATGTTAGAGAAATGGAGCGGACTATTCATTGGTAGAAGATCGCGTTGGGTAACGTTGCTGGTCTGGATCGCGCTGGCTGTACTCCTTACGGTGCTGTTGCCTGCGGTCGGGGAGAAGGAGAAGAACAATGCGCCCAATCTTGAGGCAACCAGTCCATCCGTGCTGGCTGATCAGTTAATTAAGGAGCAATTCCCCAGCTCATCCGGGGTACCCGCATTGGTCGTCTGGCACAGGGAGGGCGGCTTGACTACAGAGGATTATACGGTGATCCAGGAGCTAGCGCGTTCCTTGACGGAGCAGCCGCTGGCTGCACAGGCGGAGACGATCCCGCTGCACCAGCTTCCACCACCTGCGCTTGCGCAGATGGCATCGGAGGACAAGACCACCTTCGTGCAGCCTGTGGCATTCGTCGAGGCAACGGCTACAGAGATATTGAAGGATAATCTGGATGCGATTCAAGAGCGCACCCGTGCGATAGTCAAGACCGATCCATTCGCTGCATCTGTGGAGGATGCTTCGGCACTCAGCGCACGCATCACTGGACCGGTCGGAATATCCGTTGATGCGACGGGTCTGTTCCAAGGCGCGGATGTCTCCTTGTTGATTGCAACCGTCTTGCTGGTACTGGTCCTGCTGCTGTTGATCTACCGTTCTCCGATTTTGGCTATCATTCCCCTGATCGGCGTAGGCTTTGCTTATCTGGTGACGAGTCCGGTGCTGGGCTGGATGGCTGGTGAAGGCTGGATTACGGTGGATGGGCAAGCGATCTCGATTATGACCGTGTTGCTGTTCGGCGCAGGAACGGATTACTGTCTGTTTTTCATTTCGCATTTTAGGCAGGAGCTGCGCCGCGAGACCGACAAAATGGCGGCACTTCGTCGGGCCTTCAAGGATGCCTCCGGCGCTATTGCAATGAGCGGCTTCACTGTTGTACTCTCGCTGTTCGCTCTGCTGGCTGCCAAGTATGGGGCTTATCATCGCTTTGCCGTGCCCTTCAGCCTGTCGATCTTCATCATGGGGCTGGCAAGTCTGACGCTGATTCCTGCGCTGCTCGCAATTATTGGCCGAGCATCCTTCTTTCCCTTCATCCCCCGGACAGAGGAGATGGAGCGGGCACGGGCTCAGGCGAAAAACAAGGTCTACAAGCCAAGCAAGCAACAGAGAGGCCCAGGGCACGCAATCGGTCGTCTTGTTGTTGCCAAGCCATGGACGGTTGTTATCTGCTGTATCGTGCTGTTAGGATCACTGGCTGGCTTTGCGCCCCAGATCAAGTTCACTTATGATCTGCTGTCCTCCTTTCCTAAGGACATGCCATCCAGCGAAGGGTTCGCGATGATCAGCGAGGCCTACTCGCCCGGCGATCTGGCTCCGGTGACAGTTGTTGTACAGACCGATAGCAAGGAAACGGGGGTAGAGGAGCTGCTCGCTGCACAGCCGCTGGTGGATCATGTGTCTGCGGCTGTACCGAGTGTATCCGACCCCCAGCTACTCTCTTACAGTGTCAGCTTGAACATTAATCCCTACTCACAGCAGGCGATGGATGCTATCCCTGAGCTGCGCGCCCAACTGGAGCAACAATTGGAGGGTGCGGGAGTAACGGGTGCGGCCGCCAAAGTATGGATTGGCGGCCAGACAGCCGCCCAGCATGATGCGGAGCAGCTAACGATTCGGGATATGACGGTGGTCATTCCGCTCGTGATCGTATTGATTATGATCTTGCTGGTTGCCTATCTGCGCTCCGTGACTGCCATGCTCTACCTGATTGGAACGGTGGTACTGTCCTACGGCTCTGCGCTCGGCCTGGGCTGGATCATTCTCCATTATGGAATGGGGGTGGAGGCGATCCAAGGAGCTATTCCGCTGTACGCCTTTGCATTCCTGGTCGCTCTCGGAGAGGACTACAATATTTTCATGATCTCGAGCATCTGGAACAAACGGAAGTCGATGCCGCTCCACCAGGCCATTCGTGAAGGAGTGGCCGAGACAGGCGGGGTCATTACATCGGCCGGTCTCATACTGGCGGCGACCTTCGCCGTGCTGGCGACGCTCCCCATCCAGGTTCTGGTGCAATTCGGTCTGATTACCGCGATCGGCGTGCTTATGGATACCTTCATCGTCCGTCCGTTTCTGGTGCCGGCGATAACCGCTCTGCTAGGCAAGGCGGCCTTCTGGCCGGGCAAGGCAGAGCTAATCGAAGAAACAACCGCTGGCGGCTCGAACAGTTAAGCCTTGAGGGCACGGACTGAGGGGGTCAAGAGGGGCTAGGCGTAACGCAAGGCTGTGGTCTTGGGATGCGCCATAGCAAGATATAGGGCAGGCTCCGAAAGCGGGGCCTGCTTTTTGATATTCAAGCAAAAAATATTCACGTATATGAGTTGTCCGATTCTATGCGAGAAGCGGGCGATGCAGCTTAGCATGTTGAGTACGGCGGGAGCCGTCTACGTTTGTATGATCGCATGGAACCTCAGCATCACCTGCCAGCAAGGGCAAAGCCATTTACGCTTGGCATATCCAATCGTATATAATAGAATATTAGAACAGATTGCTCTAACAAGGAGAACAACGATGAAATCTAAATATTTGGCAGGCATGTCGCTCGTATTTATGGCAGGTGGCTTTGGAGTGACGCTGCTGCTGCCCGAAACCTCATTTATGTTTGTATTGAAGGGCGGCTTTGAGGCGGGACTGGTCGGAGCAATCGCGGACTGGTTTGCTGTCACAGCACTATTCCGTCATCCCTTTGGCATACCGATACCGCACACGTCGCTCTTGCTTAAAAACAAGGAGAAGATTGTCCATTCGCTCATCTCAGCGATGGAGAATGAACTGCTGAATAAGCAGAGCATCGAGGAGAAGCTGCGGGGTCTCAAGCTGTTGCGCTCTGCCGGAGCCTATCTGACGCGGCTGATGGGCAAGAGGAAGGTGCGTGTAGCGGTGGCGAATACCCTCATCCGGGCTGCTGAGCAGGTGCCCATAGAGAAGGCATTGCCGCAAGTCCAGTCTGTCGCAGCCTCCTACATCCGGCGTATGGATGCGCAAGAGGCTATAGAAGGCGCCATTGGGAAGCTGGTGCTTGGTCAGTATGATCAGCGCGCACTCGATTACATCTTAACTGAAGCGGCAAGCTGGGCGCGACAGCGAGAGACGAGGCAAATGCTGGGCAGGCTGGCTGCCGAGAAGCTGTCCGAGGTGAAGATGGGTGGCTTGATGGGCTTCGCGGTTCAGGCATTCGGCGGCATGATGAATGAGGATAAGATGGGCGTCATGCTGCAGGATATGCTGTTGTCCGGCATTGAGGATGTGATGCGGGAGGACAGCGCGATCCGTGATAAAATTTTGCATGAGGTGCGAGTGCGCATGTTTGAGTGGGCAGCAGACGAGGAACGGCTTGGCAGACTGCAGCAGCAGTTGGCTAGCAAGGTGGAGGGTGACGCTGTAACCGCCTTTCTCGCCACCAAGCTGGAGGAGCTGCGCGCACAGTTGATTCGCAAGCTGGAGGAAGATCGGGAGCGGGGCGGACGTCTTGTATTTCAACTGTATCGGTCTATCGTTCGCGCTCTTGGCGCCTCGCAGGAGTCGGTTGACCGCATGGATGCGCGCTTGCGTAGTTTCCTGATTGAGACTGTGGAGCAGAATCACTATCGAATCGGCAAGCTGGTGAAGGAAAATGTCGATAAGATGGATGATAAGCAGCTTGTGGGCATGCTGGAGGAGAAGATCGGGGCGGATCTTCAATGGATTCGCGTCAACGGCGCTCTGTGCGGATTTATTGTGGGGATTGTGCTGTCCCTGCTCCAGATGTAGGATGCCAGGCAACTTTCAAAAATGATTCAGACACACAATGTATAATGGGCATGACGCAAGTCCTACTCGTTAAACTGAAAGGGCGGACAGCATGGATCACATGGAGCATGTATATGGCACCTATAATGTGTTGCTTATCTTCATTTCTTATATCATCGCAGTGGCTGCTGCGTATTCAGCATTGGACCTGGCAGGAAGGGTGAACCGTTCCACTGGCCGAGTCAGACAACTATGGCTGCTATGCGGGGCAATGTCTATGGGCCTGGGTATCTGGTCCATGCACTTTGTCGGCATGCTGGCATTCAAGCTGCCTGTACAGGTCAGCTATGATGTGACGCTGGTCGTCCTCTCGGTCTTGTTTGCTGCTGCTGGCTCGTACATTGCCCTCTATGTCGTCTGCCGTGCGGTCATGGGGGCGAAGGAACTGGTAACAGGCGGGCTGTTGATGGCGACCTCAATCTGCGCCATGCATTACACGGGCATGGCGGCGATGAAGATCGAGATTGACTATGATCCGATTTGGGTCGGATTGTCGATTGTTGTCGCCTTGACAGCTTCGCTGGCGGCGCTGTATCTCATCTTCAAGCTTGGTCGCGAGGAGGGCTCAAGTGCGGTCTCGTACAAGCTTGGGAGCGGCATGCTGATGGGAGCAGCGATTGCCGGCATGCACTACATAGGAATGGAGGCTGCTTCCTTCCATATCGATCATCTGAATACGCAGTCGAATTGGGATATTGAACCGGGAATGCTCGCTTATCTCATCGCCTTCAGCACCTTGGCAATGCTGGGTGTTACCATGTTTGGCGCCTACGTTAGCCGTCGTCTGGTACAGAAGGATTCAGCCATTCAGGAGAGCGAGGTGTGGTATCGTTCATTGTACAACAATAACAGCGACGGCATTATTGCGGTCGATCTGGCAGGAAGTATCATCGATTTTAACCCCGCAGTGAAAGACATTCTGGGCTTGAAGCTGGAGAACCACAAGAACAGCTCCATATTAAGCTTGAACTTTCCTGAGGAATTCCAGACAGCTTGGGATACGCGAGCCTATGCCCGTTACTCAATGGCCTATACGCGGGAGGACGGATTTACCTTTGAACTGGTCGTTATGCACGTGCCTGTCGTCATCAATGACAGACAAACCGGACTTTACATCTTGCTTAAGGACGTGACAGAGGAGAAACGAGCACAATTGCAGATTGAGCATCTCGCCTACCATGATGAGCTGACAGGACTGCCGAACCGCCGCCGCTTCAATCAACTGCTAAGAGAGCTTATAGAGGACAGCAAGCGTAGCGGCGGAGGGTTCGCGATGATGGTCTTGGATCTCGACCGCTTCAAGATGATTAATGACTCGTTAGGTCATACGAACGGTGACATATTCCTGCAGGAGATGAGCGGACGAATCAACAAGAGCATTGCGCAAGAAGCGGTCACGCTATCTCGTCTGGGTGGCGATGAGTTCACACTGCTCTGCCACGGAATGACGGACGAGCAAGAGATTAGCAAGCTGGCTGAACGGGTGATTAAGGCGATCTCGGTGCCCTACAGGCTGAAGGATAATGATTTCTATGTCACAGCCAGCATCGGCATTGCAGTCTATCCTGTGCATGGCGATGATGGAGAGAAGCTGCTTCGCAATGCTGACGCTGCGATGTATGAGGTGAAGCGTGTTGGGAAGAATGGCTTTCAATTTTTCTCCACTGCGCTGAATGAGGAGCTGCAGGAAAAGCTGGAGCTGGAGGGTGATCTGAGGAAGGCGCTGGGGCGGGGAGAATTGCAGCTCTTTTATCAACCTCAGATGCGGGCAACCGACAATCAAATGATCGGGGTGGAGGCGCTGATTCGATGGCACCATCCGGTCAAGGGCGTCATCTCACCGGGATTGTTTATCCCCATAGCCGAGGATACGGGCATTATCTATGACATTGGAACGTGGGTGCTGCGGACGGCATGTCAGCAGATGAAGGCCTGGCATGATGCAGGAGGACCATTGATTCCGGTGTCGGTGAACCTATCCTCCCAGCAATTCCATCAATCCAATCTGGTTGAATTGATCTGTGGCATCCTGGACGAGACGGGATTGGAGCCGCACTATCTGGAGCTGGAAATTACAGAGAGCATGATGATGGATGCAGCTCTATCGACCGGGGTGCTCAATGAGCTGAATCGGCTGGGCATCCGCATTAGTCTCGATGATTTTGGCACAGGCTATAGCTCACTGAGTTATCTTAAGCTGTTTCCTATTCATAAGCTGAAGATTGACCGATCTTTTATTACAGATATTACACATAATGATAATGACAAAGCACTCGTAGCAACCATCATTGCCATGGCACAAAATTTGAACATGAATGTGATTGCCGAAGGAATCGAAACGAAGGATCAGCTAGACTTTTTAACAGCGAATGATTGTCAGGAAATCCAGGGCTATTATTTCAGCCGACCGCTGTCGGCAGCCGATGTCGAGAAAGCGTTCTTTGAGCCCCAACGCCATATAGAGTCCTTGATGTAAGCGTGGGATTGCCTTTTTCCAATGGAGAAAAAGGCAATTTTTATTTTTTATGTAATGGATAGGGTTCAGAATCGATACGGCCCGGATTTATTTTTAAATTGCAGCTTGCGTCCTAGGCTGTGCTGTTCTACACTCAAATCATAGAGTACTCAAGGTACATCTTACCAACTGGCAACCGTAATTGGCATCGCCCGCGCAATTGTCGAATGGTTCTTATTGGACTCGATTTTTGCGCTTGCCCGGGAAATCGGGCTGTTTGGGTGAACAGCACAATTACGGTAGCAGCACCTTGCAAGATAAGACACGAAATAGCAGCACTTTGCATTAGGGTGTGTCATCAACCCGCTTAAGGGCATCGTTCGTCGCCTTTTCGCCCCGTGCTTTGCGGAGATGCAAGTGCTCAACCTACATAGAGAGCAGGTGCAGGGTTGAAAACTGAAATGATCGATGATATAGAGATGATGCTGCCGCAGGGCATTCTGGAAGCAGCCTCACAGGTGCTGCGGACAGCCGGTTCGATTATTCAAGCCAATACAATTTGTATCACAAGCAATGACCGCATTCACTCTACCGTCATCCGCTCTGTCAACCGTAAGCAAGTGATCGTAACGGAGGGGCTTCGTCTGCCTTATGAGGAGTCATACTGCCATTTGGTCGTGGGCAACGATCAAGAGCCGCTCATTATTGATAATAATACAAATCATCCGCTCACAAGCTCGATGAAGGCAACGGGCCTGATTGGAAGCTGCTCCTTCCTGGGTGTACCCATCATCACCCGGAGCGGTGAAATTTTCGGCACGCTCTGTGCATTTGATCCGGAGCACTTCAGCTTTCAGCCAGAGCATGCCCAGATGATGTCCTCACTGGCTGCTTTTTTTGCCTATGGTCTGGAAGTGGACCGCACCATGAGCTTGCTGAATCAGGCGCTAGAGGAAAAATCGGGCTTAATGGCGATTATGAGTCATGAAATACGCACTTCACTGAACGGTATGATGAGTATGACGGATCTGCTAAGGGATACCGAATTGCATGAGGAACAACTGCGATATGTTGCCATCATTCAGAGCAGCGGACATTCCCTGCTGGGCATCCTCGGCAAGGTGCTGGACTATTCCAGGCTTCAGTCAGGGAAGATGGACGTGGAGCAGATGCCGTTTAATGTGCACGCCTGCGTGGAGCAGGCTGCAGCTCTATTTACCGTTGATGCCCAGGACAAGGGGATTGCCCTCTCTTACAGGCTGGATGAAGGGGTTCCTGAGCTGCTTGCAGGGGACGAGCTCAAGCTGCGGCAAGTGCTGCTCAATCTAATCAGCAATGCCGTCAAATTCACATGCGCCGGGAGCATCGCCGTCGAGGCGGGGCTATGCGCCGCAGACATCCCTGATGAGAGGGGAGCGCGGTGGATGCAGCTATGGTTCAAGGTGTCGGATACCGGCATGGGTATATCGGAGGAGATGCTTGGACGGCTGTTCGAGCCTTATGCTCGTCTTCACTCCGCGTCCTCGTTGCACCCAGGCGGGGGGACGGGGCTCGGCTTGTCCATTTGCAAGCAGTTGGTTGGTTTAATGGGTGGTGCGATTCAGTTGAAGGAAACCTCTCCTCAAGGGACGGTCTTCCAATTTACAATCGGTGTGCAAAGGCTGGAACTTCACGATGAATAGAAGATTTGCGCTGCTGTTGCTGTACCTTTGCCTCATCATAGGCTTGATGGTGTGGAGAAATGAGCTGATGGAATGGATGGGCAGAGAGGGGAGTTTGGGGAGGTGGCTTGCCGTGTGGGGAGCTGCTGTGCTTGTTGTATTTGTTCCCTTGTTCCCCTTCGGCGCCGTGGCGTCACTATTGGCAATGCAATGGGGGGCGCCTGTGGGTATTGCGATCAGTCTGACCGCCTCGGTGACAGGCTCCGTCCTGATGTTTCTGTACTTTCGTTATACGTTCGGCCCATCATCGCGTCAATTTCTGATGCGCTATCGTTACATTGGCTGGTTTACAGAGCGGTTTGAACAGCGACAGTTCGTCAGCTTGCTGTTAGTCCGACTTATTCCGGTTATCCCGTCGCAAGCCGTGAATTTGTTCTGCTCGGCAGCCGCGATCCGGCTGGGACCTTATGCGGCGGCAAGCTTAATCGGCAAGGCGCCAATGCTGATCGTCTTCTCTATCGCCGGAGAGCAGCTTACGGAGCAGCCTAAGGCAGCGCTGCTCATCCTGGTGCTGTACGCTGTGACGCTTGCGGTGCTAGTATGGATCGTTATGGGACATCAGCGGAGCTACACAGAACAGCAGATAGAAGAGCCGCATTCATAATGCAGCAGAACAGCCGCTTTCCTACACAGGAGAGCGGCTGTTCACATGGGGCGTCATCGCTTTAGGGGCGAAGCGCAGCTAGATCAATTCTCGGCACAAGCCCTTGCTCAGAGGCGCGATCAAGCAGAGAAATGACTGCGCCGTAGCCGGATTCGCCCAGATTGGCCGTATAGTCGTTCACATAGAGCTCAATGTGTTGGCGGGCAACCTCAGGCGATAGCTCCTGTGCGTGAGACATGACATAGGAGCGGGATGCCTCTGGATGTGCCCAGGCATAGTGAACGGATGCGCGTGTCCAGGCAGTAAGCTTGTCCAGCGGCAAGGAACGCCTGGCAATGATGGCCCCTAGCGGGATCGGAAGGCCCGTATCCTCCTCCCACCATTGTCCCAGGTCAGCGAGCATGTGAAGGCCGTATCCATGATACGTGAAACGGGCTTCGTGAATGACGAGCCCCGCATCCACCCTGCCATCGCGAATAGCAGGCATAATCTCATGGAAAGGCATGATGACAATCGTCATCTCCTTGCGAACCTGCTGCGCAGCCCATAGTCTGAACAGCATATAGGCCGTTGAGCGTTCGCTAGGCACTGCGACCGTCTTGCCGGCCAGCGATGCGGCGTTCACACTGGATGCTGTGCCTCCCCGGGTGAGAACCAGCGGGCCGCAGCCGCGGCCAAGCGCGCCGCCGCACGGGAGCAGCGCATACTCGTTCAACACCCAGGGCAAGGCGGCATAAGAAATCTTTAGCATATCTGGACCGCTGCTTTGGGTCGCCCAAGTGTTAGTCATGTCAATATCTGCATAGGTCACATCCAAAGCGGGGGCGTCCGGGATTAGACCATGAACCCAGGCATGAAAGATGAAGGTGTCGTTGGGACAGGGTGAAAAAGCAATCTTCATTGCACAACCTCCTTGATTACCGAGCACGCTTGCTGAAGTGAATCGAGAGCCTCTCTTATCCTCCAGGCAGCCCGATCCCGCGGGCCGACGGGATTGGAGATGGCTCGCAGCTCCATCACAGGCAGTCCCTGCATATGGGCAGCCATAGCTACGCCGTAGCCCTCCATCGCCTCAGCTACGGCCCCCGGTACACGCTGCTGCAGCTTCAGTGCGCGCTCTGCTGTTCCTGTGACGGTGTTCACCGTCAGAATGCTGCCCAAGGCACAGGGGAGAGCCGCAGCGGACAGAGCTTCGGCTACGGCTTGGCTGCGTGCGGCGTCCACAGCCAGCGAGGCCGAGCCAAAGCCCAGCTCATCCAGGCTCAGGAAGCCATCCGCGGTCTCGGCTCCCAGATCGGCGGCGATGATCCGCTCAGCTACCGCCAGTGAACCGACAGGGGCGCGGCCGTGAAAGCCGCCGGCGATGCCGGCAGCCAGCACCAGCTTGTAGCTGTGTGGACGCGCCAGCAGGGCGGACGTTGCCGCCGCTGCCGCCGGAGCACCTACACCTCCGGCGACTATATGAAAGCGTTCGTCGCCAGTTAGGCCCAATTGCACTGCGCGCTGCTCGGCCTCTACAGCCGTTACGACCAGAATCGAACTCATCTATAAGCCTCCTCGCTCCATAACGATGTACGTTTCATTATAGTACCGATCGCAGAGCAAGAAAACAACCTGTTCGTGTCAAATTGGTGAGCAAAAGCCCCATCTAAACGTCCAGACTCACCGCATAGGGGAGATCCGGGTGCAAGATGGGGCAGAAGGGAATCAGCCCTTGCTCAGGGAAGGGCTCGTATGGGCAGTCCGCTCCTGGTTCTCTGCGGAGGCGCTGCTGTCCTCCGCGCGCGTAACTGCGGTCTGGGAGCTGCGAAGCGGGATTTCCTTCATGAACAACACCAGCAGGAGTGCGATGACAAGCAAGGCCGTGCCCGCCAGGAAGACGGTTGTGAGCGCACTGCTGAGCGCCTCGCGCAGGATGGCAAGCAACTGATCGACAACAGCTTGCATCGGCTGCGGCAGCGCCGCCCTGAGGCTCTCCAGCTCAGGCTTATTCAGCAATATCTGCGGATTGAGAAAGGGCATCAACTGCTCACGCATGGCGGGATCGAGCTTGGATGCATCCATCTGCTGCGTGCCCGCCACCGCAGATTGAATGTTGCTGCTTAATCGGGAGGACATGATTGAGCCCAGCACAGCGATCCCGATCGTTCCTCCCAGATTGCGGAATAGCTGCGACGAGGAGGTGACGACGCCAAGCTCCGACGGCTTCACAGAGTTTTGCGCTGCAAGCGTAAAGACCGGCATCCCAAGGCCAAGCCCAAATCCGAAGACCACCATGCTGGCAACAGCCATCGCGATGCTGGACATATAGGCCATCATCAGCATGCCGATGGTCATAATGAACATCCCGAGTACAGCGTACTTCTTATATTTCCCGGTACGCGACATTGCGCGTCCGGTGATGGCGCTCAGTATAATCATACTGATCGACATCGGCATCGTCACATAGCCGGCATAGGTAGGCGACACGCCCTCAACGCCCTGGATATAGAACGATAGATAGATCAGAGCGCCCATCATGCCAGCGTTCATCAAGAAACCGGCGATGTTGGAGATGGTGACGATGCTGTTGCGGAACAGAGACAAGGGGAGGATCGGACTAGCTGTCCTCGCCTCAATCATCACGAAGATGAGCAGCGCCAGCGCTGCTGCAGCAAACAGACTCATCACCTCCCAGGAGGTCCATGCATAGGTTGTGCCTGCCCAGGTGAAGCCTAGCAGCAAGGGAACGATCGTTAAGGTCATAAATAACGAGCCCCAAATATCCAGCTTCTCGGAGGATTTAACTGTGGTTTTGGGAAACAACCTCAGAATGAGAACAAACGACAGCAGACCGATCGGAAGGAAGATCCAGAAGATCCATTCCCAATTCATATGATCGACCATCCAGCCTCCCAGCGTCGGGCCAAGCACACTGGAGAAGCCGAATATGGCCATCATGAGTCCCGTCCATTTTGCCCGCTCCTTGGGAGCGAACAAGTCGCCGACGGCCGTGATGGAGGTAGCCATAATAATCCCGCCTCCAACACCTTGAATGCCGCGGTAGGTGATCATCTGGAAGATCGTGGCCGATGTGCCGCATAGAAAAGCGCCGATCATGAAGGTGACAATGCCAAGAATCAAAAACGGCTTGCGTCCGTAGATGTCCGATAGCTTGCCGACGAGTACAGTGGAGATGGTGGAGGTCAGCATGTAGATGGTGATGACCCAGGTGTAGTGATCCATACCGTTCAGCAGCGCACTGATGCGCGGCATGGCGGTGCTGACAATCGTCTGATTAATCGCGGCGAAAAACATTGCCGACATAATCGCAATCATAATCGCCAGCTTCTGTCTTTGCGATAGATGCTCCATAGTTATCCCTGCCTTTGATTATGGGTGTCGATGACTTGAATCATCGTGTTGAATATCCGGGTCATATGCCCGATGTCATGCGGGTCGAGCTGTGTAATAATGTCGTCATACAACTGCTGCTCAATCAAATGAAGCGATTGGACGGCAGTCTCGCCTTCTTCGGTAAGGCGAAGGTAGACCACCCTGCGATCCTGTTCATCGCGTTCCCGCTCAACCAGCCCGCGTTGCAGCAGCTTATCGGCAATCCCGGTCACTGCACCCGGAGTGACCTGCAGACAATCTGCCAGTGCGGCTGTTTTTTGCTTCCCTCTGTAATGTAGGAACATCAACAAGCGAAAGTGGCTAAGCGGCAGGTTGTAGTCCAGGCTGCGTGCCTTCCACTCCTCGCCAACCTTTTTTAGAAAGGTTTTGAATAGGGTGTAAAGCTCAGTCGTATTCTCGTTGGCCTTCATGCCATTCCCTCCCAGGGCGGCGAGCGAGACGAAGTGTCGTTCACCTCCAAAATATTTCATTACAAAATGGTTTAGGTTAAAATAATTTAGTAATAAACTATTTAGAATTAAACTAGTTCTAATCATATCGCATTTTAGTTTCGCAGATCAAA
Organism: Paenibacillus sp. J5; assembly: GCF_054955055.1. Classification (NCBI taxonomy): domain Bacteria; kingdom Bacillati; phylum Bacillota; class Bacilli; order Caryophanales; family Paenibacillaceae; genus Paenibacillus; species Paenibacillus sp. J5. Next base: position 442,114 of record NZ_JBUEDD010000002.1, on the reverse strand, counting down.
GTCAGTATAGGGTGCGGATCAAGAGATATTAATTTATTTTGGCTAGAGAATGGCTACTTATCTCGTTATTCTTTAGCATATCTTCGATTTTCGTCGTTTTACTCCAATAATCTTTCGTTGTGCAATAAAAATGTTGACAACAATTCGTCCTGCATGTTAACTTTACTTTTGTATCCAATACCATTAATTCGGAAGGAGTGATCTCATATGTTTATGATTGATATTCATGTTGCCCGCCATTTCGATCGTGTCAACCAACTACATATGTTTTCATGTGGCCTTCCGTGGGTGCGAGGATCGTAGCAATTCAGCCTAATTGCCGACCATTCTAATGCTCATACATACGATACACGCGCAGGCCGCATCATTCGTGGTCTGCGTTTTTTGTGTAGAGAAAGCACATCGCGCGAGCGATGTGCTTTTTTTTGGGATTTTGTAAGGGTGACGCCCTCCGACAAGGGTCTTATTGTTCAGATGTGGCACGTCAGCTCGGCCGGACAGGTACGGCCGGGGGCTGGCGATCAGGCTGCTCTGCTTAGGGGATGAGGGCTGAATGGCGAAAGGAGATGAAACACGATGTTTACTGTGCTGAAAAAGCTGGGCTGGTACTTCAAGCTGGAAAAGAAGCGCTATACCATTGCCATCCTGCTACTGACCATCAGCGGCCTTATTGAGGTGATTCCGCCTCTATTAGTGGGCTGGTCTATCGATGATATTCAGACAGGAGGGCTTACCTGGGGAAAGCTGACAATGACGCTGCTGCAATTAACGGCGATCACGGTAATTGTCTACGGGATTACGTATGTATGGATGTATAAGCTGTTCGGAGGCTCCTTCGTCGTCGAGCGACTTCTGCGCTCCAGGCTAATGCGCCACTTCCTCAAGATGACGCCAACCTTCTATGAGCGCAACCGGACGGGCGACCTGATGGCGCGCTCCACCAATGATCTGCATGCCGTGTCCGTTACAGCCGGATTCGGGATTCTGACTCTCATTGATTCCACGGTGTGGATGACCATCCTGCTCGTGATTATGAGTGTCGGCATCTCATGGAAGCTGACGCTTGCCTCGCTCATTCCACTGCCCTTCATGGCGATCCTGTTCAGCCTCTACGGGGGATGGATTCATACCCGCTACATGAAGGCTCAGGATGCATTCGGTGGGATGAATGACGGGGTACTGGAGACGATCTCCGGTGTGCGAGTCACCCGTGCCTACGTGCAGGAGCGAGAGGCTGAGCAAGAGTTCGCCAACGTGACCAAGGATGTGATGAACAAAAATCTGGCTGTTGTGCGCATTGATGCCTTGTTCGAGTCCACCTCCAAAATCTTCGTCGGCGCCAGCTATCTGATTGGTCTGGGCTTCGGTGCTTATCTCGTCTTCAACAGCGAACTGACGGTCGGCAAGCTGGTAACCTTTAATGTCTACCTCGGGATGCTGATCTGGCCGATGTTCGCGATTGGCGAGCTCATCAACATTATGCAACGCGGCAATGCATCGTTGGATCGGGTGAATGAGACGCTCGGCTATAAGCCGGATGTTCCCGAACCGGAGAATGGGGTGCGCGTAGGACAGCCGGGAACGATCCGCTTCGAGCAGGTCACCTTCCGCTATCCCTCTTCCAGTGTCGATAATCTGCACAAGGTTTCGTTCGAGCTGCGGCGCGGACAGACGCTGGGCGTCGTCGGCCGGACAGGAAGCGGGAAGACGACACTGGTGAAGCAACTGCTGCGTGAGTATCCGTCAGGCGAGGGACGAATTACGATCTCGGATACGGTGCTAGAGCATATCGAGATGGATGATCTCAAGGGCTGGCTCGGCTACGTGCCGCAGGAGCAGTTCCTGTTCTCCCGGCCGATCGACAGCAATATCCGGTTCGGCAAGGAGGAGGCGGATATGAAGGAGCTGGAGGCTGTACTGGATACAGCCGCGTTCCGCAAGGATATACAATTTCTCCCTCAAGGGCTGAGTACACTGGTTGGCGAGAAGGGTGTTGCGCTATCCGGGGGTCAGAAGCAGCGGGTGTCGATTGCTCGCGCACTGCTCGCTGAGCCGGAGATTCTCATCCTTGACGATGCGCTGTCGGCGGTTGACGCGAGGACAGAGGCGCAGATTATTCACAACATTCGTACAGAGCGTGCGGGCAAAACGACGCTCATAACGACGCATCGTCTGTCGGCTGTTCAGCATGCCGATCACATTATTGTGCTGGACGATGGGAAAATTATCGAATCGGGGACTCATGAGGAGCTGCTCCAAGAAAATGGCTGGTATAAGGAGCAGTATGAACGCCAGCAAATCGAACAGAATGAATAGAGAATGGGGGAACAGCAGTGTCCCAACATGAAGAAATGTTTAATATGGAGCAAGACCGATTGCCAGGCGGCAAGCTAGAGACCGCCAAGCGGCTGCTAGGCTATGCGATGAAGTTCAAGCGGCTGCTGCTGCTGGCACTGGCGATCTTGACCGTAGCTGTAGCCACCGATCTGGCCGGGCCGTTCGTGGCCAAGCGGCTGATCGATGAGCACATCTCCAGCATCGAGCGGCCATGGCACATTACGGAGCAGCCGGGGCAATATGCAGTCGCCTATGACGGCGCGCTCTACAAGCGGGTAGACCATCTGGAGACGGACGAACGGCCAGGGGAGGCCGCTCGCATCCTTCAAGTCGGCAGCGGCTTTTATTTCATCCCTGGCGAGATAACGGCAGATGGCGAGCGCTCTATCACTGCTGATGGGTTGATTCGTATCTCCAGCAGCGAGGGAGTCCAAGAATATGCGGCACAACGGCTGAACAAGGAGGAGCTATTTGCTTTTTTCAAGCCGGAGGTGAAGGGCATCTGGACGCTCTGCTGGATCTATTTCGGCTTGATCGTTATCTCGGCGCTCTTCTCTTACGGACAGCGTTACTTCCTGCAATCGTCGGCCAACCGGATCATCCGACAGATGCGGCTGCATGTGTTCGGGCAGATGAATCGGCTGCCGATACGTTATTTTGACAATTTGCCTGCGGGCAAGGTGGTCTCCAGAATTACGAATGATACGGAGGCGATCCGCGAGCTGTATGTCACGGTGCTGGCCAACTTCTTTACCGGAACGATCTATATGCTCGGCATCTTCGTTGCGCTGTTCCTGCTGAATGTGAAGCTGGCTGCTATCTGCCTGTTCATCGTGCCTGCTCTGGTGTTATGGATCTTCATCTATGGCAAGGTTGCCAGCGGCTACAATCGAACGATTCGTCAGACGGTGAGTGAGATTAACGCCAGACTGAATGAATCGATCCAGGGGATGCCGATCATCAAGGCTTTCCGTCGCGAGCGCAAGATGGAGGCGGAATTCGAGACCTATAATGAACAGTTGTTTCAATACAATAACAAGCTGCTTAGTCTCAATGCGCTTACAGGTCATAATCTGGTGGGTGTCATTCGCAACATCGCATTTGTTGCGATGATCTGGTACTTTGGCGGTATCTCGCTAACGGGCCCGTCCGATGCGGTGACACTTGGCGTGCTGTATGCATTCGTTGATTATTTGAACCGGCTGTTCAATCCTATCGTGAATATTGTGAATCAACTGCCGAATCTGGAGACAGCGCTCGTATCAGCAGAGCGGGTATTCGTACTGCTGGACCAGCCGGGCGAGGATGTAGCTGATGAGCAGATCAAGCGGTATCAAGGCAACGTTGCTTTCGAGAACGTAACCTTTTCTTATATTGAAGGAGAGCGTGTGCTCAAGGGAATTTCCTTTGAGGCGAGACAGGGCCAGACCGTGGCACTGGTTGGTCATACCGGCTCAGGCAAGAGCTCGATCCTCAACCTGTTATTCCGCTTCTATGATGCGGAAGGAGGCCGCATTACAATTGATGGCGTGGATATTCGCAGTATGCCGCGTCAGGCGATGCGTCGTCATATGGGCATCGTGCTGCAGGACCCGTTCCTGTTCACCGGCACGATTGCATCCAACGTGTCGCTGGGTAATCCGGCGATCAGCAGGGAGCAGATCGAGAAGGCGCTGGCTGATGTCGGCGCCGACAGGCTGCTTCGCCATCTGCCGCAAGGTGTCGATGAGCCCGTCATAGAGAAGGGAAGCACGCTGTCTGCTGGTCAGCGGCAACTGATCTCGTTCGCAAGGGCGATTGCATTTGACCCGGCGATTCTGATCCTCGATGAAGCAACCTCTAATATTGATACGGAGACAGAGGCATTGATTCAGCATGCGCTGGAGGTCGTGAAGCAGGGGCGGACAACGTTCGTCATTGCCCATCGTCTGTCCACGATCAAGAGTGCGGATATGATCCTGGTGCTGGATCGCGGGAAGATCGCGGAGCAGGGCGATCATGAGAGCTTGATGAGGCTCAAGGGCAAGTATTATCAAATGTATCAAATTCAGCAAGGAAATCCGCAGGCTGTCGTGTAGACAGCTAGCAACAGCAGCAGCCCAGGAGTGGTCGAGACCGACGCATTCTTGGGCTGTTGATATAATGACACCGTGCTCTCCGATACTTGACATAAGGAATAATACTCATTAATATATGAATATATGTTCATATATGAAAGGTGTGTGCGGCTGATGGATGTTCGCGTACTGGTTATTGGCGGGGGGCAGGCAGGTCTGGCGGCTGCATATTGGCTGAAAAGGTATACTATCGCCCATTGGATCGTGGATAAGGGGCAGCAGGTCGGCGAGTCCTGGGAGCAGCGGTATGATTCGTTGCAATTGTTCACGCCGCGAGGCTACAACCTGCTGCCTGGAATGGAGCTGCCCGGCGATTCGGAGGGACTTCCGGTCAAGGATGAGATTGCCGCCGCGTTGCGCCACTACCAGGATGAACATCAGCTACCGCTTACGCTGAATAGCGAGGTGGTTGGCGTGGAGCGCGCCTCGGGGCGGTTCCGTGTGGAGACGACGCGAGGCGATTACACAGCCGATGCCATCATCGTGGCGACGGGACCCTTCCAGAGGCCTCACGTCCCACCCATCTCCACAGAGCTGAGCACCAAGATAAGACAGCTCCATTCCACCGAATATCGCCGCCCGGGTGATCTGAAGCCGGGAGTCAGCCTTGTCGTGGGTGGAGGCAACTCGGGAGCGCAGATTGCGGTGGAGCTGTCGGCTCACGGGCCGGTGCTGCTGTCGGCTGCCCAGCCGCCTCTATTCATGGAGCTAACGATAGGAGGCAAGAATGTGTTCTGGTGGCTCGACAAGCTGAGACTGCTGTCCGCTCCTGCGGACAGCTACATGGGAAGGAAGATACGCTCCCGCCCAGACCCGGTATTCGGCAAGGAGCTGCAGCGCCACATTCGTGAGGGGGCCGTCACGCTCAAGCCTCGTACTGTCGGGGTGCAGGCGGGTGAAAGGGTACAGTTTGCAGATGGCACAGCCGCGCGAGTGGACAACATCGTATGGGCAACCGGATTCCAAGCAGATTACGGCTGGCTCCATGTGGATGGGGCGTTGGATCAGCAAGGGAAGCCGCTGCACCGCCGCGGAGTCAGCCCGGTTGCCGGCCTGTATTATGTCGGCCTCCCCTGGCAGACATCCAGGCAATCGGCGCTGCTTCGAGGTGTCGGCAAGGATGCGGAGGAGATCGTGCGCCATATACAAGCCGAAGCGCTGCTGTAAGGGGCGATGCCCAGCGGAGCTTGCAGTAAATCGGGAAGCAAGCTTGCATACGTTAAATCGTGTTTTGAAGGTGAAATGGTGACATGCAAGCTGTCACCTTTTTTCTGTTACAATAAGCGTATACGATGATCATATTGGAGGAACACGGATGAAACGAAGCGACCGGCTGATGGCGATCGTGCTGGCTCTCTCGCAGCGGCAGGAGACAGCGGCCTCATTGGCAGACAAGCTGGAGGTATCCCGCAGAACGATATTGCGTGACATGCAGGCGCTGTCTGAGCTGGGGGTGCCCATTTATGCAATCAATGGTCTGCATGGCGGTTATCGGCTCATGGAGGGCTATACGCTGCCGCCGCTCCAGCTTGAGCCTAACGAGGCACTTACGCTGCTGCTGGCAATGCAGAGCATGACCGCATATGCGGATACGCCGTTCAACAGAGAACGCTGGACCGTTATGGACAAGGTCAAAAGTCTGTTGCCGACAGAGATGCTGGACAAGGCGGGGACGCTGCTCCATCATATGGCTGTCGATGTTCCAAGACGCAGCTATACGGCTCCGCATGTGTATGCGTTGGTAGAATATGCCGCGGCAGGGCAGTGGATAACAGCCCACTACCGTTCCCGCAACCATGAGCGGAGACTATTGCTGCTACCGAAGCATATCTATGCGGCTCATGGATTCTGGTACTGCGATGCCTATTCGCAGACGCATCAGGATGTGCGCCGGTTCAGAATTGACCGGATGAGTGAGCTGGAGAAGGCCGAGGCGCCGGAGGAGGCGCGGCCAGACGCCTTGGCTGCTGCAGGAGCATCGTCCACCGCCGCCCAGCCGGACTACGGCTTTCGCCTGCAAGTCGAGCTGACGTATCGCGGCATGCTGGAGGTTGAACGGGACGAGCATATCGGCGAGCAGATCACTGCGATAAGCGATGAGCGCTGGCTGCTGGATACGCTGCTGCCAGAGTCGGAGAGAGAGTGGGCAATCAGGCTGTTCTACAGCCTCGGTACCGATGCTCGTGTGATGCAGCCGCCGGAGCTGGCAGAGGCGATCACCGCTATGGCGCGAGCTACCATCGCGAACTATACAACGAATATAAAATAAGGAGAGATCGATAATGAGTGAAGATCTGTTAACTATGAGCCTGGACACCTATGAGCAGGCGGCTGCGCTGCTCGCCAAGGTTGGCATCTTGCCGCTGGCTCCGCTAGCCCCTCGGCACCCCTCCCTTGTTGGGCTTACCGCTTCAGAGCAGTGGCATACGGACTTGGAGACGGACCCGTGGACATGGCGCGTTCGTTTCCCTGCCACCGGAGCAGCCGCATATGGCAAATTCATCAAGGGCAAGGCGGTGCTGATCGATCGCGATTGGTTCCCGCTGGTTCTGCGGGCGGCAGCCGACGCGCGCTCTGTCGACCAGCGATACAGAGATGGCATGCTAAGCAAGGCGGCACAGCTTGTCTACCATGCCGTGAAGGAGCATGAGGGCATCGATACCCGCAAGCTGCGTGTAGCCTGCGGGATGCAGGCGAAGGAGGATAAGAAGGCGTTCGACAAGGCGGTAGCCGAGCTGCAGAGCACGTGGGATATTGTAATCTCCGGTATCAAGAGGAAGACGAACAGCGCTGGCGAAGTGAACGGCTGGAGTGCTGCGGCTTACGAGACGACGGCACATTGGATGGAGAGTCACGGGCTGGAGGCGGACACAGGAGCCCGCTCGGCTGCGGCAGGTGAGCTGCTGGAGAGGCTGGAGCAGGTGTGTACGCCAGAGGCCGCAGCTTATTTCCAAAAAATCTGGTCGCTCTAATGAACCCGAGAGGCTGCGAATCAAGGCATCGCATCGAGTGCGATGACCATTATGAGGGGGTAATATAGATGACGAACATGAAGGAAGTACATGCCAAGGCGGAACAATTCATATATAGCCATGCAAGGCTGCTGGACAGGAGGCGTTATGCTTATCATTTTGGGCAGGGCACAGCGGAGGAGGTGCTGGAGGCTTTGCGTCCGTATCAGAATGCAGATGGCGGCTTCGGTTCGGCTCTGGAGCCAGATATTCGCACACCTGCGAGTCAGCCGGTTGCGACTGAGCTGGCGCTTCATGTGATGGATGAGGTGGGAATATTTGATTTGCAGATGCTCCAGGGTGTACGATTGTATCTGGAGAATACCGTTATTCCCGGCACCGGCGGCTGGCCGCTGGCCACACGCAGCATCTTCCAGGGGCCGCGCGCTCCATGGTGGAACATTGAGGATGATACGTCACCATCGCTCAATCCGAGCGGGCAATTGCTGGCGCTGCTCTATAAGCAGCAGGCAGATACATCGTTCCATCATGAGGCGTGGTTCTCGCAATCGGATGCGTTTGTTCGCAGCAGGCTGCTGGAGGCGGATCGCAAGGATTATCATGATGTGATCCAATGCATTGCCTTCGTTCGCCATGCGCCTCAGGATACCCGTACACAACAGATGGAATCGCTGCTGCTGGAATGGCTGGCATCCGATGAGCTGGTGGAGCGCGACCCTTATCAGTCAGGCTATCGCCACAAAATTTTGGACTGGTTTCCGTCTCCAGACAGCTTCGGCGCATCCCATGTGCCAAGCGAACTGCTCGCTGCCCATCTGGAGGCGCTGATCGCACAGCAGCAAGAGGATGGAGGCTGGCCGCTTCCTTGGGATGCGATCAGCCCTGCCTGCCTGAATGAATGGCGGGGAATGCGGGCAGTGGACAACCTGCGAGTGCTGAGTGCATACGGTCGCCTATAGACTAGCGCAGCGAAGCAAGCCGTGTACGCCTTGTTAATCGTGTGAGCAGGGGGCAGATCCGGCCGGGAAAGACAGAAGGAGCTATGCGACTCATGAACGAACAGCAATCCCATGCGCCTGAGCAGCAAGTAAACTGGCGCATGTTTTACCAACTGCTCAAGCAAACAAAGCCGCCCCGGATCTTGCTGGGGCTTGCTGTGCTGTTGAGTGTCATCAACACGCTCGCCAGTCTGATTGTGCCACTATTGCTCAAGGAGCTGGTGGACGGATTCGCGGCATCGGCATTATCCGTCTCCCATATCGTCTGGATCGGGGCGGCTTTTCTCGCCCAGGCTGCTGCGGGAGGCGTGGCCTCCTATATGCTCCATCGCTCAGGCCAGCATATGGTTGCCGGCATTCGCAGCAGGCTGTGGAGCAAGCTGCTAGTACTCCCTGTGCCTTACTATGACAAGAATCGCACAGGCGAGACGGTGAGCCGTATGACCAATGATACGAATGTGGTCCGTGCACTCATTAGCGATCATCTGACTAATTTTGCGACGGGGCTGGTTGCGATAGCAGGCGCAGTGACGCTGATGCTCGTACTGGACTGGAAGATGACGCTCGTACTGCTGTCCGCGCTGCCGGTGACGGTGCTTGTCATGATACCGCTGGGCCGCATGATGCACCGCATCTCGCGGGGGATGCAGGATGAGACCGCACGCTTCAGCGGTGTGCTGAACCAGGTGCTTATGGAGATTCGTCTCGTCAAGCTGTCGGGCTCGGAACGGCTGGAGCGTCAGAATGGCGAACAAGGCATCCGCAACCTATACGAGTATGGGCTGCGAGAGGCGCGTGTACAAGCATGGATTGGACCGCTAATGTCATTTGTGATGATGGCCATGCTTGTCGTCATTATCGGCTATGGCGGCTTACGGGTCGCTTCGGGCGCTCTGTCTGCGGGTGACCTGGTTGCTTTCATTCTGTATCTGGTGCAGATCATTATGCCGGTCGGCCAAATCACCCAGTTTGTTACTCAATTGCAAAAGGCGCGCGGAGCCACCGAACGGATTACTGCAACGCTGGAGGAGCCTGAGGAGGATCAGGAGGCGGGCGCCGAGCTGCGCGATCCGCGGCAGCCGCTCAAGGTAGAGCGGGTGACGTTTGCCTATGAGGGTGAACAGGCTGTATTGAGCGAGGTCAGCTTTACAGCGGAGCCAGGAAAAGTGACGGCGATCGTAGGCCCAAGCGGCAGCGGCAAAACCACGCTCTTCTCGCTCCTGGAGAGGTTCTACCATCCGCAGGAGGGCGGGATTGTACTTGGTGAGATGAACATTGCTCATTATTCGTTGCGTTCCTGGCGCAGAGCGATCGGTTATGTATCGCAGGACAGCCCGATTCTCGCGGGAACGATACGCGAGAATATAACGTATGGCCTGGAGCAGGAGGTAACAGATGTCGAATTGCACGAGGCGGCCAGGCTTGCCTATGCGGACGAGTTCATTAAGGCGCTGCCTCAGGGCTATGATACGGAGGTAGGCGAACGGGGAGTGAAGCTGTCTGGCGGGCAGCGGCAGCGAATCGGCATCGCTCGCGCCTTGCTGCGCAATCCGGCGATTCTCATGCTGGATGAGGCAACAGCGAGTCTGGATAGCAACTCGGAGAAGGCGGTGCAGCTTGCGCTGGAGACGTTGATGGAGGGGCGGACGACGCTCGTCATTGCCCATCGACTGTCGACCGTGATGGATGCGGATCGCATCGTGTTTGTCGATCGTGGCAAGGTGACCGGGATCGGCACTCATGCGGAGCTGCTGGACAGCCATGAGCTGTACCGGGAGTTCGCCATGAGGCAGCTACAGATTTCCGAATGAGCGGATACGGGGATGCGGTCTAAATAGTGGAGCTGCGTTAGCTATACAGCTATTCAAGGCAACTGAAGGTGGAACGATACGATACAAAGGGGGAAGTGTGATGGGGATGAAGGAGCAGGAGAGGCCAGCCTCTCTATTAGAGCGCAAGGGAGCGCAAACAGCTAGCGCCATTCCAGCGGAGGTGCTGGATGGCTTGAATAGCGGACAGCTCGCCAGTGTCAACTTGACGGAATGGCTCGCCGTGGATCATATCAGGCTGCTGGGAACTGTGCTTGGCGAGCTCGGCCTGGAGCAGGAGTATGCCGAGCTCGCTGCCCGGCTGCAAGCTGTCGAGCGCAAAGCCATGCGATGGATTCCGGCGATCGCCAAGGAGCTGCGGCTGTTGAGTGATAGACTGCCAGATGGCGGCGGCGAACGCTTATCTCAAGCGCTATCCGCGCATCTGTCGGATAGTGTGCGCTGCTGGGCGGCATACATGGTTGTACAAGACGGGGAGCAATCGCTTGCCCTGCTGCTTCAGCGTATTCGCCCATTTGCCGCTGACGTGCATTTTGGCGTGCGAGAGATCGCCTGGATGGCTGTCAGAGAGCCGCTGGCTGCGCAACTGACAGATGCCATCACGCTGTTGCAGCCGTGGGTATTGGAGGATGATCCGAATGTGCGGAGGTTTGCAGTTGAAGTGCTGCGTCCGCAAGGCGTGTGGGCCAGACATATCGCCGAGCTGAAGCAGCATCCCGGCTTGGCGCTGCCATTGCTGGAGCCGCTACGATCGGACGAGGCTCAATATGTGCAGGATTCGGTCAGCAATTGGCTGAATGATGCGAGCAAGACGCAGCCTGCCTGGGTTGTGGAGGTCTGTGATCGCTGGCTTGCCCTGTCCGATAGCAAGGCGACACAGCGTATTGTCAAACGAGCGAGGCGCACGATCGATAAGAAATAGACGGAGTAGAACGGAACCTGCTGTTCTCATCAGGCTTCGGCCGCAGATCGCATCCTGTACAGGTTGTGGTCTGCGGTTTATTTGTCATGGGTGTCTACATCGCTTCGGAGGCTCCTATTACGCAATTTTTTGGAGATTATAGGTTTCTTCTGGTGTATAATACCATTGCATCTATCATTTGATTGGAGGGAGCGGATTGCGCAAGCTCGTTTTTGTGTACGGCTTGTTAATTGCCAGCTTTGCGTTGTATTTGACGACCTCGCTGCGCGACAGCCCATCTGATCCGGGTCTGGGTATCGGACTTCAGGGGAGTATAGAGGAGAAATATGTGATGGTTACGTTCCAAGCTGGCATTGATTATTGGAAGGGATGCCTGAAGGGGTTTGAGGATGCGGCTGAGGCGTTGAATGTGTCTGTCGCCTACCGTGGATCGACCCGTTATGATCTGCAAGAACAGATCACCGTGCTCGAGCAGGTGATTGCCAAGCGCCCTGCAGGCATTGCCATATCGGCGATGAACCCGGACGAGCTGACGCCAACGATTAACAAAGCGATTGAAGCCGGCATTCCGATTGTGCTGTTCGACTCGGGTGTGATGAACAGCAAGGCCTATTCCTTGCTGGCCACCAATAATTATGAGGCAGGGGCAGCAGCCGCTCACAAGATGGCTCAGATGGCAGGGGGGCATGGACAGATCGGAATCATTACGCTGCCTCATCAGTTGAATCATCAGCAGCGCACGGAGGGCTTCAAGGCGACCATTGCGGAGCATTATCCGAATATGGAGATCGTAGATGTGCGCAATGGCAAAGGGGATCAACTGGTGTCCCGCCAGGAGGCTATATCGCTTATGGAGAGCTACCCCGCACTTGTCGGCATCTTCAACACCGATGCCATCGGGGGCATCGGTGTGGGCGAGGCGGCTATTCGCATGGGGAGGCAAGGGGAGCTGAAGATTATTGCATTTGATACGGATAAGGGAACGCTCGATATGATCGAGAAGGGCGCCATTCAGGCAACAGTCGCACAAGGAACATGGAATATGGGATACTGGTCGCTGCAATTTTTGTTTCACCTGCACCACGGTCTGACGGGCTCTGGCTATAGCAAGGCTTCGTCCAGCTACCCGCTCCCGGTCTATGTGGATACGGGGATTACGATCGTGACTCGTGCAAATGTGAGCGATTACATCGCGAAGTGAGGCAGTTGAAGGCGTAGACAACCCGTTCCGCTACTCGGGCGAATACTGGGATAAGTAAGCTGCAGGAGGAAACGATGATGCAAAGCAGCAGACTGAATCTGAACAATCTGCCGATTCGGTATAAGCTCGTTGTTCATTTTCTGTTAATCAGCATTCTGCCCTCGCTTGGCATCGGACTGCTCGTCAGTTGGACGGCCGATCGAATCATCGGGGAGCAGATTACAGACAATACGCTACAATTAATCAGCAATGTGAACCGCGCGTTGGACAACTATGCCGGAAATATGCAGAATATTACCTATTTTGTTGCTTTCAATGCGGATGTAAAACGTTTTCTGGAGGGTTCATCCCAGGTGGCCGCACGTATGCCGGGTGAGGATGAGCATTATGAGATCAAGCAGTTTCTACAGGGGTTCTCCAATCTGTACCCCGAGATTGCTGGCATCCTCGTCGCCAACAGCCGCGGAGACTATATCAGTAATGAGCTGTATGCGCGCAGACCAGCCCCCCTGATGGAGGAAGGGTGGTACCAGATGGCAGTAGAGAAGAAGGGTATCTTCACGATTATCGGCCACCCCGCAGGACGCAATCTCATCTCTCATTATGATTACCAGGAGAATGAGCTGGTGAGCATGGCACGGGCGGTGCTCGACCCGGAGACACAGCGGGTGCAGGGGGTAGTGCTAATCGATCTCAAGCTGAGAGTCATTGCGGAGGCGGCCAAGGATGTCAGACTGGGCAAGAGCGGCTATTTGACCGTTATGGATGAGGTTGGGGAGATGATCTATGCTCCGGCGCGCCCCTTTGTCGGGGAGATTCCGGTGCAATGGCTGGAGGACAATCCATCAGGGCACTTCTCCAGAGCAGTAGGAGGAGAAAGGCTGCAGTTCATCTTCCGGCAGTCGACATTTACGGGCTGGACGACAGTTGGCGTGTTTCCCACATCGGACGTAGCCGCCAAGGTGCGGGAGCTGCGCATGTATGCCGTGAGCCTTGCCTTCATCGTCTGTCTGCTGGGCATAACCGCCTCTCTGTATTTGTCCCATACGATCTCCAGGCCAATCGGCCAATTAATGTCCTTCATGAGAAAAGCGGAGGCAGGCGATCTGACGGTGCGTTATTGGGGGAGGAGGCTTGACGAGGTGGGGCAGTTGGGACGCAGCTATAATACGATGCTGGCGCAGATGAGCCGGCTGATCACGCTGACCGAGCTGCAGGAGCGCCAGAAACGCGAGGCAGAGCTGCGTAGTCTGCAGGCTCATATTAAGCCGCATTTTTTATATAATACGCTGGAAACGATCCAATGGCTGGCACGCAGGAAAGGGGCGGAGGACGTGGCGGAGGTAGTGGATGCCTTGTCCAGCCTGTTCCGAATCGGGCTGAACGGGGGCAACGACCGCATCGCGCTTGTGGAGGAGTTCGAGCATATCCGCAGCTATCTCACGATTCAGCAAACTCGCTACCGAGGCAAGCTGCATACCAGTATCCAGATTAGCGAGGAGGTACAGGATGTCTATGTGCTCAAGCTGCTGCTGCAACCCCTGGTTGAGAATGCGATCTATCATGGCATCAAGTCACGCAGAGGACCGGGGCGAATCTGGGTGAAGGCGGAGCTGCAGGAGAGCAGGCTGGTGCTTACGGTGCAGGATGACGGGGCAGGCATGGAGAAGGAGCAACTGGAGCGGCTGCGTGCCCGTTTGCAGCGGTCTGTGGAGGATCAGGAGCGCGAGGAGCGAGGGACAGGAGGCTATGGACTACATAACGTGCAGGCGCGCATTAATCTGACCTTTGGCGACCCGTATGGATTGCGTGTGGAGAGCGAGCGCGGAGGGGGAACCCTCATTCAGATTATTCATCCCGTGCTTCGCATCACTGAATCGAAGCCGCTGGCAGTGAAACAGGAAGGGGGAAGCGACAGTGGGACGACTGTGGAAGGTGCTGATCGCAGATGACGAGCCGATCATTCGCGAAGGCATCATGGATGCGGTGGATTGGCAGACGCTCGGCATGGAGCAGCCCATAGAGGCCGAGGATGGCGAGGAAGCACTGGAGCTTGCACGTGCTATCCTGCCGGATATTATGCTGGTCGACTTAAACATGCCCATCAAGGGCGGCATGGAATTGATTCGGGAGGTGCGCGGGCGGCTGCCCGACTGCAAGATCATCATTATAACGGGGCATGACGAGTTTCAGTATGCACAAGAAGCGATCCGGCTTCAGGTGGACGATTATATATTGAAGCCGACTCGCCCCGTCCAGTTGCAACAGGTGCTGGCTGCTATGGGGCAGCAATTGGCTGAACGGGAGCGTCAGCGGCAGGAGCAGCAGGAGCAGCAGCTTGCGTCCAGACAGATGATGAAGAATATTCCTGTGCTTCGGGTACGCTTATGCCAGGAGTGGCTACAGGGGGAATTGTCCGATCGCGAGGCGCACGAGCAACTGAGATTGCTACAGCTTCCTGCGAGCAATCCGCACATGTGTGCGGTCATTCATTGGTCCGAATTGACGAGCGGTACGCCAGGCATGCGCGAGAGGGATCGGCAGCTATTGTTGTATGCGATGGAGAATATTGCATCGGAGTGGCTGCATGGAGCAACGTATGTGCTGTTTCGCGATACCGCGGGACTGATCGTATGCTGCGTCTGGGAGCAGGTGGACGATGCCGTATGGCTGGGAATGGTTCGATCAGTGGAGGAGTATCTCAAGCTACAGGTGGTCTTTCACACCGAGTTTGTGGGGCAGCATGCGCAGGATGTAGTCACGGCGTACAACAATTGTAAGGCGGCAGTATATCGAGAGGGACGCATTTCTCCAACGGTTCGCAGAGCGCGCCGCTATATTCGCGAGCATTACGCTGATTCCAGCCTATCGCTGGAACGAATTGCGGCAGAGCTTCGCGTCAACCCGGTGTATCTAAGCCGGATCATCAAGCAGGAGCTGGGCATGGCGTTCAGCAGCCTGCTGGCGGAATACCGCATCCAATGCGCGACGAGGCTGCTGCGTACAACGGATCTGGCGATCTGCGACATAGCCGAGCGATCCGGCTACGACAGCCAGCACTACTTCAGCACAGCCTTTAAGAAGGCAACAGGTACTTCCCCTACACAATATCGCCGAACGGGGAGCATGGGGCAGGAACTGGGCTAGGAGGTCGCATCTCACAAGGCGGAAGAATTAACCCAATATTTTGAAAATACAAGCGATTATAGTCCAGCCAAGAAGACGTTTGTGAAGAAAATGGAGCAACTTGACCTAGCTTAGTTTGAAGAAGGATAACACCATCAAGCCGCCTTTTGAGCAAGGCGGCTTGAATATGGCCAATTATTAACAGTCAATGGTGGAGGCGGCTCTTTACACGGGGTTATTCCTGCTGCAATGACCTCACATCGGCTTCAGACAATCCACTGACCTCTGCAACGAGCTTTATTTCGATAACCCAGCTTGAGCATGTTTATGGCAATCTCTACTGCTTTCTGTCGTTCACCCTCAGCTTTGCCGAGTTCCTTCCCTTGCTCAAGCCCTTGCTGAAGCCCTTGCTTTGTAGCCCATGAGATCATGGATGCCTCATCATGCAGATACTTTTGTCTGGCCTCATACAAACGCCTCGTCTCACGATCCTGACTAAGAAATTCCAAGGTGGTCATGGCTTTTTTTAGTACGGGTTCATTCATTTTCAGCACCTCCCAGTTAGACTTATCGATTCCTTTGAGAAATAAAAGCCAGTTAACTAGGGCGTGTCTTCAAGCTCCGACGGGAGCAGATTTCGCCGAATTTTCGTTCCGGGCAAGGCACGTTCTCGCAGGCGTACCGGGGTACGTCAAGAGAACGTAACGCAGCACGGGGCGAAAAGGCGGTGAACGATGCCCTTGAGCGGGTTTGAAGACACGCCCTAACCACCCTCCATCGGAACTGCCTTATCATCAAGCTTAGGCAGCTCGATAAAGTGAATTTCAATATCATCTGTCAAGGCAATTCCAGAGCGATCTTCCTTAAGATGAAACACGCTATGGTAAAGATCATTAGGCAGGCATTCATAATTTAATATATTAATGGTGACACACTTTTTCAGTTCATCATAACGCTGTCCTTCTTGAAGCTGGCTTGAATAACGCTTGCTCCAATAGTAGAGGGTGCGTTTCTCAATATCATATTTATTGAATAGCTGCATCTCTACATTTATAAGCTTGCCTTCAGCAGTCTTGGCCCAAATATCGAAGATAGACTGTTTATCCTGCGGGGAGTCCTTGTCCGTATATTGGGTTTTATTATACCAGTCCCCCATATGATTTGCATTCTTCAAGGCGATAGCCAAGTGACCAAAAAGTAAAAAAATCATAAAAAATGTAGCTTATGTGAAAAGACGTCATGGAGCCTTCTTCCCTATAATCGGTGTAGACTAACCGAAAGGGGTATCTGACATGAAAAAAGGAATCATCGCCTTGCTTGCGGTCATGCTGATCTTCACGCTGGCTGCTTGCTCCAACGAAGGAGGAGAAGCGGGCAGTGTAGGCATCGCAATGCCTACGAAGTCTTCGGAAAGGTGGGTGGGTGACGGGGCAAATATGAAAAAAGAGTTTGAGAGCCTCGGCTACTCCGTTGATCTGCAATATGCAGAGGATGTGGTAGAAAACCAGGTTTCTCAGATCGAGAATATGATTACGAAGGGTGTCAAAATTCTCGTTATTGCCTCGATTGACGGGGAAGCGCTGACCGATGTGCTGAACAAAGCCAGCAAGCAGGACATCAAGGTCATCGCCTATGACCGTCTTATCATGAAAAGTGAGCATGTCAGCTATTACGCTACCTTTGACAACTTCAAGGTCGGTGTACAGCAGGCATCCTACATCGAGGAGAAGCTTGGTCTGAAGGATGGCAAAGGGCCGTTCAATATCGAACTGTTCGCGGGCTCGCCGGATGACAATAATGCCTACTTCTTCTTTGATGGCGCGATGTCGGTCTTGAAGCCGTACATCGATAACGGCAAGCTGGTCGTGCGCAGTGGGCAGACGACGATTGAGCAAGTGGCCACACTGCGCTGGGATGGCGCGTTGGCGCAGTCGCGGATGGATAATCTGCTGAGTGCCCACTACTCCGACTCCAATCTGGATGCAGTGCTCTCTCCGTATGACGGCATCAGCATCGGCATCATCTCTTCCCTGAAGGGCGTCGGTTACGGCGGCAGCAAGCCGTTGCCGGTCATTAGCGGCCAGGATGCGGAGCTGGCGTCGGTAAAATCGATCATCGCTGGCGAGCAGACGCAGACCGTGTTCAAGGATACGCGCGAGCTGGCGAAGAAAGCGGTGCAGATGGCCGATTCGCTGCTTAAAGGCAAGGAAGCTGAGGTCAATGATACAAAAACGTACAACAATGGCGTCAAAATCGTTCCTTCCTACCTGCTCGAGCCGGTCTCAGTCGATAAGAGCAACTACGAGGAAATTTTGGTAAAGAGCGGATACTACACCGAGGATCAGTTGAAATAAGGACTTGACCGACTGCCCGTATTCGAGGCAGAGGGCTGCGCCCTTCCCTTGCGGGGAGGGGCGGCTTGCGGTTGTATGATGGAGGTGACAACGAAGCGATGACAGAACTGTTGCTGGAGATGAAGGGCATTACGAAGGAATTTCCGGGAGTAAAGGCGCTGGATGGCGTCAATCTGAAGGTTAGAAAAGGCGAGATTCATGCATTAGTGGGTGAGAATGGCGCGGGCAAATCTACCTTGATGAAGGTATTGAGCGGGGTCTATCCGCATGGAAGCTATGCCGGAGATATTTTGTTCAAGGGACGGGTCTGCGAATTCAAAACGATCAAACAAAGCGAAGGGATCGGCATCGTCATCATCCATCAGGAGCTGGCGCTTGTCCCGTACCTGTCGATTGCAGAAAATATCTTCCTTGGCAATGAACAGGGAGCCCGCGGCATCGTAGATTGGGGGCGCACCTTCAGCCAGGCCAAGGCATTGATGAGCAAGGTCGGACTGGAGGAATCGCCGGATACGCTCATTACCCATATCGGAGTAGGCAAGCAGCAGCTCGTCGAGATCGCCAAGGCGCTTGCCAAGCAGGTCGAGCTGCTTATACTGGACGAGCCGACAGCGGCGCTGAATGAGGATGACAGCGATAATCTGTTGGAGCTGCTGCTTGCCCTTAAGGAGCAAGGCATCTCATCCATTCTCATCTCTCACAAGCTCGGCGAGGTAGCGAAAGTAGCCGATTCGCTGACGGTGCTGCGGGATGGACAGACGATCGAGACGCTGGACATGAAGCGCGATCAGGTAACGGAGGAGCGAATCATTAAAGGCATGGTTGGCCGCGACCTGACGCAGCGGTATCCAACGAGAACGCCACGGATCGGGGAGGTCTTGTTCTCCGTCGATAACTGGACAGTCGCCCATCCGCTCCATCCCGAACGAATGGTCATCGACAAGGCCGCCTTACAGGTTCGCCGGGGAGAGATCGTCGGTATAGCTGGATTGATGGGGGCGGGTCGCACGGAGCTGGCGATGAGCATATTCGGCCAGGCATATGGGCGGAAGCTCAGCGGGCGGATGGTGCTGGACGGTAAGGAGGAGCAACTGACGACGATCGATCGTGCGATCAAGGCAGGCATTGCCTATGTTACGGAAGATCGCAAGCAATATGGGCTAATCTTAATGGATGATATTAAACGCAATATTTCACTAGCCAATCTGGGGCGCATCTCACGCCGTCTCGTCATTGACGAGCATGAGGAGATCCGGCATGCCGAGCAATTTCGCAGTCAGATGAATATTAAGACACCGTCGATTCTGCAGAAGACAGGCAATCTGAGCGGGGGCAATCAGCAGAAGGTCGTCCTGAGCAAATGGATGTTCACAGAGCCCAAGCTGCTGCTGCTCGATGAGCCGACACGCGGAATCGACGTCGGAGCCAAATATGAGATTTATTCCATCATCCATCAACTGGCTGATGAAGGGAGAGGGGTACTGCTCATCTCCTCCGAGCTTCCTGAGCTGCTGGGGATGTGCGACAGAATCTATGTCATGAGCGAAGGGCGCATTACCGGAGAGCTGCCGCGCAGCGAGGCGAGCCAGGAACGGCTCATGAAGCTGATGACAGAGAGTGGAGGGACATCATGACAGGATTATCGAAGCTGTTCAAGGCCAATATGAGACAGTACGGCATGTTAGTCGCACTGGCACTTATCATGATTTTATTTCAATTATTATCGGGCGGCATCCTGCTCAAGCCGCTCAACGTGACTAATCTGATTCTGCAAAACAGCTACATTCTCGTTTTGGCGATCGGGATGGTGCTGATCATCATTACGGGACATATTGACCTGTCTGTCGGCTCCGTGGCAGCCTTCATCGGCGCTATCTCTGCGATTCTGATGATTGATCTGCAATGGTCGCCCTATATCGCAGTACCGGTATCACTGCTGGCAGGTGCGTTGATTGGAGCATGGCAGGGGTTCTGGGTTGCCTATGTGAAGATCCCCTCCTTCATCGTTACGCTGGCGGGCATGCTGCTGTTCCGGGGAGCGACGATGATTGTCCTCAAGGGCCAGTCGATCTCTCCGTTTCCAGAAGGCTTCCAGAAGATCAGCACAGGATTTCTGCCAGATGTAGCCTCAGGAGCTGCACTGCACACCGTAACGCTCGGCTTGGGCGTAGTGCTGTCGATTATTCTGGTGTTCAGCGAGCTGCGCAATCGGCGTATCCAGCAGAAGCATCACTTCGAGGTGCTTCCGGCAGGGCTGCTAGCCTTGAAGCTGGCGGCGATGATTGCTGTGCTCAATATTTTCACCTACACATTAGCGCGTTATGAGGGAATACCGAATATTTTAATTATTTTGTTCATCCTTGTCGTAGCCTATAGCTTCGTTATGAAGCGCTCCGTCATCGGGCGGCATATCTATGCGCTTGGGGGCAATAACAAAGCGGCAGAGCTGTCGGGTGTGAAGACGAAGCGTGTGACCTTCTGGGTGTTTGTCAACATGGGGGTGCTGGCGGCGTTATCCGGTCTGATCTATGCGGCACGTTTGGGCGCTGCGACGCCAAAGGCCGGCAATCTGTTCGAGCTGGATGCCATTGCAGCCTGCTTCATTGGGGGAGCCTCCGCTTATGGCGGAGTCGGCACTGTGGTTGGAGCTATCATCGGTGGCTTGGTGATGGGCGTCATGAATAACGGGATGTCGCTCGTTGGTCTGGGCATCGACTGGCAGCAAGGGATTAAAGGTCTAGTACTGCTGTTGGCCGTTGGATTTGATATTTATAACAAGAACAAGTCCGGTTAACGTATCAGGACGAAGACTGATAGAATAGGCTAGAGCCACACTCTGCGCACAAGGCGCGCGGGGTGTGGCTCTAGCCTTCTGTCGGTTAGATCGCTGTGCTGTGGCATATGTCTAGCCATAATTGAACCAATGACTCCACACTATTCTTGCTAACGCAGCGGCAGTGAGATATGGAAGGCCGCTCCCTCGCCATAGGAGCTGCTAAGCCGGATGGCTCCTTGGTGGGCTTCGATAATCGATTTCGTGATCGCTAGCCCAAGCCCTGAGCCGCCGTATTTGCGGGTGCGGGATGAATCGCTGCGATAGAAGCGCTCGAAGATCTGGCTGTGATGCTCGGGCTTGATACCTGTACCGTTATCAGTAACGGAGAGCAGGGCGTGTGTGCTGTCCGTGTGCAGGGAGATCGTAATGACGCCACTATGGGCATCGGTATGCTGAACCGCGTTCTGGTAGAGATTCAGCAGTGCTTGCTTGATCTTGTCCGCATCACAGCAGATCGTCACCTGCGGCTGCAGCTCCAGCCGCAATATACGCTCTCCGGCGAGCATTGCAAGCTGTGGCTTCATCTCGGCGATCAGTAGATCGAGCTGCACGGGCTGCAGGGCTAGTGTAGGGCTCTGATCCAGCTTGGCGAGCGCCAGCAGATCCTCGACCAGCCCGTTCAGCCGCAGCGTCTCCCCGTACATGCTGCGCAGCGCCGCACTGCGCTGCTCTGGATGATCAGCCGCGCCGCGCCGCAACACCTCGACGAAGCCGTGGATGGAGGTGAGCGGCGTTCGGAGTTCATGCGAGGCATCGGCGACGAAGCGACGCATCTGCTCCTTCGCCTCGCGTTCAGATGCGAAGGAGTGCTCCAGCCGATCAAGCATGCCGTTAAAGCTGTGGGCCAGCCTTGCCATCTCCTCCTGACCCTGCTGCGGCAGCCGTTCCCCCAGACTGCCAGCATCGGTGCGCTCCACTGCTGCAATGATGTTAGATAGCGGAATGAGGGTGCGCCGAAGCACGGGCAGGTACACGAGCAGCCCCACAACAAGCGCGAGCAGCGCCAGCGCAGTAAAGATTAGCAGTTGGTTGACCAGCACCTCATGCATGCTGCCCGTTTCTAGTCCCATCTGGATGAGCGGCGGCTCACTTCCAGGAGCACGCGGGATGTGACGGAACACAACCAACTGCTCTACGCCGTCCGCATTTGCGATGACCTTGTAAGGAACCGGCTTTCGCTCCCTCAATTGGCTAGAGATCTGCTGATATTCCTGCTCGCTCAATCGTGGGGCAGCCGTCTCATGCTCTGCTCCGAGGTCGGAATAAGCTCCATCTTGCTGAATGACGGCCAAGGAGGTGCCAGGAGGGAGCAGGAAGCGCGGCGCTGATGTCCGTTCCCGCTGCGGCCATGTCAGAGAGCTGCTGTCCGGCGCAGCACGGGGCGTCTCCTCAGTCTCATCAGCGGGTGCGGGCGAGGCTTCTTCAGCGTCGCCAGAGGCGGGAGGGGTTCCAGATGGTATGCGAGTCTCCCCGAATCTGGCTGCGTCCCCAACGCCGCCGCCGACGCGCGCGAGGGACACTATCTGTGCAGCCAATGACTCTGCTTTGCTCCGATATAAGAAATCCTTCATGACAATGTATTGGAAGGTGCCGATTAGCAACAGCAGGGCTGCCAGCACAAGCAATGAACGGACGAGCAGCTCCTTGCGCAAGGAGCCGGAGTGGACAGAGATGCGCTCCTGCTTCATAGATCTACCCTGTAGCCCACTCCCCTTAGGGTGCGTATCAGGCGGTGCTCCTTGTCCCCCAGCTTGTCGCGCAACGAACGGATGTAGACCTCTACAATATTGTCCTCTCCGCCAAAGTCATATCCCCAGACCTTATCCAAAATCGTTGATTTGCTCAGTACAACTCCGTGATGAGCAACCAGAAACTTGAGCAGATCATATTCCGTGGGAGATAGCTTGAGTACCTGTCCGCGATAGTCGATCTCCCGCCCGCCATCATCGATCAGGAATGGACCGTAGGCGAGCTTGCCGAACAACTGAGGAAAATGATTGCGAAGGCGCGCATAAATGCGTGCCAGCAGCTCGCCAAAGCTGAACGGCTTCACCATATAATCGTCAGCTCCAAGCGTGAGTCCCTTGATCCGATCATCCACATCGTCCTTGGCTGTCAGCATAATGACGGCGACATTGCTGCCTTCGCCCTTCAGCAGTCGGCAGCTCTCGAATCCATCAATTCCTGGCATCATCACATCCATAATGATCACATGAGGCTCAAAGCTCTCCGCCAGATGAAGACCCGACAAGCCGTCTGCCGCAGTCTTAACCTCAAAGCCCTCGTTGCTCAGTCCCATCTCCAGAAAATCGAGAATATGCGGCTCGTCGTCGACAAGCAATAGTTTAACACCCTTCACCGTTCATCCACCCTTTATACCTATTAACTGCTTTCGCTTGGTTTGTAATTCTAAGTATAGTGAAGCGGCTAGAGGAAATACAAGTGCGGCTGTCCTTGATGCAGCAAACATTCAGCTTACACTCAGCTTCCATTCAGTCTCGTTTCAGGAGCGGTTGGGACAATGAGGGAAATGGGATGCAGCAGGGGGGAGCCGCAATGGGAAGCGCTGAGCATTTCTACAGTCTGATTCGTCCGTTGCAGGGAGAACTGATGCGCTATTGTCTGTATCTATCCTCTTCCAGGTGGGAAGCTGAGGATTTGTATCAAGATACCTTGTTAAAACTGTGGCGCTATTATCGTACCCGTCATTTCACCTCAATCACTCGGGCTCTGCTTGCAACGACAGCCAAGCGGCTGTGGATTGATCGGCACCGCAAGCAGGAGAGAGCTTCGCCTGCCGTAGCTCTGGAGCAGGTACTGCTCATAGGCAGACATAACGATTATGCTGCCTTGCGGGCGGTACTGGAATGGATGAGCGCCCATCTGTCTGTTCGCCAGCTTCGCCTGCTGGTGCTCTCCGAGGTGTACCGCTACTCCTATCAGGAGATCGCCGAGGAGATGAAGTGCAGCGTGTCTTCTGTCCGAATGATGCTGCATCGCTCGAAGAAGCTGCTGCGTGCTGGCGCTACCGGGCACCCCTTGGCAAGTATGGATCGAAGTGAGGAGATTGATCGCTGGACGAGCGAATTAATCACGGTTGGCACGGAACGGAGTGTTCTAATGCTGGATGGTCATGCCGGAACAGGTTAAAGACCGGTAAAGAAGGATCGAACATTTAGGAGGAGCATCAATGAAGAAATGGGTATTAGCGATTGCTGGTATCGTGCTGGTAGCTGTCGGAGTCTATCTGGGCTTCGCTTATCTATGGAAGGAAGAGACGGCTACGGCGACTGCGGTACGTACCACTCCGGTCATTCGGGGCAACCTGACGGTTACCGTCTCCGGCTCGGGAACGGTATCCGTTGTGAATGTGAAGCAGGTGATGAGTCCCGAGGAGGGGCAATTGGAAGCGTTGACTATTAAGGAAGGAGAGCTTGTTGCAAAAGGGCAGGTTATCGCCTCTTACGTCGCAGCCGATCATTCCGAAGAGATAAGGAAACTGGAGACATCGTTGACCAAGCAAGAGATGGAGCTGGAGAAGCTCAAGACCAAATACATAGAAGCCGAGGAGAGCAGCCGTCCTAATGTTCGGTATGAGATCGAATCCCTGAAGCTTGATATGGCTGCCAACGAACAGTCACTAGCTGAGTTAAAGGAGGAACAGGCGACGGTGACGACAATTACTGCGCCGATCGCCGGCAAAGTAACCGCCATACATATCAATGAAGCGGGTCAAAAGGTACAGAGCGGAGCAGCAATCTTGAGCATTACGGATTATAAGGAGCTCCAATCTGTCATTCAGGTGGATGAGTTGGATGTAACCAAAGTGAAGGTTGGACAGAAGGCAAAGGTTATGCTGGATGCGCTGGAGGAGATGGAGATAGAGGGCACCGTAACTGAGATTGCAGACGAGGGCAGCTCTCAGAACGGCGTCGCTTTGTTCGATGTGACGATTCAATTCCCGGCGCAGGAGGGGATTCGAATCGGTATGTCGGCTTCAGCCGAGATTACCGTTGACAGCAAGCAGGATGTGTTGATGGTGCCGATCGAAGCCATTCGTGAGGCTGGATCGCAAAAGATGGTGTTAGTTGCCGCGTCTGCTTCAGGAGCTAGTGGCTCGGGTGCAGGAAGCACTCCAGCCCGAGGTGGTCAGGGAGACGGCATGCCGCAAGGCAGAGGCAACGGCGCAGTTGGAGATGAGACGTCCGGCAGCAGGTCGGAGGCGGCGAGTGGACAGGCTGGATCGTCCGAGGTCGGACAGAGCGAACGGGCGAGTGCGGGTGCCAGTTCTAAGAGCAGTGCAGCCATGCGAGAAGAGCCACAGCTTCAGCAGACGGCTGAGGCAGAGCAGAGCAGGAGGGCGCAGACGCAGGGCGAGCAGCCCGAGGGCAGCCAGGGACCTGGGATGGCACAGAGGCAAGGTGGCAACCAGGGGCAAGGCAGAGCCGCAGGCGCGGCCAATGAAGCAGGCGGAATGATGCGATTCGTCACCGTAGGGGTTAGCAATGAAACCTATATCGAAATTATTAGCGGGCTGAGCGAGGGTGAGGAGGTTATATTGCCGACGATTGTTTCATCTGCCTCGCAGACGAACATGACAGGGTTTCCTGGAGCTGGCGGAGGTGGCTTCGGGGGCGGAGGTATGCCGGCGGGTGGCTTCTCAGGCGGAGGCGGCGGAATGCAGCGTCCCAGCTCAGGCGGCGGCGCTCAACGAGGAGGTTGACCGACTATGACTCAGAAGCGAAGTGTGGATATTGATATGAAGGACATCGTGAAGACCTATCAGATGGGCTCGGAAACATTAGTGACGCTCAAGAAGGTATCGTTGCAGGTGTATCGCGGTGAATTCATGGCGATTGTCGGCCCGTCCGGCTCGGGCAAGTCGACGCTGATGAATATTATCGGCTGCCTGGACACACCGACAGAAGGACAATACATTATTGACGGACAGGATACGAGCCGTCTGAGCGATAACCGTCTGGCGGAGATACGCAATCAGAAGATCGGGTTCATCTTTCAGAGCTTTCATCTGCTTCCACAACTGACCAGCCTGGAGAATGTCGAGCTGCCGCTGGTGTACCGCGGCTTGTCAGCCAAGCAGCGTCGTGACCAAGCCGTACAGATGCTAGCCCAGATGGGATTGGGAGACAAGCTCCATCACAAGCCTAAGCAGCTATCCGGCGGTCAGCAGCAGCGAGTTGCTATAGCGAGGGCGCTCGCCAGCGAGCCGGCTATCCTGCTGGCGGACGAGCCAACTGGTGCGCTTGATACGAAGACCGGGAGCGAGGTTATGGCGATCTTTCAGGAGCTTCACAAGCATGGCCATACCATCGTGCTCATTACACATGATCCGACGGTAGCGGAGAGCGCGGAGTCTGTCATCCGCATTACGGACGGTGTCGTTACAGAGGAGAGGAGAGGGAGCCGTGCAATTTAGCCAGGGTGTTCGTATGGCCTGGAAAAGCATCCTGGCCAACAAGCTGCGGACCGTGCTGACCATGCTGGGCATTGTCATTGGGGTGGCCTCCGTCATTACGCTGGTAGCAATCGGCAACGGAACGAAGCAGCAGGTGGAGGAGCAGATGTCCAGCCTGGGGACGAATCTGTTGTCGATCAGCATCAGCGGGCGCGGTGCAGTCAGCTCGCTGACTGTAGAGGAAGCCGAGGAGCTGGCTGGGCTGGATGGTGTGCAGGCGGTCTCTCCCATAGTCAGCGGCAACGTTCAAGCGAAGTACAAGGCGGAGAATGTGAATGTCACAGTGGAGGGAATTACTCCTGCCTATGAGACCGTTCGAGACGTTCACATCCAGAGCGGAAGATTTATTACGGCAATCGATGTCGAATACAGGCAGAAGGTTGCCTTGATCGGAACGGGTACTGCAGAGGATCTATTCGGCACAAGCCATCCTGTCGGGGAGTCGATCTCGCTGAACGGCAGCCGTTACAAGATTGTCGGGCTGCTGGAGGAACAGGGAAGCTCGCTGGGTGGCTCCAATGATAACAAGGTGATCATACCGATCTCGAGCGGCTCGCGACTGTTGCAGACCAAGGGAGTTCGTTCCATCTATGTTCAGGCGGATCATGACGCGAATATGGATCTTGTTGAGCTGGCGCTAGAGACGGAGCTGAACAAGAAATTCCGTGGTGCAGAAAATAGCTATAATCTTTTTAATCAAGCGGATCTGGTAGAGACGATCACAGCCGTATCTACGACATTGTCGAATACGCTGACAGGTATCGCGGGCATATCCTTGCTTGTTGGCGGTATCGGCATTATGAATATCATGCTGGTGTCAGTAACGGAACGGACACGCGAGATTGGCATACGCAAGTCGATTGGCGCCAAGCGCAGAGACATTTTGCTGCAATTTTTACTTGAGGCACTTGTAATTAGCGGTTTGAGCGGGGTTGTAGGAGTTGGGGCAAGCTACGCGGCCGCGTACCTATTGACGCAATCCGGTACGACAGCGATCATGACATGGGATACCATCGTCCTGTCGTTTGCCTTCTCGTTCGCCATCGGAATCACCTTCGGTATCTTCCCTGCGAACAAGGCATCGCGCCTGAAGCCGGTTGACGCACTGCGTTACGATTAATTCGGTCTGCTTGCTCCTATATGCCTTGTATTTAGGTGTCGGTGAACAAAGGCCTGCCAATCATGTATAATGGATGAAGGATAACCGGCGCCGGGGCAAGGTGATAGGAGGATTGTATTTGGAGCAGCAGGCTGCATTTGATTGGGAGCATATCGTTCGTCGACTCAAATCATCCGTTACGATAGCGGATGCGAGAGCGAAGGATTGTCCGTTGATCTATGTTAATCAGCAATTCGTCGAGCTTACAGGATATGAGGAAAGCGAGGTTTTAGGAAAGAACTGCCGTTTCTTGCAGGGGCCTGCTACGGATCCTGAGGCTGTCGGGCGTTTGCGCGAAGCGATTGCGAAGCGAGAGTCGGCCACTGTCGAGCTGTTGAACTATTGCAAGGATGGCCGTCCGTTCTGGAATGAGGTTAATCTCGATCCGATCTTTGATACGAATGGGGAATGCATCTATTTTGTCGGCATTCAATTCGAGATTACAGACCGCAAGCTGGCACAGCAGCAGCTTGTGGAGGCGGCCGCCGCTGCGGACGCTGCCAACGAAGCGAAGAGTCGGTTCATAGCCAATATGAGTCACGAGATTCGCACGCCGCTCAACGGGATTATGGGGATGACGGATCTCATGATGTTGACAGATATGACGCTAGAGCAGCAAGAAAACATGCATATCATCCAAAATTGCGCAGACACGCTGCTGCTATTGATGAACGATATTCTGGACTTGTCCAAAATAGAGGCCAACAAGCTGGTGACCGAGCAGATCGAGGTGAATATCCGTGAGCTTGTGGACACCACGGTTAAAGCTCATCTGCCCATTGCAGCGGAAAAACGGTTATCGATAGTGAGCCATGTTCTGCCGGAGGTGCCGCGTCAACTGCTAGGAGACCCGAATCGGCTGCGACAAGTATTAAACAACCTATTGGGCAATGCTGTGAAGTTTACCGATACAGGAATCATCAGCATAGTCGTCAGATTAGCAGGCATCGAGGATCGAACCGTTACCTTGCAATTTGAAATTCAGGATACGGGTATTGGTATCAGCCCAGCAGATCATGGCAAGCTGTTCAAGAGCTTTAGTCAGGTAGACGATTCCCATACGAGAAAATATGGCGGAACTGGTCTCGGACTTGCGATTAGCAAGCAACTGGTGGAGCTCATGGGTGGTCAGATTAGTGTGCAGAGCGAGTCGGGAGCAGGCAGCCTGTTCATGTTTACCGTTCCTTACAAGCGGATGGAGCAGTGGGAGGAGGAGCAAGTCGACCGTAATGACATGCTGCAGACCGAGCAATCTCTTCATATTCTGCTTGTCGAAGATGATGAGGTGAGCCAGATTGTTACCAGCCGCATGCTGGTGAAGCTGGGGCATACCGTCCAGGCTGCGTTCAACGGGAAGCATGCGCTAGAGCTATTGGAGCAGAATGACTTCGACCTGGTGCTGATGGATATTCAGATGCCGGTGTTGAATGGCTATGATACGGCCCGCGCGATCCGTGCCGATAAGTCCAAGGGCTATGCCCGCCTGCCGATCGTCGCTCTTACTGCTCATGCGTTCAAGGAAAACCACATTCGTATCCTCTCTGCCGGAATGAATGACACCTTAGCCAAGCCGCTAAAATTGGAAGAATTGCATCGAGTCATCGAGGCACTGAAGCGAGAGGAAGCCTACAGGCCGGAGCTGGAATAGCCCGGCTTATTGGGCTATCTGCTTATATGTAGGAAAGAAGGGGAAATATACAAAAAACCTTCTGGGTCAGAAGGTTAAGTACATATATTATGTTGAAGAAACTAATATATTATGATATAATAACACGAATGGTCTAACATCATAATCCAATATTAACACAAAAGAAAACTTTTGTCAACGTGGCTGAATACAGCATAGGGATGCGATGGGCCTTGGAATCATACGTTAGTGACACTGACATTGGGAAAACTGTGGGGTATGGTTAGCGGATCTTGGTATTAAGGTGGATGATGATATGGACGAGAAGCTTTCTTTATTGACAAATACGAATCAGGATAATGACGAGGGGTATGCAGACGATCTGTCCTTGCCTCCAGGCATGAATATCAATGATCCGGTACGCATGTATTTGAAAGAAATCGGTAGAGTGGGATTGCTGTCCGCTGATGAAGAGATTGAACTGGCGAAGCGGGCAGAGCAGGGCGATGAATTCGCCAAGCAGAGACTGGCTGAAGCGAATCTGCGCTTGGTGGTCAGTATTGCCAGACGGTATGCGGGCAGGGGAATGCTGTTCCTGGATCTGATTCAGGAAGGCAATATGGGTCTTATTAAAGCTGTCGAAAAATTTGATTATACAAAGGGATTTAAGTTTAGCACCTATGCTACCTGGTGGATTCGGCAGGCGATCACAAGAGCGATTGCCGATCAGGCTCGCACGATCCGTATCCCGGTACATATGGTGGAGACAATTAACAAGTTTATTCGTGTGTCGCGGCAACTGCTGCAGGAGCTGGGAAGAGAGCCTTCGCCTGAGGAGATCGCCAAGGAGATGGACTTGTCCCCGGACAAGGTCAGAGAGATTATGAAGATTGCACAGGAGCCTGTATCGCTGGAATCTCCGGTGGGCGAGGAGAATGATTCCAAGCTCGGCGATTTTATTGAGGATCAGGATGCGATGGCTCCAGCAGAATCGGCTGCTTATGAGCTGCTCAAGGAGCAGCTTGAGAATGTGCTGGATACACTGACAGAGCGGGAAGAGAACGTGCTTCGTTTGCGCTTCGGACTCGATGACGGCCAGCCGCGCACGCTGGAGGAGGTCGGCAAATTCTTTGGCGTAACGCGCGAGCGGATTCGCCAGATTGAAGCCAAGGCGCTGCGCAAGCTCAGACATCCTAGCCGCAGCAAGCAACTGAAGGATTTTCTTGAATAGATGGATGATAATTGAAGGGGTGACCCGAAAAATCAGCTTTCACTGATTTTTCGGGTCACCCCGTTTTTATTGCTTCGTAGGCTTCACATTGGTTTTCTCTTATGATATTTCCATCTGATTAGGTTTAGAATGACTAGTACGATATACAAGCCGCCCCATAAGGACAGAATGACATCCCATCCAAATTTAATGCCCTTCACAAATAACTCGTTTGCGAATGACTGTCCGTAATCGAATAACATGAAAAGGTAATGACAGCCGACTATAATAAGGACCGAAACCGTGGAGAACAGCAAAGGCTGAATTAGAAAATTATAGGCTCTACCTTTTGATTTCATAGAATCGAAAGCATTATGGTCTGTTCCCATATTGCTATGCCCATGAGCTCTGTCTTAAGAATTCAGTAAAATTATGCAAAAATCCTACTTTTCCGCTGAGTTCTTTGGTAGATTCTCCTGGCCCCGTTTGATTCATCACTCTAAGATATTGGGTGCCTTGTTGTGCATAGTGGTTATTGTCATTCACGATGGCTAACCAAGCCTCCCACTCTATTTTAATATTGACATTGACGTCTACATTCCTGGTAAAAACTCCTTCAATTATATATGATCCTACTGTGGAAACAATAGCCCCTGAAACGATGGCCACAGTTAACGGACCGCCTAAAGCAGAGATAACTAATGAAACCGCAGTTCCAATTGTAATATTCCTCAAAAAGCTTACAGCCTGGGAAGAAGTGTATGTTGGCGAATCACGTTTATAATAACCATGTGCAATCATACCTCTATGCTCATTATTGTAGGAATTTCTGTATGTATACCCTTGATTGTAAGGCCATGATGGAGGAAAGGAACTGGATTGTAGCGTAAATGAACTTGCGGCTTCTGGTTTCTCAACTACGTCTGCGGCCATATCTTTGACATTCGATTTTTTAATAAGATCGTCTAATTTATAGAGTGTCTTTTTTTCTTTCATGCCTTGTTTATCCTTATTCCCTGTGTGATCAAAATATTCTGTTGACACAACTGTACCCGTAGATAAGTCCGTTCTTGCAGTGTGATCTAAAATGCCATTAATATAGACAACAATTGTACCATCCGATTCTTCAAAAATTTCAATTAGGTTTCCAACTGCATCATAGAATGCACTCTCATCCAAAGAACCTACAATCCTACTTGTATTATGTGTACTTGCTGAAGAGATCGTAGGCAAAACTAATACAAGACACAGTAGCAACAAGCAAATTTTACTCTGCATTTTCAACATTATTATCTTCTCCTTTTTATTTTTTTTGAGTAACTGCTCCTTTCTGCGATTTTATCTGGCTTCTTGTAAATAGTAATTGAGCACGACACCCAACACACCATCAACCTATCATAAAAACCAAAATTTGTAAACAATGTATAACAGCACTTATACAGTTTCACATACCCGCCCGGCATGAAGCTGCTAAGTCTTGCCGATGAGCTTAGAGGATGGTTCTATACGGCATGCTCGTATGCTCTTGACGGTATACATGCCATTCAGCATAATTGTGAACACAATTTTCGAAAAATTGTTGAAAAAAATTCGATATTGTGTCATAATTGTGACTATAATAAATCGCTTTCAGTTAGGGAGTGAATGAAGATGAACACCAATTCAAATACCATTAACCATAGTGATGTGGAAGAAAGAAATGTGAAGCCGCTTGTATCCCTGATGACCATTATGGCTTGGCTTGCTTTGGGAGTTGGCGTGGTGATGTGTCTGCTTAACTTAAACCATTTTAGTGATCAAAACCTTCAGCTAATGGTTGGAATTGGCTTCTTGATTGGCAGTGTGCAGATATATGTGATTCGCACCGCAATCCATCTTGTCAATAATCGCACATCAAAGCTGGTTAACTGATAAGCAGTTTCTGCTCATCCATAACACACATAGAAGCAGCCCCTCTAAACTAGGAGGGGCTGCTTCTATGTGTGTATTATAATCAATGAGCAACAACGTTGTACATCATAATCCAGATCGAGCCGGCGACGACGGTTATTACGATGACGAGCGCCAACAGGAGTGCCATCAGGTTGTAGCGCGGCTGCTTCTCATCCTTCAAGTGCATGAAGAATACCATCTGAACGACGAATTGCAGGATCGCGGTGATCAGAACAACTGCGACAGCAGCGGAGCCAGTGAGCAAGCCGCCAAGCACAACAGCCAGTGGAATAATGGTCAACACGATCGAGAGCGCGAAGCCTAGCACATAAGACTTGAGTGAACCGTGCGCTCCGTCATGATGGTCATGTGAGCCCTGATGAGTTGCTTTGCTATGAGCCATCTACATCACCCCCAACAGGTAAACGATCGAGAAGACGAAGATCCAGATAATATCCAGGAAGTGCCAGTACAAGCTGATGTTATTGAGCTTGCGCTTCATCTTCACAGTCAAGCCGTTGTTCTTCACCTGAATGATAAGCCCACTCATCCAGAACAAGCCGATGGTAACGTGGAAGCCATGCGTTCCTACCAAGATGAAGAAAGCGGTCAGGAAGGCGCTGGTAGGCAACGTTGCCCCTTCATTTACCAGGTGCACAAACTCATATACTTCCATCGAAATAAAGCTAAGTCCAAGCAGGGCGGTGACGATGAGCCACATTATCACTTGCTTTACCTTGCCTGCGTGCATCGCGAGCAACGCAAGCCCGCAGGTAAAGCTGCTCGTCAGCAAGACGAACGTTTCCGCGATAACGAGCGGCATCTTGAACAGTTCTTCCGCGCCTGGCCCGCCGTTGGTGTTGCCTTTGAGTATAATATAGGTTGCAAACAGTACAGAGAACAAGATAACGTCTGTAATCAGAAACATCCAAAAGCCAGTTGTTTTTAGCGACTCATGCTCTTCCTCATGAGAATGATGGTGAGCAGCGTGTGCAGCTGCATGATGTGCCATCAGCCTGCCCCCCTTACCGAAGCCTCAGTTTTCTTAATCTCATCAACTGGAATATAGTAGCCATCGTCCTTCTGGAAGGAACGGACCATCATCGTGATCGCTATACCCAGCAGCCCTGGTATAACCAGGAACATCCAATCCCATACAAAGCCGAAGCCTGCAATAAACCAGCAGAACGACTGAATGAACGGAATGCCTGACGAATCTGGCATATGAATCGGCTCGATTGGCCCGTTATCCGTTGGCTTCTGACCCGCTCTGCGGCGTTCTTTCTCCTCCCACCAGGAATCCACTTCCTTGATTTGTGGCACGACAGCAAAGTTATAAGCTGGCGCAGGGGATGGGAGAGACCATTCCAGCGTGCGACCGTTCCACGGATCGGCAGCATTGGCGCGATCCTGATTTTTGATGCTGTATGCAATCTGCCATACCTGGAAGATGAAGCCGACGCCCATCAGGAATGCACCGACCGTGGACACCATGTTCAGCGGCGTCCAGCCCAGATCCCAGCCCTGGCTCCAGTCGTACTCGTTGACGCGGCGTGTCATGCCCATCAGACCAAGCGCGTATTGTGGCATAAAGCAGACATAGAAACCGATATTCCAGAACCAGAACGCCCATTTGCCCAGACGCTCGTTCAATTTGAAGCCGAACATTTTTGGCCACCAGTAGTACAGGCCTGCGAAGAAGCCGAACACAACACCGCCAATCAGCACCTGATGGAAGTGCGCGATCAGGAAATAGCTGTTATGGAACTGGAAGTCTGCTGGAGCGACGGACAGCATTACGCCCGTCATGCCTCCGATAATAAAACAAGGTATAAAGGAGATCGCCCACATCATTGGCGTCTCGAAGGTAATCTTGCCTCGGAACATCGTAAACAGCCAGTTGAAGATCTTGACCCCTGTAGGAATCGCAATCAACATCGTCGTGACCGCAAAGAAGGCGTTGACGTTAGCGCCCGACCCCATCGTGAAGAAGTGGTGCGCCCAGGTGAAGAATGAGAAGACCGAGATCGACATCATCGCCAGCACCATGGAAGTATAACCGAACAGCTTCTTCCGCGAGAAGGTTGCGAAAATCTCGGAGAAGATCCCGAACGCAGGGAGTACGACAATGTAGACCTCAGGGTGTCCCCACATCCAGATTAAGTTAATATACATCATCGGGTTGCCGCCGCCATCCAGTGTGAAGAAATGGCCGCCGGCAAAACGGTCGATAAACAGCAGGAACATCGTGACCGTCAGAATCGGGAACGCCAGCATAATGGTCAGACAGCTTGCCAGTACAGACCAACTGAACATCGGTATGCGCAGCAGCTTCATGCCTGGCGCACGCATCTTGAGGATCGTCACCAGGAAGTTGATACCCGTCATTAAGCTACCGATACCGGAAATCTGTATCCCCCAGATATAGAAGTCCTGCCCGACGCCCGGGTTAAACTGTTTGCCAGAGAGCGGTGGATAAGCGAGCCAGCCCGCATCTGGAGAACCGCCGATAACGAACGACAGGTTGAATAGCATCGCGCCCCAGAAGAACAGCCAGAAGCTTAACGAGTTCAGGAAAGGGAACGCGACATCGCGTGCGCCGATCTGCAGTGGCACAATAACGTTGAACAGGCCGAACATCAGCGGCATCGCCATGAAGAGAATCATGATAACGCCGTGTGTCGTAAATACTTGGTTATAGTGATCCGCATTCAGAAACTCCATATTCGGAGCTGCGAGCTGCAGGCGCATCAGCAGGGCGTCAACCCCGCCGCGGAACAGCATCAGGATCGAGCAGATAATATACATGATGCCGATCTTCTTATGGTCGACAGTTGTGATCCATTCTTTCCATAGCCACACCCATTTCTTGAAATAGGTGAGTGTAAATACTATTGCCACAAGCGTCAGCGCAATGGCGACATCAGCGCCGTAGATGAGCGGATCGCCAGTGACGAAAAATTCAGACGCGAATGTCTTGATATTTTCCCACATAGTGGACTTCTCCTCCGTTCTAAATCATGCCCTATTGGCCGGTGTTAGCCGCTTCCTTGGATAGATGAGCAGCATGCTCATGCTGCATCGATTGCTCCTCATCCGCATCACTGCTAGACTCGTTGCCGGATTGCTTAATATGGTGATGTCCGCCCGTGCTGCCTTCTGGAATATACTTTGTCACGATCCGGTCAAACAGTCCTTCTGGGAAGGAAGAATAGAATTGCTCTTTCTCGACAATACCAGGCTTTTGCAGTTGGTCATAGCCTTCCTCTGTAAGGGCATTACCTGAGGCCTTCACTTCCTGAATCCATGCCTCATATTGCTCCTTGGATGTGGCTTCGGCTACAAATCTCATCTGCGCGAAGTCCTTGCCGCTAAAGTTAGCGCCGCTGCCGAAATATTTACCTGGCTCGTCAGCTTGCAGATGGATAAGCATTGCCATCCCCGACATCGTATAAATCTGACCACCGAGCTGCGGAATCCAGAAGGAGTTCATCGGCGCATCGGAGGTCAACTCGAAGCGAACCGGCACACTCTCTGGGAACTTGATATAGTTGACTGTAGCAATGCCCTCCTCAGGATAGAAGAACAGCCATTTCCAATCGAGCGAGGTGACTTGAATTCTTACTTCCTTCTCTGTCGACTCAATCGGCTTGGTTGGCTCCAGGGCATAGGTATAGCGAACTGTAACCACGCCCAGGATGGCAATAATAATAATCGGGATGGCCCACCATATCGCTTCAAGACGACTGTCATGAGACCATTTGGGCTTATACGGGCTTGTGCGTCCAGGCTTGTCGCGATAACGCCATACAATGACACCGGCTAGAATCATGACGGGCACGATAATAATCGCGCAGAGGATCGTGGTAATAATGATTAGATCTTTTTGGCCCTGACCGATGGGTCCCTTAGGGTCAAGCACCAGGTACTGATCACCGCAGGCCGATAACAGCACAGTCATTGCCACAAGAGGCGCTGCAGTCAAAAGTCGTTTGGCCAACCGGGACATTTTCAACATTCTCATCTCCTTAAACGTATGGTTCGTTTCACCATGGTAACATGTGCGGGTATTGTAATATGTGATTTTAATCACATACTCTTTTCGGCACAGTGATGCTTAATGCCCCCCTGGCAGCCGATTACGCCGTCATATTCCCCCCCAATTGACATCTTTATTACCGGGTTTGAAACGTAACTGTGGTCGCAGTCAAGTGCGCTTAGAATAAAGATAACAGATTTCAAAGCTTGTGGATGGTTCGTAACAATCATTTCATCAATTGTTCGACAATTTGTAACGAAAAGATTGCGAATTTGTGACTTTATAGACGGCATGGATCTATTCCATGCTGCAATATCACAGTGTGGGCAGGATTTTTGGATGAAGCTGCCGAACATGGTGTATGAAGGCAATCGGATGGCCGTGTCATGATTGCAGCGCAGGCTGCTGCCAGAGCGGATTGCTAATCCTTAATAAGCTGGGCGGTTGATACAAATGAGCAATTGGGAAGTGCTTACAGATGTTCGAGCAATATTGGGGGAAGGGCCTGTATGGGATACGCGCAACGGGTATTTATATTGGGTAGATATTGAGGGGCAGCGTTTCTATGAGTACGATGTTGCTGATAACACACTGCGGACACATGAAGCCGGGCAACGAATCGGAGCGGTGGTGCCGCGCAGCAGCGGAGGTTTCCTTGCCGCTATGGAGCAGGGCTTGTATCTATATGATACAGTAAGCGGCGAGTGGACGGAGTGGAACGATACCGAGCGGGAGCGGACAGATAATCGGTTCAATGACGGAAAATGCGATGCGAACGGCAGATTGTGGGCAGGTACGATGTCCCTGCGTGGACTGGAGCGCCAAGGATCGCTATACCGCTTCAATGCGGATGGAAGTGCAAGGCGGATGGAAACGGAAATCGGCACCTCTAACGGGTTGGCATGGAGCTTGGACAATAAGCATTTCTATTATATTGACTCCAATGCCAGATGTGTAGCCGCTTATGATTATGATCTGGAGAAAGGGGAGATTGGCGGACGCCGAACGATCCTGGAGATCCCGCAGGAGGCGGGCTCGCCAGATGGGATGAGCATTGACAGTGAAGGCATGCTATGGATCGCCCACTGGGGCGGCTACAAGGTGGCCCGCATGAACCCGGCGACAGGGGAGACATTGGAGGAAATCAAGCTGCCTGCTCCGCTCGTGACCTCGTGCTGCTTTGGCGGGGCTGAGATGGATGAGCTCTATATAACAACGGCAAGAGTCGGGTTAAGCGACGAGGTGCTTCATGAGTATCCGCTCTCCGGCGCTTTGTTCCGGGTAAAGGTGGGCGTGAAGGGTACAGCATCTGTGCCGTTCGGCGGTTAGAAGCGAATCAAGTGGAGGAGGAGCCAAGGATGAATTATTTTGATCAATGCTCCGGGAGAACACTTCATCCTGAGCTAAGCTGGCTCAATGAGCCAGAGCAATGGCAGTTTGAGAAGGGGGCGCTCCATGTAGCTGCTCCGGCTGGCGGGGATTTTTTTGTTGATCCTGGCGGAGCCGTCTATAAGGATGCGGCCCCGTTCCTATATGCCAAGGTGCGCGGAGATTTTACGGTGATCACGCAGGTGAAGGTCGAGATGCAGGAGATTTATGATTCCGGCTGCCTGATGATCATGGCGGATCGTCGCAATTGGGCGAAGCTCTGTTATGAGCTGTTCCCTGATCATCCTTCTATCGTGAGCGTAGTAACACGCGGAACCTCGGATGACAGTGTGGCCGGGAGATTGGAGATCGGCAGTCCGTATCTACGTGCAGCAAGGTCAGGCAACACCTTCGCCTTTCACTATTCGTTGGACGGCGTAGAGTGGAGACTGGTTCGTTACTTCGGTATGGACGTCCCGGAGGAAGTGATGGTTGGCATCGTCGCTCAGTCTCCTGTAGGAGCAGGCAGCCGTTCCGTATTCGAACGGCTGCATATAATTCCACAGGCTACGGGGGATATTCGAACGGTAGGCGAAGACAAGTCATGAATTAGTGCTGACCCAGATTGTCCAGCCAGGCGATCAGCTTGGCGGCTGTTTCCTCCAATTGCTGCTCAGGGGAGATGGTCGCCGGCAGATCGCCTTTTTGCACGCCATAGCTGCCGAATTGCCCATGATTGCCACCCTCGATCCTCTCGTAGAGAGCAGTGGCAGGCAAATATTGCTTGCTGGTCTCATAGGCCTCATGATTCAGGAGACCATCATTAGCGGCGGTGATGGATAGCACGGGAATGGCTGTAGCAGCCAGGCTGCCCTTGGCGTCGGGGTACGAGGCCAGATAGAAGACGCCGGCAAGCTGCTGCGGATGGGCTGCGGCAAAGCGTGAAGCCATCACACCGCCGAGGGAGTGACCGCCGATGACGTAGCTCCGCTGCGGTTCGGACGGTATCCTCTCATTTGCCCGCCCCTCGCCCAGGATCGCCAGATTGAGCGGCATTTTGGCGATGTAGGTGCGGTAGCCTGCTTCCGCCAGTCGTAATGCAAGGGGAGCGTAGCTCTCCGGCTTGACCAGGGCACCTGGATATAAGATGATGTCTGGATGATCTGACAGGGGGCGGAGCGGCTCGAATTGTATCCAATCCCCGGATGTAGCGACCTGCACGGAAGCCGTCCCATTCATAGCTGTCTGTGCGGCCTGGTCAGGTGCATAAGGCCTTAGATACATAGCCGCTGCGATACCGAGGATGAGGAGGGCTGCCAGGAGCAGCTTCCACCACTTGAATTGAAACCATGTTTTCATTTTCGTTCATTTCTCCTTTGTCTGAAACTTGCCATGCAAATAAACGTAATTATGCATGCCCCGAAGGTGAAATGCAAGCAGAAACCCCACTGTCTGTGGGAGGACAATGGGGTGTTCAGGCGACTTCAACCGCTCTGCAGAGCGGGCTTCAACTGCGCGATCAACCGTTCCAGTTGCTCGGCATTGCGCCCATACATCTGTTTGGATGCGCGATCCTTGGTCGCCAGGGCGAACAGTTCCAGGTCAGCCTGCAGCTTCTTCAGATTGGCGAGCAGCAGCGCTTTGCTCTGCGGAGCGGGGACTTGCAATTTATCATCATAGACATCGACATACAATTGCTG
Organism: Paenibacillus sp. J5; assembly: GCF_054955055.1. NCBI lineage: Bacteria > Bacillati > Bacillota > Bacilli > Caryophanales > Paenibacillaceae > Paenibacillus > Paenibacillus sp. J5. The sequence continues at coordinate 402,911 of NZ_JBUEDD010000002.1, read as the reverse complement.
ATAAGCATCGACCTGTCCGATAAATACATTCTCTACCGTCAAGCCGATCTTCTCAAGCTCCGTATTCAGCCAACCTCGGCTCAGTCCGAGCGTGGCTAGTGGCTCATCCATGTAGTTGCCGTCGATGATGACGGTCTGAGGCTCCTCTTCTTTGATCATCTTCACGCCAAGCTGACTTGGAGTCAGCGGCTGCTTGTCGGGCTTGAGCAGGACACTCAGCTCACCGTTTGTTTCCAGTACAGCGAATTCCACATCCGCCATGTTGAATACATTTTTGCCTCGGAGCTGCTCCAGCAGCTCATCTGCCGTCAGGCGCTCCTTCTTGAGATTATCCTCAAGCACCTTGCCTCCTTTAATAATGACTCGTCCCTTACCCTCAAACCAGTGGCGCAGCAAGGTGCTCTTCATCGTGAGCAGCTCGGCTCCGAATGGTACGCTGAACCAGACGAGCATTGCGATAAAGCCATGGATAAAGTGAGCCTCCACATCGGTCGAGATAAAGCCGGCTAGCTCTCCAAGTGTAATTCCGAGTACATATTCAAAAAAGGAAAGCTGCGAAATCTGCTTCTTGCCAAGCAGTCGTGTCATGATAAACAATACCGTGAGCGCGGTTAAGGAACGGATAACGATGGACAGCCACATCGGCATGATTAGCCCCCCTGCATCGTTTCGTCATCATAATGAATCGCAACTGCATGGGCAATTCCCGGGATGCTCTCGCCTTGCTGCAGGGCGAGGGGAGACATGAGCGCTCCGGTGGCCACCACGAGCAGACGCTTGATCTCGCCCTTGCGCATACGTTTCATAAGATGCCCATAGGTGACGACTGCGCAGCAGCCACAACCGCTTCCCCCGGATTGCACCATCTGCTGATTGTAATCGTAGATCATCATGCCACAATCCTGGAAGTTGGTCAGATGAATCGGGATGTTGTGCTTCTCGAATAAGTCACAAGCCAGCGTGTGACCTACCTTGGCCAAGTCTCCGGTAACGATCATATCATACGCGTCCGGTCCAATCCTCAAATCTCGGAAATGCGCAGTAATGGTATCGACCGCCGCCGGAGCCATCGCAGCTCCCATGTTGAATGGGTCCTTAATCCCCATATCGATGACCCGTCCTATGGTGGCGGCAGCGATCACCGGCCCCTTACCCTGATTGGATACAACTGCCGCTCCTGCACCGGTTACGGTGTATTGGGCATAAGGAGGCTTCTGTGAGCCGTACTCGGTCGGATAGCGAAACTGTTTCTCTGCAGTGGAGTTGTGGCTGCAGGTGCCTGCCAGCACATGCTTGGCCCCGCGGGAATTGATCAGATAGGCAGCAAGCGCAAGGCTCTCCATCGAGGTGGAGCAGGCGCCGAACACGCCAAGATAGGGCACCCCGAAGGTGCGCGCAGCATAGCTGGTGCTTGTGATCTGGTTCATCAGGTCGCCACCTATGAAAAAATCGATGTTCTCCTTGAGCAGCCCTGATTGTTCTATGGCTACCTTCGCAGCATCCTCAAACAACACCTTTTCCGCCTTTTCCCAGCTCTCCTGATTAAGCAGTGAGTTGCCGTGAATCAGGTCGAAGTCATCTGCAAGCGGGCCTCGTCCCTCGAAGGGGCCGACAACGGCAGCCGAGGAAGACAGAATCGGTCGGTTGCGAAATACCCAGGTTTGATGCCCTTCCAGCATGAATCATCCACCTCCTCTGGCAAGATCAATGAGCATATGCACATTGCCCACAATGAAAGCTGCCACCGTACCAAATACAATGACAGAACCGGCAAGCTCAAACATGTTGGCGCCTGTACCCAGCACCAGCCCCTCGCTGCGATGCTCGATCGCAGCCGATGTCATCGAATTGGCAAAGCCAGTGACTGGCACCGCAGACCCGGCTCCGGCCCACTGTCCCAGCTTATCGTATAGGCCGAGGCTGGTTAGAATGACCGATAGCATAATCATGACAGCGACTGTCGGATTGCCTGCCTTTGTTTCATCCATTCCTCCCCAGTATACAAATGCATTCTGAATGGCTTGTCCGAGCACACAGATTAGACCGCCGCATAGAAAGGCACGCAGGCAATTGCGCGCCGTCTTCCTCTTAGGCTGCCTTGCCAGCGCCATCTGGTTGTATTCCTGCTGGAGCGGAGTTAGCTTCTTGAGCTTGCTCTTCTGCATGTGGATCACCTCTTAACAGTTGTTTGTAACGCCACCTATTGGGCGATGTCACAGGCGGCATCCGCCATCGCTCATATGCAGTCATTATTCCACCATAGGTTCAAATTATGAATAAATTACGGAGGGCGAATGTGCATGAAATTTCCTGTTTTGCTAGTTACAGATTAAGGGAAGGCTATCAGGGTCGCCGTATGGTAAGGCAAAAATATAAATGGAAAGAGGGACGAAGATGACCGTTGCAAGTCAAGTCAAAACATGTGTCGCTTCATTAAAGAGTGCGCAAGCTAGCCTGGAGCAGTTCGCTCTAGCTACTCAAAACCAGGAAGCGAAAACCTTGTTCACGAATGCTGCCGAGCAGACGCAGCAAATCGTAGACCAAGTATCTGCAAGGGTACAGCAGCTTGAAAATGAGGAGCCGCAATACAAAGGGTTCTAGGGCGGCATAGCGTAAAATTGTTGCAGCATCGTATAGCATGGCCTGGACGCTGTATTATTGATCATAAGAACAGAGGAGCTGGCTAGCCGCAGTAGGCGGCTCCTCGTTTCTGATGGAGAGGTGCAGTAATGAGAGCATTGAAGCTTATCCTGCTAGGTCTAATGTTGGTCTGGCCATGTTCGGCAGAGCTGAGCGCCGCGCCCAAGGGCGGCAGAGCTTATTATGAGGCGCGCGGGGAAGTCATATGGGAGGTGCCGGGAGAGAAGAAACTGCTGGCGCTTACATTTGATGATGGACCTGACCCGGAGGATACCCCTAAAATTCTAGATATGCTGGCTAGCTTTCAGGTGAAGGCTACTTTCTTTGTCATTGGCAGTAAGGCAAGCAAGCACCCCGATTTATTGAAGCGAGAAATGGAGGAAGGCCATGAGATCGCCAATCATACCTACACCCATCATTTTTTTGATCGAAGATCCTCTGCCGAGAAGATCGATAACGAAATAACAAAGACGCAGCAGGTCATACGCGATATTACCGGCAAAGGGCCGAAGCTGTTCCGTCCTCCTGGCGGCATGTTTAATGATGCCGTGCTGCGTCATGCCCGAAAGCAGGGGCTTCAGACGATTATGTGGTCGTGGCATCAGGATACGAAGGATTGGTCTCGCCCAGGAGTGCAATTTATTGTAAAAAAAGTCTTGAACAACGTGCGTAATGGCGATATTATATTGCTACATGACTATGTAAGCGGCAAGAGCCAGACGATTCAGGCGCTTGAGGTCATATTGCCCGCTCTGCGCAAGCAGGGCTATGAGTTTGTTACCGTCTCGGAGCTGCTCTCCAGTGCCGGGCATCTCGTTCCATCCATGAAGTAGGCATCGGCTCCACCCGATGCCTCTCTGGGTGCCATCAAGCGTCAAAGCTGCATGTAATGCTAACGGTACAGGCCTCCACCTTCTGGCGGCCCCGACCCTTAGTTGCAGCCTTCCCCGCGTCTGGTGCTTGCCCTATCGATCAGGTCATGATACGCATCGGTTTGCCTGTTCAAGCTGAAATCTCGTTGCCAGATAGGAGTATATTCGAATTATGAAGCTCGGAGCCCGATTATCGGGCGCATTGTTGTTAAGTCTTCTGTGCGCTGTTGCTTTTGGGTGGCTTGCCTATATGGTCGGCAGAGATGCCATTCACTCCTTTGACCTTGCCATCATCCATGTCATCCAGGGCTGGGAGAAGCCTGAGCTGACGCGCTTCATGGAAGCGCTAGCTGTGATCGGCTCCACCAGGCCGGTCATGCTGATCTCGGTTACAGCCATGCTATTGCTAGGCTTGCTGCTGCGGCATCGCAAGGAGCTGATCCTGTTTGTGTTTGCGGCAGGCGGTTCGGCGCTGCTGAATGTGGCGCTCAAGAACGCTTTTGTACGCGAGCGGCCTACGATCTACCGGATCGTTGAGGAGAGCGGGTATAGCTTTCCGAGCGGACATGCGATGGCGGCCTTCAGCCTATATGGCATTCTCGCTTATCTGCTGTGGAAGCATATTCCTGCGAAGTGGGGGCGTGTGCTATTGTTGGCAGTAACTACGCTGATCATCTGCACGATGGGGATTAGCCGCATCTATCTGGGCGTTCACTATCCCAGCGACATCATCGGCGGCATTCTCGCCAGTGGCTTCTGGCTGGCTGTCTGCATCGGGATCTACACACATTATACAACCCGGCGACCAGCCAAGCGCTATTCGTAATGCTTCTCTCAGGCTTCCTTGCTCCGATGAGCAGGGGAGCCTGCTTGCTAGTACGAACATACGAACAGAGCCTTCAACGATGCCATGGTGGCATGGGTTGAAGGCTCTGTTAATGAACGTACAGGATCAGTGGGCAGGCACAGGCGGCTGATCTGCCGCATCAGGCTTGACTAGCGCGTGCTTCTCCCAGGAGCGGCTGCGCCAGCGGTATGACATAATAAATGCGCGCATCCACTCATCGGCTGCGATCGCCAGCCAGATACCGGCCAGCCCCATGTCAAGCTGGAACACAAGCACGTAGCCGAGCGGGACACTCATGCCGACCATGGTGAACATGCCGACCCATAGCGGGAACTTGGCGTCTCCCGAGGCGCGCAACGAATTAACGATAATGATGTTGATTGTTCTCCCGGTCTCCAGCACGATGCTGAGTAGCAGTACTTGGGCGCCGAGGCGAATAATCTCCGGATCATCGGTGAAGATCGACATGAGCTGCACGCGGAAGGTGATAATGATAGCGATCATGACCAATGTAGCAATGCTCGCAGAGCGCGCGCTTTTCCATACCCGGATGTAGGCCGCGTCCGGGCGTCCGGCGCCGACCATGCGACCGACGATAATGGAGGTGCCCATGCCGATCGCGAAGGCGAACAGGTAGATGAACATCGAGATATTCCCCGCGTATTGTCTGGCTGCCATGGAGGCTTCCCCCAGGAAGGTGGCGTAGAACAAAAACACCATCTGACAGGAATGGTACATCACCTGCTCGAGTGCAGACGGGATGCCAATCTTCAAGATTTTGGCGATATAGCTTTTGGACAGAGCGAAGTAATATTGCCATTCTATACGAACCGCCATAATTCGATACAGCAGCCAGAAAAAGACCACGATGGCTAGCGCCCGGCTGGCGACCGAGGAGATTGCAGCGCCTTCCACCCCAAGCTGAGGCATGCCCAGCTTGCCGAAGATCAACGCATAGTTGCCGACGATATGGATGATGTTCATCCCGAGCGATACATACATCGCTTCTTTGGTATAGCCGTGTACACGGATGATGGCGGCCAGCGAGTTAATGATGGCTTGCAGGAAGATCGCGCCACCGACGATGACGAGATAGCTCTTGGCGAATTCCAGTATCTCGCCCCGCAGATTCATCGTTTCCAGCATGCGGTGCCCCATCGCAATAAAGACTCCGCTGATCGCCAGACCGACGATCAGGTTCATGGTCACAGCGAGCGCCGAGATGCGCGAAGCCTCCATAAATTTGCGTGACCCGATATACTGGGCGACAACAATGGATGCCCCATTGCCTATTACCTCCAGGATCAGAATGGAAATGTGAAGAAACTGATTCGCTGCCCCGACTCCGGACACAGCATTGTCAGAAATTTCGCTAAGCATGAGCGTGTCGACGATACCCATGAGCATAAACAGAAATATTTCGAAAAAAATAGGCCACGTCAGGGAGAACAAGTGCAGCTCCTTGCCTGGTTGCTGATCGTTGGCGCGCACTGGAGCTGTCTTGGCAGCTTTCATGTTGGATCATCTTCTTTCGTTATCAAAATAGGCCAAATCGTATCGTAGCATAAAGCACAGCGCTTTGCATCAAAAAAATTGTGCGCTAAAGCGCAAGATTCTCTGGCATGTTGAGCAAGGTAATGCTACAATCCAATTCACGAACCTGTTGCTGCGATAAACAAGGTGGCAGGCGAAGAGGACAGAAAGTGAGGATGGCGCGTGAATATTATTGAATTTCAAGTGGAGTATGTCAAAGACCCGTTCGGTATATTGGATGGCCGGCGTTATGAATTTATATTGGATCTGGAGCTGGACGAGGAGGACGAGCTGTACTCGCCGCACGGCGTCTATGTGAAGGCCATCTACAGGGTGGACGAAGGGGGCGGCAGCGTGGTGAAGCATGAGCTGTACGAGCGCACAACGAACCGATACCTGGAGTTCGAGCTGGAGGACGAGGAGCTGGCCGAGTTGGAAGCCTTCTGCGCGGCGCATTATGCGGAGGCGGACGAGTAAGAAGTGCGCTGTCCTGTAGCTGGTAAGCCTACGCCTGCGTGCCTGAGGCTTCCCATAAGCACGTAGCTGTTTGTTGGCGGCGTGAGGCTATAGGGCTCCGATCGAATCGCTAAGGAGGATATATCGATGCCCCAATTAACAGTAAGAGGAGTAGAGGCGTCAGTCATCGCACAGGTGAGCGCGGCACTGCTCGAAGATATGGCTCAGCTATGCGAATGCGGGACAGATAACTTCACCATCGATTGCCTGCAGCTTACAGCGGTAGGTGCTGATGGTGTAAGTGTAGTGTTTCCATTTGTAGAGGTAGCATGGTTCGAGCGTGGCCGAGAGGTTCGGGATCAACTGGCCCGATGTATTGCGAGCCATCTGACCGAAGCAGGAATTCAGGAGGTCGAGATCGCATTTAAGGTATATGAGCAGGATAGCTACTATATAAATGGACGCTCGTGCGCCAGGATGCAAGATAGCTAGTCAAGCGGTTTGTGTCCTTGGAGCAGTTAGTATAAAATGGGAATAGCGGGGCGGGTGTTAAGCTGCCCGCTGTGTGGGCTTGAGAGCTCCCCGTATACAACTGTTCATATAGGAGGTAGTAGCGTTGGACATTATCTATCACGGACATTCCTGTATTCAGATTACCTCAGGCGACCAATCGATTATTATTGATCCGTTCATCACCCATAATCCGCTGGCGACAGTAAGTGCGGACGATATTCGGGTGAAGCACATTTTGCTTACTCATGCGCATGAGGACCATATTGGTGATGCCGCGCTCATCGCCAGAAACAATGATGCAACGATCGTGTCGATGGTCGAGCTGGCGAACTATTTTAGCTTCCAGGGCTTGCGCACGCACGGGATGAATCTGGGAGGAGCGCGTGAATTCGAATTCGGCAAGGTGAAGCTGACGCAAGCCTTCCATAGCTCTGGCATTACGCTGCCGCAGGAGAAGCAGATTATGTATATGGGCATGGCGAGCGGACTTCTACTGACGATCGAGGGCAAGACGATCTATCATGCTGGGGATACAGCGCTATTCAGTGATATGAAGATGTATGGCGAGCTGAACAGCATTGATCTTGCGTTCCTGCCGATCGGGGACAATTATACGATGGGGCCTGAAGATGCGATGATAGCGGCGGGTTGGCTCCGTGCGAAGCTGACAGTGCCGGTGCATTACAATACGTTCGATCTCGTGAAGCAGGACGGTCGGCAGTTCGTGGACAAGTTGGCGGAGAATGGACTGGATGGCTTGTTCGTGCAGCCTGGAGAGTCGTTCCGGCTGTAGCCTTGTTCTAGCCTGGATGTGGCCTGTCAGGCGATCAGTGCAGCCCAAGCCGCCTGGCAGAGGCTTGCTTGGATGACGAGAGGGAATGGAGGAGACGGTGATGAACGAGAGGTCCTTTCAGTATACGCTGGAATCAGCGGATCGCGAGGAGCGCATCATTCGCGGCACTATCCACTATGCCGCAGCCCAAGAGCCGCGAGGCACGGTCGTGCTGCTGCACGGCTTCAAAGGCTTCAAGGATTGGGGGATGTTTCCTTATGTCGCCCAGCGGCTGGCCCAATCGGCGGATGTGATCCGGTTCAATATGTCACGCGCCGGTGTGGGAGCTTCACTGACGGAGTTTGATGAATTGTCCAAGTTCGGGAGACAGACCATCTCCGGGGATCTGGAAGATCTGGGCAGTCTCCTTGATCGTCTGCGCAGCGGGACGCTGCCTATCGATGGCGGCAGAGCCCCTGCGTCGCAGCAAGTGATTCTGCTCGGCCACAGCCGCGGTGGCGGCGAAGCGCTCGTCTGGGCGCTGGATCACCCGGAAGCGGTAGCTGGCGTCATCACCTGGAATGGGACGGTGCGGTTCGAGGATATGTTCGGGGAGAAGGAGCTGCAGACCATGCGAGAGCAGGGCGTGGCGATGATCCACAATGCCCGTACTGGTCAGCAGATGCCGCTGGAACGAGTGATCGCAGACGATTTGTTGTTGTATCGGGAACGATACGACATGGTGAGTCGAATCATTGAGCTGTCTGTACCGGCATTGCTCATCCAAGGGGAGCAGGACTTCGAGCGTCTCGTTCGCGGCTCGGAGCTGCTGGCAGAGCGCAACCGCTCGCTGGAGCGGGTGATCATCGAAGGGGGCGACCACACCTTTGGCGGGAAGCATCCCTTTCAGGGGACGACGGCTGCGCTTGATGCGGCGATTGCGGTGGCATTGGAGCGCATCGAGCGTTGGCTGGCAGCATCCTGAATTTAATGAACCTCTGAACACATAGCTCTCTCGCCGCTGAGCGAGGGTATGGATGCGGGCGAGCAGAGCTTTGACAGCTTGGAGATGCCGACCTATAATGGATAGGCATTGTAGTAAGTAACGATCACGGAATCGTAGATCCGGTAGAATACATATGGGTAAACGAACTGCGCGGGGAGACAGTGCTATGGTTACGCTGTTATGGATATTGCTCGGTATACTGTGCCTGCAGCTCGTGTTCGTTCTCTGGAATTTGCCGCAAATGCCCAGGCTGTCTCGTCTAGGCAGCCGGGACGGCAGCGAGGGGCAGGCTGAGGAGCTGCCAGTGCAGCTATCTGTGTTGATTCCGGCACGCAATGAGGAAGTGAACATCGGAGCGTGTCTTGATGCTGTTCTGGCCAACGACTATCCGTTCCTTGAGGTGCTGGTGTTGAATGATCGTTCTACAGACAGCACGGCCGAGGAGATCGGCAAGAGAAGCACGCGCGATAACAGAGTGCGCATGATTGAAGGTGCGGAGCTGCCTCCGGGCTGGCTGGGGAAATCCTATGCCTGCCATCAATTGGCACAGCAGGCGACAGGAGAGTGGTGGCTGTATCTGGATGCGGATGCGCGGCTCGCCCCTCATGCGCTTGCGCGGGCAGCCCGTGCTGCTGCCAGACAGCAGCGCGGGCTGCTGACCGGCTTTGCGCGGCAGGTGACCGAAACGTGGCTGGAGAAGCTGGTGGTGCCGATGATGCTGTTCGTTATTGCTTGCCATCTGCCGATCCGTCTGGTGCGGCGTTCGAGAGATCCGCGGTTTGCGGCGGCTCATGGAGGCTTCATGCTCATACAGCGTGATACCTACTTCAAGCTGGGAGGACATGAGGCATTCAAGGACAGTATGGTTGACGATATGTCACTGGCTCGCGCGGTCAAGCAGATCGGAGAACCGCTGGAGCTGATGCAGATCGGAAGCGAAGTATCGATGCGTATGTACCGCAATGCTTCCGAGGTGTGGAATGGCTATAAGAAGAATATGTATGACGGGGTGGGGCGCAGTGCCACCCTGCTGGGACTCGTATTGTGCATGTATATGATGTTGTACGTATTTCCTTGGATGATGCTGCCGTGGGCAGCCTTGCAGCCGGAGCTGCTTGCTCCGGCTGTGGGGCTATGTCTATTAGGCATCGTACTGAAGGCACGGGTGAATCATTGGTGCGGGCAGCCGGTCTGGCTGTCAGTGCTAATGCCCCTGTGTGCGGCGGCGATGGTTGTCATCGGCTTCGAATCGTGGCGTGCGGCCGTGCGCGGGAGTGGCTACAGTTGGAAGGGACGAACCTATCATTAAGACAGCCGATATTGTAGATTCGTAAGCTGTGGGTTCGCACAGCTTGGGAACAAGGTTCTGGAAAGGCGCAGACTCTCCGCTATCGGGAGGGCCTGCGTCTTTTCTGTGGTGGGGCGCGGCTGAACGGGGAGTGCCGGACAGGATACGACAAGCCTGTCCCATGGTGCGAGTAAGATGGAGTCATAATATTATATTTATGCTCATAAAATGTTGAACTTTTGTATAAACAGCAACGTCTATTAAGTATAACACCGGAGGCAGGGAGCTACCGAGAATTTAATACAGGAAAGGGCAGACAGACATGAGCAGCATGACATCATTCAGGCTGGCCGCACAAGCCGCAGCGGCAACGTACATTATGAAACGAGGGATGATTGGACCTGGCGCAAGGGGAGGGCATCGATATGTCTAAACCATTGCAAGCGCGCCGGTATATGGCAGGTCTGGATGGCATACGGGCGCTAGCTGTGCTGGCGGTGATCGCCTACCATCTCAACTTGGGGTGGGCTCCAGGCGGACTGCTGGGAGTTGGAGTGTTTTTTGTATTATCTGGCTATTTGATTACAGATCAGCTCATATCGGGCTGGCAGCAGAACCGGCGAATCGACCTGAAGGATTTCTGGATCAGGCGATTCCGCAGGCTTCTCCCTGCAATGCTCGTGATGCTGATTGGTGTTGGCGGCTGGCTGTTGCTGTTCGACCCTGAACGGCTCATAACGATTAGAGGAGATATGTTATCCTCGCTGCTCTATGTCAATAACTGGTGGCTTATCTTTCACGAAGTATCGTATTTCGAAAGCTTCGGGCCTCCGTCTCCGCTCGGCCATCTCTGGTCGCTGGCGGTGGAGGAGCAATTCTATCTGGTTGCCCCGCTGCTCTTGCTTGTAGCGCTGCGCCGTTCGCCCCGCCGTGGAGTATTGCTGCTGCAGGTGCTGTTGCTGGCGCTGGTATCGATAACAGCGATGGCGCTGCTGTATGTTCCCGGCGTCGACCCTAGCCGTGTCTACTATGGAACAGATACCCGTATCTTTGGCCTGCTCATCGGCTCGGCCCTTGCATTAATCTGGCCTAGCAGCCGGATGAGCGAGTCATTGCCCACGATGCCCTATCGACTGTTGGAGACGGTCGGTGCCGTGGGCATGGCGATTATTGTAATCATGGTATGGCAAACGAGCGAGTATGGCGATTTTCTGTTCCGCGGCGGCATGGTGCTGCTCTCCGTCGCTTCGGCGATGCTGATCGCAGCAGCCGCACATCCGGCGACTATATTGGGGCGGGTGCTAGGTGCGGGGCCGCTCAAGTGGCTGGGCGTCCGGTCTTACGGGATTTATCTCTGGCATTATCCGATCATTGTACTGACTTCCCCGGCGTACTCGTCAGGGGGAACAGATTACTCTCTTGCTGCTCTGCAGATAGGGGCAACGCTGGTGCTTGCCGCATTATCGTATCGCTATATTGAGGAGCCGATTCGGCGCGGAGGTCTCTTCCGCAAGCCGGCTGCTCAAGCGCCTCAAGGCTCGACAGCATTCCGACCGGTGCTGCGCTCAGCGACCTTGCTCGGCACCTTAACGCTGTTGGTGGTACTGACGGTATCCTGCATCGGCTCTGAGCCGTCTTCCTATTATGCTGCGGTCGCTCCAGTGTTCTCAGGCACGGGAGCCGCCTTGGCAGGACATCCCGGTGATACCAGCACCAGCAAGCCAGACAAAGACGGAGGGAACGCAGGGAAGGATGCCCAGCATACCAATGCAGGGACACAGATGCCCGCAGGTACTGGCATCGCATCTGTCATGGCGGCTGGTATCGTGCAGCGGGTAGGTAGCCAGACGGAGGGAACGCAGTGGCGTCCGGCTTTCAATGCTGGGCTTCAGCAGGGAAGCCGACCTCAGGTACCTGGTGCCAAGCCTTCTCTGCCTGATCCGCCGACTGATCTTGCAGGTGACCAGGTCACAGCAGTTGGCGACTCTATCATGCTTAATATCAGCTCGGTGCTGGAGAAGCAACTGCCAGGTGTGACGGTTGATGGCAAGATCGGTCGTCAGATGAAGGATGCAGGGGAGCTGCTGGAGCAACTCAAGTCCCAGCGCAAGCTGAAGGAGAAGGTTGTGATTCAGCTTGGCACCAACGGCCCCTTCTCGGAGAAGAAGCTGTCTGATTTGATCGACTCCTTGCCGGACGCGAAGCAAATTGTGCTGGTGACGGTGCGTGTCCCTCGCAAATGGCAGGATGAGGTGAACGAAACGATCAGTCAGGTCGCCGCGGGCTACAGCAAGGTGACGATCGCTGATTGGTATACGGCCAGTCAGGATCATGAGGAATATTTCGAGAAGGATGGCGTCCATCTGAAGCCTACAGGGGCGAAGGCCTATGCTGAGCTATTGCTCGGGGCGCTGGAAGGCACAGCGGATGCTCGAGAATAAGATATAAATGACCAAGGGAGCGTGCTCATCGGAGTGCGCTCCCTTGGTTGTCGTTCGATAAACGGACATCTGGGCGCATTCCGTTCAGCCGAGTCCGCTTGCGGGCTTCCCTTGCTGTTGCTTGATCAGATCCGCGGTCAGTTGCGCGGACAGCGTGACCATCGGCACACCGCCCCCGGGATGGGTGGAGCCGCCGACAAAATACAGATTGTGCAGCAGCTCGCTTTGGCTAGGAATTTTGAAGCCGCCATTCAGCTTGCGATCAGTGACCACCCCATAGATGGAGCCGCCATTGGCGCCATATAGTTCACGAAGATCGTCAGGTGTGAAGCGGTATTCAAATTCGATATGGCTGCGCAGCCCGGAGAGTCCCATCCTCTCCAGCTTCGTCAGGACAACCTCGCGATAGCGCTCCGTCCTGTCCTCCCAGCTCTGTCCCTCCGCCAGCGGCGGTACATGGGTCAGGACGAACAGGTTCTGTCTGCCTTCAGGGGCCTGAGTCCGGTCGTTGATGCTGGAGACGCCTATATATACGGTCGGGTCATCAGCCGGCATCTTGAGATCGAAGATCTGATGGAATTCGCGCTCCGGGTCCTGGGAGAATAGAAAGTTGTGATGCTGCAACTGTGGATAGGTTCGATCTACACCTAACAGGAGCACCAGCCCGGACACAGCGGGAGCGTATTTGCCAAGCTTCTTAGCGGTTTGGGCGGACTGGGAATGATGTTTCAGTAATGAATGATGTGTCGGAATGGCCTCCAGATTGGAGACGACGAGATCGGCGCCCATGACGGTGCCATCCTCCAGCGTCACGCCTGTTGCCCACTTGCCACGGCTGTTGATAGCCGCCACGGGGGCAGAGGTTCGCACCTCAACGCCAAGCTCCTCCAGCAGCCGCAGCATGCCTCGGGCAATATTGTACATGCCGCCCTCGACATAGTAGATGCCCAGTCCGAGCTGTACATGAACCAACTGCGAGAGCACGGCCGGCGCGGCGTAGGGAGAGGAGCCAATATACATGATGAAAAAGTCGAACAGTTGCTTGAGCTTGCTGTCCTTAAGGAAGCGCTCCGTTCCCTGATGCATCGTGCGCATCGGGTCCATGGCGAGCAGCTCCTTCAGACTGTGCAGGCTTCGCAGATCCTGCAGCCCTGTCAGGCTCTTGCTATAGAAGCTCTTGGTGCACAGCTCATACATCTGCTGGCAATAATTCAGGTAATCCATGAAGCGGCTCGCATCCTCTGGCGAGACGGCGGAGAGCTGCTCCAGCATGCGAGGCAGATCCGCAGTCACATCGATGGTTGTACCGTCCTCATAGAAGGTTCGCCACTGTGGTTCGACCCGCCGCAGCGTCATATAATCAGAGAGCCGTCTGCCCGCGCTGGCGAATAACTGCTCCAATACCCAGGGCATGGTCAAGATAGAAGGACCTGTATCAAACGTATAGCCCATGCCCGAGCGAATATTCAGCTTGCCGCCTGCTCGCTCATTTTTCTCAAGTACGGTGACGCGGTTCCCGTCCGCGGCCAGACGAATCGCGGCGGCCAAGCCACCGAGTCCTCCGCCGATGACAATAGCTTGCTTGTTCATAGTTATACTCCTCTCATAATAGAAAATAGAAGACCTCCGCGGCTGTGCCAGTGGATGTAACCAGCCTCAGGCTTCTTCCGTGCAATTCTAGACATCTCCGTGTTACTCTATCTATTACCGGAGAAGAGACAATTTAAACTTGGTCAAAAGAATAGTAGGACTGTTTGAACACGGTCAAGTCGGTGTACAATGCTAACAAAGGGAACTGTCAGGCAATAGGGAGAGGAGGGAGCGAAATGCTCATAACAACTTGTTGGATTGTGGCGGGCTGGATATGCGGATGGCTGCTGCTATTATCGCTGCGGAGGCTGAAGCCGTCGGAGCGCGTGCCGATCCGTCTGGAGGAGCGAATATATGCGAATGGAGGCTTGAACGGTGGACATTTGCCGGCGATGTCGGTTATTATCCCGGCGCGGGACGAGGAAGCGAACATCGGGACATTGCTTGCATCGCTCGCGAAGCAATCCGTGCGCCCGTTAGAGGTGATCGTAGTCGATGACGGATCAACGGATGCGACGGCAGCCATCGCAGCCGCCCAGGGGGTGAAGGTGGTGTCCTCCGGGCTGCTTCCTCCAGGCTGGACGGGCAAAAGCTGGGCCTGCTGGCAGGGGGCCCAGATCGCAGCGGGTGAGGTGCTTATCTTTCTCGATGCCGACATCGTTATGGAGGCCGATGGACTGGAACGACTTGCTCTAGCCTTCCAGGAGCGTGGCGGATTGCTGTCCATGCAGCCGTATCACTGGATGAGGCGCCCCTATGAACGATTATCGGCCTTCTTCAACCTGATCGTGCTGTTCGCGGTGGGCAGCAGCCAGCAGCCGACCGGAGCATTTGGCCCATGCGTCATGTGCAGTCGTGAGATGTATATGGAGACGGGGGGACACCGGGCAGTGAGAGGCGAGCTGCTGGAGAATCATCAGCTCGGCTCCGTCTTCCAGCAGGATAAGCTGCCGCTAACGAACCTGCTCGGGCGAGGGATAGCAGCCTTCCGCATGTACCCCGGCGGACTCGGAGCGCTCATCAGCGGTTGGAGCAAGAGCTTCGCTGCAGGCGCCAAGGCGACCCCGCCGCTCCGCCTGCTGGCAATCAGCATCTGGGTGGCGGGAGCGGTGTCCGCTGTGACCCAGTGGTTCACGCTGGCAGAGACGCCTCCTGGCGCCGTATGGCTGGCTGCCGGATTCTACGTTGCCTATGCGGTGCAACTGATCATGCTGCTGCGTTATGCAGGCAACTTCGGGATGGCAGGTCTGTACTTCCCGGCTGCGCTGCTCGTCTTCCTCTACGTCTTTGTGGTGTCCGCTTATCAGACCTTTGCCCGTGGCACTGTGAGCTGGAAGGGGCGCAGCCTGGATACTGGCAAGGATGTCGGCGGGGGGAAGAGGCGATAATGGGCTCCCCTGCATGGACGATAGCCATGAATGCGGTGGCCTGGCTGGCTGTGCATCTGGGAACCGCATATGGCTGCTCCCGTATGCCGCACCGCTGGTTCGACCGGGCGACTTCGGCTTCGACGGGCAGACGGACTGGTACGTCAAGCTCTGCCGCACAACGCTCTGCCTGGCCGCAGCCGCACTCAGGCCAGCAGTGTCAGAAGTGGCCGGCGCTGCGGCCAACCGCCGCGGACGCAGCTATGGAGCGGCGAGAGCCATACGGGGATGCGCAGGCAACCGCTGCACCTGTCGCGCTAGGCGTGCAGACAGAATGGGGCCTATGCCCGGCGCGTCGATCACGGCTAGCGAGAGGGGCTCGTGAAGAACAATTCTATGAGCGGGCACTGCGCATTCGAAGTTGGAAGGATCGCGTGCCTGAGCTGGGCGATCTGTTTCCTGGCGGTCTCTCGAAGCAGCGCCTCTACGGCTACAGCCGCGAGGCGCTGCTTCGCTTTGCGGCAGAGACGCGGCGCGGCGAGCTGACACATTGGCTAGCTATGCTGCCATCGCCATTATTTTTCCTGTGGAACAGCGCTCCAAGCGGCTGGCTCATGGTGGGCTATGCACTCGCAGCGAACCTGCCGTTCATTGCTATACAGCGCTACAACCGCCGCCGCTTGCTGCGTGTGGTGGAACGGAGACGCACATGAGAGGGGCGGAAGATGGAGAGCAGGGCAATGGAGCAGGGCAATGGGGAACTCTTGTGTACGGGCAAGCTGACTTGCCCGTACCACAAGAGCGTGAAGCCCCTGCCCTGATCGCTCTACCGTATGGATAAGTTGCAGTTGACGGTTATCTGTCCTATCGCATATGATGATGAAATATTAGAGGCTCGCGCTGTTTGCCAGGGGAGAGGCACACCGTATTGTCTCAAAACCAACTATTTATATGTGAAAAGTAATAATATGAAACATTTTCTTATAAGAGAGGATGAGCCAGCATGAATATTGAGAACATTGAGGCCTTTGTCCATGTCATTCATTTCAATAGCTTCAACAAAGCAGCAGAGGCATTGTTCCTGTCTCAGCCTTCTGTTAGTGCGCGCATCCAGTCATTGGAGCGGGAGCTGGATGTGAAGCTGTTCGACCGGCTCGGCAAGCAGTTCACGCTGACGGAGAAGGGCAAGCAGTTCCTGCCGTATGCCCAGCAGATCCTGCAGTCCTACAAGAAAGGTAAGCAGCAGTTAAAGTATCAGCAGACATGGCATGAGCTGCGTATCGGGTGCTCAGTATCGGCTGCCAGCTACCTGCTCCCCGCGCTGCTGTCGAAGCTGCGCCAAACCCACCCACTCCTGCGGATCAAGCTTGTGACCGCCTCCAGCGAGACCATCACGAAGCTTCTGCAGGAGAAGGAGGTGGATGTGGGCTTCGTGCGCAATATCAGCCATCCCTTTCTCGATTCCTTGTTGTTCTACGAAGACAAGATCAGCCTCTATGTATACAAGGACCATCCATTTGCCCGCCGCAGCGAGGTGGCGATGGAGGAGATCGGAGGCGAGCCGCTGATCTTTTTCGAGTGCGGTTCGCTCGATTGGATGAGACTGCATCGTATCTTCGAGACACTGGATCATCGTCCGCATATCCAGTACGAGCTGGATAATCTGGAGACGGCCAAAAAGCTGATCATATCAGGGATGGGCATCGGCTTCCTGCCAGAGCTGTGTGCAGCCAGGGAAGCGGAGGAGGGGCACATCATTCCGGTAGCCGTGCCGTCACTCGGTCTGCAGAGCTTGCGAACGCATCTACTGACACTCAAGGGCGAGCAGAGCGAGCTGTCACGCACGCTGCTGCACCTGAGCAAGCATTTGCCGCAGTCTTATAGAACTCTTTGATGCATGAATAGAAAAACTCGATTGAAACACGATTGACCATGAACGATGCAGGTGATAGAATTTTCTCAAGTTAATCCGATTAAACAGATTGGTTTAATTAATTCTAACGGATGGTAATTCCTGCATTCATGCCTAGAGGGGGAAATGAAGATGAAAACATGGTCTACACTTACAACAGCGCTAGTCGCATTGATGCTGGTGCTATCCGGCTGCGGAGCTTCCGCCAGTGAGACATCATCGTCGCAAGCGTCCGGTACAGGAAGCAACGTTGCGAGCCAAAGCGTGAAGAAGATTGTCGTAGGCACGGGAACACAATTTCCCAATGTATGCTTTATTGATGAGAACGGCAAGTTGACTGGCTTCGACGTCGAGTTGGTGAAGGAGCTGGACAAACGTCTGCCGGAATATGAATTCGAGTTCAAGACGATGGATTTCGCCAACCTGCTACTTAGTCTGGAGACGAATAAGATTGACTTCGTCGCTCATCAGATGGAGAAAAATCCGGATCGTGAAGAAAAGTATCTGTTCAACAAGGAGCCATACAGCATCTTCCTGAGCAAGGTTGCGGTGGACAAAACGAATGACTCTGTTCAATCCATTGATGATCTGAAGGGCAAAAAGGTCTATACTGGCGCGACCAGCAATCAGGCGTTCTTCCTCCAGCAATACAATAAGGAGCATAACGATGCGTTGGAGATTGTCTACTCGAGCGGGGCGGCCAATGATCTGGTTAATCTCATTCAGAGCAAACGGGTAGATGCGACACTGATGACCGATTTCGCGCTTCGCTTCTACGTTGGGGCGGACGGGGAGCCTGCGCTCAAGACGGTAGGCGAGCCACTGATTCAATCGGATGTGCTGTTCGTCCTGCGCAAGGATAGCCAGGAGTTGGCCGATGCGCTGGATAAGGCGATTAAGGAAACGAAAGCGGACGGAACCTTGGCCAAGCTAAGCATTGAATGGCTGGGTGAGGATTTTACGAAGGGTCTGGACGAAGTGCAAAAATAAATGACAGAACCGCATTCGTGTGACGGCTTGAATGGTCCTCGACCTGCCAGTCTGATTATGCGGCGTGAAATAGGAGGCGGCTAGGGCATGGGCAGAGGGTTTGACCTGAATTATGTATATCAATTTATTCCGAAGCTGCTTGCTTATCTTGAAATTACACTGCTGATCGTCGCTGTCTCGATGGTGCTGGGTATTATGGTCGGATTGATCGTCGCATTGCCGAGACTGTACAACATTCCTGTACTGCGGCGTTTGTCCGCCATCTATGTCTCGTTCTTTCGCGGAACGCCGATATTGATTCAGTTATTCCTCATCTATTACGGTTTGCCTGAGCTGCTCAAGGGCATTCATCTGGATCTATCGAAGATGCCGGTGCTGGTCTATGTCATTGTCACCTATGGCTTGCATAGCGGGGCCTTTATCTCAGAAGCAATCCGTGGCGCGGTCGGCGCGGTCGATCGCGGGCAGGTAGAGGCGGCTTATGCGATCGGGATGTCCGGCTTTGAGGCCTTTACCCGCATCGTGCTGCCGCAAGCCGCAGCCGTATCGCTGCCGGTGTTTGCCAATCTGGTCATCGCCAACCTGAAGGACACGTCGCTCGCCTTTACATTGGGCGTTATGGAGATGACGGGCAAGTCGCAGACGCTTGGCATGGCGACACAGCATTTTGTTGAAGTGTATATCGCGCTGTCTCTGATCTACTTTGCTATCAGCATGCTGTTGGAGAGGTTGTTCCTCCTGGCGGAGCGTCGGCTGCTGCGCTACGAGCCGGGGCTGAGCACGACGGCGACCAAGCGCACCCTGCTGCAAAGCCTGTTCGTGCCGCAATGGAAGAAGGGAGGGGAGCAGCTATGAGCATCGATCCGGGATTTATATGGACAGCGTTCGTCAAGCTGCTCGCTGCGCTGCCGATGACGCTGCTCATTACAGCCAGCTCCGTGCTTGTCGGCTTGCTGATCGGAACGGCTGTTGCGCTGCTTCGCATCTATAAGGTGCCCGTGCTGCAGCATCTCGCAGCCTTTTATGTCACCTTCATTCGCGGGACGCCGATGCTGATGCACCTGTTCCTGGTTTATTTCGGCCTGCCGGTGTTGATCGATGCGGTATCTGGAGCGCTCGGGCTAGCGTTCACCTCCGGCCAGATTCCGGTGCTATATTTTGTACTGATTGCCTTCTCGCTCACCTCGGGCGCCTATCAAGCAGAGATTGTGCGCTCTGGCATTCTGGCGATCGACCGCGGGCAGGTGGAGGCGGCCTACGCGATCGGGATGACGACCCGCCAGACGCTGGCGCGTATCCTCCTGCCGCAAGCCTTGGCCGTTAGCCTGCCGCATTTATCCAATTCGCTGATCGGGATGCTGCATGGCTCCACACTGGCCTTCACGGTTACTGCCGTCGAAATTTTCTCGCAGGCCAATATTGTGGCAGCTACCAACTGGAAGTTTTTCGAAGCGTTCATAGCAGCCGCCTTGATCTATTGGGGCATTACCGTACTTATCGAAAAAAGTGTCAGCTTGGTGGAGAAAAAAATCAGCATTTACAACCGGGGGGGAGTCGCATGATCAAGCTTAGCGGCATTCAAAAAGCTTTTGGCAAGCAGCAGGTGCTCAAAGGAATCGATCTGACGGTCGAGCAGGGAGATGTTGTTGCCATTCTCGGGCCGAGCGGCTCAGGCAAGACAACACTGCTGCGCTGCATCAATTTCCTGGAGCGCCCGGATGCGGGAGAGCTGGCGATTCAGACCCTCAGGGTCGAATGCAGCAAGGCGAGCAAGCAGGATATCTATGAGCTGCGTCGCAAGACGGCGATGGTCTTCCAGAACTACAATCTGTTCAAGCATAAGACAGCACTTGAGAATGTCATGGAAGGTCTCGTCATCGTACAGAAGCTGCCGAAGCGGCAAGCGCACGAACTGGCGGTGCAGGCGCTTACGAAGGTAGGACTGGGCGCCAAATTACACGAGTATCCAAGTCGGCTGTCCGGCGGGCAGCAACAGCGTGTCGGTATCGCTCGCGCGCTGGCCCTTAACCCGGAGGTCATCCTGTTCGATGAGCCGACGTCAGCCCTTGACCCGGAGCTGGTAGGCGAGGTGCTGGCGGTCATTCGCAATCTTGCTCGTGAAGGCATCACGATGATCATTGTGACGCATGAGATGGCCTTTGCGCGCGATGTCGCCACGCATGTGGTCTTTATGGATGGCGGTGTGGTGGTAGAAGAAGGAGCGCCGCATGAGCTGTTCGGGCAGCCCAAGGAGGAGCGGACGCAGCAATTTCTCAAGCGGAGCATACAAGAGTGGAGTTATTCCATATAGGCAGATAGAGAGGAGAAAGGACGATGGCGCTTAAACTCAGTATTTTGGATCAGAGTCCAATCTATGAAGGGGAGACGGCAGAGGACGCGCTGCGCCACACGGTACAGCTTGCCCAACTGGCGGAGGAGCTTGGCTATCACCGCTTCTGGGTATCGGAGCATCATGATTCTGATTATGTGGCAGGCTCGTCGCCAGAGGTGCTGATTGCTTACCTGTTAGCCCATACGAAGCATATCCGTATCGGCTCCGGGGGCGTTATGCTCCAGCATTACAGTCCATACAAGGTGGCGGAAAACTTCAATCTGCTCTCAGCACTCGCTCCGGGACGTGTCGATCTGGGCATCGGGAGAGCGCCTGGAGGCCTGCCCCGCTCGACAAGAGCGCTCCAGCATGGCATAGCGGAGCCGCAGGAGCTGCCCGCGAAGCTGCGGGAGCTGCAACAGTATGTGGACAATAAGCTGGCGGCGGAGCATCCGCTGTATGGACTGCGGGCGACACCGCTGCCTGTGCAGCCGCCCAAGGTGTATGTGCTGGGGACGAGTACAGGCAGCGCGGAGATTGCTGCTGAGTCAGGCTACCCCTATGTGTTCTCCCAGTTCATCAACAATGATCCTGAGGCCGCCCGTCAGGCCTTTGAGGTGTATCGTGATAGATTCATCCCGGCTCGGGGCAGCGAGCCAACTTCAATATTGGCGGTGTCGGCTATTATAGCCGACACAGATGAGGAAGCTGCCGAGCTGTCCACCCAGCATAAGCTGGTCAAGATTCATCTGCAGAGCGGCAAGACGCTGACAGTGGCGAATATCGAGCATGCGCAGGAGTACGGCAAGCAGAGCAATGAGCCGTTCACGATTGAGGAGCAGGTGCCAGAGATTATCAAGGGCTCGAAGGAGACGGTGCGGCGCCGGCTGCTGGAGCTGCAGCAGGCATACGGTGTTGAGGAGATCATCATCACGACCGCGCTCAAAAGCTTCGCAAGCCGCGTCCACTCCTACAAGCTGTTGAAGGAAGCGTTCAGGGAGGCAGCCGGCAGCGCGAATTAGCGCTCGTATGTGGGAATGATGCCAGACGAGACCGCAATGGATAGGAGGAGTAGCGGATGGGAAAAGGAAAGCGGGTAGAGGGTGACCGGGCATGGGAGGATAGATTGATCGCCATCAGGCGGCAGTTGCATCAGTATCCAGAGCTGTCGAATGAAGAATATGCAACAACGCAAGCCATCCGCCGTTGGCTGGAGGAAGCTGGTATCCGTATCTTGCCCTATGCGCTTCGCACAGGCTTGATAGCGGAGGTGGGTGGACGAGGGTCAGGCCCTGTAGTTGCACTGCGCGCTGACATCGACGCCTTGCCGATCCAGGAGGAGAGCGGGCTGCCTTACGCCTCTGCCCATCCTGGCAAGATGCATGCTTGCGGTCATGACTATCATACCGCCGCATTGCTGGGAGCGGCCTTCGCGCTCAAGGAGCGGGAGGCGGAGCTGGCTGGGGCGGTGCGCCTGATCTTTCAGCCGGCGGAAGAGAAGGCGACCGGAGCGCAGCAGGTTATAGCCAGCGGTGCGCTGGTGGGGGTGAGCGCCATCTTCGGCTTGCATAACAAGCCAGATCTGCCTGTCGGAACAGTGGGCATCAAGTCCGGGCCACTCATGGCCGCAGCCGACGGCTTCGCTATCGAAGTAGACGGCATCGGCTCACATGCGGCGGTACCGGATGCAGCGCTTGACCCGATCGTGACCGCAGCCCATATCGTGACGGCATTGCAATCGGTTATCAGTCGGAATGTCAGCCCGCTGGATAGCGCCGTTATCAGCGTGACGCGAATTCATAGCGGCACCTCGTGGAATGTCATTCCCGACAAGGCGGTAATGGATGGAACCTTGCGCACCTTCGATGAGCGGGTGCGCACACGGGTCCGCAGACGGCTGGAGGAGGTTGTCGGCGGGGTAGCAGCAGCGTATGGCACAACTGCTAGCGTAAGATGGATTCAAGGCCCGCCGGCGGTGCATAACGATAAGGAGCTTGCAGAGCTGGGTCGGGAAGCGGCGAAGCGCAGCGGGCTGGAGGTGGTCGAGCCGCCGCCTTCCACGGCAGGCGAAGACTTTGCCTACTATCAGCGCGAAGTGCCGGGCTTGTTCGTCTTCCTCGGCACAGCGGGAGCCCAGGAGTGGCATCATCCGGCCTTCACGCTTGATGAGCGGGCACTCGCGCCCAGCGCAGCCTATCTGGCGCAGCTAGCGGGTGATGCGCTGGATCAGCTTGCTGCCGGGCAGACCTCGATAGCTGCCCGCAGTTGAGGAGCAGGGCGACGAGCTGCGGGCGGTTCGATGAGAAGAGCAGGGACGAGGCGTGCTGGTTGGGGATGAGTGCGAATATCGTCTTTGCCTGCAAGGGCACATCAGAATGGGGAGGGATCAACATTGGGGCAGGGGAATATTCGAGTACGAGAGGTGCAGCCTGAGGAGATCGCGCAGGTGCTGGAGGTCGTGCTGCGCGCATACGAGCAATATGAGCAGGAGCTGCCGGGGCAGCTCTGGGAGCAGTATCGGGCTTCAATCCAAGCTTCCATTATAGAGAACCAGCCGCATCCGCCACATGCGCATCTGGTCGCGGAGCAGGACGGGCGGATTATTGGCAGTGTCCAGTTGTTCCTCTCCTCGGAGGAGGCCTATGGCCGAGCCGAGCTGGGGATTGAGAGCCCGATTATTCGGCTGCTCTCCGTGTCGCCTGAAGCACGAGGCAGAGGAGTGGCGACCTTGCTCATTCAGGAGAGTGTCCAGCGGGCCATCGGCCTGAGAGCCTCCTCCCTGTATCTGCATACATCCGATATGATGCAATCGGCGGTGAAGCTATATGAACGTCTCGGCTTTGAACGAGCCTATGACAAGGAATTCCACAATGGTCATGTGCTGGTCAAAAGCTACCGGCTGCGACTTAGCCATCATTTCCAGCAAAAACAGGCGCAATAATACGTTCAATCTTATTAGAGGAGGGAATATCCATGGCACAGCGTAAACAGTTGAAGCTCGGCGTGATTATTCAAGGGGTCGGGGGCAATATGTCGGCATGGAGGCATCCTGAGGCTGTCGCTGATGCCAGTGTGAACATCGATTACGTGAAGCATCAAGCGCAGACGGCCGAGGAGGGCAAGTTCGATCTGGTGTTTATCGCGGATGGCTTATACATTAACGAGAAGTCGCTTCCACACTTTCTGAATCGCTTTGAGCCGATCACCGTTCTGTCTGCTGTTGCTGCCGTGACGAATCGCATCGGGCTGGTCGGTACGCTGTCTACCTCCTATAGCGAGCCATTTACAGTAGCCCGACAATTTGCCTCGCTCGATCATATCAGCAGAGGTCGCGCCGGCTGGAATGTCGTTACCTCTCCGCTTGAGGGCTCAGCCAAAAACTACGGTCGCAAGCCGCATCCTGCTCATTCAGAGCGCTACAGGATTGCCAAGGAGTATCTGGATGTCGTTCGAGGACTGTGGGACTCCTGGGAGGATGATGCGTTTGTGCGCGACAAGCAGACCGGACAATTCTTCGATCCGGGCAGACTGCATCGGCTAGACCATGAGGGCGAATATTTCTCTGTACAGGGACCGCTCAATATTGCACGCTCCAGGCAGGGGCATCCTGTGGTCTTCCAGGCGGGTTCCTCGGATGCCGGACGCACGCTGGCGGCTCAGTCGGCGGATGCGGTATTTACCGGGCAGGAGACACTGGAGCAGGCTCAGGCATTCTACCAGGATGTCAAGAGCCGGGCTGCAGCTTATGGCCGCTCTTCGGAGGAGATCGTCATCATGCCAGGCATCAGCGTCATCATCGGAGAGACGGAGGAGGAGGCGGAGCGCAAATATGAGGAGGTGGCCAGTCTGGTGACGATCGAGAATGCGCTGGACTATCTGGGGCGATTTTTCGAGCATCATGACTTCTCGCAGTATCCGCTTGATGAGCCGTTCCCGGAGCTCGGCGATCTCGGCAGCAACAGCTTCCGTAGCACGACAGACAAGATCAAGCAGGAGGCCAGAGAAGAAGGCCTTACACTCCGTCAGGTTGCCTTGCGCTCGGTCACGCCACGAAGCGGGTTCATCGGCACGCCGGAGAAGATCGCGGATCAGCTCCAGCAATGGTACGAGGAGCAGGGGGCAGATGGCTTCATTATTCATCCCGGCACACCCAATGGACTGCAGGACTTTGTACGTCTGGTGGTACCGATATTGCAGGCGCGTGGCATCTACCGCAGCGAGTATGAGGCGGAGACATTAAGGGGGAATCTGGGGCTGTCCATCCCGGAAAATCGTTATACTACAATCAGGAGGCAGGAACATGTCATCAGCTAAAAAAGTCGTCGTGTGGAGCAAAACAGGCTGTCATTATTGCGCAGAGGTAAAGACCCTGCTAGATAGCAAGCAAATTGCGTATGAAAACATCAGTGTGGATGGCAACGATGGTTTAAGAGATGTGCTGCAGGTGAAGTACGGGGTGCGCCACGTACCCGTCGTCGAGGTCGAGCTTGACGGAGAGCGTCGTTATGTCGGCTGGACGGATCTGGAGCTGAGCCATCTGGAGGAGCTGCTGCAGGTGTAATTCGTGCAGATCGCGGGATAGAGGGGAGCCGTATGGATGATGCGGCTCTTTTTCCTATGCTCGAAAGCGGTCATCCGATTAAATTTGCTGCAATAACCCGTAAAAAAGGGATTTTTTATCAGGTTGATAAAATTATTGATTGGAATAACCTTACATAGGTGTTAACCAATTTTTCGTTGTGTGTTAAAATAACTTTCATATTGATGCATGTATAGAGACATAGGTCTATGGAGGGGGATGTCATGTTCGGATGGTTAGGATGGCGGAACGGACTGCCGTTATGGTGGTCCTATCGACTTAATCAGGCTACGAAGAACGATGTCGAGGAGATTTTTGAAGGCATTGCCGAGACACGCAAGGCGCTGCTGCAGTCATGGGCGGAGGATTACTGGGGGCATCTGGAACGGCTGTCTGCACAGATTACTTCGCTACAATATGGATCAACGGAGTTTGATGAGAGCTTTACTGACAATTTGGAGCCGTTATTCCGCGAAACATATAACCGGGCAGGCGATCTGACCGAGCTGTTCCTGCTGGATACTGACTGCCGTGTTGTATACACTACAGCGGACACGCAGGCTCGCAGCGATGAGCTGTTGGAGCGGGGGCTGGCCTACACTACCGAGACGCCTGGCGGCCGTCCTTGTCTGTTCGGCCCTTATCCCGATCCGCTCACCCTGGCGCTTGGTCGTCGTTCCTCATCGTTCCATGACAAGATGACGCTGATGTTTCTGCTGCCGCTCGTCAAGGATGGTGTACGTATAGGAACCTTGTGCGGCAGAGTGCCTAATGATGTCATCGGAGATTTGATTCAGCGCGAATCCGGCCATATCTACCCTGACTCGGGTGATAATTATATTTTTATGGCCAAGCCGGTGCTTCGCACGGAGATCAAGCCGGGGAAGGCGCTGTCACGCAGTCGTTTCGAGGATCGAACCTTCACTCATGGCGAAAACCTCAAGGACGGCATAGCGACCGATTGGGGTATCGTATCGGTGCAGGAGCATACCGAGCTGGAGCTGATGTTCACCGATCCCTCTACAGGCGAGCTGCATCCCGGCGTCATGAATACGATTCAGAACGGCAGTAATCTGTTTGTGGAATTTCCGGGTTATTCGGATTATCGGCACATTGCGGTCATCGGGAAGGGCGTCTCCTTCCATATGCCGCACTGCCCGGATCTGTGGGGCATGATGTGCGAGGGGGATCTGGAGGAGGTCTATCGGCTGCGTGGGATCGCCTACAGGCAGAACAGAGCGCAGTTGTGGCTGACAGGGGTTCTTGCTGTGGTGATGGGGCTGAGCGGCTATCTGCTGCTCCCGCACCTGTCTCCGCTGATAGGCGCGCTCGTACTGGCAGTTGCTGCGCTGGCTCATGGAGCGGTGGCGGGAAACGTGCTGCACCGAACGGGCAGCAAGCGAGTCGTCTCCCAGTTGCGCGGGATTAACCGCTTCATCCGTATTAATGCCGAGGGCGGCGGTGATCTGACGCAGCGACTCAATACGCAGGTGCTCGATCAGGATGAGATTCGTGAGCTTGCCAAATGGATTAATAATATGATTGATTCTCTGGAGAGCATCATGCTCCAGGTCAAGGCAACAGCGGGCGATGTGCTGACCAGTCAGCAAAAAATGAATCGTTCGACCACAACCACCGAGGGAACCGCTCAGGCGGTGAATCTGAAAATTCATGAGATGATCGGCAGCCTCCGCCATCAGCTCAAGGACATTGAGGTCGCCAAGGATGTGGCGAATCAGATGAGAAGCACGCTGCTGGAGCTGGAGGAGCAGGCCTCCAGTCAGATTGCGGTTGCTCGCAGCGAGGTGGAACGCATCGGCGACAAGATGGAGCATATCGCGCTCAAGGTGAAGGAGACGAATGAGACCATTACCTCCTTCATGCAGACAACACAAGATATTCAGGGAGTGCTGCATGTGATCGAGGAAATCTCCAGCCAGACCAACCTGCTGGCGCTAAATGCTTCGATTGAGGCGGCCCGTGTCGGCGAGCACGGCAAAGGCTTCAATGTCGTAGCGATGGAGATTCGCAAGCTCGCCGACCGCACGAAGCAATCGACGGATCAGGTTCAATCGATTGTACAGCATATCTATACGAGTGCCCAGCGAGCCTATGCTTCGATGGATGAAGGCAACCGGGTTGTGGCTGAAGGCACGGAGCTGGTGAGCGCAGCCTCGGAGCTGCTCAGCGAGGCGCAGGCCGAGGACAGCCTCAAGACACAGGTCGTTGATGAGGTGGTCGACTTGATGGGCAAGATCGCGGCGGTCAGTATCGAGAGTCGACGTTCCTCAAGCGATGTGGAGCATCGGGTGAAGGAGTTGACCGAGGCAATGGTGCATGCCCGCAACACATCGGGACATGTGGAGGCGATTGCGGGCGTGCTTCAGCAATTGGTGGGACAGTTCCGTCTGACGAATACGCGCAGAAGATAGTGACAAGAGCAACCTTCATTTCCGCTAGGGTGTGTATACACGCCCTGGATCGCAGCGGGAATGAAGGTTTTTTGTCATCCTCGCATGAGGCTTCGGGTAGCTGATCTTTGTACATGGTGAATGTGGTCAGCTTGGAACAACAAGCAGGGTATTGTATGATTTCTTCAGTTGCGTGTAACATTTCACCGGTCAATCCGTTGACTGTTATGGGAAGGGGGCTGGAGGTGAAAAAAGAGACCTACGCTCATCTGTTTGAATCGCATCATCAGGCGCTGTACCGCTACTTGTACCGCATGTGCGGCTCTAGAGAAACGGCGGAGGAGCTGCTGCAGGAGACCTTTTGCCGTTGTATGCTCTCCTTGCGCAAGGAGCATCTGACGATGGCCAGAGCCTGGCTGTACAAGGTGGCACGACACCTCTATATCGACTGGTACCGCAGGCGGAAGACGGAGCGCAAGGCGCTGATGGATTATGAGGAGCACACAACCGCGGTCAGCGTCATCGGTCTGCCTGAGCCGGAGCTGGCGAAGAAGGAGCAGTGGCTGCGTATTGAACGTATCTTGCTTCGGCTTCCCGAGCAATATCGCTCGATCGTTTATCTGAGAGAGGTTGACGGCTTCAGCTATGCGGAGCTGGCCGAGATGCTGGAGCTGTCAGCGGAGCAGGTGAAGGTGAATTTGCATAGGGGACGCAAGAAATTTAGAGAGCTTGCCGCGCAAGAAGACGCGCAGCAGGAGGGAGGAGGCTGACTATGAGCGACCAGAACAAGCACCGTCAGGAGCAGGAGGAGGCTGAGCAGGAGAGCCTGCTGCAGCTTAAGGATTGGGAACGGCAGGCCGAGGACAGCGTTGATCTGAGACTGGATAAGCGGCAATTTCGCCGGATGATCTGGAAGACCCGGTTTACGATCTTCAAGAGCGTCATCGTTACGGGTCTCGCGCTGCTATTCTTATATGCTATCTATATGATTATTGTTAATATTGTGTACCATGAGACGGCGAGCGCAGATAAGGTGCAGCGCTATGCGATCACGATGGTCAATACACATGGACAGGGGATGCGGGCGGATACCTATAACTGGGCGACGCCGACGATCAATTCCTTGCTCAAGCAGCAAGTTGAATTAGATATGTATCGCATCGTCGGCGACTGGAATGTGAAGTCGGGCAAGGTGCGAGCCACGCTGGACCCGTTTACCGGATTTAACTATACCCTCGACTTTGATTCCAGGTATCTGGGAACCAATGATCGCTTCAGCTTCGCTGTGCCGCCTGACTTGCTCGAGGAAGGGGCGAGCCTTAATGCTATGGATAACAGCTCATCACAAATATGGAATCGCCTGTCCCGAATCGGAGATGGCTATGTTGCCGATATGAGCTTCTCGACCCGCTATGCTCTATCGCCCGAGGAGCTGCTCGCCATGGTGGAGAGATACGATCTGAGTGTACTCAGCATGCCCGTGTATGGCGGAGAGCTGAAGACGTTCAAGCCAGGATACGCGGTGCGGAGCGACAGCAGGCAGTGGGTGGAACATCTGACGTTGCAGCCGCCGGTGCTGTTCAACAGCGAGCATCGGCAGGAGATGGCATCCTTCGCGCTCTCCATAGATAATGTGGCGTTGGCCAAGTCTACTCTGCTCGATAATATCGCCTGGCTGTTGGAGGAGGGGCGCTACAATGGGAAGGACAACGACAGGCTGCGTCTTCAGTACATGGAGCAGCATGGGATTCAGGTCTACGGCGCCATCGTTACCGGCCCTGTGAGGGAGCTGGAGAAGCTGAGAGAGGAGCAAGCCTTCTACGAATTCCAACTCGGACAGGTGGAGCTGTGGAACTGGAGCGGGGCGGATGGTGACGGCGGCTGAACGGGCGCTGTCATGTCGTCTTGGTGTGCGGCTGCGAGCGCTGCTGTCTTGCATAATCGGAGGGTGTGAATCCGCTCCACTTGCGAAATTGCTTGGAGAAGTAGAGCGCATCATTGTAACCGACGAAGGAGGCGACCTGCTTCACGGACAGCTCGCCCTCCTGCAGCAGTTGAGCCGCACGCTCCATGCGGATGCGCAGCAGGTATTGCATCGGGGAGAGCCCGGTTACCGTGCGGAACATCTTCGACAGGTGCGTGCGGTGATAGCCCAGCGAGCGGGCAATATGATCGATGGACAGCGGCTGGGCATACTGCAATTGGAACCAACTGATGGCCCGACTAATCTGGCGCTCCATGCTGCTGGAACCAGCGGCCTCTGCCTTCAATCGTCCGGTATTGGCAAGACCCAGGCGATGCAGCAGCAACTGCATATAGCCGGATGCCTGCAGATTGCCTAGATGGGGATAGGCAGTCTCCAGCAATGCCTCCTGCAGCAGTCGATAGGCTTCGAGCAGCCGCGCGTCCGGCTCGCTGCGAATGACACAGCATTCGTCTGTTATGCCGATGCTTGTCAGTATATGCTCATCCTCGCTAGAGGAGAAGGCTGCCCATACATATTGCCAGGGCTGAACCGCATCGGCCTCATAGCTGATCTGGCGCCCTGGCATAATTACGAATGTGTCTCCCGCACTACATGTATAACGCTTACCATCTGACTCAAACCAGCCTCGGCCGGCGACGATTGTATGAATCAAGACATGATCATGCGCAGTAGGGCCGATCCGGTGCTTGCCTATCGGCTGGCCCTCTCCGCAGAAAAGCACCGTAATGCCCAACTCCTGCGCGGATGAATTAATACGGACATGATGCCAATCATGCTCAAATACCATGTTCCATTCCTCCTGGATGTCAGTATAGCCTCTTAGAAAGCTATGGAATCAGATAG
The DNA here is from genome assembly GCF_054955055.1 of Paenibacillus sp. J5. Lineage (NCBI taxonomy): Bacteria > Bacillati > Bacillota > Bacilli > Caryophanales > Paenibacillaceae > Paenibacillus > Paenibacillus sp. J5. The sequence goes on along the minus strand of NZ_JBUEDD010000002.1, from coordinate 372,532 downwards.
GATGTCCCGAATAAATTGAACTACAAATCTCCATATCTATCATCCTATATTCCATAGTCGAACGCAAGCTCCCCGCCTATAATAAGGACATCAATACCGCTTGCTAAGCAAGTGAAACAGGAGGAGTACAGACGATGTCCAAAATTACATTTCTAGGTGCAGGCAGCACAATATTTGCCAAAAATGTGTTGGGTGATTGCATTCTGACCCCTGCGTTGCAGGGTTTTGAGCTGGCGCTATATGATATAGACCCGGTGCGTCTTCAGGATTCGGAGCGGGTGCTGAATAATCTGAAGGAAACATCAGGCAGCACCTGTGTTATTAAGTCATATCTCGATCGCAAGGAAGCGCTTCGCGGCGCAAAATATGTGGTGAATGCGATTCAGGTGGGCGGATATGATCCGTGTACGATCACGGACTTCGAGATTCCCAAAAAATATAACCTGCGCCAAACGATTGCCGACACGGTAGGCATCGGCGGTATCTTCCGCAATCTGCGCACGATCCCGGTCATGCTGGATTTTGCTGCGGATATGCGTGAGGTGTGTCCAGATGCCTGGTTCCTGAACTACACCAACCCGATGGCAGTGTTGACCAATGTCATGAATACGTATGGCGGCGTAAAGACAGTTGGCTTATGCCATAGCGTGCAGGTGTGCGTGCCGCATCTGTTTGAAGCATTAGGATTGGAGCAGGAGGGCGTGCAGGCGAAGATTGCAGGCATCAACCATATGGCCTGGCTGCTGGAGGTCACTAAGGATGGCAAGGATCTGTATCCGGAGATTAAGCGCAGAGCGGCTGAGAAGCAGAAGGAAAAGCATGATGACATGGTTCGGTTTGAGATGATGCTGCGCTTTGGCTATTATATTACAGAATCCTCCGAGCACAATGCCGAGTACCATCCGTATTTCATCAAGCGTAATTACCCGGAGCTGATCGAGCGCTACAATATTCCGCTTGACGAGTATCCGCGTCGTTGCATCGAGCAGATCAAGGGCTGGGAGGGAATGCGTGAGCAACTGCTCAACAGCCATAATCTGGAGCATACGCGCTCGCATGAATACGCATCGTATATTTTCGAGGCGATGGAGACCGATGTTCCGTTCAAGATTGGCGGCAATGTTATGAATAACGGGTTGATTCCGAATCTTCCGAAGGAAGCCTGTGTAGAGGTGCCGTGTATTGTTGACCGCAGCGGAGTCACACCGACCTATGTCGGGAATTTGCCTGCGCAATGCGCGGCTCTGAACCGGACGAATATCAATACACAACTGCTCACGATCGAGGCGGCGATGACACGCAAGAAGGAACACATCTACCACGCGGCGATGCTGGACCCGCATACCTCGGCAGAGCTGTCTATGGATGACATCAAGTCGATGTGCGACGATCTGATTGAAGCGCATGGCGATTGGTTGCCTGCCTATAACTAGGCTTGCCGTTTCCGATATAGTCGTTAGCCAGAGTGTCTCCGGAGAGCCTCCATTGGTCTCCGGGGATGCGCTGGCTTTTTTTGATTCCCATTACTCATCTTAATATGGGAATAATTATCTTGTATAATTACAAAATATGTTTAGATCCTCTATGGTTACATGGTCAGGATGGGTATTATAATTCAATCTATGATGGCTGCTTCGTCCTGCTAGCGGTCACGGAAGCTGCCAATCATCAGAGTTGATCCGAAATGAAAGCGCTACATTTTTGTGGCAATACTGTGTGGGGGGAATAGACAATGCGTATTCGAAGAATAACATTACTGGTGGCGTGCTGCCTCATGCTCGCGATTGCATCTGCATGCAGCGGTGGCAGTGGAGGAGCTGGCGGCAATGAAGCGCCGAACAAAGCTGGCGGAGGACAAAATGAGGGTGCCGCTAATGCGAATTCGCAGCCCGCGCAGACGGAGGCGACGAAGGAGACTCCCGCAAAACGAGAGATGGATTTTGATCTGGGCGGCAAAACGATCAAGCTCGTATCCTGGTATGACGAGTCGATCAAGGGGGAGGACCCCGACAGTCTTCAGATGCAGGAAAACCTGAAGGCGCTGATGGAGAAGCATAACTTCAATCTTGAGTATGTCATTGTCGATTACGGTGAGATCGCGGATAAAGTAAGCGCTTCACTCATAGCAGGCGACCCGATCGGAGATATTATTCGGATGGCCAGACCATGGATGATTCCTTCGCTGACGAAGCAGGGACTGTTCTGGCCGTTAGATGAGTACGTCACAAATGAGAACGCTTTCCGTCTGCAATACACCAAGACGATGTCCGAATATGAAGGTAAAGGTTATGGCTTCCGAATCGGTGGAGAGGGTGCGGCATCGGGTATTGTTTATAACCGTACACTAATGAACGAGCTGGGCTTGAAGCCGTTGCAGCAGTATGTGGATGAAGGGAACTGGACGTGGGACACGTTCATTGAAGTGGCGAAGCAGGCCAATCGGGACACGAATAATGATGGCAAGATCGATACATGGGGATTGTCCACCGATTCGCTGTTGCCGCAGGCGCTTGCAGCCAACGATGCGGCACTGGTGCGTGACGGCAAACAGATGCTGGAGGACCCAAGGACACTCGAAACGCTTAATTTCTTATCCAAGCTCGCCACAGAGAAAATCAGCAGACCAACCGAGGGCGGGGACTGGCAGGAGCCAACACAGTTCTTCCTGCAGGGCAATACGCTGATGAATCCGGGGCAGGATTACACCTTTAATGAATGGCAGACGGAGATGAAGGATTTCGAGCTGGGCTTCGTGCCCTTCCCGCAGGGGCCAAGTGCAGATGGCTATCGGACCTTCCTGACGATTCCGAATTATTATACGATTCCCAGAAGTGTGGAAAACCCGGAGCAGCTTGTCTACATTATGGAAAAAATCTATGACATCGAATCATTTTACGACTACCGCCAGCAAGCGGCATACGAGACCTTCTTCAGCAAGGAAGAGGATCTGAACAACGCCTTGATAGCATCGAAAGTCATCAATATTGTGGAGCAGGATGCCTATTACCCGAGCATGCCATACTATGAGTTTCTAGGGGAGATCCGGGAGGGCGTATCCATCTCGACTGTGATCGAGAAGTATAAGCCGGCGTTCCAGTCGGCTATCGACGAGGTATGGGGAAAATAAGGCTGCGCAGAGGGGGACGCAAGTCCCCCTCTATCTCCTCAGCCTCTGGCAGCAGAGGGTGGATAGCCCTTCATCGCCTTGAACAGGTTGCTGAAATATGAAATATCCTGAAATCCGCAACGTTCTGCCGTTTCTGTGACAGTGAAGTCGCCGGAGGAGAGCATCATCTCCGCATTATTAATACGGATGCGATTGATGTACTCCTTGCAGGAGGAGCCGGTGTGCTGCTTGAATAGCTTCCCGAGATAGACAGGGTGAAGACCGACGCGCGCAGCCAGCTTGCCGATCGTGATGCTATCTGCGTAGTGATCAGCTATATAATTCATCACCTTTTTGATGCGAGGATCGACCGGTGCCGCAGACTGGCGGTAGTAGTTGGTGAGCAGACGATAGATGATGGACTGCAGCAACGCTCGTGCCTGAATCATATAGAAGGGCTGCTGGTTCATCCAGACATGCTTGAATTCGCGGATGTGATCGAGAATCTCCTTCGTAATCAGGTTCTTCGTCACCATGCCAAATGGCAGGTGTATAGAGTTGTGAGGCTCATTCCAATAAAAATTAAAAGGGTAAGATTTCATGGGATTGTCCTTGAACGTGTGAGCTTCCCGCGTAGAGCCGCTCGGGATGTAGATCAGATCGCCTGCCTCTACGGTATATTTGACTTCATTAACAAAATAGTTGGCTTTGCCCGCAATAACAAAGGTAAGATCATGAAACGAGTTCTGGTTCTTTGTAATGACCCAATCTGGAAAGCAATTTCTTTCTGTGAACAGGAAAACATTAGGAACTAGATAGTTATACTTATCGGTATCCATGACGATCCCCTCCGTGTAAGTTAATCCTATCATAAAGAGTCATGTGATCGTTAGCAAGCGCTTCACTTGGCAAAGAATAGGCAAAAAAATCAAAAACGGAAGGTTGCCTGACACAAAAAAAATCAGGTACACTATAAAATGAACGCGGGTTCATGTTCTGCGATGCGCTCAATAGAGTGGCTGATTACGCAGTCTTGAGCAGTTTACGCTGGAGGAGGCTATGAGATACCATGAATGATTCAGAGAGCAGAACAGGTGCAGAGATTCACACCGACAGGCAGGCTCCGCCAGCACAGCCGCTTGGCAAGCTGCCTCGTTGCGGTAATCCGCTCAGCGCTCATAAATTTGGAGCGGACCCCTATGCGCTCGTCTATCAGGATCGAGTATATCTGTACATGACGCATGATGTGCTGGTATATGACGATGAGGGCAATGTGAGAGATAATCATTACGGTTCCATTCGTCATCTATCCGTTATCTCCTCAAGCGATCTGGCGAACTGGACGGATCATGGAGAGATCGCTGTGGCAGGGTCGCAGGGCGCGGCTACTTGGGCATCACAATCATGGGCGCCGGCTGCTGTCCATAAGGTCATAGAGGGAAGAGATCAATTTTTCCTGTATTTTGCCAATAATGCCACCAGTATCGGTGTGCTGACAAGCGACAGCCCTCTGGGGCCCTGGGTCGACCCGATCGGTAAACCACTCCTAACCCGTGATACCCCTGGTGTGGAGAACGTCGTCTGGCTGTTTGACCCGGCCGTACTCGTCGATGAGGATGGCCAGGGTTATATTTACTTCGGTGGCGGTGTCCCCAAGGGTCAGCATGAGCAGCCGCGAACGGCGCGGGTCATGAGGCTCGGGGAGGATATGACGAGCGTCATCGGTGAAGCGGCCGTTATCGATGCGCCGTATATGTTCGAGGACGGCGGCATTCATAAGTATCGGGATGTTTATTATTATACGTATTGCACCAACTTCCTGGGTCAAGAGCGGCCGGAGGGCAGCCCTGGCGCAGGCGAGATTGCTTATATGACCAGCAGCAGCCCGATGGGGCCATGGACATATGAGGGGACGATACTGAGGAACCCGGCGCACTTCTTCGGCATCGGGGGCAATAATCATCATGCGATCTTCCAATTTCAGAATCAGTGGTATATTGCTTATCATGCCCAGACATTATCCAAGGCAATGGGGGTGGAGAGAGGCTACCGCTCGACCCATCTGAATCAGATATTCTTTGATGATAATGGCAAGCTTCAGGATGTTCAGGCTGATTATACAGGGGTGCCTCAGTTGCAGGCGTATGATCCTTACCAACAGGTGAGAGCGGTTACTTTTGCCTGGAGCGCTGGTGTGAGAACACGTCCACTCGCGGGAGAACCAGGGTATCAACTGGCGTTAACCAATATCCAGGCAGGTCACTGGATTGCACTCTCCCAGGTCGACTGTGGGGCAGATGAGACGGCAACGTTCACGGCGGCGGTATCAAATATAAGTGCAGATTGCCGTATCGAGCTGCGCCTGGATCATGTGGAGGGCGAGCTTGCAGGCGTCTTGGCGCTCAAGCCGCTTGATCAGGGTACAAAGTGGTCGACCTATAGCACACTGCTGTCCGGGATTCAGGGCGTTCATGACCTGTATCTTGTCTTCCAGGGAGAGTCGGATACATCGTTATTGGATATAAAATATTGGCAATTATCCCAGGTTTAGAATAGTAATAAAGCATAAGGAGCACAAGCCATGAATACAACAACGATTAGAAACCCGATTATGTGGTCTGATGTACCGGATGTAAGTGTGATTCGGGTCGGAGAATGGTTCTACATGGTCAGCACCAGCATGCATATGATGCCGGGCTGTCCAATCATGAAATCTCCGAACCTGAAGGATTGGGAGCTCGCAGGCTATGTGTTCGACACATTGGAGGACAATGATGCCCATCAACTGCTGGACGGCAAGGGCATCTACAGCCGCGGCTCATGGGCGGCCAGCCTGCGCTATCATGAGGGAATCTTCTATGTCTGCTTCTCCAGTCTGGATGTCAGTCGCTTCTATGTATACAAGACGCGGGATATAGAGCGGGGGCCGTGGGAGAGGCATGTCATCGACAGGCTGCTTCATGACCCGGCATTGCTGTTTGACAACGGGCGTGTCTTCGTATTCTATGGCAATGGCGACATCCGTATCGCTGAATTGACCTCAGATGCCACAGCGCTGAGGGAGGACGGCATCCACCAACTGTTGCTGGAGACCGGACGGGAAGGGCTTACTCTTCGTTGCGAAGGCTGCCACGCTTATAGGATGAATGGATATTATTATCTGTTCTTCATCGATTGGCCGAGTGTCGGACATCGCCGCCGCCGAGTGCTCTGCTACCGTTCACGCGAGCTGCTGGGGCCTTATGAACACCGAGTCGTACTGGACGATGACATGGGCTACATGAATCAGGGCGTGGCCCAAGGCGGTATTGTGGATACGCCTGGGGGCGAGTGGTTCGCTGTCTTGTTTCAGGATCATCATGCAGTTGGAAGGATTCCGTATGTTGTGCCGGTTACCTGGCAGGACGATTGGCCTGTCTTCGGTACAGACGGCAAGGTGCCGGAGGAATTCACGGTATCCTTGCCGCAGAGCAGCCATCCTGCAAGCCCGCTCGTCATCAGCGATGGCTTCGATTACACCGAGAACAAGCTGGCGCTGAATTGGCAATGGAACCATAACCCGGATCATGAGCACTGGTCGGTAACGGAGCGTAGCGGATGGCTGCGACTGACCGCAGGCACCCCCGCCACGGGCATCCTGCATGCCAGAAATACGCTGACCCAGCGGACGGAGGGCCCGGCTTGCAGTGCCGAGACTCTGTTGGATACATCCGGCATGCAGCTACATAGCTATGCGGGCATCGTAGCGCTGCAGTATCATTTCGGCGCGATAGGTGTCCAGGTTGCCGATAATGGCGAGCGCTATGTGGTGATGACCGTCAATGGCGGCGACGGGGCGGAGTTAATCGTAGAGAAGCTGCCGTATCTACAGAAGTCCATTTACTTGAAGGTGTCGTTCGACTTCAGGGAAAGCAGAGATATTGCCGAGTTTTTCTATTCCTCTGACCGCGAGGAATGGAGACCGATCGGTGAACCGCTGCAATTGAAGTATACGCTGGATCACTTCATGGGAACACGTATAGGTCTATTTCATTACGAAAAGGAGTCGTCGGGCGGTCATGCCGACTTTGATTTCTTCGATTACGACAGGCTGGAGGGATAAGAGAATGACGAACCAATCTGAGGTATTGCCGCAGCTAAGAGAAGCCTACAAGGATTATTTTATGATTGGAGCCGCTGTCAATAAGTGGAGCATCGAGGCGGAGGCCTCGTTGCTGACGGAGCATTATAACAGCTTGACAGCGGAGAATGAGATGAAGTTTGAGCGGCTGCATCCACAGGAGCAGCAATATGATTTTGAAGTTCCAGATAAAATGATAGCGTTTACCAAGGAGCATGGAATGAGCATGCGCGGTCATACCTTAGTCTGGCATAACCAGACGCCAGCATGGGTATTTCAGGGGGATTCGGGCCATCCGGCGGACCCGCAGACCCTGCTTATGCGGATGAAATCCCATATTCATACCGTAGCTGGACGCTATACCGGACAACTGTATGCCTGGGATGTCGTTAATGAAGCAGTGTCAGACAAGGAAGAAGAATTTCTGCGGCCTTCGCCATGGCTGGACATATTGGGCGAGAGCTTCTTTGCCAGGGCATTCGAGTATGCGCATGAGGCAGACCCCAAGGCCCAACTGTTCTACAATGATTACAATGAGTGCGTGCCGGAGAAGCGAGAGAAGATCTATAAACTGGTTAAGTCCTTGAAGGAGCGCGGCGCACCGATCCATGGCGTGGGGCTGCAAGCGCACTGGAATCTCGATTTCCCGTCGACAGATGATATTCGCAGAGCCATTGAACGGTATGCGAGCCTCGATATGCTGCTTCATGTAACCGAGCTGGATGTATCCATGTTCGCTCATGATGATACTCGCACAGATCTGACCGCCCCGACTGAGGCGATGCTGGAGAAGCAGGCCGAGCGCTATACACAGATTTTCTCCTTGTTCAAGGAATATAGCGCGCATATCAAGTCGGTCACGTTCTGGGGGGTTAGCGATCGTTACACATGGCTGGATGGTTTCCCGGTCAGAGGGCGCAAGAACTGGCCGTTAGTCTTTGATGTCGAGCAGCAGCCCAAGCAATCGTTCTGGAACCTGATTGACGTGGCTCGTTCTTAGCTAGACAGCGAGGTCATTCACTGGCAGGAGGCTAGCTTCCGGTAGAGCGGCACCCTGCCGGGAGCTGACGACTGTAATCATTGAACGTAAAGGGGAGAGTTGTATGAGAAGAAGACTGATTTCATGGATAAGCTTGTTCGTTCTGATCTTCATGGCTGCCTGCTCCAACGGCGGGAATGTAGAGCCAGCAACGCAGACGCCGCAGCCGAGCAACACGGTGAGCGAATCGGAAGCCGAGGTCAAGGAGGAAGCAGAAGCAACGCCGGAGATGGACTTTGATCTGGGTGGCAAAACGATCCGCATCGTATCCTGGTACGATATGACGATCCCGGAGGAGAATCCAGATGACATCAAAAGAAAAGAGAATCTGGAAGCGTTGATGGCCAAACATAACTTCAAAGTCGAGTATATTACGATCGACTGGTTCGAGTATACCGAGAAGGTCTCCTCCTCACTGCTGGCCGGGGAGCCGATAGGCGAGCTGATCCGCTATGCAAGGCCATGGGGCATTCCTTCGCTCGTGAAGCAGAATCTGTTCTGGGAAATGGATGATCTGGTTACCAATTGGGATGTGTTCAATCCGGTCTATGCGAAGACCTTTGCAGAATACAACGGAAAATCCTATGGCTTCGAGACAGGCACGCTGGGCTCGAACGGCATTTATTATAACCGCACGCTGATGAATGAGCTGGGAATGAAGCCGCTACAGGAGTATGTCGATGAGGATAATTGGAACTGGGAAACCTTCATTAAGGTTGCCAAGGAAGCGAACAGAGACACGAATAATGACGGCACCGTCGATACGTGGGGACTTGCAGGCGGAGGGTTGATCACGCAGGCACTGGCCGCCAATGAGACGGACCTGGTGGCCGGGAACAAGCAGAACCTGGATGACCCTAAAGTCGTTGAGGCGATGGAGTTTATTAGCAAGATTGGGGTAGAGAAGATTGCTCGTCCTACAGAGGGCGGCGATTGGACGGAGCCAGGCCAGTTCTTCCGTCAAGGCAACACGCTGATGATATTTGGCGCAGATTGGGAGAAGCCGGTATACAGTAATGATATGAAGGACTATGATGTGGGCTTTGTGCCATTCCCGAAAGGACCAAGCGCGAAGGAGGGGTATCACGGGGTGGATGGAACCGTCAGCTTCATGATGATCCCCAAGGCGATCACGAATCCAGAGCAACTGGTGTATATCTGGGAGAAAATCCATGATATTGAATCCATCTACGAATACTCCCATCAAGCGCTGTATGAATCCTGGTTTGATAATGAAGAAGACATCAAAAATGTCCGACTGGCGCAAGCAGGCATGAGGACAACTGACCATAACACGTATCCTACGATGGAGTTTTACCCGTTCCAGGGCGAGCTGCTCTCAGGGGTATCGGTATCGACCATTATTGAGAAGTACAAACCGCAGTTTCAATCGGCAATCGATGAAGTATGGAATAACTAAGTCAGTTCGGGCGGAAAGCCAACAATAATGTAAACGCTACATCTGTAATTAATGTTTGTCTAATCAATGTTTGACGTTGTAAGGAAGAGAGAAGGAGGGGGAGAGGAATTGAAGGCTGGCTTAAAAAAAACGGGCATTGCGATCATCATTGCCGCTCTTGTTGTCACTCTCTGGAATGTCATCCCTTCCCGGCAGTCCAGTCGCATGCCCGCACAGGCATCGGCGGATTATGTGGCGGCGGCAAGCGTGGTCAAGGAAGGCGGCTATGATGAATATCGGCAGGCGCATGCTGACGCAGCGAAGCCGCAGCGCACCATACGTATTGAGGGCGAGGATTTCGTTGAGGCGACGGGTGGACAGTTTCGTATCGAGGAGGGCTACCATGGCCTCGCTGGAAAGGCTGTATTAACGCCAGATACAGGTACGATCCGCTGGGAAGCGCCGATCGAAGAAGCAGGCCTCTATCAGATCCGCATCCACTATTATCCTATGGAAGGGAAGAGCTCCGCGATTGAACGGTCTTTGTCAATTAATGGAAAGGTACCGTTCAAGGGAGCAGAGCTGCTGATGTTCGAGCGTGTCTGGGATAACCGCGAGGATCAGATCCGCCAGGATGACCGAGGCAATGACCTCAGGCCAAGACAGGTGGAGCGGCCGAGATGGCTGATGACCTCATTCTCGGACAGCGATTGGTATTATGAAGAGCCGTATTCCTTCTACCTGGAGCGTGGTAAGCCGTCCATCGCTCTGACTGCACTGCGCGAGCCGATGGCTATCGATTATATCGAGCTGTATCAGGAGCCGGAGCTGAGGACGTATGAGCAGATGAAAGCGGAATACGATGCGAAGGGACTTCAGCCGACAAGCAAACAATATATTCAAGTTCAGGGCGAGGCGGCCAATGGCAAGTCCTCTCCGACGCTCTACCCGGTATCCGATCGATCCAGTCCATCTGTCGATCCTTATCATGTCTCCAAGATCAGGATGAATGCGATCGGAGGTACGAACTGGAAGCTTCCGGGACAATGGATTGAATGGGAAATTGACGTTCCTGAGGAGGGGCTGTACCAGATCGCCCTGAAGCGCAAGCAGGATCAGTTGAGGGGCGTCTATGCTACTCGCAGCCTGATGATTGACGGAGAATACCCGTTTCAAGAGATGAAGCGTATCCGCTTTCAGTATAATCCGCAATGGCAGATGGATGTGCTTGGTGGCGAAGAGCCCTATCTGTTCCATCTAACTGAGGGCACCCATCGCCTGCGTCTAACCGTGATGCTGGGCGATATTGCGCCACTGCTGCGCACGATTGAATCCAGTGTGCTGCAGCTCAACGATGTGTATCGGAAAATCCTGATGATTACCTCCAACAACCCTGATCCGATGCGTGATTATCAGTTGGAGAAGCGGATTCCAGAGATGACGGAAGTATTCAGCGAGCAGGCGGATATTATCCAGTCGGTTGCAGATCATCTCGTGCAGGTGACGGGCGAGCAGAGCGACAAGGTGGCGCCATTGCTGTCCGCGGTCGTGCAGCTCAAGGACATGGCGGCGAACCCGGAGACAGTATCCAAGCGGCTGAAGACGTATAAGCTCAATGTGGGCGGTCTCGGAACCTGGATGCTTACGGTGCGCGAGCAGCCGTTGACGCTCGATTACCTTGTCGTCTCGTCCACAGATATGCCGCTGCCGGACGCTGGCTCGACCTTTGTAGACAAGGCCAAGCATGAGATTGGGTCTTACATTGCCTCGTATACCGAGGATTACAACAGTCTGGGCAATATGGAGCAGAAGGATCGCTCCATTAATGTCTGGATTACGACAGGCCGCGATCAGGCTCAGGTGCTGAAGGCGATGATCGATGAGACGTTTACGCCAGAGACGAACATCTCGGTACGACTAAAGCTCGTGCAGCCCAATATTCTGCTCCCCGCTACGCTGGCGGGCGAAGGGCCTGATGCGGCGATGCAGATGACGGAGGACGTGCCGGTCAACTATGCGATGCGAGGAGCAGCCGCCGATCTGACACAGTTCCCGGACTTCGAGGAGGTGGCGGAGCGATTCCGCGACAGTGCGCTAGAGCCTTATCGCTATGATGGGGGTGTGTATGCGCTGCCAGAGCAGCAATCCTTCCCGATGCTGTTCTATCGGAAGGATGTGCTGGAGGAGCTCAATCTGTCCGTGCCTAAGACATGGGATGAGGTCTACAATATGATCTCGGTGCTGCAAAAGCATAACATGGAATTTTGGCTGCCGGTCGAGCCGACAGGAACGTTCGCCATGCTGCTGTATCAGAACGATGGCGAATTCTATACCGCAGATCACAAGCACAGCGCGCTAGACTCGGAAACCTCGATTGAGATGTTCCGTCGCTGGACGCAATTCTACACGAACTATAAGTTCCCATTGATCGCTGACTTCCCTAACCGCTTCAGGACGGGCGAGATGCCGATCGGTATTGCAGACTACACCACCTACAATATGTTGACGGTGTTTGCGCCAGAGATTAAGGGGCTATGGGACTTTACGATTGTGCCGGGCATGGTCAAGGAGGATGGTACAATCCGCCATGATGTCGCCAGCACGACCTCTAATGTGCTGATGCTGGAGAATGCCAAAGACAAGGCTTCGGTGTGGGAATTCATGAAATGGTGGACCTCGCGCGACGTGCAGATTCAGTTCGGGCGGGAGATGGAGGCGCTGATGGGTGAGGCGGCGCGCTATCCGACGGCGAATATCGAAGCGTTGGAGGAGCTGCCTTGGCCGAAGAAGGACTACGACAATCTGAATAAGCAGTGGAGCTGGGTCGAAGGCATTCCGCAGGTTCCGGGCGGTTACTTTACCGCAAGGCATGTGGATAATGCATTCCGTAAAGTTGTGAATCTCGGGGAGCATCACCGTGAGGCGCTGCTAGATTACGTCATTTACATTAATGATGAGATTGCGATCAAACGGAAGGAATTCAAATTACCTTAACTTATGGGAGGGGTGGAACCTAGTGCGCGCAGAAACGACCAGTCAAGAGCTTGCGCTCCCGGCCCATACGAGCAAGCGCTCCCGCTGGGCGACGCTCAAGAGTGAGCTGTATCGCCATCGGCATCATTATATTTTGATGAGTCCGTATATGATTCTGTTCTTTTTTTTCACTGTCATTCCGGTAGCCGTCTCGTTCTTCCTCAGCTTCTTCTACTTCAATATGCTGGAGATGCCGAGATTTGTCGGATGGGATAACTATGCAAGGCTGTTTCTGAACGATGATGTGTTTATGATTGCCTTGCGCAATACCTTTTTCTTTGCCGTCATTACCGGCCCTGTCAGCTATGTGGCCTGCTTTATCTTCGCCTGGATTATTAACGAGCTATCACCAAAAGTGCGGGCATTTATGACCTTGGTGTTCTATGCCCCGTCCATCTCTGGCAATGTGTTCTTTATCTGGCTCGTCATATTCTCCGGCGACAGCTATGGTTATCTGAATGGCTTCCTGATGCAGATCGGCATCCTGCTGGAGCCTATACAATGGCTGCAGGATGAGCGTTATGTACTGATGATCGTGATCATCGTGCAACTGTGGCTGAGCCTTGGTACCAGCTTCCTGGCCTTTATCGCAGGCTTGCAGACCATAGACAAGTCGATCGTGGAGGCAGGGGCTGTAGACGGGATCAAGAACCGCTGGCAGGAGCTGTGGTTCATCACCTTGCCATCGATGCGACCACAACTGATGTTTGGCGCTGTCATGCAGATTACGGCTGCCTTTGCGGTAGCCGACATCGCAGTGGCGCTGGCTGGATTTCCGAGCGTCAACTATTCAGCCCATACGATCGTTACCCACCTGATGGATTACGGCACGATCCGCTTTGAGATGGGCTATGCCTCCGCTATAGCGACCGTACTGTTCGCCATCATGGTCGGCACGAACAAGCTTACGCAGAAATTACTGAGAAAGATAGGTGAGTGACGTTGGCTTCCAAAGTATTGTCCAGCTTGCGAATACAGAAGAGAATTAACCGATCCTGGTCGATGAGCTTTCTTCTGTTTCTGTTTTTGGCGGCTTTCGGAGCATTTATGGCGCTGCCGCTTATCTATACCGTGAACAATGCGTTTAAGCCGCTGGATGAGCTCTTTATTTTCCCGCCACGATTTCTTGTATATAACCCGACGATGGACAATTTTTATGACCTGGTTCTGCTGATGAGCAATTCATGGGTGCCGTTCTCCAGATATATCTCCAACACGATATTCATTACGACGGTAGGGACGGTTGGACATATATTGCTGTCATCAGCGGCAGCCTACCCGCTGGCCAAATACAAATTTCCCGGCTCGACCGTACTATTCTCGATTGTTGTGCTGTCCTTGATGTTCTCCCCGCATGTTACGGCTGTTCCGAACTACATGGTAATGTCGGTGCTGGGTTGGATTGATACGCACGCTTCGCTTATTGTGCCGTCGCTGTCCTTTTCACTGGGATTGTTTCTCATGAAGCAATTCATGGAGCAGATTCCGAATGCGCTGCTGGAAGCAGCAAAGATTGACGGCGCATCAGAGTACAGGATCTTCTGGAGCATCGTGATGCCCAACGTGAAGCCGGCGTGGCTGACACTGATGATTCTGCAATTCCCTATGCTGTGGGGCTCGGATGGCGGAAGCTTCATCTACAGTGAAAATCTGAAGACGCTCAACTATGCCTTGGGACAGATTATCCAGGGTGGCATTGCTAGAGCCGGCGTAGGCGCGGCTGTTGCGCTTGTCATCATGGTCGTGCCGATCACACTCTTCCTCATCTCGCAGAGCAGCGTCATACAGACGATGGCTACTTCCGGGATGAAGGACTAGAAGGGAGGCATGAACGATGCAGAACCGTATACGAGGATTCATCTATAGCGTCATTATGGTTAGTTTGCTGGCGGGCGTGCTCATGACCCCCGCGAGTGTTCATGCTTCGGCACCGTCCTATAATTACTCCTATTGGGGAACGACGGTCGCTGCGCCAGCCGCATACCAGGCGAGTCTGCTGGAGAATGGGGAGAAGTCCGGAGCTGGAGCCTTCCAGGAGCCGAGTGATCTGTATGTATCGGATGATCAGGAGGTGTATGTGCTCGATAGTGGCAATAATCGGGTCGTAGTGCTGGATGAACAACTGAAGCTGATTCGTATTATCGATTCCTTCGGGGGAGCCGACCGCTTCAACAAGCCGCAGGGCATCTTCGTCACCGAGGCCAAGCATGTCTATATCGCGGATACCGGCAATCGCCGGGTTGTGCATCTGGATGAGCAGGATCGGCTGGTGAAGATCATCGAGGCGCCGCAATCGGATCTGCTCCAGAGCAGCTTCGTGTTCCAACCGGCCCGGGTGGTGGTCGATAGGGCCAACCGAGTCTATGTGATGGCGATCGGTGTATTCGATGGATTCATGGAGTTTAACGCCGATGGCGAGTTTACGTCATTTATCGGCGCGAACCGGGTGTCCGTCGATCCGGTTGAATATCTATGGAAGCTGCTGTCGACCAGAGAGCAGCGGAGTCAGATGGTGCAGTTCACACCCACTGAATTTACAAGCCTGGATATCGATCGGGAGGGCTTCATCTACGCAACCAATGGCGACTCATGGGGCAACACGGTCAAGAAGCTGAATGCGCAGGGAGCAGACATTCTGCGGCGCGGAGGCTACTTCGATCCCGGTGGAGATATTCGCTACACCAGCTATGACGGCCCGCCGAGGCTGATCGATATTGATGTCACGGATAGCGAGATATACTCTGTACTGGATGCCAAGAAGGGCCGAATCTTCACGTATGATGGCGACGGCTATCTGCTCTATATTTTCGGCGATCTGGGCAACCGGACGGGTGAATTCCATACCCCCGTAGCTATCGAGAGGCTGGGAGACCGGTTCCTGGTGCTCGATCGGGGGCTGGGAGAGATTACAGTTTTTGAGACGACGCAATACGGTCGTGTCCTTAACGATGCCGTGCGAAGCTATTACCAGGGAGACGAGGAGCAAGCGGCGGCCTTGTTCGAGCAAGCGGTCAATATGAACGCCAATCTGGAGTATGCCTATAACGGGCTGGGCAAGGCGGCTCTTCGACAGGGGAATTACAAGCAGGCGGTAGAGTACTTCAACCGCAGCATGGATCGCAAATATTATTCCAAGGCATTCGTGCTATACCGCAAGGAAACGCTTCGCAGTTATTTTCCGACGATCATGACAGGGCTTGTCGTGGGGTCGATCGCTGTGCTTGCACTGCGCAAGATTCTGAAGACGAGAGGGAGAAAGAAGGTCGTGTCCATTGAATAAAGCCTGGCTCAAATTTCCGCTTTACCTGGCTGTTCATCCATATGATGCATATTGGGAATTGAAGTATGAGCTTCGTCAGCAGACGATTCTCCGGACGGCCTTCGTTATTTTGGCACTGTTGGCGATGACGATGATTTTGCAAAATCAGTACAACGGGTTTCTCGTTAATTTTGCCCATCCCCAAGAGCTGAATAGCATTATGGAAATTGTGTTTGTCGTCATACCGGTGCTGTTCTTCAGCATCGCCAACTGGTCGCTGACGACGCTGCTGGATGGCGAGGGCAAGTTTACGGAGATTTTTACCTCCACCTGCTTTGCTCTATTCCCGATCATACTGATTCAGGTGCCGTGGATCGTGCTCAGCAACTTTATTTCACTGGAGGAGGCTTCCTTCTTCTACTTCTCCGGCAGCGTGGCGGCGGCCTGGAGTCTCTATCTGCTGTTCGTCGGCAATATGACCGTCCACCAATTTACACCGATGAAGACGATCTTGACGTTATGCTTGACGGCAGTCGCCATGGCTTTTATGGCGTTCTTATGTTTATTGTTCTTTAGCCTGATTCAACAGATTGTATCCTTTGTGATGACGATCTATCAGGAAATATCATTGCGGAAGTAGAAAGGGGGAAGACGATATGCGGAAATGGAAGATGGTGCTGATCGGTATCGCATTCCTCATACTGGGAGGCATTGCGGCAGGCTGCTCGCGCTCGGTGGAAATGTCCGCAGGGGAGCAGATGACGACGCTCCCGAAGAGCAAGCATCTGCAGGCGGCCTTCACGGATGCTCGCCTCTCCGCAATGAAGGGCATCGTTGACAATGGAAGCCTGAGACTGTTCATCGATGAGACGACGGCGGAGATTGCCGTGGTTGACAAGCGCAGCAGTGAGATCTGGCGCAGCAACCCGGAGGATCGCGAGTCAGATACGATTGCAACGGGAGTCAACCGGGATATGCTATCGGCTCAGTCACGCATCAGTTTTTATAATTCATTGGGTCAGTCCAGCTCGGTTAATACGTTCTCGGACAGCGCCGCACTCGGTCAGGTGGCGTATGAGCCGATTGAGAATGGCATCCGGGTGACCTACCAATTCGGTAAATATGAACCGTCCGTCGATGACATGCCCAAGATGCTGAGCAAGGAGCGGCTGGAGGAGATTACCAGCAAGCTAGAGGCAGGAGGCAAGCGGGCGCTCGTCATCGCCTACCGCGAGGATAAGGAAACCGGATTATACAGCCGCAATGACGGCTCGCTGAAAGGTCTGCAGCTTCAGCGAGCGCTGGAGGCCTTCCGCTTAGCGGGCTATACGGAGGAGGATCTGGAACGGGACATCGCCGAATTGAGTCTGGATCAGACCAGACCGACCCCGCGTATTTTTATGATTTCCATCGAGTATACACTGGATGGGAATACGCTTGTGGCGAAGATTCCGTCAAGTAGTATTCACCATTCGCCGAACTATCCGATTAATCAGGTGACGGTATTGAATTATTTTGGCGCCGGGAGCGCTAAGGAGCAGGGATCGTTATTCGTGCCGGACGGATCGGGCGCTCTCATTCACTTTAATAACGGCAAGTCCACCTATCCGGTCTATCAGCAGGAGGTATACGGACGAGACTTGACCAATGACAAGACGGATTATCTCGTTCGTGATCAGAAGATCCGACTGCCGGTTTTCGGTATTATCAAGGAAAGAGGAGCCTTTCTGGGTGTGATCGAGCAGGGAGCTGCGTCAGCGCTCATCAATGCCGATGTGAACGGCCGCCTGAACAGCTATAACTTTGTGTATCCGACCTTTTACTATAGACATAAGGACGATGTGACGCTCAATGCCGGTTCGCAGCAGCGCTCACTTCCCAAATTCCAGGAGAAGCCGATGGAGACGGATTATGTCGTGCGCTATGCGTTCCTTAGCGGCGATGAGGCCTCCTATGAAGGCATGGCGAGATATTACCAGCGATATTTGGCAGACCGGGAGCTGCTTGCACCACCTGCACCAACTGCCGGGAGCGCAGATGAGAATATCCCGTTCTATCTACAGTTGATCGGCAGCATCAATACACAGAAGCATATGCTTGGTATTCCATACCGCGCGCAACTGCCGTTAACGACATTGGAGGAGGCGCAGACCATCGTCTCCGAGCTGCAGGAACGTCAGATCTCGAATGTTCGCATCCAATATTCGGGATGGTTCAACGGCGGAGTCGGGCAAGCGGTTCCGTCGAAGGTGAAGGTTGACAGCGCCATCGGGGGCGCATCGGGGCTGGAGAGGTTCCGCGCCTTTGCGAAGCAGTCGGGCGTGTCCTTCTTCCCTGATGTAGCCTTGCTGAACTTCTCCAATACGGATGGCCTCAGCACGAGCGGCGATGCTTCACGACGATTAACCGGAGACCCGGCGTACATCTATCCGCTCGATCAGGCATTGAACCGCCGTGACCGCACGCGCACGCCGGCCTATCTGCTATCGCCAGCCAAGCTTGGCAAGGTGACCGAAGGGCTGCTGGGCGGATTGCAGCGCCTTCAGATGGACAGCATCTCGCTGCGCGATCTGGGCGACCAGTTGAATAGCGACTTCCGCAAGGGGAAGACCGTGGATCGGGTCGAGACGGAAGCAGTAGCTACAGCGGCACTGCGCAGCATTCAGTCCTCCGGACTGCGCATCATGGTAGATGGGGGCAATGCCTACGCCCTGCCTTATGCAACGGATGTCACGAATGTGCCGATGTCCAATAGCGGCTTCAAGCTGGAGGATGAGGCGATCCCGTTCTATCAGATGGTGGTGCGGGGATACAGCGACTATACGGGGTCGCCATACAATCTGTCCACATACACGAATCCGAGACAATATCTATTGAAATGTCTGGAGTATGGCGCGCATCCGTATTTCACCTGGACGTATGAGCAGAATGCGGCAGTGAAGGAGACGGAATATGATTATTTCTATTCGGTTCAGTACAAGGAATGGATCGACCTTGCTCAGCAGCTCTATGGTGAAATGAACGAGGTCATGAAGCAGGCGCAGGGCAAGGGAATCGTCTCCCATGAGAAGCTGGCTGACGGTGTATACAAGACGGGATATGAGAATGGCTTCTATGTCATTGTCAACTATAACGCTGCACCTGTAACTGCGGGAGGCGTGACAATCGAAGCCGAAGGCTTCACAACGGGTGGTGAGCGATCCTGAAAACGGTAATGAAGACGACGAAAAGACGCAGAACCTATGAGCAGCAAAAAGCGCTTTGGGGATTGGTCTATGTACTGCCCTGGCTGATCGGCTTCTCCCTGTTCTTCCTGATTCCATTAATTAATTCCTTGCGTTATAGCTTGAGCACGGTTCAGAGCACCGAAGAGGGGCTCACTGTCGAATACATCGGCCTAGCCAACTATATCGAAGCGCTGACGGTGAATACGAACTTTAATCGGGCATTGACCGAATCGATCCTGAATATGGTTGTGAATGTTCCGCTCATCGTCATTTTCAGCCTGTTCCTGGCTGTGCTGCTGAACCAGCATTTCTTTGGGCGATCGGCAGCCAGAGCGATCTTCTTCCTGCCGGTAATCCTGGCTTCGGGCGTGATTGCTTCGCTGGAGACGAACAGCCTGATCGAGGCGGTGAATGCCGAAAATCAGGGAGGGCGGTTCTTGAATGCCCTGGGTACCTTCGAGCTGGAACGGATGATGGTACGCGCAGGCGTCAGCGATTGGATCGTCACCTATCTGACAGGGGCGGTTGATCGCATCTATGAAATTGTCAGCAAGTCCGGCGTGCAGCTCCTGATCTTCCTTGCAGGCATTCAGACCATCTCTCCGCAGCTCTACGAGGCATCCAAGATCGAAGGAGCTACCGGCTATGAGGCGTTCTGGAAGATTACGTTCCCGATGGTCAGCCCGCTTATTTTGGTCAATGTCATCTATACGGTCATTGATTCGTTCGCCAGCAATTCGACGACGACTCTCATACGAACGACAGGCTTCTCAAGCTTTAACTTCGGATTAAGCTCTGCGATGGCATGGATCTACTTCCTGGCAGTAGCGTTAATCTTGGCAGTCAGCAGCTATATTATATCGAAGCGGGTGTTCTACTATGACTGACAACGCAGGGATACGCTGTGGCCCAAGCGGGCTTGGGGAAGGGGGAGGGGGAGGCATATGTTGACATTTGTGAAAACCCATCTGCTATCGCTGAACAATTGGAAGGGATGGCTGTGGTCCATGGTTCGCTTTGTGCTCATTACCGGGCTGTCCTTTGTCATTATCTTTCCGATCTTGAAGAAAATATCGGTAGCCATCAAGGACAGATCCGATCTGTATTCGCCAGTTGTGGTCTGGATTCCGGAGAATTTTTCCTGGGCGAATTTCAGCAATGCGATTAAGTTCATGGATTATTGGAAGACGCTGCTAAATACATTTTCTTTGTCGGGAACGACCACTATACTGACGGTGATCGCCTGCGCGCTGGCAGGGTATGGATTTGCGAGGCTGAAGTTCAAGGGGAGCAATCTGCTGTTCGGATGCGTCATCCTGACGATTCTGGTACCGCCGACGACGATACTGATCCCGATGTATCTCAATCTGAAGGATTTCACCCTGTTCGGCATCATTCCGCTGATTACCGGCAAACCGGTGAATTTGCTCAATACGTATTGGCCGTTCATCTTAACCTCGGCCACGGCGATGTCGTTCAAGGCAGGCTTGTTCATCTTCATCTTCCGGCAGTTCTTCCGGGGCATCCCGAAGGAAGTGGAGGAGGCGGCGTATGTGG
The DNA here is from genome assembly GCF_054955055.1 of Paenibacillus sp. J5. Classification (NCBI taxonomy): domain Bacteria; kingdom Bacillati; phylum Bacillota; class Bacilli; order Caryophanales; family Paenibacillaceae; genus Paenibacillus; species Paenibacillus sp. J5. Next base: position 351,792 of record NZ_JBUEDD010000002.1, on the reverse strand, counting down.
ACGGGGCTAATGTGACCAAGACCTTCACCCGCATCATGCTGCCGAACTCGCTGCCATCCATCCTGACGGTCAGTCTGTTCTCATTCGTCTGGCAATGGAATGACAGCTTCTATACGACGACTTATCTGACCTCAAGCAAGGTAATGGCTACACAGCTCTCGTCCTTGCCCTATAATTTGCAGCGGCTGCAAAATGGCGGCTCGGCGGAGGATCCGTTCTACCTGAGCATGGTACAGGATACAGGGATTCTGCTGGCTATTCTGCCGCTAATTATCATTTATCTGTTCGTTCAGCGTCATTTTGTAGAGAGCGTGGAGCGGACGGGAATCGTAGGGTAACAGCAGCAAGCTGGATTGCTGCGGTCTCCATAGTGTACTCATCGCAGGGGAGAACTACCTGATACTTGCGGTGATTGTGATGGGGGGATGGTTAGGACCGTCGATGGCTGGATCGACATGAACAAGAGGCGGTGCCAGGGTGTTGACCACCCTGCACCGCCTCTCTTCGATAGAAGAAGTATCCGTCACCCATGTAATCTTAATGGGTTCCCGTCACATCAAGCGCAATGTTCGCTGCGTCCTTATGGAAGGTAGAGGCCGCGATCCTGTCCTGGAGCTTCGTGTAGAACAGCTCCTCATCCAGCGGCAGCTCTGCCCAGTCATCTGTCCAGGCGGAGAGGTGCATTGCATTGGAGAGAGTCAAGCCGTGAATTCCCTCGATACCGGGAGCGATGAGTTCCGTTCCATTCCGAATCGCCTCTACCCAGTTTCTCATAATCCCCAGATGCTGTGAGTTATCTCCATAGGCGGGGATGTCGCATTTCCAGCATTCCGGGCTGCCGAATCCGCCTTTGAATTCCCGGTTGAATTGGCTCTCGGGCACACGGAGTCTCCAGAAGGTGAGCTTGTTGTCCTCGATGACAATTTTGCCGCGATCCCCGGTGACCTCCAGCCGGTTCGTGCCTGGCGCTTCGCCTGTTGTCGTGACGAACAGTCCGGTGGCGCCATTGTCATATTCCACATACGCTGTAACGTCGTCCTCCACCTCAATATTGCGATATTTGCCAAAAGACATGAAGGCCCGCACCCGCTTGGGCATCCCGCACATCCATTGCCACAGATCGAGCTGATGCGGATCCTGGTTGAGCAGCACGCCGCCGCCTTCTCCAGCCCAGGTGGCGCGCCAGCTACCGGAATCATAATAGCTCTGTGGCCGGTACCAATTCGTAATAATCCAGATCGAACGCTTCAACTCGCCAAGCTCTCCTGAGTCAATCAAGTCCTTGAGCTTGCGGTACAGCGGATTGGTGCGCTGATTGTACATAATGGCGAATACTTTGCCACTCTTCAGAGCGACCGCATTCATCTCGGCTACTGCCTTGGTGTAGACGCCTGCCGGCTTCTCAATCAACGTATGAAGACCTTGCTGGAGAGCTTCGATTGCCAGCGTCGGGTGATCATAATGCGGCGTGGCGATTAATACGGCATCCACAGTCCCCGAGCGGAGCAGCTCCCCAGGCTGATCGAATCGCGCGATGTGCTCCCCCAGATGCTGCTGCGCCCATTCCAGTCTCTCAGGACGCACATCGCATACAGCGGTCAGCTCGGCATGAGCCACCTTGCCCGCCATGAGCTCTCTGGCATGAGCGGAGCCCATGCTGCCGATGCCGATGATACCGATTCGTACATGGTTCATATTCAAGCCTCCTCCCGGTGATGCTCATCCTGTATTTCGCTTAGCAGCTTCTTGATCGCGTGTACAGCCACAGCGAACCGCTTGGCAGATCCCTCTGGCAGCGCGTACCCTGGAGAATCCGCTTCCAATCTGGAGAAATCCGAATAGGACCACAGATGCGGCTCCAGGGACAGGAAGCCATCGTAACCGCTTGCGGATAGTCGCTGCAATATTTCTCTGACATGGCCGTCGCCGTCCCCGGCTGGCACGACGGAGCCGTTCGTGCGCAGGGCGTCCTTAACATGGATATAGGCAATATGCTTCTCCAGCAGCTCATACGCGTCAGGGTAATTGACGACGCCGCATTGGACGAAGTTGGCGAAGTCGAAGATGAGCTGCACCTGATCGCTCTGCAGTGATTGCACAAGATCAAGACAGCGTTCGGGGGTGTCGCCGTAGATGCCATGCTCATTCTCATGCAGCAGCACCAATCCACTGCCCGCTGCCGCCTGGACGAATTGGCTCCAGCGAGCGATCACCTCATCACGATAGTCTTCCGGGGCCTCTCCCTTGGGAATATAAAAGCTGAACATACGGATATAACGGCACTCCAGCAGCCTTGCGAGCTCTACAGTATGCTTGAACTGTTCAAGATGAGGCCCGAATTCGTCCGTGATGCCAATCTTGCCTGTAGGGGAGCCTAAGGCGGATAGCCTGAAGCCTCTTGCATCCAGAGCGCGCTTAATTTCTCTGGCTTCGTCTAATGTGTAGTCTACAATCAGCCTGCCGCCCACCCCGCGCATTTCAATATGCTTGATGCCGTGCTGTTCCAATACATCCATCTGAGTGTTCAGATCGGTATCGATCTCATCTGCGAAAGCGGATAATATAAATCGACTCATAGCATCCCTCTTCTCCTCATATTCATGTTGGGTTCCATTGCCGTTGAACCTCGGGAATCACTGCGGACTCTTCCATCATAAAATTGAGCGACAAGGATGTCTATGTAAAAACACAACATCATTTGCACTAATTGAATACGTTCTCAAAATAGGGAATGAATTCTAAGCTTCAGTGTAATTAGGAAGGAGAGGCGCATTCTTCTCCCTGTGCAGGGCAAGCCTGGGTAGCGTTCCATGAGCCGGAAAGCTAAGCCAGGCTGCGCCCGAAGCATGGAGGATCAGCAATGAACGTGGCCGCGCCGCTACCGCTTCAAATGATAGGGCACCGTCGTGACCACAATATCCTGCTGCCGGAACAGTTGCGCCCGCAGGAGCAGGCTGGTCTGATTATGGAGCATGGCATGCCACCAACTGCGCGTAATGAATTGTGGAATCAGCACAGTCACGGGGCCATGCTCCGGCGATTTGGCTTCCACCGTGTGAATAAACTTGAGCAGCGGGCGAATGACGCTCCGGTAGCTGGAGCGGATAACGACGAGTCTGACGCCGGGATTCCATTGCTCCCATTTGCGTTCCATCGCCTCAAGCTCCTCATCACTAAAGCCGACATAGACGGCGACCACCTGATCGCTTAACGAACGGGCATAGCTGAGCGAATGCATGACAACCCGCGTAATGCCGGCAACAGGAACAATGATCGTTCCCTTGGCTATATACGGCTTCTCCTTCTCAGGCTCGATGCGTAGCTCCTCGGCTATGTTGCTGTAGTGCTGGTGAATACGATAGAACAACAGGATGACAAGCGGCAAGAACACAAACACGACCCAAACCTGGCTCCACTTGGTGAAGATGAAGATGAGCGTAATGAACAAGGTCGTCAGCATCCCGATCGTATTCATGATCAGCTTGGGTACCCAGCCAGCCGGCTTCAGGCGAAGCCATCTTACGATCATCCCGAGCTGTGACAGGGTGAATGGAATGAATACGCCGACGGCATAGAGCGGGATCAAGCCCTCTGTCTCTCCTCCAAACGCGAGGATGAGTGCGGCGGACAGGACGCCCAGGAACACGATGCCGTTCGAGAACCCGAGTCGGTCGCCGCGCACTGTGAATGCCCGCGGCATATATTTATCCTTGGCCAGCATGTAGGCCAGGAGCGGGAAGGCAGAATAGGCGGTATTGGCAGCCATAAACAAGATAAGGGCCGTCACGCCCTGAATCATATAATAGAAGATATTGCGCCCAAGCACCGCCTCTGCGATCTGCGAGACGACCGTAGATTTGGCATTGGGGACAATGCCGTAGCCGTAGGCGAGCAGCGTGATCCCCATAAACATCGCACCCAGCAGCACGCCCATCATAACGAGAGTGGTCGATGCGTTGCGGGGCGCAGGCTCGCGAAAATGCGGCACCGCATTGGACATCGCTTCGACGCCGGTCAGAGCCGAGCAGCCCGAGCTGAACGCCTTCAGCAGCAGGAAGAGTGTGACGCCATGCAGCGCAGCTCCAGCTCCAGATGATGCTGAGTGCATATCCCCACTTAGAAAACGAATCGCTCCGGTCACAAGGAGGGCGAAGATGGCGATGACGAACAGGTAGACAGGGATAGCCAGCACGCTGGCAGATTCTGTTACACCGCGCAGATTCATGATGGTAAGAAATCCGATCATGATCAGCGCGATCCCCACTCGGTCATCATGCAGCGCGGGAAAGGCGGAGACGATCGCATCGGTCCCCGCTGACGAGCTCACGGCGACAGTCAAGATGTAATCGACGAGCAGCGAGCCGCCCGCGAGCAGGCCAGTTGCCGTGCCCAGATTGTCTTTGGCAACGATATACGCACCGCCTCCAGTCGGATAAGCGGCGATCGTCTGGCGGTAAGACAGGATGAGAATCAGCAGCAGCCCAAGCACTGCGACAGCGATCGGCAGCGAGTACCAGAGTGCGGCAGTTCCAGCCAGCAGCAGCACGAGCAGAATCTGCTCCGTGCCGTAAGCGACCGAAGACAGGGCATCGGACGAGAGGACGGCCAGCGCCTTCAGCTTGCCGAGCTTTTCATTGGCCAGGGCGCTGCTTTTCATCGGTCGTCCGATAAACAGCCGTTTCAATTGAGTAACCATCGGTATTTCTTCCTCTCTTGACGCTTACGGGGTTAGCTGACGGATTCGGGCCTGAGGAGGCAGCCCTACGCCACGGCTTGCGCCTGACGATTCACCCCATAGGCATGAATGCAGAGCGTTTCCTCAATCGCGCTCGCATCGCTTGCCTGTTCGGTTCCCCCGCTCCTGCATGATTGCAGGACTCAGCGTTCTTGCAATATATGTTACGAGATGAATGATACGCCTTGTGAGCAATAACTGTAAAGGTTCGGGAAGGGGTGAAAACGGCTGAAAAAGCGAATTTAATGCGAAGAAATCGGTTACAACGGGGGAGCGCCGCTGGCGCGCTTGCATTTGGTTGCAATCTCGCCAGCTTTTGCGCTTGCTGCTGCTATGCTTGTTGTGTGCTGCGATGCTTCTCTGGCTGCTTGCTGCCAATTCGAAGCTGAATCACAATCATCACGATGACCAGGATTGCCAGACCATAGATGGCAGACGTATAGCCTCCGAATCTGTCGTGCATCACGCCGACAAACAGCGGCCCGAGTGAGGCAATCATGTAGCCGCCAGATTGGGTCATGGCAGACAGTGAGCTTGCTTCCTCCGCATCGGCCGCCTCATCGATCGGCAGCATCAGAGCGATCGGGAACAGTCCTCCAGCACCTAGCCCCAGCACGATGGCAATCAGCCATGGCGATGCGTGCAGCAGCAGAAGCAGCAGACCGATCAGCTCCAGGAGCGAGCAGGCAACGAGCCATACGCCACGGCGCTGATAGCGGCTGATGAGGAGTGGCATGAGCAGGCTCATCGGAATCTGCACCACGGTGAATAGCGTCAGCACCGAGCCGGCTGTCTGCCTGCTGGCGCCCATCTCCTCCACGATCGGTGCGAGCCATGCCGTCATCGAATAGAAGATGACAGCCATCAGCCCGAAGAAGCCCGTCAGCAGCCAGGCGCGCTTGCTGCGCAGCGGCAGTCCGGCACGCTTGGCTTGCGGCGTCGTCTGCACAGCGGGCTCATCCGAGCCAGCTACCCGCTGCTTCGGCTTGATCGGCCGCCACCAGAATAGAAGAGCGGCGAAGGCGAGCACCGACCAGGAGGCAGCGGATGCCTGCCAGGAATCATTGAGGGCGGATTGCAGCGGCACAGCCAGCGCGGCGCCGAGTCCCGCTCCGATGACCAGTGACATTGAATAGACACCGACGATAGCGGTGGGATTGTCAAAATGGCGCTTGACGAAGCCGGATAGCAGCGGTCCTGTAATCGCGATGCCGATCCCGGCGACAAGAGCGGTTAGCAGCAGCATCCAGCCCGTGGAGGCGACGAATCTCGCCGCGGTAGCGCCGCCGATGAGCAGCAGGCAGCAGGCTACCGTCCGCTCCAAGCCGAAGCGGGAGCTGAGCTTTACGGCTGCAGGGGCGAAAAAGCCCATGCACAGTACAGGAAGCGAGGTCAGCAGGCTGGCGAGTGCTCCACTCATGCCAAGCGACTCGCGGATCGTTTCGAGCAGCGGCGAGACAGATGAAATGGCCGGACGAAGATTCAGTGAAGCAAGGAATAAGGCGGTTAGCAAAAATAGAAAACGCATGGCTGTCTCATCTCCATATGATGTATTGCATCGCATCCGTTTATCCGCACAACACTGGCTGTGCGATGGATACTGTAGCATCTTCAAGTGTATAGGGAAGAATATGATTGATCAATATGATTATTTCTATTATTATCATAGATACAATCAATGATTCGGAGGGGATGAGCTTGGAAATTCGCCAGCTCCGTTACTTTATGGCTGTATGCGAGGAGATGCACTTCACGAAGGCCGCGGACAAGATCGGCATCTCCCAGCCGACGCTAAGCCAGCAGATACGAGCATTGGAGGATGAGCTGAACATCCCGCTGTTTGATCGGCTAGGCAAAAGGATTGCCCTGACAGAGGCAGGCAAGCTGCTGCTGCTATACAGTACCCAGATTGAGCGCAACCTTCAGAATGCGCAGGAGGCCATTGCAGAGCTGCGGCAGATGCAGCGCGGTGTGTTGCGAATCGCTGTGCTGCCGTCCGATCTGGACTATCGGATTACCGAGCTGCTGACGACATATCACAGGGAATATCCGACCATCAAGCTCCAGGTGATCGCCTCAGTCGAGATTGTGCAGCAGGTGCTGGACAATGAGGTCGATCTGGGAATCAGCCTGGAGGGAGAGCCGGATGAGAGGCTCGTAAGCATCCCGCTATGCAGGGAGGACTATGTGCTGGTCGTCTCTGAGGGCCATCCGCTGTATGGCAGACAGCAGCCGATTATGCTGGAGGAGCTGAGGACACTACCAACGATTATGTATCCGCAAGGGTATATCGGTCGTGACATTGTCGAGCAATATACACGTCGACGCGGCTTCTTGCTCAACACACAGATGGAGACGACCTCGGCAACCTCGGTGCTTAGTCTCGTCAAGGCGAACCAGGGGGCGACCATCCAGCCTTGGCCGCTTATCGTTCAGATGGGCGATCCTGCGTTGCACTGTGTTCCCATAATTGAGGAGACGCCTTGTCGGAAGCTGGAGATTATCCATCGTTCAGATCGTTATATGGGGCAGGCAGCGAGGCAGTTCATGCAGCGTGTGATCCGCTTCTTTACGTAAAGAGGCAGACTATTGACAACGAAATTAATAATCGTTATCATTAAGCGAGCAGATGGAAAGGATTGCTTGCGCTCGAATTCGTTTCGGCGCGAAACGAAGCTATGCCAGCCCAAGCCAGTACCCGGTTGAACATGTCGACCGGGGATTCGTGCTGAGCTTGAAGCTGCTGGCATGAGGGGGGACATCGATGAATGAAGGATTGGATTGGACGCTGATTGAGCAAAACTTAAATATATCGCCTACAGGTGCTGCTGAGCCCCTCGCGGAATTACCGGCAGCCATGCTGCTGGATCATGAGCAAGCCAGAACGATGCTGGAGCAGGCCGGTGCTGCTGTCCGTGCTGACGGGCTCGTACTGCCGGCTTCCTTTGCCGGGTTAAGCGTGTATTACTTGTTCGCCGCATCGATAATAATGATGGCGCAGAGCAACCGCCTGCCGGATCTATCAATGAATAATCTGACCCTTCAACTCGAACGCTATGGAGATGATCATGCTAATCTTCGCTATGTTGTTCATCGGCCATCTGGACAAGAGCTGCCGGAGGAACCGGAGGCGATGGAGGCGTTCGTGGAACAGGAGGTTACAAAGTATATTCAGGAGGTTATGGTACCGCTGGTTGAAGGGATAGCCGAGGCAGCAGGAGTCAAGAGCGCCATGATCTGGAACCAGTTCAGCGGTCAGTATACGTATCTGAAGAAGTTGTTCTTCATGCAAGTCCAGGATGCTCAGGCGCAGGCGCGCTTCGAGCGAATCTATGATCTGATTCTGAATCGGGTGTCGCCAGAGGTGTTCGGTCGCCGCAGACACCCATTTGTTCACAAGCCACGCTACATCGACAATCCTGCGAACCCGGAGGAGAAGTGGATGATTCGTTCCTCCTGCTGCATGTACTACGCAAGAGAGAACGGCCGCAAATGCTTCACCTGCCCGAAGATGACGCCTTCTGAGCTGGAGGAACGCAAGCAGGAGCTGCTTGCTTCTGCAAGTAGACATTAGGGCAGACATACGAAACCCCCGTTTATGGCGATCAGCCGTGAACGGGGGTTTCGCTATGTGTCTTCAGATCAACTGCGAACGGGTGAGTGCTGCTGTTGCCGCTGCACTAGGCGATAGAACAGGGAGACGATGAGAGATAGCAGACTCACGCCAGCCATGCCCCAAAATAGCAGGGTGAATGCACCCGGCAGCTCGGCTGGCGAATATGCGCCAAGCACGCTGCTGCTCAACGCCACGCTGAAGGCGCCGCTGAAGAACTGCAGCAGTTGGAACAGTCCCATCCCCGATCCGATATGCTCGCTCGGAAGCACCCTTGACAGTTCATTGGACACACTGGCATTGAGAGCGGAGAAGCTGATGATCAATAGGGAGTAAAAGAGCATAATGGCATAGTGCGACAGGTTGCCAAGCAGTGCGAACAGTACACCGGCTGCCAGCAGCAGCCACGGCGCCACGCGGAACAACGGCTCATTGCCGAAGCGATCGATGGCTCGTCCGATGTAATTGGCGGCGAGCATGGACAGCAGGGCGCCAGGAAATAGTACAAAGCCAGATTCATTCGGTGTCAGGTGAAATACATGCGACAGCAACTGCGGCAGCAAAAACAGAGCGGCAAAATTGTTGATGTAGGCCGTTATGCCCAGCAGCGTTAGCAGCAGGTATGGGCGATTGCGCAGCAGCACCGGTTGAACAAACGGATGCGCTGTTCGGCGGATGCGGAGCCAAAAGAACGCCAGGGCGGCAATACCCAGGGCAAGCACAGCAGCCAAGCGGCTCGTCAGGAACAGCAGCAGTCCAGTCGAGCCGATGCCGAGCAGCACCGCTCCCGGCCAGTCGAAGCTTCCCTTGCGCGGCTGCTCCTGCGGCAGCAGCTTCAGAAAGACCGGAATGAACAGCAGGGAAATGCCGGTGATTAGAAACAGCGTGTTCCAGCCCAGATATTGTGTAATGGCTCCGCCAGCCACCGGGCCAAGCCCAAGTCCGAGCGAGGCGGCCGAGCTGATGAGCGCCATAGCTTTGCCGCGGCGTTCGAGCGGAATATAACGGGTGATAAACACGATCGCAAGGCTCATCACCGAGCCAGCGCCGGCAGATTGCACCAGTCGGGCCACCAACAGCAGCCCGAAGCTATGGCTGAAGAAGCCCAGTATCGATGCCCCGCCCAGGCAGCTAAGAGCGATGACGAGCAGCCGCTTGATCGGCACGAAGTCAGACAAGCGGCTGTACGTGATCAAGGCGATGGCGAACAGGATTGAATATCCGGTTACGATCCATGAGGCCGTCGTGGACGCCAGTCCGAATTCCTTCGCTACCTGCGGCAGGGCCAGATTGAACATCATGGTGTTCATAATAACGAGAACGAGTGTGGCCCCCATAAGCGGGATGATCAGCTTTTCCCGGAGGCTGTGTATTTCGTCAGAATTGTTGGCAGATCGTGAAGAAGACATTGGTTTTCCCTCCGAATTACGTAATGTTCGATCATTGTCGAACTATAAAAATATAGCATGAGATATGATACAATGCAATAAGTAGGATTACTGAGGGATGGAGGGGAGGAGGAGTCGTGATGAGAAAGCTGTATCATCCTGATCGGGATACTATTCAGCTAACAGCAATCTTTGCCGCTCTGAGCGACCCGCTTCGGCTGCAGCTTGTCCAGGATGTGGCCAGCGCCGGGGAGCAGGCGTGTGGCGCCTTCCAGTATCCGATCGCCAAGTCCACCATGACGCATCACGTCCGCGCGCTGCGCGAGGCGGGGGTGTTGAAGGTGCGTATCCAAGGTACACAGCATTTTCTGTCCTTGCGCAGGGCCGATCTGGAGGATCGCTTCCCCGGGCTGCTGGAGCTGGTGCTGGCATCGGATCGGGAGCCGCTGCTACGGCATACGGCAGCAGCTAGCGGGGAAGTGGAGCTGCAAGCGGATGAGGCGGAGGGCTAGATGGCTATAGCTGAACAACGACGTTAACATTAAAAGGGGAGTTATCGATGTACGAAATAGATATTCATCTCTATGAGGACTGGCTGGCAACTGTCCGGCAGATCTTTGCCGGTTCAGGGCAGCCACTGCCAGCGGAGGCTACGGATAAGCAGGTTGGGCTGGCTTACTATATCCAGAATGCAGCAGATCTGGAGGAGGCGGAGCGGCTGCGCGCCGCCAATGAGGAGCGACTGAACCAGATGGAGCAGACGATCAAGGATAATCTGGAGCAGGTGATCGCCCCGGACATTCTCCAGCGGACAGGGTATGACGGAAGTCGCTTTTGCTTCCGATGGGTATTCAACCAGGGCGAGCATATCGTAGAGGAGTGCTCGCAGTACCGCATCTCGCTGTAGGCGGGGAGCAGACAGGAACAAGCCGAAGCACAGGCTGCCGGATAACGGATAGGATAGATATGATAAGCAACGCTGCTGAACGGGCGGGCGCACAGCAGGTATACGGGCTGTGGCGAATTTCGCATGGTTGCTCCGCGCCCTCCTGTCCGCAGCATGCTTATAGCTTCACAATTGTCCGTCCACGCAGCCGTCCCTGAAGGATCGCATCCAGTCGCTCGGGGAGCTGGTCAAGCGCGATTTCCTCTGTTACCTCGTCTAGCGCCGCCCCAAGCTTTCGATCCGCAGCCAGTCGGCTCCAGATGGCGAGCCGTGTCTCCATGGCACAAGCTACAGAATCGATACCGAGCAGGCTGACGCCTCGCAGGATGAAGGGATACACCGTCAACGGCAGCTCGCTGCCCCCGGCAAGTCCGCAAGCGGCCACCGCTCCGCCATAGCGCACGGTGCTGATGACATGCGCCAGCGTCGAGCCGCCCACGGTATCGACAGCCCCAGCCCAGCGCTGCTTGCCGAGCGTGGCGGGCGATGACGGCGCAACCGCTGCTCTGTCCAGCACATGGACAGCTCCAAGCGTGCGCAGGTAATGGTGCTCGTCCGACTTGCCGGTGCTGGCTGCCACTTCATAGCCGTGCGCAGCAAGCATCGCGACAGCCAGGCTGCCAACGCCCCCGGTAGCGCCGGTTACGAGCACAGGCCCATTCTGCGGCTGCACGCCAAGATGCTGCAGTCGATCTACGGCGAGCGCCGCGGTAAAGCCGGCAGTGCCGTATTGCATCGCCTGTCGCAAGGTCATGCCATGCGGCAGCGGGACGATCCAGTCGGCCGGAACCCTGGCATACTGACTGAAGCCGCCTGGATGCGACACGCCCAGCCCATAGCCTGTAACTAGCACCTGATCACCAGGCTTGAAGCGCGCATCGCTTGAGGCCCCGACGATACCGGCAAGGTCTATTCCCGGGATGAACGGGTAAGCCTTCACAATCTTGCTGTCGGGAACGGCAGCCAGGCCATCCTTGTAATTGACGCTGGAATAGGCCACCTGTATCGTGACCTCGCCCTCTGGAAGCTGCTCCAGGGTTTGCTTCATGACCCCGCGTTGGAATTCCCCATGTTGGTTGTCCACTACAAAAGCTGTAAAGGTTGTCATGCAGATCACTCTCCTTGCTCCCATTATACAACAAAGTTAGAGGAGGAAGCGGAGGGCGGCTGTGTCGACTAGCGCAACGTTGCTATTTCCTAATAAACGCATCAATAAGATCACTCACGCTTACGTCGCCCAGGTCCTCGACGAGTTGGTCGGCCTTGGTCTTTTTGCGCAGCGAGCCTTGAAGGACGATCTGTATATTTTGATCCCTGTCCACCAGTACGGACAAGACTTCGAGAGCGCCTGTGAGCAAGCCAATAACAACAGCAACCTGCTGCGGGGACAGCTTGGGCTGCTTGCTGCTGCTCTTGCTGCCATTTTTGCCGTTACCATTACATTTTCCGTTCCCATTTCCATTGCCGTTTCCGTTACCATTACTGCTGATGCTGCCTCTTCTGGCCATGCGAGCTCACCGCCTACTCAGACAATAATGGTGCTCGAATCGGGCTGGCTGCTCCCGTCTGTTCCGATCCCCGCGATAAAAGAACCGATAATAACAAACACAACAATGAATGTGACTAATCGTATCCGATCATCTTCCGTCATCTGGCACCACCTGACCTGTAAGAGATTGATATGTTATTGTATGAAATTTGGTTCCGTTGGTTCGAATATCGGGCGGATGTGGGGGAGGAATTGGAGGAATAGGGGTTCTCGGCTTACGTTTGTATAAGAAATCATGAAGGAAAGTGTATTGCCCTCCTATCGGGAGTAGGCTACACTAAAAAAGTTGAAATTGAGAATGATAATCAATTAAAATAGGGGTGGACGAAGGCAATGACGAAAATGGGGCGATTGACATTAGGAATGACTCTGTTGCTCATGCTGTCAACAGCAATGACGGCCTGTGGGTCGGGTACGAACGAGCCTGGGGAGGCTGTACCGACAAAGACAGAGCAGACCGAGCAGCAGGCACAAGGGGAATTGGAGGAGCCGGCAACCCGTATTGTGCAGGATGAATTCGGGGAGGTGACCATACCGGTACATCCTCAGCGTATCGCAGGCATCTATCTGGAGGATTACTTGCTCGCGTTGGGGGTGAAGCCAATAGTGCAGTGGTATCATCCGTATTGGGGAACTCAGGAGTATCTGAAGCTCGATGCGCCGCTGTTTGATATTTCCGGGAGTCTGGAGGCCTTGCTGCAGCAGGCCCCGGATCTGATTCTAGTCGATGGTGCCGTGGATAAGGAGAAGTATGAGCTGTATTCCAAGATTGCGCCGACCTATCGCCTCAAGGATGAGGCGCTGAGTAGTACGAGGAATACCATAACGACGATTGCCGATGTGCTCGGTATTCCGGAGAAGGCAGAGGACGTGCTGAGCTCCTATGAGCACAAGGTTAATGAGGGAAGGCAGAAGCTGCAACAGGCTGTGGGCCATGAGACTGTCGCCGTCGTTCGTATCAACATAGACGACAAGTCGCTAGCATTGTTTGGAGTTCATAACAGCTATACCGGGGTCATCTACAGTGAATTCGGGCTGAAGCCTGTACAGATGGTGGCCGATATGACGGATTATCAGATGATGTTGTCCGAGGAGGCAATCCCTGATCTGAATGCCGATCATCTGATTCTGTTCCCCTCTAACGGCGATTGGAGCACTGTAGACAGCCAGCAGGCCTTTGAGGTGCTCGACAATCCGTTGTGGAGATCGGTGCCAGCGGTGCAAAAGGGCAATGTGTACCGGTTTGAGCGCTCGCATTGGCAGAGCGGGCAGATTACGGCCAACTCCATGAAGCTGGATGACCTGCTGCAGGCAATGGTGAAATAGTCTTGCCTGGGCATTCCTTCAAGAGGCGATAGGATCATCATGAATGAGTGGGGTGGATCGCATGCCGCTAGCCTATTCGCTGACGGATATTACACGGATTCAACAGCCGGCACAGGAAATCGGCCCGGCCGTATCCTATGCACAGCATACCTTGTTCATTGCTGCAGAGGGCTGGGGCAGTCTAGCGGCCGATGAATTGCGCTGGCAGTTGACCCAGGGCCGGGGATTTTATCTGGAGCCTGGAGCGGTGCATAAGCTGGAGGCCGGAGAAGAAGGGCTGAGCTATTACAGGATTCGCTTCGAGGTGATGGGAAAGAGCGCGAAGCAGTCGCGCCTGCCCGCCGGAGCTGTCCTGCTGCAGCCAGGTCCCATCTCATGTCATCCCTACTCGCAATGCATGCTGCTGCTGGAGACGATCTGCGGTCATGTGGATGTTGGTGGACAACTGGAGGCTTTTCATAATCATATTCGCTTTCAGGAGCTGCTGTTGTTCCTTTTTCAACAAAATGCAAGGCAGCAAGAGGGACGTGTTGAGCATGAGGCAGTGGAGAGGACGATACGCTATATAGCAGATCATTACAACGAGCCACTCACTGTGGATCAGCTTGCGGGAAGAGCTGGCGTAAGCAGATGGCGCTATTCCCAGTTGTTCAAGGAGCTGACAGGGCATATTCCGCTCGAATATATTAATGCAATCCGTCTTGAGCATGCACAGCATCTGCTTATTCTCACCGAGGACAGGCTATGCGACATTGCTCAGGCTGTCGGCTATAGCAACGAGTATTACTTTAACCGACGCTTTAAGCAGGCGATGGGGATTTCACCAGGCCAATACAGGCGCAGGCAGCATACATATTCGCGCATTTTTGCGCCTTTTCTAGAGGACTACCTGGTGGCGCTAGGGATTATGCCGATCGCGCAGATGTACCATGCGCAGTGGGGGCGGCAGGATTATCTTGGTCTGAGACAGGTGCCGCAGATCGATATTGCCACGATGGAGTCGAAGAAGCTGAAGCGGCTGCAGCCGGACTTCATCGTGCTCGATGCCGGCTGTCAGCGTTGGCAACTGGAGCGCTACAAGGAGGTAGCTCCCGTGTTCAAGCTGCCATACCTCGGTGAGGATTGGCGCGCGACGCTGCGCATGATCGCAGCCATCTTCGGTAGACAAGCCCAGGCGCAAAACGTTATTGAGCGGTATGAACGCAAGGCGGAAGAGGCCCGTAAGCTGTTAGCGGAGCGTGCCCCGGGCATAAGCGTTGCCTGCTTGCGTATCTCTGCCTGCGTTGTCTGCCTGTATGGGGGGCAGAGTCTTGGCTATACCGGAACCGTATTGCACACTGACCTCGGCTTGCGTATTCCCGAGAGTGTACAGCGCCTGACCGAGGGGAAGCGAATGGTCGAGTTGGATGAGCGGCAGTTGACCGAGATCGATGCGGACTATTTATTTGTCACCTTTGATAAGCTGGAGGGGGAGGGACGGGAGCTGCTGTCCAGTCCGGTCTGGAGAGCAGTGCCGGCTGTCCGCGAAGGAAGGGTCAGGGAGGTGGATTTTCTCGCTTGGATGAGCTATGGTGTGCTGGCTCATCATCAGAAGATTAGAGATGTTGTGGAAACGCTCTGTTAGTTGCAGGTGCAGCAGGAGCGATGGGAGAGCCTTTAGCGATGCTGTTGATGGCAGGCAAATGCCGTCTTTATTCAGTAAGCTGAAGGCTTTTTGTGATGCATGTCACATCGCAACGCCAGGATTAAGGATAATATAAAAATAAATCCACATAACCAAATTAATTTTTAGTACAATACGGTTAAGAAACAGACATATTCAGAAAGAAGGCGACCCTATGAGATTCGATCTGTTACACCCGTCCGACCAGATATTGATGATGATGCAGCGCATATACAGCTATGGCATGACGACAACCTCAGGCGGCAACCTGTCGGTGCTGGACGAGAATGGCGATATGTGGATTACGCCTGCCGGCATCGATAAGGGAGAGCTGACACGTCAGGACATGGTCTGCGTCAAGGCAGACGGCACGATCGTCGGCAAGCATAAGCCCTCCAGCGAGCATCCCTTCCATATGCTGGTGTACCGCAAGCGACCGGATCTGCGGGCTGTTGTGCACGCGCATCCTCCAGCGCTGGTGGCCTTCAGCATCGTCAGGCAGATTCCCAATGTGCATCTGCTGCCGAATGATCACCGCATCTGCGGCATGGTCGGGATGGCGGAATATGGTCTGCCGGGCAGCATGGAGCTGGGCGAGAAGATCGCTGCTGTATTCGCGGAGGGAATCGACACGGTTATGCTGGAGAATCATGGCGTTGTGGTAGGTGGAGCCGATCTGTTCCAGGCGTTTCAGCGCTTCGAGACGCTTGAATACTGCGCTCGCCTGGAAATTAAGGCACGCCGTATCGGTACCCCTGTCTCGCTGCAGCCTGCAGAGCTGGTGGAGAAGCGGGAGGAGCTGCAGGAGGAGTTCGTCCCCGGTACCTGCACGAGCGAGGAGCGGGAGGCGCGGCGCGAGATGTGCAAGCTGATTCATCGTTCCTATGACCAGCGGCTGTTCACCAGCACGCAGGGCACCTTCTCGCAGCGGCTTAGCGATGGCTCCTTCATCATTACACCATTCGATAGGGACCGCAAATATTTGGAGCCGGCCGACCTGGTGCGCATTCAGAATGGCAAGAAGGAGCAGGGCAAGACGCCAAGCCGCTCGGTGAGGTTTCACCAGTATATCTATGACACCCAGCCGCATGTCAATTCGGTCATTATCGCGCATCCGCCGAACATTATGGCATTTGCGGTGACGAACGAGGAGTTCGATTCGCGTACTATCCCGGAGAGCTACATCCTGCTCCGCAATATTCCGAAGCTGCCGCATGGCGATCTCTACACGGCGCCAGCTGTGGCGGCGAAGCTGTTCCGCATGGATACGCCGATCGTTATCGCCGAGAATGACTGTGTCATTGTTACAGGACAGACGCTCCTGAACACATTCGACCGCCTGGAGGTGGCAGAATATAGTGCGAAGGCCATCATCTCGGCACGGGCGCTCGGAGAGATTATTCATATGGAGCCAGCACGTATCGAGGAGATCGAAGAGGCTTTTCATTTGAAGTAGGTTAGATATTGCCAGAGGTGCATTCCGGGCAAGGCGCTTGCTCGCAGACAGCTCCCATAGATTGCTATCAAGAATCCGTCTTAAAATGTAATATTATATGACATCTTGCCTGTTCAAGAAGCCGCTGGTGCTCTATAATAGGAGCACATGCAGCATCTCAGGCCGTTGTTATGCTGGTCTGGAGAAGCTGTTCCCGTCTTGGGGACAGCTTTTTTGCCGTCTGTCGCGGGAGAGGGACATATCTAAAGATTCCATACCCAATCCAAAGATGACGGGATAGCGTCACCGCTGCAAACGGGATATGATGAACGCTCATTGCAATGATGTAAGCGATTTAATACGGAAGAGTCAACTATAGGACAGCCGCTTGGGGGATAGAACGATGATGATCGACTGGATTAACGGACATTCACGAGAGATGAACCTGCGCTCCAAGCTGCTGCTGCTGTTCGTTGCGCTGACGCTGCTGCCTCTCGGGCTGCATGGTTTAGTTAACTACCGCCATTTCTCGCAGACGCTGGATCACAAGACCGAGCAATTCACCATTGATATTGTGCGGCAGATTAATGCCAACTTGAACCGTCTGCTCAAGGACTATGAACGATTGTCCCTGATGCCGCTCTATGATCAGATCGTGCTAGGCATCCTCGCCAAATACAATGGGCCGATGGGCTCGGCAACCTGGGCGCAGTCCGATGATTACTTGAAGATGAAGCTGTACACCTCAGGGCAGGTGTACGACCGCCCGGAGATTCGCGGCATTCACCTGATCAGCAACAGCGGCATCCTGTTCTCCAGCGTCGATTCACTGGCGATCGAGGCCGTCTGGGACAGCCGTCAGGACGAATGGTTCAGGGAGCTGGAGGGCTCGGATGGGCAGTGGCGGCTGCTCCCGCCGCATGAGCCGAGCTACTATCTGACCCGGCAGGAGGAGCCGTATATTGCCATTGCCAGAGAGATTCGCGACCCAGGCACATTGTCGCGGCTCGGCTATATTGTCATCGATATGAAGCTGGAGGCGTTCCGGCAGGTGCTCTCCAACCTGAACTTCGAGCAGGACGCGAGCCTGATGATTGTCGACAGCCGGCAACGGCTGATGTTCGAGCGCATCTCCGCCGGGGGACTATCCGCTTATGAACGGTTGTTTCGAGATGGGCGACTGCAGGTTTACCCGGACAAGGGCAACCAGAAGCTGGTGCTGGACAGCAGGCAATACTTGTATGTGCAGCACCATTCGAGCTATTCCGGCCTGTCTGTTATTAGCCTGACGCCCATTGCTGTGATTCAGAAGGAGTCGCGAGCGATGGTCGCCTTCACCTTCTGGTTCGGCGTGCTATGTATGGCAGGTGTGGCTATTCTGGCAGCGATATTGGCCTACCGCATCACCCGCCCGCTCATTCGCCTGAAGCAGCATATGGTACGGGCGGAGCAGGGCGATTTCGGCCAGCGTGTGACTGACTTCAGCAATGATGAATTCGGCCAACTGAGCCGCGGCTTTAACCGGATGATGGAGGAGATCAACAGGCTGTTTAACGAGGTGTTCATCCTGGGCATCCGTGAGAAGGAGGCCGAGCTGTCCGCGCTGCAGAGTCAGATCAATCCGCATTTTATCTATAACACATTGGAGTCCATCAATATGATGGCGATCCGTCGCAAGCATGAGGAGGTGTCGGATATGGTCACGGCGCTCGGCAAGCTGCTCAGATACACGATTGATAAGGTAGATCGGCTTGTAATGCTGCATGAGGAGATCGCCTTCGTCGATTCCTACGTGCGTATCCAGCAGGTTCGCTATGCAGGCAAGCTGCAGGTTATCTATGACATTGATGATGCGGTGAAGCACTATCCCATTCCGAAGCTGATTCTGCAGCCACTGGTGGAGAACGCGCTCTACCATGGGCTGGAAGGGCAGGAGGAACGGGAGGAGCCGGGCGTCATCTGGGTGTCGGCGCTCCAGTTCGAGGATGAGCTGCTGCTAACCGTTCGGGATAATGGCAAAGGCTTGAGCGAGCAGGAGATTGATGTGCTGAATGCCGCAATCGGCTTACAGCCCAGCTACGAATCATTGCAAGCAAATCATGAGGATAAGCTGGGCCTGAACAATATCTGTCAGCGCATCCGGCTAATCTATGGCGAGCGCGGCAGTCTCAGTGTGGACGGGAGCCCTGGGCAGGGGCTGGCGGTGACGATTACGATTCCAATTCATGCAAATGGGAGATGAGCATATGTACAAGGTGGTGCTGGTAGAGGATGAACGGGTTATCCGCCAAGGCTTGCGGGAGCTGATCGGTCAAGCGGTGCCGCAATTTGCGGTGACGGGGGAGGCGGCGAGCGGAGTGGAGGCGCTGGAATATCTGAAATGCGAGGTGCCGGACCTGCTGATTACCGACATTCGGATGCGGGAGATGGACGGGCTGACGATGGTGTCGCGGGTGCGCGAAATGTATCCTGAGCTGCCGATTATGATCATCAGCGGCTACGGAGAGTTCGAATATGCGCGGCGGGCGATTGAATACGGGGTGAGCCATTTCCTGCTCAAGCCGATCGAACGTCATGAGTTTGTTGCCGCAGTACACAAGATTCAGCACCAGCTCGACCGCAAATACGGCATTGTCGAGCGCCAGCCAGAGACGATGGACAGCGAGGCCAGCGGCAAGGAGGCTCGCAGGCTCATCCGCGACATTAAGGAGTATGTGAAGCTTCACCTGGATGGCGATCTGCGCCTGCAGACGGTGGCGGAGGTCGTCCACCTGAATGCGACCTATCTGAGTCAATTGTTCAAGAGCGAGACTGGCGTCAACTACTCGGAATATATCGCGGACGCGCGCATGGAGCGGGCACGCTGGCTGCTGGCGCATACCCGGCTCAAAATTTATGACGTCGCGCGTCTCTCCGGCCATCAGAGCCCCAAGCACTTCATGCTGGTCTTCAAGCAGCAGAACGGGATGACAGCAGGCGAGTATCGCGAGCGCTTCAGCTTGCCTGAGCAGGCAGAGGGCAATAGGGAATAGCGGACTTCGCATCATGGGGGTTGGAGCTTATTCGTTCAATGTATAAAGATTGCGTACCAATTCTTGAAATGGCGTGATTTAAGGACGCAAGGCCGCTGGGCTATACTCAAATGGCAAGCGATACAGCATCGCTAGCGACATAGCGGATAAGGGGGATTCATATGAGAAAGGCAGCTTGGACAGCTATTCTGGCATTTCTGCTTGTGGCCGCGGTCGGCTGCAGCAGCAACTCAGGCAGCGGCGGTGCTCCGCAAGGCGGGCAGGAGGGCACGGATCAAGGCGAACAGGTCGAGCTGAAGTTCATGATGTGGGGCAATCAGGCGCACATGGATGTGTACAATAAGCTGATCGCAGACTTTACCAAGGATAATCCGGGCATCAAGGTGACGATGGAATCAGTGCCATTCGCGGAATATCAGCAGAAAGTTTCGGTGCTCGCCGCCGGTCGCTCACTCCCGGATATTGCCTGGGTGTCGGAGCGAATGCTGCCGCAATTCAAGGCGAACGGCATCTTGGCAGATGTATCCGAGTTCAAGGAGGATGCGTCCTTCAAGCTGGAGGACTACATTCCGAGCACGCTCGATCTGTTCCGTGATGGCGATCAGTTGCTAGGCTTGCCGTTCTCGACGCCGCCGGTCGTCATGTTCTACAACAAGACGCTGTTCGATGCGGCCGGGCTGACCGATCCGAATACATTGGCAGCCGCAGGACAATGGACGTGGGCGAAGTTCGAGGAGACGGCGAAGACCCTCTCCAATAAGAATGCCGCGAATCGCGTCTATGGGGCGAACTTCTTCCGCGACTGGAAGACATGGGCCATCCTGTCCTCCTATTCCTGGTCGTTCGGCAGCGGGCCGTTCAATGATGAGATGACGAAGTTTACTTGGAATGACGCCTATGGTGTGGAGACGTTCGAGATGCTGGAGCGAATGATGTTCACCGACGAATCCCACCCCAAGGCAGGAGAACAGATCAGCTTCGACGCCGGGAATGTAGGGATGTTCTTTGATAATTATTCTTACGTCTCCAAGGCGCGCGAGATTACAGGCTTTGAATGGAGCATCGCGCCGATGCCGGCTGGCGCCAAGGGCAGTGTCTCGATGCTCGGTCAAGCGGGATATACACTGTTCAAGGACAGCAAGCATCCTGAGGAAGCGAAGAAGCTGCTGAAATATTTCGCCAGCGAGCAAGGGATTCAGGCGACCGCGACTTATTTCGTGCCGCCGCGCACCTCAGTGCTCAATTCGGATGTGTTCCTGAACCAGCCGAACAACCCGAGCAAGGAGCATATCATTCAGGCGGTCATCGATGAAATGCCGAAGTCGCGCATCCTACCAGGTCACATCCGCTGGCAGGACATTGACAATGCGATTCTGCAAGGCTTCGATCGACTGTTCGGGCGTGTCGCTGCGCCGAAGGATAATTTGCAGCAGATCGAACAAGACTTGAGCGGAATTTTTGAATAAGCGATACGGGTGACGTTATCTGGCGTGCAGAGCAGCGGTGGGCTGCTCTGCAGACATCCGTCAGGGGGGGCAGGCGTGATGGCTCGCACAGCGGACTGTCTGCCGACCTCCCGCGTTGCTCGAGCCCGTCTAAGCTGGCGAGGAACAAGAAGCATACCGATAACGGAGGGAACTATAATGGGAAAATTGCAGGCGCTGCTGGCCAGTCGCGAGCTGTCGTTGATCGTCAGCTTGCCAGCCAACGACCTTGCGCTGGCCAAGGCGGCGATTGAGGAAGGCGCAGATGGGTTGAAGGTGCATTACAATGTTGGCCATCGTGCCAGCGGCAATCACTTTGGAGCACTGGAGGAGTATGAGGATGTCTTCCAGACGATTCGCAGTCAGTGGCAAGGGCCGCTTGGGGTCGTGCCAGCAGGCAGCATCGAGGGCGCCCAAGCGGAGCATATCTCACGGCTGGACGGTCTTGGCTTCGATTTCTATTCGATCTATGCGCATCATCTTCCGTCCTTCATGCTGGGCGAGATTGGGCTGGATCGGACGTTTGCTATCGATAGCAGCTATGATCCCCATCTGGTGCAGGCTGCTCGCAGCTATGGGATGACGGCATTGGAGGCTTCTATTGTGCCGGGTGATGAATACGGTACCCCCCTATCCTTTAAGGATGTATTGAAATATCGACAACTGGTTGAACTCTCGCAGCTTCCGGTGCTGATACCCTCTCAGCGCAAGCTGGTGACGGAGGATGTCGCCGTGCTTCATTCCACAGGTGTCGCTGCGGTTATGCTGGGAGCGATCGTGCTTGGGACGGCTGAGGATGAGCTGCGGAGGGCGATTCATGCATTCCGCAATGCTATCGACAAGATCAATTAAAGGCGGTGAATCGTAATGAAACGCAATGGTGCGGGCAGAGGTCCACTCGCCAGAGAGGCGCAAATTACAGGCTGGCTGTTCGTATCGCCGATGGTGCTGGGCTTTGCACTGCTGCTGCTGTTCCCGATGGGGCTATCGCTCTATATGAGCCTGACGGACTGGCCGCTGCTGGGCGACCCTAGCTGGGTCGGTCTGCAAAACTATGAGCATCTGCTGCAGGACGCCATGTTCTGGAAGGTATTTGGCAATACATTTTATTTTACTGCGGGCTTGGTGCCGTTCAATATCGTGCTGGCATTGCTGCTGGCGCTGCTGCTCTCTAGAAGTATGCGAGGCATCGGCATATTCCGTACAGCAATCTTCGTCCCGGTGATGACCTCGCTCATCGTCTGGGCGATCGTCTGGAAGTACATGTTCGCCACCGATTCGGGACTGATCAACCAGCTATTGCTCATGCTTGGCATCAAGGGACCATCCTGGCTCTATGATACGCGCCTGGCTATGCCTGCGGTAATCGTAACCAGCGTGCTCAAAAATGTCGGCCTCAATATGGTGCTCTTCATTGCCGCACTGCAGCAGGTGCCGCGCTCGCTGTATGAGGCGGCGACGCTGGATGGAGCCGGGCGCACGCGCAGCTTCTTCAATGTCACGCTGCCGATGATTACGCCGACTGTATTTCTGACAGTTGTCATGACGGTGATCGGCTCGCTCAAGGTATTCGGCCAGATCTACGTGATGACGCAGGGCGGCCCGAGCGGAAGCACGAAGGTGCTGGTCTATTACATCTGGGAGAAAGCGTTCAAGCTGTTCCAGCTAGGCTATGCCTCCTCTCTGGCTTATGTATTGTTCGTTGTTGTGCTGGCGCTGACTTTGCTGCAATGGCAGCTTCGAAAGAGGTGGGTATTCAATGAAGGCGACGCCTAATCTGTCCGCTCTGGACAACCGCACGCCGACCTTGTCGCTGCGCAAGCTGTCGGGAGCCGCAGGCATCTATGCGGCGCTGACAGCGATCTCGCTAGTGATGCTGGTACCGTTCCTGTGGATGCTGTCTACCTCATTCAAGGAGCCGCAGAGCATCTTCACGTATCCGCCGCAGTTCATACCGGAGACCTTCCGGCTGCAGAACTATGTCGAGGTGTTTGAACGGATTCCGTTTCACCGTTTTTATTTCAACAGTGTCTATATTGCGCTGATCGTCGTACTGGGCACGGTGTTCTTCGCCTCACTGGCCGGGTATGCGTTCGCCAAGATCCCGTTCACTGGACGCAATGCCGTCTTTCTCGTGCTGCTAAGTGCGATGATGATTCCGCATGAGGTCACGGCGATTCCGATGTTCCTGTTCATGCGCGAGCTCGGCTGGATCGACACGCATCTGCCGCTCATCCTGCTTCCGATCTTCGGAGCGGGCGGTGTGTTCGGCATCTTCGTCATGCGGCAGTTCTTCATCTCGGTACCGACCGAGCTGGAGGAGGCAGCCATGATTGACGGATGCAGTCGTTTCCGCATTTATGCGCAGATTATGCTGCCGATTGCCAAGCCGGGACTGGCAACCTTGACGATTTTTACCTTTGTGACGGTATGGAACGAGTTTTTCGATCCGTTGATTTTCATTAATACCCGTGAGCTGATGACCTTGCCGCTAGGCCTGTCGCTGTTCACAGATGAGGTTGGAACGGCCTGGCACCATCTGATGGCCGCTACGGTGATGGCGACTGTGCCGCTGCTCATCGTCTTCTTCCTCGCCCAGAAGCGGTTCATCGAGGGCGTGGCGATGACAGGGCTGAAGGAATAGCGATGAAAGATAGGGAAGGAGTGGAACCAATGAAGCAATGGAGTGATATGAGGGAGCATAGGAGCACTGCAGAGCAAGCGCTGACGAGTACAGAAAGCGCCGCGAGCGGCGAGCAGGCTGCTGCTGCGTCGGCTATGACTGTGCAGAGCAATGTCCATAGCAAGCGGGTACAGGAGCTGGAGACCGATGTGGTCGTCATCGGCGGAGGGCCTGCCGGCATCGCTGCGGCGATTGCCTCTGGACGTCAGGGAGCGCGGACGGTGCTAATCGAACGCTATGGCTTTGTGGGCGGCATGTCCACGGCGGCGATGGTCTATCCGTGGATGACCTTCCATACCGACCGTGGGGAGCAGGTGATCAAGGGAATTGCCCAGGAGATTGTGGATCGGCTGCAGGCGTGTGGCGGTTCACCCGGACATCTGCGCGATACGGTCGGCTTTGTCCATACACTGACTCCGTACCACCCGGAAATCTACCAGGTGGTTGCAACGGATATGCTGCGCGAGGCGGGGGTCAAGCTGCTGCTGCACAGCTTTGTGGATGAGGTGCATACGGCAGAGGGGCGCATTACAGCGGTGCGCATCACCAGCAAGTCGGGCAAGCTGGATGTGCGAGCGCAGCAGTTCGTCGATACGAGCGGTGATGCGGATGTCGCCTATCTGTCCGGTGCGGAGATTGTGCAGGGACGCGAGGGCGATCGACAATCGCAGCCGATGACGATGAAATTTCGCATGCGCGGGGTCGATCTCGCCAAGGTGAAGCAGTATATTCAGGCGCATCCTGAGGAGTTCTATGAGAAGACTCCGGTTGCCGAGCTGGATCGCATTCCGCTCACTGGAGTTAGCGGGTTCTACAGCCATTGGAAGCGCTCAGGCGTGCCGATCAACCGCGATCAGGTGTTGTTCTTTACCGGCCCGGCCGACGATGAGGTGCTGATCAACTGTACGCGGGTGCAAGGACTGGATGCGACGGATGCGGAGGATCTGACGCTCGCCGAGCAGGAGGGACGCAAGCAAGTGCTTATGATGGCGGAATTTCTCCAGCGCGATGTGCCCGGCTTTGAGCGGGCTTCGGTATCAGCGGTTGCGCCGCAGATCGGCATTCGTGAATCGCGTCGGATCATCGGCCGCTACACGCTGGCCAAGGAGGATGTCACCTCCGGTCGCAAGTTCGACGATCGCATCGCCCGTAGCGGTTACCCGATCGATATTCATGATCCCTCTGGCAAAGGAGTGGCAGCGGCCTTCATCTCCGGGGATGGAGCGTATGATATTCCATATCGTTGTCTGCTCTCCCGCAACATCGCCAACCTGCTGGCCGCTGGCCGCTGCATCTCGACCTCGCATGAGGCATTGGCGACAACGAGGCTGACGCCTAGCTGCATGGCGACCGGGCAGGCTGCGGGTACGGCCGCTGCATTGTCTGTGCTGCATGCCGTTGATCCCGCCGAGCTGTCTGTTGCGCTGCTGCAGGAGAAGCTTCGTCTGGGCAACGCTGTCATCTAATCCAAGCTCCGTCAGTGTTTCGAGGTTTGAAGCGCTGGCGGGGCTTGTTTTTTTATTGTTTTCGTGAAATTATGTTCAACTTTTCGGGATCTATTGAAATAATGAAAAGCATCGTATAGAATCAATCTCGTAAGAAGCGTCAGGCCTGACGATCAGGGCAAGTTAAGTAAGGAGCATGCGCATGTATACAATTCGAGAGATGGTCCGCATTGCCAAGATGTATTATGAGCTGGGCATGACCCAGGTTGAAATTGCAGAGAAGGAAAGCTTGTCGAGACCAACCGTGAGCCGCATTTTGGATGCGGCAGTTAAGGGAGGCATCGTATCCTTTGTTATTAATTATCCGCTCGATTCTGTAAGCGATATCGCAGACGAGGTCAAGGAAACGTTCGGGATCGACAAGGTGTTTGTATCCCCTGTGTTTGTCAGTGAGCCGTCGATGGTGCTACAGGATGTTGCCCGAGCGCTCGCTGGTTATCTTAGCGATCTGGTGCAGGACGGGGATACGATCGGCATTTCATGGGGCGAAACCTTGTCCTATGTCGCGGATCAACTGCAGCCGGCACACCGGCGTGATGTGAAGATCGTCCAGTTGAACGGTGCGGTCAGCACGACCTCGTTCTCCACAGGAGCGATGCATATATTGGAGCAATTCTCCAAGGCATTTCATTCTCAATCCTACATGCTGTCGGTTCCGACGATCGTAGATTCAGCCGTCATCGCTGACGCGATTATGACGGATTCCTCCATTCGCGAGGTGCTGACGCTCGGACAGCAGGCCAACATTGCGGTATTCGGCATTGGCAGAGCTTCTTATCAGTCCGTGCTCTACACGGCGGGTTATTTCTCAGAAGCGGAGTACGGAGAGTTGTTGCGACAAGGAGCGGTAGGAGACATTTGTTCCCGCTATTACACAATTGATGGCAGATTGACGGATGAAACGCTTAACTCACGCACGATCGGCCTGCAACTGGAGCAGTTGAAGCAGAAGGAGCATTCGATTGCGATGGCCTGCGGTGAAGGAAAAGCCGAAGCGATCGTGGGAGCGTTGAACGGGAAATTTTTTAATACGCTGTTTACGGATGAAGTGACGGCCAAGAAGCTGCTGACTCTGCAACAGGCAAGCAGACGCAAAAGGCGCACTTAAATAGATACAAGTGGAGAGGAGCTTCAAAATGATGAAAGCGGTTAAACTGTATGAACCTGGAAATTTGAAGGTGGAGGAGGTCGCTATTCCTGTCATTGCACCACATGAAGTGCTTATCGAGGTGAAGGCGGTCGGGGTATGCGGCTCGGACATTCCTAGAGTGCTTCACAAAGGCGCTTATTCACAAGGCCTGACAATCGGACATGAATTCGCCGGTGTCATCGTGGAGACTGGCGAGGAGGTGCAGCAATGGCGGGTTGGACAGCGTGTAGCTGTAGCGCCACTCATCCCATGCGGCGAATGCATGTATTGCAAGGACGGATTGTTCTCGCTATGCGACACGTATGATTATTACGGTTCTCGCAGTGATGGGGCGATGGCTAACTTCATTAAAGTGACGCCAGATAATCTGGTGGAGCTGCCGGACAATGTGTCGTATGAGGCCGGAGCGATGGTCGATCCGGCAGCCAATGCCATTCACGGCCTGTGGGCGGGAGAGTTCAAGGCTGGGGACAGCATCGCCATCTTCGGCCTGGGCGCCATCGGCCTGTTCGCCATCCAGTTCGCCAAGGAGCTGGGCGCCAGTCATATTGCGGCTGTGGATATTCATGAGGAGAAGCTGGAGCTGGCTCGCCGACTTGGCGCGGATGTGACGATTAACTCCCGCCTTGAGAATCCGGTAGCTGTGCTGGAGGAGAAGTTCGGCGGCATGAACTTTGCCTTCGACACCTCGGGTTCGCCGATTGCCCAGGATCAGGCTGTCAGCTCCTGCACGAAGAAGGGAAGGGTCGTGTTCCTCGGCATCTCTCATGCCGGATTGGAGCTAAGCAAGGATTCTGTGAACAAAATTCTTCGTTACGAGTTGGCTGTACACGGGTCATGGAACTCCTTCTCTGCGCCATTCCCAGGCAGAGAATGGACGTATACGACCGAATTAATGGGAGCGGGCAAGCTGACGGCAGAGCCGATCATTTCGCATCGGCTGCAATTGGATGATGCGCCGAGGCTGTTCGATCAGATTAAAAACCGGGAGATTGTTTTTAATAAAATTATGTTCTACCCGCAGGAGGGGCAAACAAAATGACGTATGTTCTGGGCATCGATGCTGGCACGCAGGGGCTCAAGGCGGCATTGTATACTGCCCAGGGGGAGCAGCGGTGGGTGGGGAGCGCAACGTACCCCACGTCCTACCCGCACCCCGGAAGCTGTGAGCAGCAGCCGCTTGATTGGTGGGATGCCTTACTGCGCGCGCTGCGCAGTTGCCCGGCTCCCGAGTTGTTGAATGCGGTTTCAGCAGTAGCGGTATGCGCAACTTCCTCGACGGTGCTGGTGGTGGATGCTGAGGGGAACCCGCAATCGCCTGCGATGCTATGGATGGATACCCGAGCCAAGTCTGAGACAGACTATATTAATGGACTGGCCGACCCGCATGTTGCGGATGTTCTCCGCCGCTCTGGAGGCGGGGTCTCGGCGGAGTGGATGACAGCCAAATCACTATGGCTAAAAAACAACGGCTTCTTGAAGCCAGGGTATCGCATTATGGAGCAATTGGATTGGCTTAATTTCAAGCTGAGCGGCAACTGGATGGCTTCGAAATGCAATGCAGTGTGCAAATGGAATTATACAGATCACTTCTCACGTTCATTCTTCGAGGCCATCGGCTTGGAGCAGTATGAGCAGTGGTGGCCGCAGCAGGTAGCGGCTGTTGGCGAGCAGATCGGCGTCATAACTGCGCAGGCGGCTGCACAGACCGGGCTTCCGGCAGGCATCCCTATATTTCAAGGAGGAATTGATGCGCATATCGGCATGCTTGGCATCGGGGCCTGTGATACGGGAACGATGAGCTTGATTACAGGCACCAGCTTCGTTCACCTGATGCATACCGATGCGGCGGTCGAGGAGCCTGGGCTGTGGGGGCCTTATGCCAATGCAATATTGCCAGATAGCTGGCTGCTTGAAGGCGGGCAGTTGTCCTGCGGCTCCTTGACCTCCTGGTTCATGAGCCAGTTCTACCCCGGCGTGCAAGGGGAAGCGCTGGAGCACGTGTACAAGGAGCTGATTCAGGAAGCGTCAAGGCTGGAGGCTGGCAGCAGCGGCCTGGTGATGATGGATAGCTGGCAGGGGAACCGGACGCCGTATCGCAGTGCCGCTATGAAGGGGGCGCTGTATGGGTTGACGCTTGCTCATACCCGGTATCATATCTACCGGTCGATTCTGGAGGGGGTTGCCTTCGGAACGAAGAGCATCATCGATACCTTCGCAGGTGCGGGGGTTCCCGTCTCACGGATTATCGCCTCTGGCGGCGGCACCAAAAACAAGCTATGGATGCAAATTATTGCGGATGTTACCGGCATGGTGATCGACATCGCGGATGAGGGCGAGGCGGGCACGAAGGGCTGTGCGGTCATTGCGGCATACGGAGCAGGGTGGTACAGCTCGCTGCAGGAGGCATCGCAGCGCATGACATCTTCCTCTGTCTCCTATAGACCCGATGAGCGAAGCCGAGAGCTGTATACGCAAGCTTATGCTAATTATGTGCAGTTGCATGAACGATTGGGTCCCATGATGGAGCAATCCGCAGAGCAGCGCATACCGGTACAGATAGGGGGGTAGACATGGAGCCGATATTAAGCATGTTGAACATCAGCAAGTCGTTCCCAGGTGTGAAAGCGCTTAGTCACGTTGATTTTACGGTGCGGCAAGGAGAGGTGCATTGCCTGATCGGTGCCAATGGGGCAGGCAAATCAACCTTGATGAAAATCTTGACCGGCGTCTATGACAAGGACGAGGGCGACATTTATTTCGAGGGCAGCAAGGTCGAGATTGGCAATCCTGCGCGGAGCAAGGAGCTAGGCATCGCTATTATTTATCAGGAGCTGTCGCTGATCGATCATCTCTCGGTAGCGGAAAATATATTTCTAGGCTCCTATTTGAAGCCGGCTTACGGCCTGCTGTCCTGGCGGAAGCTGCGGCGAGAGGCGGCTGGCATACTGGAGAGATTCGGCATCTCGATTCCGGTCGACAAGAGGGTAGGAGAGCTGAGCGCCGGGCACAAGCAGATCGTTGAATTGGCGAAGGCGATAGCCAGCCATGCCCGACTCATTATTATGGATGAGCCTTCGACAACACTGTCGCAAAAGGAGGTCGAGACGCTATTCCGGGTTATTGGCGACCTGAAGCGACAGGGCATTACCGTCATCTACATCTCTCATAAGCTGGAGGAGCTGTTTGCCATCGGTGATCGGGTTACCGTTATGCGGGATGGTCGTTACATCGCCACCAAGGCGCTGACAGAGTTGGATGAGGAAGAGCTGGTGGAGTTAATTATCGGCCACAAAGCAGTGCGGCATGTTCATGTCAAGCACGAGCGGCAGTTCGAGGAGCTGCTCCGGGTGGAGCACTTAACTACGAAGCACGTTCATAATGTGAGCTTTGAGCTGGGCAAGGGTGAAATCATCGGTCTGTACGGTCTTGTCGGGTCGGGGCGAACCGAGGTGCTGCGCGCCATCTACGGCGCTGACAAGCTGCAGCGCGGAACGATTCACCTTCATGGGCGCCAGCGGATCATTCAGTCGCCGGGGCAGGCGATACGTGCGGGGATGGGGCTTGTGCCGGAGAACCGCAAGACGGAAGGAGCGATGCTGCATCTGTCCGTGCAGGAGAACGCAGTCATCTCCTCGCATCATCTGTTTTCACGCTTCTCGATTTTGAAGGGGCACCAGGTGCGTCAGGCGGTCAAGGAACGGATTCAAGCGCTCAACATCAAGACGCCTCATCAGGATACACTGATGGTTAATCTGAGCGGCGGCAATCAACAGAAGGTGATCATCTCCAGGTGGCTGATCCGCGATTCGGAGCTGCTGCTGTTCGATGAACCGACACAGGGCATCGACATCGGAGCCAAGGAGGAAATCTATAAAATTATGCGTTCGCTCGCTGCTGAGGGCAAAGGAATCATTGTCGTCTCCTCTGAAATTAACGAGCTGCTGCAAGTGTGCGACCGCATTCTGGTCATGTACAGCGGCCGATTGGTAGGGGAATTCGACGATCCGCGCAATGAAAAGGAGGAAATACTTCATTATGCCGTCAAAGGGGGGGAAGAGCTTGAAGCCAATTAGCATGGAAGCTGGTGCGGCCAAGCCGACTGCAAGCTTCAGGTGGCTGGATGTCGTCAAGCGTTACAATCTATTTTTCTTGCTGTTTTTATTTATGGGAATCGGCGCTCTTCTGTCGCCCAAATTTCTCACCGTACAAAACCTGTTAAATCTGTTGCAGCAATCATCTGTTGTAGGCATTATCGCATTAGGAATGACCTTCGTCATTTTAGTGGCAGGCATTGATCTGTCCGTCGGCTCCACCTTGGCGCTGTCGAGTATGACGATGGCCATCCTCGTGACGAGCGGTCTGGGCTCCTTGCCTGCGATTCTCATCGCGCTCATCGCCGGTGGAGCCATCGGGGCAATCAACGGACTGATCTCCACGAAGCTCAAGGTGCCGGCATTTATTGCAACACTAGCGACCATGGTAGCCGCTCGTGGATTGGCGCTGCTGCTGACCGACGGCAAGCCGGTGTTTAACCTGCCTGAGTCGATTCGATTTCTCGGCGGCAACATCTTTGGCCGCATCCCCGTATCCGGGGTCATCTGGATCGCGCTTACACTGCTCTCGGTATTTGTCCTGCGCTACACGACGTTCGGCCGCAAGCTGTACGCCATCGGCGGCAATCCACAGTCAGCCCATCTGACAGGAATTAAAGTGAATCTGTATATCACTTCTGCCTATGTGATCTGCGGATTAATGGCAGCTCTAGGCGGCGTTGTGCTGACCTCCTGGCTGACGGTCGGGCAGCCGACATCGGGACAAGGTGTTGAGCTGGATGCGATCGCAGCGGTTGTGCTTGGCGGCACTAGCCTGTTTGGTGGTGTCGGCGGTGCGGGAGGCACGTTCGTCGGGGTGCTGCTAATGAGTATATTGACTAATCTCTTCAATCTAATTGGCTTGTCCTCGTACTATCAGTCGATCTTTATGGGCTTGATCATCGTGCTGGCGCTTGTGTTCAACCGGTTCGTCATCAAGTCGCACCAAGGCTGATACTGCGAGTAATTCATATGCAAGTGATGACTACAACAAGGGAGAGATCAAGATGAAGACAAAAAAATGGGCAAGCATTTCGATGACAGCGCTTTTATGTGCAGTATTGATGGTTAGTGGCTGTTCTTCTCAAAGCAAAGGCTCGGGGAACACGAGCGAGGAAGGGAAGGATAAAGTTACCATCGGCTTCTCGCAGGTGACGATGGAATCCCCGTTCTATACGTCGCTTGTTGAAGCAGCGAAGGCTGAGGCGGAGAAGAACGGTGTCGAGCTGATTACGATTGACGCGCAAAATAATCTGCAAAAGCAAAATCAGGACGTGCAGGATCTCATTACAAAAGGAATTGATGTGCTCGTGCTGAATCCGACCAACCCGACTGCGGTCGCTCCGGCGCTGGCGCTCGCCAAGCAAAATAATATTCCGGTTGTGACGGTTGACCGTCCAACAGAAGAAGCGGTCGCTTCGTTCGTAGGACGCGACAATAAGCAGATGGGCCGACTTGCAGGCGCTAAAGCGGTGGAGCTGCTCGGCGGACTGGGAGCAGCCAAGGGTAAAGTTATCGAGCTGCAGGGCGATGCCGGCGGCAAGGTGATGATGGATCGCCATGATGGCTTCCATGAGGTCGTCGAGGCGGAGAAGGGCGTACAAATTATCGAAGGGCCATACTCCAACTACGTTCGCGCCGAGGCTGTAAAGGCGATGCAGGACTTGCTGCAGGCTCACCCGGATGTCTCGCTGGTCTATGCGCATAATGATGATATGGCGATGGGTGCGGTTCAAGTGCTGAAGCAGGCGAATATGCTGGATAAAGTAAAGGTTGTCGGTATCGACGGGCTCTCCGAGGCGGTCAATGCGATCATCGAGGGCAGCTACAGTGCCACCGTGCTGAATGACCCCGCTGTCCTTGGACGACTCGTCGTGCGGACGGCGCTGAAGGTAGCTAAGGGAGAACAGGTGGAGAGCTATATCGACGGGGGAACGGGCCTGATCGATGCGAGCAATGCAGCCAAATATAAGAGCGACAATGTGTTCGCGCCAATGGAATAGGAGAGAGAACAGATGAAGATTGCATCATACATTGACCATACGTTATTGAAGGCTCAGGCCACGAGCGCTGAGATTGGACAACTATGCGCGGAGGCGAAGCAATTCGGATTTGCATCGGTATGCGTCAATCCTTACTATGTAGCCGAAGCAGCCAGATTGCTGGCAGGCAGCAGTGTAGCAGTATGCACCGTAATCGGCTTCCCACTGGGCATGAACACCACTTCGATCAAGGTAGCGGAGACGACAGACGCGGTGAACAATGGAGCGACGGAGATAGATATGGTGATCAACGTTGGCGCATTGAAGGAGCGCAAGACCGGGCTTGTACGGGATGAGATTGCAGCCGTTGTGAGAGCGGCAGAGGGACGTCTCGTCAAGGTCATCTTGGAAACCTGCCTGCTGGATAAGGAGGAGATCGAGCTGGCGAGCAAGCTCTCCGCCGAAGCGGGCGCACAGTTCGTCAAGACATCAACCGGCTTCTCGACTGGCGGAGCCACCGCCGAGGATGTGCGGCTGATGAAATCAGCGGCTGGAGCGGGAGTCAAGGTTAAAGCTTCGGGTGGAGTGCGCGACTATGCGGCAGCGCTAGCTATGATTGAAGCGGGCGCAGAGCGTATCGGCACGAGCAACGGCATTCAGATCGCTACGAACAGTTCGGACTCGGCCTCATCAGGTTACTAGGGCGTGTCTGAACACTCTGAGCGGGTTTTCAGACACGACCTAATCATCGCAGTATAACAACAGCACACGGTGGCAGTTCACGGGCATAAAGCTCGCGGGCTGCTGCCGTGTGCTTATATTTGGCAAGGTCTTCTCATGAGGCACCGTACTTCAGAAGTGTAGCAGCGTAGGCAGCAGCTCAAGCGAGCTTTCGACAGTTACCGCATCCGCATGATTCCACTCATCCGCCTCCAGTTGATAGACTCTGCCTGCTCGCACAGCCGGAAGCGATAGCCAGGATATACTCGAACTCAACCTGCCGAGCGTAACGCGCGACTCTTCATCCGAAGAACAGAGCAGGAACAGATAGTCACCAGCATAGCTGGCTAAGCTGTCGGGACGGTCAGGGGAGAGCTCGGCATAGCCGCTCCCATCCTGTATCAGCTCCTTAATAGACGCCGGGGGATTGAAGGCATAAGGATAGTAGAGGGAGGAGGAGAATCCGGTGGCACCCATCACAAATAAACGTCCATGATGAATGGCGAAGACAGTCGCCGTCACATCCGTTCCAAGCGGCAACCGCCGCCATATGGACTCCGCCCGCGAGTGAAACCGTTCCAGCCATTGACTTGCCTCTTGTTGCTTGCCTAGCCACTCTCCAAGCTGTGTCATCCTCTGCCCTAGCGGGGCATAGGAGTCAAAGGCCAGGGCGGGAGCGATCTGTGAGATGGAGCGGTACAGTCTATCATTCGAACTGGCCATAATGATGAGATCCGGCCGCAGCTCCCTGGCGATGTCCGGTTGCAGAGGGAAGCCAACGTCGCAGACGTCGCGGGTCTGATCTCGCACCTTGCGATGCTGCTGAAACTGGAGACCGCCGCCGATCGGCTGCACGCCCAGCGCCAGCAGGTCGCCAAAGGTCTCGCCGTGATAGATAATCCGGGAAGGTGAGGAAGGAATATCTACCTCATGGCCTAGCCAGTCTCGTACACGGATCAGATGATGATTGGCCAGACGTGCATATCGTCTTGGCGACAGTCCGGTCAACTGGCGAAAACGGCGATTGAAATAATATTCGTCTGTAAATCCGACCTGGCGGGCAATCTCCCGAAGCGGTGCGCTCTCTTGAATAAGCAGCTCCTTGGAACGGCGTATGCGCAGCTCCGTGATGTAATCCAGCGGTTTTCTTCCGGTCAGCTCCTGAAAGATCAGTGTGAACTGCCAGGCGGGAACCTCGGCGAGAGCTGCCATCTGCTTGACCGTAATCGGATGCGCATAGTTCGTCTGCATGAACTTGACCGCACGGTCGACGGCTTGAGCAGCGCTCAAAGGGTCCCCGCTGTCAATATTTTGTTCATGCAGCAAGACCATCAGTTCTTGAAGCAGCAATTGCGCCCGATATGGTGTGGTATTGGCATGATCCCTACCGGTCAATGTATGCAGCCTGTCAAGGATATGAAGCACACGGCGGAATGGGTAGGCAAGCAATTCATGGCTTTGTTTAAACAATGCGCCCGAATGCAGCTCCAACTCTTCACTGGAGCGAATCACTCGCAGACGGACACGATAGCAACGCAGGGCTTGCCCCATGGCTGCCTCCAGTTCGTAGACGCTTGCGGGCCCGATCCAGTATGCTCGCTCGGTTTGAGCATTCAAGGTTTCGCCGTCAATGGTTAACTGGCCGCCATCTCCTTCGAGGAACAATAAGGTATGCAGCAGCTTAGCGCTGTCGGACAGGCGGAAGGCAGAATCAGGTGTTGAACAGAATAGTTCCAATCCAGCCAGATGAAATAAGAGACAGGTCTCCATAGCGAGCTCCTTTAGTGAGAATGATTATCAATAATATCATTGTACCTAAGGATTCGGCTAAAATCAAAGCAGTATGCAGACCGGGGCGTTAGTGTCGTGCCCTAAGCGAATTATTCGGCTTCAGTAAGAAGCTGCGGCAGATAGTCCAGCAGCCACTCGCGGGTAGCAGCATCACTTGAGCTTTTCATAATGTCAATCATGTAGACATGCCCGTTTTTGACCGCAGGCAACTGCTGCCAAAGCGGACTTTGCAGCATCGCCTCTGTTGAGGCCTTCGCTTCCTCCGGTACCGGAGTGAGGATGAAGATTCGATCCCCGGCAAATTGATCCAGCAGCTCCATTGAAATTTGCTCAAAGCCTTTGCCCGTATCGAGCAGCTTCTGAACCGGATCGGGCGCCTTGAAGCCCTGCTTCTCATACAGTATTTGCGATAACCCGGTGCTCAGCATGACAAACAGCCGGTCGCCAGGGTAGTAGGTAAGCACTGTCGCGGTCTCGCCCTCTTTGACTCCGGCGTCGTGAAGCTTGTCCCACATTCTCTCCGTTCGCTCGCGATAGGAAGCAAGCCATTGCTCGGCCTGCTGCTTGTAGCCTGTGATGTCGCCTAATTCCAGAATACGCTGATCGAGCGGAGTAAAGGTATTGAAGATGAGTGTAGGCGCGATCTGCGAGAGGGATTGATATATCTTCTCATCATTATTAGCATAAAGAATCAGATCGGGCTCTAGCTCCGTTGTCTTCTCAATATTAATCGGAAATCCGAGGTCGGCGATGTCTCCCGTCTTATCCGCGAAGACTGTCCCGTCGATAAAGTTGCTTGCGCTGGCGATAGGCTGAATGCCAAGCGCAATGAGATCACCGACGGTTTCCCCGTGAAATACAATTCGCTGTGGTTGTACGGGAATAGACACCATGTGGCCCGCATGATCCGTATACGCTCGTGTCTCCGTCTCTGTAGCAGTCTGCGTAGAGGAAGACTCTATCTGCTTGCTCGACAGGTTTTGTGCCGTCTGTCCGTCGACCGTTCCTGGAGCGCTCCCGCTGTTTCCACTGCTTCCGCAGGCGATCAGCCACCCTCCCATGGTTAGAAGCATACCTACAGCAGTGAGTTGCCTTGCTATCGATTTCATTGTCCAATTCCTCCATAGTAATCTATTATATTGAGTAAAGATAATGATTCTCGTTATCGTATTCGGGTTAATGATAATCGAATTATCCGTTCCACTCAATGGAGAAATACAAATGCCTTTATGGATTTTATGCAAATTACGATAAACATGTCGAAAGACCTTGAAAAATGAGAAAATATGACTACTCATACGGGAATTGCGAGGGGAGACGCCCTATAGAAAGCCATTGTATACTGTGTTAAGATGTTATATATGAGAAAATGGGAACACATGATCTGATTTGGATAGAGGGGGAGCTGGAGTTATGCAAGAGATGATCAAACCACCCGCAGAGCAATTGTATGCGGCCGAGCTTGCTGCGCTGCAGGCAGAGGATCGCGGAGGACGTCCGCCCAACTGGCGCTTGTCGCCGGCGGCGGTGCGGGACTTTATTATAGGGCGGGAAACGCCGATTGTACATAACGGGGAAAAGGTCGAGATTACGCGCAAGTTCTATGGTAATGACGTGCTGATCGAACGGGCTGTCGTCACGCTGGCGGGCAACCGCGGGCTCATGCTGGCTGGCGAACCGGGAACCGCGAAGACGATGCTGAGCGAGCTGCTGTCGGCGGCAATCTGCGGGACGAGCATGAATACGATTCAGGGGACGGCAGGGACGACAGAGGATATGGTCAAATACTCGTGGAACTATGCGATGCTGCTCGATCAGGGGCCGTCCGAGGCGGCTCTTGTGCCTTCGCCTCTCTATACGGGGATGAAGGAGGGCATCCTGACCCGCTTCGAGGAGATCACACGCTGCCCGGCCGAGGTGCAGGATAGCTTGATCAGCATTATGAGCGACAAGGTGCTTCATATCCCGGAGCTGAAGGAAGGCAATCTGTTCGCCAAGCCGGGCTTCAATATTATCGCTACAGCTAATATTAGGGATAAAGGGGTCAATGAGATGAGCGGCGCCCTGAAGCGGCGCTTCAACTTCGAGACCGTGCGCCCCGTCAACAACGTGAAGCTGGAGGCGCGTATTATCGAGAGCCAGGCTAAGGCACTCCTGCGCTCAGGAGGCATCGACAGCGAGATCGACGTGGAGGTTGTCGAGCTGCTGGCGACCACCTTCATGGAGCTGCGAACCGGACAGACACGCGAGGGCTACCGGGTGGACAGTCCGCAGGCGGCTCTCAGCACGGCGGAGGCGGTATCAGTCTATGTGGAGAGTGCCATGACCTCCTACTATTATGAGAGCAAGCCGATGGCTCTGAACCGGCTCGTTCAGAGCATGCAAGGAACCATCGTGAAGGAGAATGAGAAGGATCTGGCGCTGCTGAAGGCGTATTTCTCGAAGATCGTCAAGGAGCGTGCTGCGGTAGAACCGCTCTGGAAGGCATATTATGAGGAAAAGCAATGGATCGGCTGATGGATGTTGCCCCGTCCGAGCAGGTTCGGGAGATCGAGCGAGCCTTCGCCGAGCAGGTGATGAATGAAGAGCTGGGCGTCGTCTTCTTCCCTGTACGACATCATAGCCCCGCCTGCTCGCACCATCTGCTGGCGATGATTGGGCAGTATCGCCCGGACATCATACTGATCGAAGGCCCGGTGAATGCGACGGAACTCATCCCGATCCTGACAGATGAGGCCACTGTCCCTCCGGTTAGCCTCTATTGCACCTTCGAGTCGGAGGAGGGCAAGGCAGCGTATTATTATCCGTTGCTGAGCTATTCGCCAGAGTATGTTGCCATGAAGGAGGCGGCGCGGCGCGGCATTCCTGCCCGCTTCATCGACCTGGACGATTACGGGCGCAGAGTGGCAGGGGAGCACAAGGAAGGAGAGCAAGCAGAGCAGGCCTCGGCACAGGATGAGACGCTGCTGGCAGGCTCGCAGTTTATGGAAGCACTCTGCAGCAATCTGAATTGCCGCAGCTTCGATGAGCTGTGGGAGAAGATGGTGGAGATTAATGGTCTTGTTGCTGATACGCGCGAATTTGTGCGGATCGTGTTCACGTACTGCACCCTGTCGCGGATGTGCTACTCCGATGAGCAGCTAGGGCAATTCGGCGATCTGGAACGGGAAGCTCATATGCGCGCTTGCATTGCCCAAGCAGTGGCTGAGTACGGGCGGGTGCTTGTCGTTACCGGGGGCTTCCATACCTACGCCCTGCTTCCTCCATATCCATCGTCAGGCGAGCCAGCGGGCAGGGCTAGCTCCGATCGGGCTCTTACTGCTGCTTACCCCATGGTATATACGTTCATGGAGGCTGACCGACTGAATGGTTATGCCAGCGGAATGCCGTATGTGAATTATTATGATCAGATATGGAATCAGATGCATCGCAAGCGCAAGTCCGAGCCGCTGCAGTTGCGTGAGCAGCCTTATACCGATGTTGCTGCTTCGCTGCTTGCGCAGCTTGCACGCCAATTGCGGCAGAGCGAGGAGGCTGTGTCTACCAGCGATGCGATAGAAGCCTATCGGATGCTGCATGGCCTGGCTGAGCTGCGCGGCAAACGGGAGGGCGGCGTCTTCGAACTGCAGGATGCCGCGTTGTCGGCCTTCGTCAAGGGGGAGCATACGCTGGCAACGGATCAGCCGCTGCAGCAGCTTGCGCTGCTGCTTACGGGGGATAAGATCGGCACGGTCGCCCCGAACAAGCTGGCTGTGCCGATTGTAGAGGATTTCAAGGCACGCAGCGCGCAGCTCAAGCTGCAGCTTAATGTCACGGGCAAGCACTCGAAGACGCTGGATATATATGCCAAGTCGCAGCATCGGTTGCTGAGTCAGTGGTTTCATTGCATCAGCTTTCTGGTCGGTGAGTTTGCTACTCGTCAAGCCGGCCCGGACTGGGTGGCATACAAGGATATGAATCTGGTAAGGGAGAGCTGGTCGTATTCGTATTCCTCACGCATTGAAGCAAGGTTTATCGAATGCTCAATCTATGGCGGCACAGTCAGGGAGGCGGCAGCTCGCAAGCTGCAGGAGCAGGCCTTGGCCATACCGGAGCATCATAGCTCCGAGCTGGTCGGCTTGCTGCTGCAGGCTGGACTGATGGGATTGCAGGAGTCAGTGCGCAGCTTATACGAGCGGGTAGAACAGGCGTTGCACGCCGATGCTCATTTTCTCTCCATCTGCCGAAGCCTGAATACACTGGTACGCATGCGACAGCACAGTCGACTGTTGGGACTGTCGGATGACGGACAACTGCCGCGTCTTGCACAGGAGGCGTATCGCATGGCGCTGCTGCAGCTACCCCACCTGACCGAGACGCATGCCGACGAGCAGCCGGCAGTTGCACAGAGCCTGCAACTGTTGTCGATGCTAGCCGGGAGCGAGCCGGAGCGTTATGACGGGGATGGCCTTCACCAGCAACTGGATGAGCTGCTGGACATGGCAGCGCTGCCCCCGCTGCTGGAGGGCAGTGCAATCGCGATTGCTGCGGCGCTTGGCAGCAGAAGCAGAGAGGAGATTATGCAGCGGGCAAAGGGATACATCCGCGGTACGCCAGACAAGGCCAAGCAATCCGCACTGTATCTGCAGGGTGTCTGCGCGTCCGCGCGTGATGTCTTCTTGTATGACAGTCGTCTGCTCTCTGAGCTGAATCACCTGATTGGCGAGCTGCCGTATGATGATTTCATCGCCATGGTACCAGAGCTGCGTCTGGCCTTTACTCATTTTACACCTGTTGAGAGCAGTCTGATCGCAGAGAAAGTCGCGGCCTTGCATGAGACAACAATGTATGAACTGGAGCTGCCGGCTGTGAAGGAGCGGGCGCTGATCGAGGCGAGAAGGATGGATGAAGCGATACGGAAGGAGTTTGCTGCGTGGAAGCTGATATGAAGCAGGATGGACAGGAGGAGCGCAGCTCCCGGGAGGTGCTGAACCGCTGGCGCCTTATTCTGGGGCAATCGGCCGATCATGGCTTGTCCAGCTCACCCGATTACTCGGCGGATCAGTTCGGTTATATGGAGATGGATGAAATATTGAGCTATCTATATGACCGGGAGTATGGAGAAGAGCAGGGCTACCGACGCGGTGGAGGGCAGGAAGCATCACGGCTTACAGTACCGAAGTGGCTGCACAGGATGCGGACGCTCTTCCCCAAGCAGACAGCGGAGGTTTTGGAGAAGCAGGCGCTCGACCGCTACGGCTTAACGGAGCTGCTGACGGATAAGAAGCTGCTGGAGTCACTGGAGCCGAATATGAACCTGCTGAAGAATGTGCTCCAGTTCAAGGGAAGGATGAAGGGCGCGGTGCTGCATAGCGCCAAGGAGATCGTGCGTCAGGTTGTGGAGGAGCTGCGCAAGCAGCTTGAATCTCATGTGCAAGCAGGCATTGTCGGCAAGCGAAGCCGCTATACGCGCAGTCCGATCAAGTCGATCCGCAACCTCAATATGCGCAAGACGATCGTAAGCAATCTGAAGAATTACGACCGGAAACGGCAGCGATTTGTCATTGACAAGCTCTATTTTGATGGCTCGATTCAGTCCTATAACAAATGGGACATCATCATCGGCGTGGATGAGAGCGGAAGCATGCTGGATACCGTAATCTATAGCTCTGTGATGGCCAGCATCTTCTATAAGCTGAATGCACTCCGAACACGGCTGTTTATTTTTGATACCCAGATCGTCGATCTGTCGGACAGGCTGGAAGACCCCGTCGACCTGCTGATGAATGTACAGTTAGGCGGGGGGACGCACATTGCCCAGGCGGTACGGTATGGCGAGACGCTGATTGAGAATCCTGCTCACACCATCTTTATTCTCGTCACCGATCTGGAGGAGGGCTACACGCTGCCGCCGATGTACAGGGCATGCAAGGATATTATCGATGCAGGCTCGAAGCTGCTCGTGTTGACGGCACTTGATTTTGGCGGAGAGCCGGTCTATAACAGACAGGCAGCCCAGACGCTAGCCAATATGGGAGCGCATGTCGCTGCAATTACACCGCATATGCTGGCCGATTGGATTGCAGAGACAATCTCCTGAGGCCGTTGTGAGAGGTTCAACCCTAGGGCGTGTGTGTAAACCGTCCGCGGAGTTTGAATACACCCGCTGCCAGATGGCAGCCGATTCGTATTCATCCGGGTCGAGGGAGACGTGCGCCTGGGTGCTGACCCGTGCTGCCAGGTGCAGCCGACATATGAGATGCCATGATTCGTACTTTGAGGAGGAAGCATAATGTTAATGGAAGACCGTACCCTGGAAATGCTGGTTGAGCGGTTCGCGGAGGCCTGCGCTGCAGAATATTCCGTCACAGAGGATCGTTCGCGGCAGATTGCGGATTATGTTGCAGGCAAGACGGAGGACTTTCCCGACCTGCTGGAGCAATCCAATTATTATTCCTATCGCACAATGGGGGCTCTCGAAAAGCTCTCGAAAAAGGATGACAGCGACATTTTATTTCGGGCTGCTGCGATCGTGCTGCGGACAGGCACGGAAAGCAACCGATACTACTGGAACCTGCGCGCGTTCCCGATTGTACTGGGCAAGGAAGCGGAGCCTCTGGGTCTGAGCGGTGACAGCAAGCTTGGCAGTCAACGGCTTGAGGCCATCCTGCTGCGTCTGCGCAAGCTGATCCGCTATGCAGGTATAGAGCCTGTCGTATTGGAGATTCGTTCGACCTTGCGAAGCTGTGGATTCGGAACGAAAAACCTCGGCGGAGTAGGGGAAGTATATAGTCTGCTGCTCCATCTCGCGCTGCTCCGTGAACTGGATGAGGATGTGGCGAAACAGGAAAGCAAATCATTGCCGGAGCTGCTGAGAGCCTTGCTGGAGCAGGATGCAGCCCGTCTGGAGCAGGAGCTCCGCAGGCTGATTGAGCCGATGCTGCGCTACAACTTGCCGCATAAGGATAATATCTCTGCGCTCGATCTGAATGCGAGCATTCTGCAATCTCGCAGGGAGAGGGCGATTGCGGATTATATGTCCGGGAAGCAAGGGGAGTGTGAGCAGCCAACTCGCGACCAGTTTAATGAAGCGATGCTGACGATTCACAGCGCGTTGTTCTTTGTCATGAATA
The DNA here is from genome assembly GCF_054955055.1 of Paenibacillus sp. J5. NCBI lineage: Bacteria > Bacillati > Bacillota > Bacilli > Caryophanales > Paenibacillaceae > Paenibacillus > Paenibacillus sp. J5. The sequence goes on along the minus strand of NZ_JBUEDD010000002.1, from coordinate 309,584 downwards.
TGGCGGGCGGCTCGTCGCGGCTGCTTCAGGAGCCTGGTGTTATCGGCTCGCTATTATTGCGTGCAGTACGTACCCTGCATGAGGTCTATCCCCTGGAGGTGAGGGCGTACCTGTTAACGCTGGAACGCTCGGCCACCGGGAATGACAAGGCTCTGACGGGCGTGGTGCCGCTGGATGAACCATTTGGTCTGATCGAACGGCTTCTGCAAGAATTAAACAGCTATTATGTTTCCTGGGGGGTACTGCGGGCAGCGATTGCTTCTGAGCCGGAGCAGTCGATGCGAGCATACGAGCTGGTGAGCCATCCGTTCTTGCGAATGTACCTTCGCAAGGAGCTTGACGATATGCAGATCGAAATGCCCGAGGGTACGCCGACGGTGGAGGAGCTGGTCTATGAGCTGCTAAGGGATAAGCGTCATGGAGCCAAGTATGGCTTGTTCTGGGCGCGTTATCTGCAAGGGGAGATGACAGCCGAAGAATATCTGCAAGATAACAATAACAAGCATCTGTTCTATGAACGGCATCAGGATCGGAAGCGTCCCTTCCTGTTCATCGCGACGTCCTTCCTCTCTATCGACTCGGAACCGTATCGCAGGCTGGCCATCATCTTGCCTAAGCTGCAGGAGCTGGCTGCCCAGGCCTTTGCTTTGTTATACAAGGGCGATCAGTTTAGCGCAACGCGCATGCTGGAGCGATATGGCGATGACCCGGAGGTTGATCGTGACCGCTTGCTTGGCATGCTGTTCCGGCTACATGGACAGCAGGGATACACGAGCGGCCCGATGTCGGATGAGGAATTCCGCGGCCTTGTGAAAGGGTATGTGTCCGAAGCAATTAGCTGCTATAAGGAGCTGTCCGTCGACTCGCGCTTACTCTTGCTGGAGACGGTGTTTCAAGCAAGGGAGGAGATAGCGACCGACCTGCTGGTGGAGATCGTGCGCCAGGGCTTGGCTGACAGCTCCAAGAAAGCGAAGCAACTGGCAGCAGCCGAGCTGGGCGCGGCAGCGAGTCATCATCCGCGGCTATATGTTGAGCTTTATCGGAGGGAGAAAAAGGCCGGGGTAAGGGAGCTGGTGCTCCATGTCATCCGCAAGCTGCCGGACAGCAAGAGCTTGTATACCGAGCTTCTGTCCACCGAGAAGTCGGAGGAGTTCAGGGCGATGATCCAGACGCTACTGGACACCGCTGACAGCAGCCCTGCACAGGCACATGCGGCTATAGCAGACGTGACGGATGGCAAGAAGCTGGCGCGCATAGGGTGGCTGTCTCTTGATGATCTGCCAGACCTGCTGGATGTCAACGGTGAGGCGCTTGACCCTCGTATCAAGAAATATGTGCTGACGCAAGCTATGGAGCATACGACAGCACCGAATGAGCAGTTGCTGGAGCTCAGGCAGTATGCGAGCAGTAATTCGCTAGCCCGCTTTGCCGTGGAGCTGGTACAGCTCTGGCTCAGCCACGATGCTCCGGCAAAGGAGAAGTGGGTGCTCTATATCGGCGCATTGTTCGGTGATCGCAGCTTGTCTGATCTGCTGGGCGCGCAGATTAAATACTGGGCGGACAACAGCCGTGGGGCAATCGCAGCCGAGGCGGTCAGGGCGCTAGCCTATCTGCAGGAGCCGGCAGCGCTCCTGGCTATCGACAAGATCAAGCGCACAGTCAAGAACAAGCAGGTCAAAGGCGCAGCCGAGGAAGCGCTGCTGCAGGCTGCGGAAGCGCAAGGGTTGACGACAGAGCAGTTGGAGGATCGACTGATCACCTCGCTTGGCTTCGATAGCCGTGGCGTGCAGACGCTGAGCTATGGGGAGCGTTCCTTTCAGGTCAAGGTGAGTCGTGATCTGCAGGTTGTCATCGTGAACGAGGAGACCGGTAAGACGATGAAGAGTCTGCCGGCACCCGGGGCGAAGGATGATGCCGAGCTGGCTGCCCAATCGAAGTCAAGACTGACACAATTGAAGAAGGATTTGAAGGCGATGGCCGCCCTGCAGGCGCAGCGGCTGGAGGAGTCGCTGTCCAAGCAACGGCTGTGGAGCTCTGAAGAATGGACGGAGCTGTTCGTGCGCAATATGATTATGCAGCAATTTGCGGTCGGTCTGATCTGGGGCGTCTATGAAGGCGGCAAGCCGACAGATACGTTCCGTTATATGGAGGATGGCTCATTTAACACGGTAGATGAGGATGAGTACGAGCTGGCGGATGGGGTAATGATTGGTCTTGTACATCCGCTGGAGCTGGACAAGCAGACGCTGGAGGCATGGAAATCGCAGTTGGAGGATTATGAGATCAAGCAGCCGTTCGAGCAGTTGAACCGCATGATATACCTGGTGGGAGAGGAGGAGCAGGAGGCGAAGGAGTACAAGCAACTGCCCGGGGAGGACTTCTCCCCGACAGCATTTCCTAAGGCGCTGGAGAAGTATGGCTGGTACAAAGGTATGGCTCAGGATGCAGGGACTTATTATGAGCTGTACAAGGATTATGGTGAGCTGATTGCAGAGCTGAGGATTAGCGGGACGAGCATTAGCTATTATGAAGGAATTGAGGATATTACACTGGAATCTGTGCACTTCTACCCGAATCGTCATAATAAATACCATTACTATGATCCAAGCCAAGCTATCGCCTTCAATCGAATTCCTGGCCGAGTATTCAGTGAGACTGTCTATGATATTATGCGCGCGGCGGGACGCTAAGGAAGGGAGTAGTTCTGCCCAATCAGTTAGCTGTGAACAGGGACTGGGACGCAGTGCGACCAGATCAAGAAGGGGGCGGCACGAGGATGCCAGACGACACATTCCGGCAGCAATTTCAGCAGTTCATTGTGATGTGTACAGAGGACTACTTGATCCGCTACGGGAACAAGGGGCTGTACAAGCGTGCCTGCAAGGAGCTGGAGCAGGGGATCACGGTTATGTACGAGCATGGAGAGCAGGCTGTTTCCTGTATATTGAGCGAAGGAACAACCTGCAGTCTTAGCCTCTCGCCTGAGCATTGGAAGTGCTCTTGCCCGGCGGATACGCTATGCAAGCATGTACTGATTGCAATCTTGTATTACCAGCGGCACTGTATTGCGATAGCGGAGCCAGAGGCGGCGGACGCTGCGGACGCTGTGCTGGCCAATACCGAACAGACTGCCCAGGCGCTGCGGGAGCCTGCGGAGGGGTATCGCGTGGCTGAGACTCGTCCGCCTCATGCCGCTCCTGCTGCTCATAACACGGAGAGACGTTTCGCGTGGCTGCTCACCACCGAGCTGGGTCTGCTGCTGCGACCCTTTACAGCCACGGTTATCGAGGAAGTATGGTTCCGGCTGCGCTATCCGATGGAGATTGAAGTGAAGCATGATACGTTGTTGACGGTGCATCTGACCGATCATGCTGCTGAGGTGTCGTTCACGGCCGAGCCAGACCCCTCCAAGGCGTTATGCAGCGTGAAGCAGAGGGAGGGGGAGCTGCTCCGGCTGGAGGCGCTGCTGCGCTACCGGGCTGCTGTGGGGCTGGATGACCAGGCGGCGCTCGCGGAGGAGGCTAGCGCCATTCGCTATTCCCGGAGCGCCGTCACGGAATGCCGCCTGCTGCTGCTGGATATGCTGCGCAGTGGTCTGGCAAGGCTTCCACGTTCCTTTGCCGCCCGGTTGGAGACGATGGCTGTTGCGGCGCATAGTGGCAATCTCCCTGAGGTGGAACGCAGCCTCCGCGCTATCCACGGCGAGCTGCAGCTATTCTGGGAACGGCATGTCCGCTTCTCGTTAGCCGCGCTGCTTGGACGCATCACACGTCTGCTGCTGCGTCTGGAGCTGTTGCAGCAGCAACTGCCGGCAGTTCGCCTTGCTGAGCTGGCAGGGCAGTTCCGCTCCAAATATTACACCGTTCCTAAGCTGAAACTGTATAGCCTGGGCGCGGAGCCGTGGGAGACACTGTCGGGATACCGTGGCATCACGTACTATTTATACTGTTCGTTGGATAGACGGATCTATACCTATAGTGATGTCCGCCCTGTATACTATGAGGATCAGACATTTACATATCATACGCAATATGCGGCTGCCTCTCCATGGCTGCCCGAGCTTGCAATAAGGCATTTTGCCGCCTCTGAATTGCAATTTGAGCAGGTGAAGGTAAATGAGGAGGGGCGCATCTCCTCTGGAGAGGGCGCGAGGTTGAGTGTGCTACCCCGAACAAAAGTGGAAGTAGCTGATCTGGCTGGCTGCCTCAGCGTCTGCCACGAAGAAACAACCGGGTTCGAGCCGGATTATACCCTGTTCACTGAGCCGCGCCCGCAGTTCAAGCTGTTGAAGCTTAACCAGCTAGAGAAGCCTGTCTATGACAAGCCGAGTGAATCGCTCGTCATCGCGGCTTGCAGGGAGGATGGCAGCCGTGTGGAGATGAAGCTGCCCTATGCGACGGAGTGGAAGCAAGCGATTCAAAGAATGGAGCGCGGATTCGGGTTCAAGGTGGAGCAGCCGGTGTATGCTTTTGTTCAGATGGAACGGAATAAAGGCATGAGGCCGATTAGCCTGCTGCAGGGGCGCAAGGTGTTGAATCTTAAATTGGATATGTGAGGAGTCTTATGGAAAATTATAATCTACAGCTACAAGGGGACGATAGCATGGAGCCCATCACATGGCTGATGCAGCAGACTTCGGCCTGGGCAGAGGAGTGGCTATTGCGTGGCATGTATCAGCTCAAGCTGGACGATCTGAATCCGTTGGAACAACTCGCTGAGCAGGCGGCACGGCTGCAGCTTGGCCTCATGTCGGAGCTGCTTGCCCAGCTTGGACATGAGGCGCGCCAGGTTGTGCTAGGCGGCGGGGAAGAAGAGAAGATGATGATGAGCTATGCCCGGCTTGTACAATATGTCGAGCTGGCGGCGCGCTGAGCCTGTATGCTAGTCATGCCTGCCTAGCAAAAGGGAGCGGCGCTCTGCGATCTTTAGGCGGCTGGCTTCTGCTATCTGGCATGCCTTCGGTGATTAATTCATAGCGTCCACTGGAGGCATGCCAACCGCGACTCAGCCGCCAAGCTACAGCCGTCGTGTTGTCTGCATCGACAAACCCCAGCCAAAGGACTCGTAGTTTGTAATCTCTGCACGGATCTCGTGTCGGCCCTCTTGAAGCTGCAGGACAACAGCAGCATGATCAGGACGTATGCGTCCGTCGCTGACTGGGGGAGCCCATAGCCATTTTCCAGTATATACCTCCTCGCCGTTGATCCATAGACGTAGATGGTCGCTATAACCAAAGCTTGCACTATACTCTCCCGAGCTATCCACTACCAGTTCGGCAGCTACCCGTATGGCACTGCCAGGCGTCGCCCGAAACAGACGGTTCAGATTTAATGTTCCGTTCTCCTCGATAACTGCCGAATGCCATTCAAGCTGCGTATCCATAGGTTCAGTGCCAGCAGGAAAGGGACAGGACACTTGCCAATTGGCAATGAAGCTAGCGTTGTTGGCGTCTATTGCGCCTGATGCTAATGAAGACGCAGTATGGCTCGCCTCAGAAGCATCTGAAGCAGTGGATGAGACAGGCAGCTCGTGTACAGACAGATTGCGGACATAGGCGGGGAGGTAGCTCCATACACCTACACGTCGTCCCGCTCCTCCGTGCTGCAGGTTATGGATGACAAGCCTCGGCTCAGATTCGTCATTCAGATAGACAGCGGCTGTTCGACCGTGTACCTCCACCGCAAGTTCCACCCATTCCCCAGATGGAAGCGACAGTGGATGCTGATAGGCTGATCCGTTATAAATCTGCCAGGTCATGGAGCCGTTCATGATCGGATCATACTGAATTTCCTCCGGTGCAAGATAGATTAATTCATAATTATCCTTATCCATCCCTCCGAAAACGAGACCGATGAAGCCGACTTGCTCAGGAATGGCCACCTCAGCTTTGATGCGGAAGCGGTCACACGGGAGCTCCTGCTGGTGCATGATCGGTTTTCCGTCCATATTCAGATATAAAGCCCGCTTACCTCGCCACTCTCCTGTTCTATATTCCTGCTCTGCTCCGTCAAAAGCATCCAGCTTATCCCATAAAGGCCAGTGTTGCATGATCATTCGGTTCATCCTCCTACAGTGTAAAATTGACGTTTTGCAATCCCTGATAGTAGTTCCCAGAGAATGCTGTAAACCGCAATAAGGTATACTCCGGGTCAGTGACACCCAGCGGGTAGTATGCCTCCCAGCCATCCACCCACAGCGCCTGCTTCATGTCCATATCGTGTACGAGCTCCATTCGCCCCGTCAGCAGCAGCCCGGCCATTCGGCCTGGATCGACAACATATAGAGAGGCCTTGTCATTGTACTTGAAGCAGAACGTGCGCTTGGAAGAAGCGTGTGTACTGAACCAGACATGCTTGATGCCCTCGGCTCTGCGCTTGAACATAGCCTTCATCTGTGGATAGCCATTCGGATCGAGTGAGCCCACAATGACTGTCTCCGAGTCAGCGATAAGTTGAAGCGCTCCCGCCATAGCTTGTGTCTCCGACAATGGAACAAGCCCATGGCGCCTAATTTCCCGTGCTCCCTGCAAGCCATGCGCGCTGGCCGTGGCTTCATGATTCATCTTGATTCCTCCTCACCCTATTCTTGCGAATCGCCATGCCCATCAGTATGTTCGGCACGGCTAAGATTGAGGTAGATTCGGTCAAGATATGCCTCGAACTGATCGATCTCTTGATCGTCGAAGCCCTCATAATACAATCGTGCCATCTCCGAGGACACCTCCTCGTAGGAGGCTTTCATTCGTCGATTTTCCTCTGTGAGTCGAATGATCACCTTGCGTCGGTCTCCTCGATCATGCTCGCGCATCAAATGACCAGCTTGCTCCAGATTGTCGAGCATACGGGTCAAGGTTGACTTGCCAAGCGCAGTGCGTCGAGACAGCTCCTGAATCGGGATTCTGTCTTGCTGCCATAGCGCAAACAATAGCCTGCCCTGTGCCGGATTGATCTCTGTAATATCATATTCCTTCAACTTGCGGGCAAAGATTCGCCCGGACAACTGATGAATCTTGGAAATGAGAAAGCCTCCCTGTCGCAGCATGAAAATGACGCTCCTTTCCTGTAGCTGATGATCATATTGCCTGCAATCGAGCCATGCTGGCATTCTGGCCAGCCATAGAATTTTGATGCAATCATGAGCAAGCAGCCGCAATGAAATAGTTGTATATATAATAGTTGTATATCGTACTAATTGTCAATGCGAAATTTGTTGCTCTGCTTGGGGACAGATCGATCATACTTCATAATGGAGGGGGAGGAGGGGAATAGACAAAGACAAATCAACCGCCCACCCGCAGCAGCCTGTAAAGGCAGTTCGGGTGGGCGGTTGTCATTGTCGACTATGGGATCAGTTATGGGGTCAGTGCTGCAACAGTCGATTCATTATCTTCAAGTCTGCAATTGGGCAGCATGGTTGGTCTTGCATGCATCCGAGCAATGTCCGCTGTGCTCGGCCTCGCATTCCTCGCAGCAAATATGCTGCAGATGGCAGGGATCATAGGCGCAGTTAATATAGCGATCCTCTGGCTTGCCGCAATGGTGGCATACGCCCACCACAATATCCTCATCCGTGCGGTTGATCGGCACCGAGATGCGTTCATCGAACACATAGCATTTGCCATCGAACAGATGACCTTGTACCTCAGGGTCTTGCCCGTAGGTCACAATCCCGCCATCGAGCTGGTAGACCTCCTTGAAGCCCTCTTGCAGCAGTAAGCCGCTAAGCTTCTCGCAGCGGATGCCGCCTGTGCAATACGTAAGCACGGGCTTGTCCTTCAGCTCGCTCATATGGTCGCGAATCCATTCCGGGAATTCACGGAAGGAGTCGACATCCGGGCGGATGGCGCCGCGGAAATGCCCGATGTCATACTCGTAGCCATTGCGGCCATCGAGCACGATAACATCGTCCCGCTGCAAATAATCGTGGAACTGCTTCGGCGTCAGACGCTGCCCGCCAATGACATTGGGATCAAGCTCAGCATCCTCGTATCGCAGCGTGACGAGCTCCTTTTTGTGACGTACAAACAGCTTCTTGAACACATGCTCCTCGGCCGTGTCGATCTTGAAGATCATATCGGAAAACAAGGGATGGGCGCGCATGTCACTCATGTATTGCTCGGCTTGCTCCGGCGTGCCGGAAAGAGTACCATTAATTCCTTCGCTAGCGATCAGAATGCGACCCTTGACACCAAGCTGCTTGCAGTAAGCCAGATGCTCCTGGGCAAATTGCTCGGCTTGTTCAATACGCACATACTTATAATAAAGCAACACCGTATATGGGGGCTTTCCTGTCATTACATTCACCTTTTCTAAATAAATGATTATAAAAAGTATTGTAACATAATGACGGGAAATGACAACGATAATCTTCCTCCAGAATGAGGAGCAAGGGCGCGGAGACGAAGCGTGGGCGTGGAGCGGGAAAAAAGAGCAGGGCAGCCAGAGCATCAGTGGAAACTGATGGTTCTGGCTGCCCCTTATGCTAACGGTTCAGCTTGTCTCCCAACGGAGTTACACGCGGTTTACTGCGAGGAGGAGATTATAGACCGCTTGCAGCAGCTCCTTGCGCGTGACTTCTGCGCCAGGCTGGAAGGCGCCGCCGCCAGTACCGCGCAGCAGCTCATAGCTTACTGCATCATAGACGGCTTGCGCTGCCCATGGAGAGATGGATGCCGCATCCTTCGTGAACATCTTGCTCAAGGCATCTAGCGACTCAGCATATGCTGTGGCTGGCGATGAGCTAACTGTAAGCCCCATCTTATAGCTGTAGGCACGCACCAATACAGAGGCAAGCTGCTCTCTTGTTAACTGGGAGTCGGTACCGAATTGTCCATTGCTGCCTACCATCAGGCCGGATGCAGAGACGGCTGAGATGGCATCACGCAGGCTCGCATTGGATGGCACATCGCCAAACGGCAAGGAGGCTACAGGAGCAGCCGGCAGCGTCAGAGCTTGTGCGAGCAGCAGAGCCAGCTCGCCGCGGGTAACTAGAGCATCCGGCTCCAGTTGTCCTGTGCTGCTGAGGTTGACCAATCCCCAAGCTGCCATCGTCTTGGCCGCCGGAGCTGCCCAATGCTGATCCTTCAAATCAGGGAAGGAGGGATTGGACTCCAAGAAGGCATAGGTACCCAAGGCAGCAAGCTTGGCAGCGGCAGGGGTAATAGCGGGTGAAGCCGGTTGTACCCGCTTCCATGTCTGTTTCTCGCTATCCCAGCTATAGAGCGCGATCCGCTCCAGGACACGCTCTGCAGGTAGCTGCTGCGTCTGAAGCGCCACCGTCACAGGATCAGCGAGCTCCGTCAGTGGAAGCTGCTCTCCTTTGGAGTTCAGAGCGATCAGTTGGACTGTGACCTGCCCACTTGCAGGGATCAAGCCGTTGTTGCCAACTGCTGCGGAATCTATCGATTTCCAGTCAAGCTGAATCAGGATACGTCCTTGCTCGCCGGCAGCCTTGCCGGCTGGAGCCAGCACCGTTGCCGGGAAGGTCCACTCATAGCCGCCTTGGTGCAGGACGAGAGAGCGGCTGCCCAGCAGCTCCGCAGCATTCGCGGGAAGTACAGCATAGCGCTCATTTTCCTTCAGCTTGATGACGGCGGAACCGGAGCCCTCAAGCTGGCTAGCTGTTACAGCCAATGATTGCTCAGGCAGCGCTGGCTGAGAGGACGGAACGCTAACAGTGGAAGCGCTCGGATAATAAGGGGCTGGCTGTTGCGGTTCAGCGGATACGAGCTGAAGCGTGCCGAAGCCTGAAGTATTCTGATACGAATTGCCAGTCGGGTCCGTCCAGTTGACCACGCCACTTCGAGCGCCTGTCCCGGTTGAATCATCATTGACCTGCGCATCAAATCCGAGATACGTTCCTGGAGCTGCGCGCAGCGTGTCCAGTGCGATTGCCGCTTCGACCCTGTAGCCGTCCGAAGTCAGGGTGGTAGCAGATTTCAGCGTTGCGGCAGATGCACTACCGCCGAAGCTTTGCTGATTGTCATAATTAATGCGGTACTGTCCATCATCCTGCTGGTAGATGGTTGTCTTCGCATTGTTGCGGTCGATAAACAATTCAATGGAGTCCTGCTCCCATACATTTGCACTTGCTTTGCTGAGCTTGCTGTCCTTAACGTCGGCCAGCACATACAGATGGCCTTCATCCCATAAGAGACGTACCTTGGCTGTAGCTCCAGAGCTGCCTATTACCCATGTGTCTGTTGTAACGGAGGTCGCAGCATTCCAGATTGCATCAACCTGACCATCAATTACTGGCGTACCTTTCGTCACTTGAGTCAGCTTGGCAGCATGCTCGAGCTTGAGCTTGCCAAGCTGATCGGGCTGCTGCTCTTGTTTGTGGTAAGGGTTATTCCAGGAGAGCGACTGCTCGCGGCTTGCGCTCGTCACACGAACATCGAACGTTAGCTGTCCGCCTATTGCCGGATTGGCAAGCTCATGCGGCACTGCCGCCTGCAGGGTATAGCCGCCGCTGCGCGGAGTCCGTACAGAGTCGGCCGCTTGCGATTCATCAGCAGTGGCTGGGAACGTGTATTGCTTGCCGCCGACAAACAGGTCAATCCGGTCACCTTCTCCGGCCTTCGTGTCGGAGACATCCACATGCACGTACAGCTTCGTATTGTCCCACAGCAGCTTGACGTCTGCTCCGTACTCATCTGTGCTGCCAGACAAGGAGAGGGCGCCGGTTCCATTCCATAGCGTTGACGGTGTTGGCTGCAAGCTCACTGTGCCCTGGCGTACACCTGCTTCCTTGGCCTGGTAAGGCACGCGGGAAGGATCGATCAGCGCCCAGTAAGCATATTTGGGCTGCAGCTCTCTGTCAAAGAGCAGAGCAGGGTTCGGGCGTACTGTAGGGTAAGTGTTCAGCCATGTTCTGCTGTCATCTGTACCCCATACGGTTACATTGCTGATCTTGTCGCCCAGCTCCCGGAACAGCTCGAACAGCTCCTTGTAGCGGTAAGCCTGAACGATGAGGATGTCTTGCGGTACAGTCTCATAAACATCCCGGTCATTCGTGTAGACACTGACATCCAGCTCGGTAATCTGGTTATCGAGCCCAAGGGATGCAAATTTCTCAATGGATGCCCGAATCGAGTCGAGTGAAGGATGGACGATATTGACATGCGTCTGATGTCCGACTCCATCGATCGGCACCCCCTTATCCAGCATGGATTTCACCAGATTGTAGAGATGATCTCGCTTGGCAGGTTGATCTGTGTTGTAATCATTGATATACAGCCGAGCCTTATCACCCGCAGCCTTGCGGGTTTCGCGGAACGCGGTCTCGATAAAGTCGGTTCCGGTCAGTCGGTACCATTCGCTGCGGCGCATGCCATCTGGCTGCCCAGGGTCGATAACCTCATTGACGACATCCCAGTCGGTAATGTCATCCTTGTAGCGTTCAACAACCGCGTGAATATAATTAGTCAGGCGCTCCAGCACCAGCTTCTTGTTCTCCGGGGTCGCCGCCAGGGGATTATTGTTCGAATCTTTGAACATCCATTCAGCCGCCTGTGAATGCCAAGCCAGCGTGTGGAAGCGAACGTCCATATTGTTCTTCTTGGCAAAAGCAATGAGCTTATCTGCAGGCTCCCAGTTCCACTTGCCCTCCGACGGCGACAAGGAGCCAGGCTTCATCGAGTTTTCAGCGACAATGGAGTTGAAATGTTTCTTCACCAGCTCTCCGTAAGCGCCTTCAGTTTGTAACGCCTCAATCGCTACGCCGAACGTGAACAGGTCCTTGTATGTACCGGCAAGCGATGGAACTTCTGTATCATTGACGGCCTTCAGCTCGACATCATCCACGTAGAAGGAAGCAAGCCCTTGATCGGACTCGACATAGAGGGATAGCGCATCTGCTTCATTCGTCAGCTCATAATTGCCTGACAGCTTCACCCACGAGCCAGCGGTTACGAGTGTATTAGGTGCAATCGTATCATAATTGGTTTCCTCTGCGAGGGTGCGCTGCAAGCTGATACGGAGCGAGGTATCAGGCTGCTCCGCTCCCAGTCTCACCCATGCGCTGACAGAATAGAGGGTCTTCGGCTGCAGCTTGCCTTTAACGTCCAGTGACGGCCCGCTATAGTTTTCTGTTCTCCCCTCGGTATACAGGCTGTAGTTCCCCGCATGCGCCAGAGCATCGCTAGCCGCTACCGTCTCCTTGCCAATGCGGGACGCCCATCCTTGGGTGGTGCCGTCTTCAAAATCATACACATAGGCTGTCTTAGCCTCTGCGGCCACTGCTGCCGTCTCGGATTCTGTAGCCTCTCCAAATGCGGAGAACGCTAGCGACGACCCGATCAGGCTGAGCGCCAAGAATGAAAGGCTCATCTTTTTTACTAGCTTCAGCACAATAGGCATCTCCTTTTATCCCTTTATTTTTCAGTTCTGTTGTTGTGGTATGGGCTTGTCTGCTATCGCCCAGTCCAGGTCTCCAGGCGCAGCCTCCTCCTTCCTCAAGTTTTAAAGCGCTTCCAATCACTTCGTCTATTATCTTACTGAACAGAAAATCAACCCACAATTGATAAATTATAGGTCATGCTTAGAAAATCTTATATGTTATTCAATTCAATCAAGAACGGCTACGCCAAATCCGATATACTGCATAGCCAGTAACACACATTAGTACGTAGAGGATAAGGATCAGCAACGCTTGTCTCCAATTCTCCGCCAATTGTGAGCCCAGATAGGAGAAGAACAGCAAGGCAGGCAGCTTGCCAAGCGACGAAGCGACGATGTAAGTAGATAACCGGATGGACAGCAGAGCCGGATAAATATTGACTAGCGCCTGCGGCAGAAAGGGAATCAGTCTTGCTGTAAATATCGTCAGAAAGGGACGGCGCTCCATTAATTGTCCTAACTGCTCTGCATGTCGAAAACGGCTGATGTATGCGCGTCCCGCATCCCTGTAGAATCGGCTGACAAACAGGAAGACGATCGCGGAGGCGAGCGAGACCGCCGTCCAACTAACCATTGCGCCTGTCAACGGCCCGTACTTGAAGCCGAGCGCCCCGATGACGAGCTTGTAGGGGAGCACAGGAAATAGTGCAAGGATGAGTGCAGATGTTGCGACTAGCGGCAGCGGAGCATCTCCATGCAGCAGCCAATCGGAGAGCACGTTACGGTTCATATAGATAATCGTAATGAGAAATGCATACGTAGCGGCGGCTTTCCACCATTTCATCGTGAAGCAGCTCCTTTCCTGCGTGCAGGCTTGATTGCAATAAACGGGCGGCGGAGGAAGTCGATCTACCGCACTGTTCCTAGTATAGCATGCCAGGTGCTCGCTTGCTTTACTTGCCATGACCGTCCCTAAGAGCGAGCCTGATCGGGCATATGGCGAAAGTTTCCTGTAAAAGAGCAGGAAGGGTGTGGTAAAATCTGTATACCTGCCATCATAACGATAAGCTAAGAGGATGAGCCGCAAGGATTATCACTCCAAACTGGGGGAACAAGTATGAAGATAGAGGATGTGTTCGCGAAGCTGCCGAGACTGGAAACGGACAGGCTGCTGCTGCGCAAAATCGAGCCCTGGGACGAAGCGGACATGTATGCCTATTGCTCGGACCCGGAGGTAAGCCGCTATACAAGCTGGTCTGCACATCCTGGTATCGATTATACGCGCAGCTTTATTGAGTGGCTGACTGGCAAATACAATGACGGACAGGTCGCCCCATGGGGGATCGTAGAGAAAGCCTCGGGTACATTGATCGGCACGATCGGGTTTGTTCATTGGGAGCCGGCTCATGCCAAGGCCGAGCTGGGCTATGCGCTAAGCCGGGAATATTGGAATCAGGGCATCATGTCGGAGGCGGTACGGCGCATCCTTTCTTTTGGATTCGAGACGATGGGGCTGATTCGAATCGAGGCCCGCTGCCTCCCGGACAATACTGGCTCTTCGCGCGTGATGGAGAAGGTCGGCATGTGCTTCGAGGGGCGGCTGCGCAAGCAGGCGGTTGTCAAGGGAAAGCACGAGGATATGCTGCTCTATTCTGCCATTTTGTTATCCGAACCGACGTCGACAACCATCCACTGGGGATAGAGAGGACAGGGAAGCTAAGCAATGATTAGAGGTATTATTTTTGATATGGACAATACGTTGCTCCAGTCGCGTATAGACTTTGCGGCGATGAAGAACGATCTGCAGCGCCTGCTCGTCGAGCATGACCTCATTGAGGAAGGGCTGCAAGTAGACGAATATACTCCCTCCATGCTGCTACAGCATGCCAGAGAACAGGAGGGGGGACGGCGCATTGAGCCGTTGTTGCTAGAGACGATAACACGTTATGAATATGCAGGCATGAAGGATGTGGGGCTTGAGCCTGGCGCATCGGAGCTGCTGCATAAGCTAAGCGGGAATTATACGCTTGTACTTCTTACGAATAATGCGCAAGCCGCAACGGAACGCGCGCTGCGCGCCACAGCGCTTTACCCGCTGTTCGAGCTGATTATATGCCGCGATCAGGTGAAGGCGCTGAAGCCTGCGCCCGATGGGTATGAGCTGGCCAAATCCCATTTCCCGGAGATCGCGCCGGAGCAGTGGGTTTCCGTAGGTGACGCCTGGATCGACGGGCGGGCTTCGATCGATGCGTCGATTCCGTTTATCGCCTATAAAACCTCGGTAGAGCATATGCGCTCGAAGGGTGTGGAGCCCGTCGCTTCGATCCAGGCGCTATCTGAGCTGATCGCTTGGCTGCGAGATCGACGCACCGATGTCAGCGATGCGTTGGGGGGACACGCAGGTGCTCCAGCCTACAATGCAGAGCTTCAGGACAGTTAGCGCAGGCAGGTTGACTATAATTTCTTCTTCAATATAAAGGAGTGGGACAGATGGAGCTCAAGGCCATCCAATCGATGGCCGACACGATCAAAGCGCGTGTCGGTCAAGTCATTGTCGGCAAAGAGGATGTTGTGGAAAAACTGCTGATCGCATTGATTACCTCTGGCCATATTCTGCTGGAGGATGTGCCAGGTACAGGCAAGACACTCATAGCCAAGGCTGTAGCGAAATCCGTTCAGAGCGGCTTCAAGCGGGTACAATTCACCCCCGATCTGCTGCCTACAGATCTGAGCGGGGTACAATTCTATAATCAGAAGGAGGGCGAATTCGAGTTCAGACCCGGCCCGCTGTTCACCAATATATTGCTCGCCGATGAGATTAATCGCGCGACGCCTCGTACCCAGTCGAGCCTGCTGGAGTGCATGGAGGAGCGTCAAGTAAGTGTAGACGGCGAGACCTACATGCTGGAGCGTCCCTTTCTCGTCATCGCCACCCAGAATCCGGTTGAGCATCAAGGAACGTTCCCGCTGCCCGAAGCGCAGTTGGATCGCTTCTTGTTCAAGATACGAATGGGCTATCCGAGCTTTGAAGAAGGGCTGGCTATACTCAAGCGCTTCCGTCAGGACAATCCGCTCGACAAGCTGGAGCCTGCTGTCCGTGCAGAGGATATTGTTGATGCCCAAAATAGCTATACCCAAGTAACCGTGCATGATGATCTGCTCGTGTATATGCTGGAGCTGATTGAGCGGACGCGCCGCCATCCAGAGCTGGAGGCAGGCATCAGCCCACGGGGCAGCCAGGCGCTGCTGCGTGCGGTACAGGCTAAGGCGGTGCTGGAGGGACGAAGCTATGCCACACCGGATGATGTCAAAGCGATGGTGCTCCCCGTGCTGGCGCATCGGCTGATTCCGGCGGGCTATCGACAGGATCGTCATGCATTCAGCGAGCAGTTGCTGACCGAGCTGCTGCAATCGATCCCGGTGCCGACTGAAGCCCAAGCGGCAGGCGGCTGAGGCAGGCGATGAAGCTTCATTGGGTGATTGTGATGCTGATACTGGTCGGTATGGTGCAGTCGACTATCTACAGGCGCTGGGGGCAGCGCAAGCTAACCTACAGCCGCAGCTTCAGTACGGATCGTTGCTTTGCGGGGGACAGCATCGAGATGGTCGAGCAGATCGCCAATCGAAAGCTGCTGCCGCTGCCATGGCTGAAGGTGGAATCGCTGCTTCATTCAGGTCTGCAATTTCAGCGCCAAGCCAATCTGGACATTAGCAGCGGGCAATTCATGCAGAATCACCGCAGCTTGTTTCATTTGCCACCCTACACCAAGATTACCCGTCGTCATCGCGTCGTCTGCATGCAGCGCGGCGTCTATCGTCTGGATACGGTGTCACTGACTTGTGGCGATCTGCTAGGATTCGCCCAGACCTCTGTCAGGCTGCATGTAGGAGGCGAGCTAAGGGTTCGTCCACGACCACTGCCGATGCATCAGCTCCAGCTTCCTTCGCAGAGCTGGCAGGGTGAGCAGACGGTACAGCGCTGGATGTTGGAGGACCCGTTCCTGACAGCCGGTGTGCGCGACTACCGCAGCGGCGATTCGCTGCGTGCGGTGAACTGGAAGGCTACCGCCAGAACCGGAACGCTGCAGGTGCATAAGCGTGATTATACGGCGGATCATCGGCTGATGATCTTATTGAACGTAGAAGATCATGAGCGGATGTGGAATACGGTTAACGAGCAGGAGAGGGTGGAATGGTCAATCTCCTATGCCGCAGGCGCTGCCGCCTATGCGTCGGGTCAGGGAATGGAGGTTGGATTTGCCGTGAATGCCCCGCTGTACGACCAGCCCAAGCTCCCTGTCCGTATCATGCCGCATGGGGGACAGGGGCAGCTTAACCGGATACTGGACACGATGGCTGGGCTTGTCATCGAGCATGCCCAGCCGTTCTATGAGCTGGTGCAGCAGGAGGCAGACAGCGTGCGCGCGCGGACAGGCTACCTGGTGCTGTCCGCCTTTATGAGCGAGCGAATCGCAGCGCAGTTGGAGCGGCTGCGTCAGTTGGGACATGATGTGAATTGGATTCCCATAGGGAAGGAGGGGCGCAATGTCCAGAATATCTCCGGGTAGGGAGGTGCTGCGGGCTGTAGGAGCAGGGCTGCTGGAGCTGCTGTTATTTGGGCCTGCATTGCTCGTCATTCATGCTTATCTGCTGCTTCAGCCCTCCTGGCCCCTTCTCTACCTGTTGCTGGCTGGCTGCTACGGCGCAGGCTGCTGGGTGAACGGCCACTGGCGGCTTCAACGCATGTATAAGCTGCTACTCTTCACAGTGCCCTGTGGGATGGCAGTCGCCTGGGTCTGCTTCCCCCATCGCCCGCTGAGCCTAGTGGTCGGCGGACTGCTGTGTATGGTGGCTTTATATCGGGGAGCAAGGACGGAGGGGAGCAGCCTTCTGAACCTGGGGGCCTGTCTGAGCGGCATTGCGCTCTACTTTGCCGCCTCGGCTATCTTTGTTCACGTACCGGAGCTGGAGCCTTATGCTCCCGTACTGCTGGGTGCAGGCATCCTGGCGCTGGCGGCTGTGCTGCTTGTCTCCAATCGGCTGATGCTGCAGCGGGAAGCTGCGGCAGGGAGCAGCGAGAGGCCGCCGCGCGGCGTTCGACTGCAGAATCAGCTTCAGCTCGGGCTGCTGCTGCTCACTGCGCTTGCACTTGCATTGCTCCCGCAGCTTGATCGTGCGCTTGCCTGGCTGCGCGAGCAACTGTCTCGCCTGTTGAGCGGACTCAGCACTGGCGAGGCAGAGCCGGAGGAGGCATTGCCTCAGCAGCCAGAGCTGCCTTCGGATCTGATCGAGGAGGGACGGGCACCATCTGCCCTGTTGCAGTTGCTGGAGAGAGTGGCCGGATATATCTTGACTGCCATCATCGCCGCGGTTATGCTGTGGGCGCTCTATCAGATGGTACGTCGTATTCCCGGAATCGGAGCGAGACTACGAGGCTGGCTGGGTCGGTTGATGGTACGCGGTGAGGGTGAACAGCAAGGATATAGTGACGAGATGGAGGCACTGCCGGAACGGGAGCTCCGTCCGCAGGCCAAACGGCGCCGCAGGGATACGGCGGGTCATAGTTGGCGGGAGGATATGAGTGCGCAGGATAAGGTGCGCTATCTGTACGCTGCCTGGCTGCGTAAGCAGCAGGATCGCGGCTATACCCCGCGCAGCCATCTCACGCCGCGAGAGACGGTCGAGGAGCTGGGGGAGCAGCGTCCGCTAGAGCGGGCAAGTGCCGAGCAATTGCTACAGCTCTATGAGCCGGCACGCTATGGAGGAGCCGAACCGGAGGCCGACGCAATCCGTCGTGTGAAGGCCGAGCTTGATCAGCATAAGCGCAAGTAAGCACAAATAAATGCAGCAACCCCAATGCTTCATGAAGGGGCATGGAGCATTGGGGTTGCTTGCACACACTAGAGTCCCGCAACATCCGTAGAGCAAGCAGGAATCTGACGATGGATGTCGAAGACATAAGGCTAGCTATTTGGTTAAGGTAGGATCAAGCGGCACAGTCAGGTGCGCTGCTGGCGGGAGAAGAGCCAGCTTCCTTATCCGAGCAGGCTACAGGCTGTCCCAATTGTTCGCTCCTCGTTGCTGCTGACTGACAGCCGAAGGACTAACGGCTGGCGGAACGGGAGCTAGAGTAAGGGGATATGCCTTGCATCATTTGAACTTATAACAGCTATGGGGGTTGCACAATGTCTAAGAAGCTGCTGCTGGCAGAAGATGAGCCGGTACTGCGTATGCTTGTGGTCGATACGTTAGAGGATGAGGGATATGCGATTGATGAGGCTTGCGACGGCGACGAAGCCTATCACTATATTACGAACGGTCATTATGATCTGGTGATCCTCGACTATATGATGCCCAAGATGACCGGAATTGAGGTTATTGAGAAAGTAAGGAAGCTGCCTGCCAGCGAACAGGTGAAAATACTGATGCTGTCCGCCAAAAGCCAACAAGCCGAGCAGGACAAGGTAATGGCTGCGGGTGCAGATGGCTTTATGTCCAAGCCATTTAGTCCGCTAGAGCTGGTCGACAAGGTGGAGGAGATGCTGCGTGACTAGCTGGCGGCAACTGGTTAACGGGAAGATAACTCGCCGCTTCAGCTCCAGAATGCTGTTATCCATGCTGTTCATCCTTGCGGGAGCGACCTTTGTGCTATGGAGCACGATTCATATCCTGCAGAAGTACTCAGAGGAAACGGCTGCGATCTATACCAAGGGAGAGCTAGTGAAGGAGCTCAGTCAAAACGCCAACGAAATTGTGATGCGTTCTAGAGGCTACTTCCTCTTCCTGAACGAGTATGAATTATCGGAGCTGACGAAGCTGCAGGAACGGCTGGAGGTGACGATGTCATCACTGCAGCAGATGAAACTGAGTGACCGGGAAACGCAGATGATTCAGGACATCCGGCAGTTCTTCGAGGTCCAGTTCGAGCCTAAGCAACCAGAGGCGATTAAGCTTGCCCAGCAAGGCGATTACGAGGAGCTGCGTCGCCTTATTCCTTCGGGCGAGTCCAATCCGGTCAACCAGATGATAGCCTACGCTCAGGAGTTTGAGCATACAGTCAGTCAAGGGGCAGGGCAAGCTGGCACGAAGCTGCTGAGCGACCTAACCAAGCAAGGCGGCCTATTTATTTTATACATCCTGCTCGTGTTGCTTGTATCGCTGCTGTCTGTCAGACGTGTCGCCGTCGATGTTGGCCGACCGCTCAGCCAACTGGCACAACAGGTCGGGCAGTTTGGCCGGGGCGGCCGAATCGAGTTGAAGGGACTGGACAGCCGAGAGGACGAGCTCGGTAAGTTGGCGCGCTCCTTCCAGCAAATGTTGAGCCAGATTCAATCCAAGGAAGAAGAGCTGCTTGCACAGAATGAAGAGCTTCAAGCCCAGCAGGATGAACTGCAGGCGCAGCAGGAGGAATTGCAAGAAGCCATTCAGACCCTGGAAGAAAATGAAGAGATCCTCAAAAACCGCAATCAGTTTATTCAGACCTTGGCCAACACACTGGACAAGGGTGAACTGCTGTACAGCATTATCCATAATGTGGTTCGTTACAGCAACTTCGATAAAGGGGTGCTGGTGATGCTCAGCGGTTCGCGCGATTATGCCTCAAGCGGCATATCAGCCGAATCAGCGGCTGCGTTCGTAGCCTCGCTTGATGACAGCCCTGCTGCCAGATGCATTGAAACGTTGGAGCCGTACCTGCTTGTGCGAGAGGCTTCAGACGGGGAGCGGGGCTATCATCCTGCGGGTATGCAATCGAGTGATCTGTTCATTCCGATTGAGAACAGCAGACGAGAGGTGGTCGCATTGCTGGTTGTAACACGCATCGGCGGAGCCATCACAAGGCATGACGAGAATGAACTGTTGCATAGCTGCCGTCAAGTCGCGTTGGCCTTGGACAAGCTGGAGATGTACGAGGAGACGGAGCAACAGCGACAACTGACACGAGATATGATTAATACGATTCAAGAGGGCATTCAGTTTATTAATCTGGAAGGCGAGACGATCGAAATCAATGATAAGATGGGTGAATTTTTCGATTTCTTCCAAGCCGATGTATTTGAGCGCGGACTAACACTGCAAGTGCTTACGGAGCAACTGCAGAAGCGGGTTATCGAACCTGCTCCGCTAGTCGCCTTTATCCAACAGGTTGTAAGTGGCGTGCAACGCGGCTCCCAGAGCATCCAATATGAGCTGAGCCATCCTCAGCCAAGACATATGCTCTTGTACTCTGAACCATTGTATCGGGATGATGAGCGATTTGGCCTGCTGCTGGTCCATCGGGACATGACACGAGAGCATGAGGTGGATCGCATGAAATCGGAGTTCGTCAGCACGGTGAGCCATGAGCTGCGCACCCCGCTCGCCAGTGTTCTCGGCTTTGCTGAGCTGCTATTGCATAGGGAACTGAAGCCCGAGCGACAGCGCAAATATATTCACACCATTCATCAGGAGGCTCGAAGGCTGACAACCTTAATCAATGATTTCCTCGACCTGCAGCGGATGGAGTCGGGCAAACAAAGCTATGTCACCGAGACTGTCGATATGAAGTCGCTCATTGAGGAAGCACTGGAGGCGCAGCGGGTCAACACCTCCCAGCATGAGCTCGTCGCAGAGTGGGGAGAACTGCCTTATACCGTGGTTGGGGACCGTGACAAGCTGCGTCAGGTGCTGACCAACTTGCTGAGCAATGCGGTCAAGTATTCTCCGCAAGGAGGCAAAATCCACGTGAAGTGCAGACGGGATGGAGAGCGGCTGCTCATTAGTGTTCAAGACCAAGGGCTAGGCATTCCTAGGGAGGCTCTACCCAAGCTGTTCAATAAGTTTTACCGTGTGGATAACTCTGACCGCAGAGAGATCGGCGGCACAGGGCTGGGACTTGCGATTGTCAAGGAGATTCTTCACCAGCATAATGGAGATATAGCGGTCGAATCCTGCCAAGGTGTGGGGAGTACGTTCACGATCGATATACCGCTGTACGAGCCATCGGTTTCTGATCTAGACCATGATGGAGTCGCTCCTCATTCGGCTCCGGTCGTCATGCTGGTAGAGAACGATCATAATCTATCCCGGATGCTTCGCGATGAGCTGCTTGGTTCAGGCTTCAGAGTAGAGCTGTATACCGAAGGTCGCAAAGCGCTGGAACGGCTGCAAGAGCAGAAGCCTGATCTGATTGTGCTCGATCTGTTGCTGGAGGAGGGCATTGACGGGTGGGACGTGATCGAGCATATGAAGAAGTCTGCCGAGCTGACTAATACACCCATTATTATCTCCAGCGCATTCGAGGAGAAGGACAAGGCAGCTCAGTGGGGAATTCGCGACTTCCTGGTGAAGCCGTATCTGCCGGGCATCCTGTCTGCTGTTATCAAGCGGCTGCTTGAGGAAAAATAAGCTGACTGCGCCCGCCGTTAAGGAGAATTACCGATGAAACGCTTAAAGCAGCGGCTAAGACGGCTAAGATATCCAGATTCGAAGCTGTTCATGGCCGCATTTGCAGGATTGCATACTGTGTTTATGTTGATCTGGATTGAGACCGGGCTGACGATGTTTACCGGGCTGGGACAACTGGCTGACTGGATTATCATCATTGCCGTTGCAGCAGCAGGGAATCTGCTCGTAGGGGCGGTAATGTTCGCCGCCTGCTGTCTGCTGGTATGGCTGCCTTGGCGTGTACCTTACTATCTGCTTGGCAGCTTGGCTGCTGTACTTGCGATCTTTCCCAGGCTGTTCACATTCGCCAATATGGACTGGCCGGGGGCTTTTCTACTTACAGGACTATTGGCATTATTCGGGATGCTGGCAGGAGTTCTTCTATCCGTCCTGATCCGTCCAGTCAAGCAACTGGCTCCCCGGGTGTTAGTTGTGGCGTTCTGCGCTACAGTGCTTCTGCTGACCTCGGCGGGCTATGTCTACTATGGAGGATTGCAGATGGATCGGGCGCTTCCGGCTATGAGCCAGCAGATCGATGAAGCGGATAGCGCGGTTGCTGCGAATCATCCTGCGGACGGGTCGGTGGATTTGACAGCGCCTTATACACGGGGACCGTATGCTGTGGAAGCCTTGACTTACGGCAGCGGAACGGACAGGCTCCGAAGCGAATATGGCAAGCAGGCCCAATGGGTCTCTCGCACCGTCGATGCCTCAGCCTTCATTAAGGATTGGAGAGCATTGCGCACCTTATACTGGGGGTTCGATGAGAGCCGTCTTCCCTTGAACGGTAGAGTGTGGATGCCAGTAGGCGACGGTCCGTTCCCGCTGGTGATGATTGTGCATGGTAATCATAATATGGAGGATTTCTCCGATGACGGTTATGCCTACCTTGGCGAGCTGTTGGCCAGTCGCGGCTTCATCACCATATCCATCGATGAGAATTATGCCAATTATTCGATGGTGTCCGGCATTCCCGATGAGGATTATGCGCTGAGAGCATGGCTCATCATTCACCATCTGAAGCAGTTGGATGACTGGAGCAATGACTCGGAGCATCGGCTGTTTCATCAGATTGACTGGGAGCAACTGGCACTGATTGGGCATTCGAGAGGGGGGCAGGCAGCCGTGCTGGCTGCGCGCTTTGATGATTATTTCAGTCAAGCCGGGCGCACGGATGTGCTGACCGGCATTCAATATCGAATCAAGACGATTATCGCGCTTGCCCCGACAGATAAGAAGCTGGAGAATACGTACCCTGAGCTGGAAAATGTGAATTATCTGGTCATTCAAGGGGCTTATGATTCTGATGTCAGCACGTTTGATGGGGATCGCCAATATGATCGAATCTCATTCGTCGGCAAGCCTGAGGATGATGAGTTCTATATGAAGGCCTCGCTCTATGTGGAGCAGGCTAACCACGGTCAGTTCAATACGAGCTGGGGCAAGCATGATATTAAGCTGCCGCTCCGACTATTAATGAATACGCAGGTTTTGCTGCCTGCTGCCGAGCAGCGGTTGATTGCCAAGGCCTATATCGCGGGTTTCCTGGAAGCGACTCTTCATGAGCAACGAGAGTATATACCGATGTTCAAGGATTGGCGAGTCATCGCAGATCAACTACCTGCTACACAGTATCTCAGCCGTTATGACGATTCGGAGATGCTGCGGCTTGCTGATTATGAGGAAGATGATAATCGAGAGACGGCGACCATTCGCAGGGGATGGCTTCAAGCGGACGGTCTGAGCGAGTGGGAGGAAGAGGACAAGCGCAGTCGCGGTAACGGTTCACGCCAAAACCGCGCTCTAAAGCTGTCATGGGAGGAGAGGAAGGGGCGGTACACAGTAGAAATACCAAAGACGATCGCCGCTAGTCTCAGTGAACCTTCTGCCTTTGCATTCTCCTTGGCTCGCGATGCAGGCGATACAACGAATCGCTCGCCGCTCGATTTTTCGTTGCGACTGACGACGCAGGATGGCAAGGTCTATAGCCGCCCGCTAAGTGAGTTCAAGCCGATTCAGCCGCTGTTAATCAGCAACTATCTAAATATATCATTACTTGAGCCGTTTATCCGCAATGGCAAGCTCAGCCTATCCGCCGAAACGGTGTATCAAGATTTTTTCATCCCGCTGGCAGCCTTTCATGATGGAGGCTCTCCATGGCATGTACAGGATATTCGCAAGATCGAATTCGTATTCGATCAGACGGAATCGGGTGTGATTTGGCTGGATGACATTCGTCTCGATCTCCGATAATTCAAGTTTATTACCTATGAACAGGACGCCTTCGACCCCATTTTCACGGTGGCTCAGAGGCGTCCTGTTCTGTTCACGCTATTCGATGCAAGACGGTTCTACTCCTTGAGCTTATCGATGGCTTCAGCCATTGTCTTATCGGTCAGATGAGCATAGATCATCGTCGTCTCCGGCGAGGAATGTCCAAGCTGCTCCTGCGTCTTGTAGATATCATTGCGCAGATAATAATCCGTTGCAAAAGAATGACGCAGCTTGTGCACAGACAGGTAAGGCTTGCCGAACCGTTTGGCGTATTTGATCACCATCTCCTGGATGGCTCGCTTGGTCATGCGCGTCCCCTCGTTCTTGCCGTTGGCAACGGCAAGGAATAGTGCTTTCTCCCGCCGTGCAGGGCGATATTGCGAGTCTCTAATTGCCATGTACTCTCTCAGATCGTCCATCGCCTCCTGGCGAAAATAAACCGGTGTCTTGAAGGTGTCGTCATTGGCCCCCTTGCGATATACGTGGAGCAGCCTCTTCTTCAGATCGATGTCATCCACATTAAGGTTTACAACCTCGGATACTCGCAGACCGGAATTCAGGATGAGGATGATGATACAGGCGTCGCGAATCTTATTTTTCTCATAGGCATAGAGCGCCTGCTTGTTGTCAGCAACATCAATCGGATATTCGGATTTCAAATAATGAATGAACTCGTAAATTTCTTCTTCCTGCAGCAGCTTGCCTTCCAGCTTGGCGGCTGTATCCTTAGGCTTGTGGGCTCGCTTGATCGTCACCTTGGCCATCACATTGCGTTTGAGCAGCGGGTAGAATTGTTCATCCTCTGCGATCTGGCTCAAATAATGAAACAAGGAACGGAGCGAGGACAGCTTACGGGAGATGGTGACACGGTTGTTCGTCTCCGGCTTAAACGTAGATAGAAACATTTTATAATGGTCGATGCTGTCCATATGCAGTCGTTCAAGATCCTCCAGCGGCACATCCTTCATCACAGTTGCTGTAGTTAAGCCCTCCGCCATCAACCATTTGAGAAAGGTCTCATAATCTCGTACATACTCCAGCAGTGATGAGGGGGATAGGTCGGGAAGCTTATAATTAATGAATTTCTCTACATACCAGGGCATTGCTGGCACACGCTTGTCAAGTTCAATACGATCCTTGGCTTTCAATATATTCATCGCAGCTCACCTCCATGTTTTCTATTGTAACAAGCTCGGGCTTGCAGTGTATACCCTGACATTACCAAGGCTACTGGAGGTCATTATCTTGTATAATGAGAACGTGCATGTCAACATACATAGGAGGAGTAGTTTATGGAGCGGAAAATTCCAACGAAAGAGCAGTTTTTGACGATTCTAAAACAAATTAAGCAAGAAACTCAAGGCAAGACCTCCAGCAAGGTCAAACGCCAGGCGTAATCAGAAACGTAATGAAGGGAGCAGGCTTAGGCCTGCTTCAGCTTTTCTTTATTCAAAAAATTTGAAGCTCGTTGCAACCTTTTGTGGGGAGGCACCGTCTATTAAGGTAAGAGAGTACGCAGAACGCACAAACAGCCGCCTGGGAAGAGACGGCTGTTACGGATGAAAGCTTCTGCAGCACTTGTGAGATTAGGATAGCTTGGCAGGTCGTCATCATGCCAGTGATGGCGACTAGCTAAGCACACGGCGTGCAGTGACATATTTATTTTTCCAGTAGCTATTGTTAATGCTATCGATGGTTACGCCTTTGCTGGAGGAAGCATGAATCATCTTGTTGTCGCCTATGTAGATGGCTACGTGGCTGATGCTCTTGCCATTCGTTTTGAAGAACATCAAGTCGCCTTGGCTTAGAGAGCTCTTGCTGACTTTGTCTCCGTAGGATGCCTGCTCAGATGAGGAGCGGGGTAGCTTAATATCGCTTTGCTTGAAAACATATTGGACAAAGGAAGAGCAGTCAAAGTAACCAGTGGAGCTTGAGGCCCCGAATTTATAAGGAGTTCCCAGCAGATCCTTGCCATTAGCGATAATGTCAGAAGCTTCTGTCGTTGCTGCGCTAGCATAGCTTGAGGTGCCAACGGTCATAGCAGAGAGTCCGATTGCAGCACATAAGCAGGTGATGATTAGCTTGCGGTACATTTTTGGTTTAAGCATCGTTTGGATATTCCCTCCGTTTGTGTCGAATAAATTTCCTCATTTATTAATAGAGCCAAGAATAACTATAACACAGATTTTTTTGACAATAATTAACAATAAGAGATCGAAGATGACTCTCCCAACCCCTTCACTCTGTTTATGAGATTATGATGAAAATTTTCTCATCTTAATGTCGGGATGATATTTTATCTGAAGGTACTAATAAAGAGAGTTGTGAACATCATTAGTTTACATAATAATAGTTATGTAGAGTAATGACCGAAATGCTTGGAAGGGGTGATAGTGGAAATTATGAATAAAAGGAAAATGGCTATCACAAGGATGATTTTATCTATATTTATGATGCTAATGGCCATTCTTCAAGTGTACTATATCTACAAACCGAAGATTGGTCCCGTAGGAGAGGGTATTGATGATCGTCGAGTGATATGGTTGTTCTCTCTTGCAATGATCGCATCTCTTAGTTTTTTAACAGAGTCTATATATACACTCTATAGAATCAATCGAGACAAGGATGATAAAAAATAGTGGGTATTCTGCTGGAGGGATCCTTGTTAAGTAAACCATGTTCCTTGGGCAAAAGAAAATTTGCTCACCATCACGAAAAACTGGCTCCCCTTACTAAAAGTAAAGGGAGCGGTTTTGTTATGCAATGATGTGTAGAGCGCATATTTATTTCCGTTTCGTGAGGCGACCCTATCCAGTCAACGATAGCGTCTAAAGTATAAGACTAGAAGGATAATATCATCCTGGGAGTGTTAAGTATCATAGTTAACATAAATATAATTATGTAAACTATACTAGTGAAATTTAAAAGGATCGAAGAACTAAGAGGTATTTAATATACATAAATATAATTATGTAAACCATAATCTGCGATAAATGAATTCTTACACTCGAAAGAACGGCCTCGAAGTAAAATCAGAAGAGTTCGCATATGAACGGCATCGCTTATCCATCTCGCACAGCTATCCAGTATAGAGATATAACAAATAATCTGTCGGCACATCGGCATGTCCCAGTTGGCATAGCATAGCAGACAAATGACCGCGATAATAGGCGCCATGGTTCACAATATGTTGGATAATGCGGGATAGGGAGGCGTTCACGACTCCGTGAACAGGATGGGCAAGCAGCAGAGAGTCGTTCAAGTCCTCAGTAAGGAGCCACTGACGATACTTGCTCTCGATATGTAGAAATCTCTCCCGCACATCCTCCAGACCCTCCTGGCTAGTCTGCTCCTTCAATCGCAGCAGCAAAGCTCTCGCTTCATCAAACGGGCGCTGACGCAACATACATAGCCACATGGCGTCCATTGCATACATATGGGACATAACACCCGAGATCGATGGGTAGATGCCCGCCGTCTCTTGACGCCATACGTTCTCCGGCAAGCTGCCCAAATGATTCAAAATGGCGCGGTTAGCCCAGCTATGGTATTCATAAAGCTCAATGGCAGCATCTGACATTCACGTTTCCTCCCTCTACTCCATTTAGAACATTTGTTCTCTTTATTATAGAACAAATGTTCTAAATCTGCAATAGAGGAGAGAGCATCCCATAGCTTTCACTATTCAAGAAGCTATAACAAATCTACATAATCGCTGACGTCGCGCTCCTTCTTCATTACACGGCTCAAATAATTCTCCTTTGTTATTTTGGTGCTCGAATGATCCAGTGTCTCTGAGATCCAGTCCAGCGGCGCCCCCTTGGCATAAGCGGTCTGAGTAAAATAATGACGCAAGTAGTGGGGGGTAATACGTCTGCCGTGAATAGTCGTCAAACCAGCCTCCGCCATCCATGTGGATAGTGAGGCAGATAGGCTGGATAGGGTGTAGCATTTGCCTAACCGATTGGGGTAGAAGGGGGTGGAGTCCCCTGGAGATATCATGGTGCTCAGCCCGAGTCTGCGCCGATATTCAAGCAACGCTTCAAGCGCGTAGTCCTTGATGTGGGCATGCCGCAGCTTATCCCGCTTCGTGCGCGTGCGCAAATAATAGCGTTTGCGGCTGGCATCATAATACAAATCTCCCCAGAGCGGAGTGATGATCTCATTGAGGCGCAGGCCACTGGTTGCGAGTATAAATAGTAGGGATTGAATCTTAGGCTGCTCCTTGTAGTAGTCGATAGCGCTGCGCAGCGATTGCTCGTCAATGTCTCGATCGGGAAGCTCTGCACGGTTCATATGTACGGGCTGCAAGCCGCGAGCAATCGGTTTGTTCAGATAGCCTTCCTCGTAGCACCACGTAAGAAAGGACTGGATAATGACGATCTTCTTGCTAAGTGTGCTAGTACGGTGCCCCTGTTGCTCCAGTAGCTGCTGGAATTTCTCCATATCGAGTCTGGTTAACTCGCGAATGTCCGCCTTGTTGAGCTGGGCCGGATAGCGCAGCAGCAAAAGCAGCTCGCGTGCATATTCCTTCTTCGTATTGAGCTTGCGGCGGCGGTCGCGGCGGTGGATATATAGATAGACCATCCCCAGGTTGGAGACAGCCCGATAATTGTAATTGCCCTGGTCATCCTCCTGCGCAGAGATTCCCTCCATGACTTGGCCGCGATATTGATCATCGAGCAGTAGGGGATATAACCGGGCTGGTGATAGGTGGCTGGTGTCCGCGCCAGTACGCAGCAGCGATGTGACATTCGGCAGATTGAGGTTCATCCACTTATTCTCCTTCTTTCATACACTTTCTACTATTATATATAAACTTATATTCATTGAATAGATGGTTTTATTTCGATAATATATGTGCCTTCCATACGTAACGACTAGTACACCCGAAAAATGACAATCAATATTTGAATCTAAAATAATAGTACAATCTTTTCTATTGAACTCAATTATCATATTCTGATTAATATGTAGAGCAAAAAAAGAAAATTGTGTTCGTGTTCTGATATGATCATATAAAACTGTTCATGTGATTTGCTTTATATTCTGATATATAAAAGCTATAATAAGAAGAAGTGAATCAGATCATGAGATAGAAACAGGAAGGGATAATGATCCATGAATGAAACAAGCAGAGAGTATTGGGATGTTGTCCAAGCGGCCGCTGCCCTGGGAATTACGACAACCTCATTATATAAGCTCGTGAACCATGCCAATTCAGACAAACGACTGGAGCCAGTGAATCGCAGCACCCATCGAGGCGATGGCGGGTATCGCTTCCGTGTGGAGGAGGTCGAGAGGCTCAAGGCTTACTATGTGAAGCCGGATCTGACACCAGCAGAGGCTGCGCAGAGGCTTGGTCGTTCCACGACCTTCATTCATAAGCTGCTGCAAGAGAATAAGCTGGATTATTATGAAGGTGAATACCGCGGCAAACGCACCTATTTTATTCGGGAGACGGAATTGGAAAGATATAGGCTGGAAAATCCCGATGCGGGCAAATATGAAACCATCTATGATGGCAAGCACGGTCTGTTCTTGTACCAGCCGTTTGCCCGCAATGGGCAGTTGGCGCGCCTGATCGAGCTGAAGCGTGTGAGCAACAAGAAAGCGGAGGCGATGCTGCTAACGGAGGACGGGGAGAGAATTAGCTATGAAGAAGCCGTCGCTTCAGGCTGGCGGGCACAATTGGAGCTGGAGCCGCGAAAGCCGAATACTGCTTATGGGTATGCCCGTTTTATCTTTCCATTGCCTCGTTCCTTGGACTCCATTATCTATACGCTCATTGAGGAGATGTTCAAGCAGATAGGGCCAGCCAATATGCGGATTGTTGCCGGGGGGCAACTGGAGGTGGAGGTACGCAAGTCCGTATTGAAGGGGATTTTGCCCGCGACTCACGGTGAATGGATCGACAAGCTCCGCTTATTTATTCGTCAGGGGGAAATTGTTGTAAAATATGATGGAATACTGATCGACACAGGCTTGTCTCCCATTACGATGTATATCCCTGAAGTGAAGAAGCAAATGCTGACCCGACTGGCCAGTCAACAGCAGTTGTCTTTGCAGGAATGGCTGGAGAGGAGATTGGATGAACTGCTGGAGAATTGACACTTTCGCAAGCAAGCGAGCCGGGGATTTCGTATGCCCCGGCTTTCGTTCCTTCATTATAGTAGTGGTTATCGTAGAGCCTCTGATGCGTTGTCATCTGGTTCAGGATGAAGCAAGAGCCAGGCGAGCAGGGTGATGGAGCCAACCAACACGACCGGCAGCCATAATAAGAGATACAGCCCAAAATTAATAGCAAGCGCTGCGGCAATAGCACCAAGAAGATAGGTGACAAGCGCAGCCAAGCGCAAAAGGGTGTCGCGGCTCCAGCGAGCAAGCGGTGCTGTTCGATCCCGTCTGCTCTGACGAAGACGCCGGACGTATGTAATGCCGTCCTCGACGGTATGGGTCAGGTTGTTCGTCAGAACAGTGGTTGAGATACCAGCTATCCCCAATGAGCGGCCTGCGGAGGTTTGCAGACCCATCGCACAGCTTAATAAAATAATGAGACCATAGAGCTGAGCAGGAGTTGGCTCACCGAGCCAGTGCCATAATGTGAATGCCAGCAATAATAGCACTTCTACACCGAGCAGGCGTGTTGCCTTGGGCGGCCATCCCTTCGGTCTGCTGCCTTCTGATTCGCCCAGCAGTGCTGCACCGAGTATATTTCCCCCTATAAAGCCCATCAGCGCAATTCCTGCTCGTAGTACGGCGAGCTCCTGAGACTGACCAATCGCCATGCCAAGAAGGACGATATTGCCCGTCATGTTGGCTGTGAACACATGGCCAAGCTCCAAAAAACCGATCACATCCACCATCCCCGCTACCAGGCAGAGCAACAGGAGCAGGGTGTAGCGCCAGTTGGTTACTTTCATAGATTGCCTCCTCTAATCTGATCACCTTATATTAATGCAGCGCTATACAGCTATCCCTAATCTTTGCTTGTCTTCCTCATGATAAGCGAAGAACAATCCTTGAAGCAACTCAGCCGCCTCACCTTGAATGGAATGGCTCCTTCTCCTCTGTGTTTCCTAATTGATTATAAATCTCTGGACGTCTATTCTTTAGTCTATCATCTTGAGCCCTTTCCTTAATTGTAGAGGAAGAATGTACAGGCAAAAGGAAGTTGTTCAACATTCATTGTAGGAAGAGGAGAATGGTGGCTAAGCAGAAGACAGCTTTAATGCATCATGATGAAGGAGGGGGCAGTATGAATATTATAAATGGCAGCGGGTGTTGTTCTTATTGCAAATCCGGTGTTATTTATGCTGCCTGCAATGCATGTAGTAAAGGCGTGACGGGTCCAACAGGCTCGACGGGCTCGACCGGAGCAACCGGGGTCACAGGAAGCGCTGGAGCTACAGGCCCGACCGGAGCAACCGGGGTCACAGGAAGCGCTGGAGCTACGGGCTCGACAGGAGCAACCGGGGTCACAGGAAGCACCGGAGCTACAGGCCCGACCGGAGCAACCGGGGTCACAGGAAGCGCTGGAGCTACAGGCCCGACCGGGGCAACGGGAGCCACAGGAAGCGCCGGAGCTACGGGATCGACCGGGGCAACCGGGGCCACAGGCTCGACGGGGACGATCGGATCGGCAGCCAACAATTCTGGGGCTACCATTGTTCTTACGCTTCTGAATCCAACGGGAAACATAACTTTTCCGAATGCACAGAATCTTCCGAGCGACATCACGGTGAACAATCCGACTGCGGATACCTTCACACTAAATACGGCTGGGCGCTATCTGATTACGTATGCGATATATCCGACACTAACTTTGCTCACAAACTTTCAATTGTTCCGTAATAATGCAGGCGTTAATGGGACATTGGTTGCAGCAGCTATCGGCGTGGGACTTGTCCATAATCAGATTGTCCTTACCGTAAATGCAGGGGATACCATTCGGGTCACAGTTACTACCACGTTAGCCGCTACCGTTACCTTGTCGGGTTCCTCGACTGCTGCTACAATTTCGTTTGTTCGGGTGGGATAGATGCTATCATGCTTTGCGAGCAAGGGTCAGCATAACTCTCCTTTCTACAGAATAAAATGTCATTATCCGTGTTGTCGTAACATCGGGGGATGCATGGAGGAGGGGGGACTATGGGACTGACAAACGGCCCTGTGCTCGTTACCGGAGCAGATGGCTTTATCGGCTCTCATCTGACTGAGCTGCTGGTTAAGCAAGGCTGCCAGGTTCGCGCATTTGTCTACTATAATGCTTTCGGCGGAGCCGGGTGGCTGGATCAATTGAAGCCGGACATTCGCTCCCAGTTGCACCTGGTTTATGGAGATATTCGCGATGGAGCTGCTGTCAAGCAGGCCATGAAGGGCTGCCACACGGTTTTTCATTTGGCTGCGCTAGTAGGTATTCCATATTCATACCTGGCTCCTGAAAGCTACATTGATACCAATATCAAGGGAACGCTCCATGTGCTGCAGGCTGCCAGGGAGCTGGGCGTGGAACGAATCGTGCATACCTCTACGAGCGAGGTATATGGGACGGCCAGATATGTCCCGATGACGGAAGAGCATCCATTTCTTGGGCAATCTCCATATTCGGCCTCCAAGATCGGCGCGGATCAGCTTGCGCTGTCCTTTTACTACGCCTATGGGCTGCCAGTTGTCATCTTGCGCCCATTCAACACGTATGGCCCACGCCAATCCCGGAGAGCCGTCCTGCCGACCATCATCACGCAGCTTCTTGCAGGAGCGGACAGTATCCGACTAGGCTCCGTCCTGCCGACTCGGGATTTTACGTATGTCCAGGATACGGTTCGCGGGTTTACTGCTGCTGCGCAGGCGGTGGGTGCAATAGGCCACACGGTGCATATCGGGAGCGGCCGGGAAACAAGCATCGGTGAGGCGGCGGCATTGGTGGCGGAGCTGCTCGGGGTCGAGGCGGCAATTGAGAGCGATACCGCCCGAGTGCGTCCTGCAGGCAGTGAAGTGGAGCGGCTGTGGGCCGATCCCTCTAAAGCCAAGCAGTTGCTAGGCTGGGAGCCGAAATATGGGGGAGCGGATGGGCTGCGAAGGGGATTGGCGGAGACGATCGAGTGGTTTGCCTCCATGCCCTCGGCATGGCAAGCAGAGCCGCAATCGTATACGATATGAGCGGACGGGCTGCAAGTCAGTTTGCGCAGGAGATTGTGCAGCGGTTGAAGCAGGTGCTTCCGTCAGGTGAGCAGCCGGTTGAGCTGCATGCGCCGTATTTCGCCGGGAAGGAATGGCACTATGTAAAGGAGTGTCTCGATACAGGATGGGTGTCGTCGGCTGGGGCATTTGTGGAACAGTTCGAACAGCAGCTAGCAGACTTCACGGGGATGCGATATGCAGTCGCTGTGGTGAACGGTTCTGCCGCCCTGCATGCTGCTCTGCTGGTTGCGGGTGTGGAAAATCAGGATGAGGTGATCATCCCTGCATTGACATTCGTGGCTACGGCCAATGCGGTTCATTACTGCGGGGCAGTTCCGCATCTGGCGGATAGCTGTGAACGAACTCTCGGTCTTGATCCGGGGAAATTAAGACGGCATCTCCAGTCGATCGCAGTGCTCCGAGATGGCGCCTGCTTCAATCGGCTTACTGGGAGGCGTATTCGTGTTGCCGTACCGATGCATACGCTGGGACATCCGGCGCGGCTGGATGAGCTGGCAGAGGTATGCGCCGATTATCGGTTGGAGATGGTCGAGGATGCGGCGGAAGCACTTGGCTCCTGGTACAAAGGCCGCCATATCGGCAGTTGGGGTTGCCTGGCGGCATTCAGCTTCAACGGCAACAAAATTATGACCGCGGGCGGAGGCGGCGCCATTGTGACGAACAGCGAGCCGCTGGCCAGAGCTGTCCGGCACTTGACGACGACGGCGAAGGTGCCGCATCGTTGGCGCTTTGTACATGATGCCGTTGGCTACAATTATCGGCTGCCCAATCTGAATGCGGCGCTAGCGCTGGCACAACTGGAGCAGATGCCGATGATGCTAGATTGCAAACGCAGGCTGGCACGAGCATACCAACGCGCATTCGAGCAAGTGGAAGGGGTTCAATGCTACAGTGAGCCGCAGCAATGCCGCAGCAACTATTGGTTGAATGCCTTGGTGCTGGAGGAGCAGCATCAGGGTGAGTTGGAGGCCGTACTGGAGCTTGCCCATCAGGAGGGCATCAGGGCACGGCCGCTCTGGACTCCGCTGCATCAACTGCCCATGCTGCGTGATGCCCCACGCATGGAGCTTGCAACAAGCGAGAGCTTGGCTAAGAGGGTAATTAATATTCCGAGCAGTGCATTTCTCATAGGGGCCACACGGAGGGAAGCATGGAACAGCTAAATCCATACCGCATCGCAGTCATAACCGGGAGCCGGGCCGAGTATGAGCTGTTGTATGGCTTAATGAAGCGGATTGAGGAGCTCCCGCAGCTAAGGCTTCAACTGATCGTTACCGGGATGCATCTGTCGCCGGAATTTGGCATGACGGTTGATCGGATCATCGAGGACGGCTTCGCCATTGAGCAGCGTGTCGAAATGCTGGTATCCAGCGATACTGGAGCAGGAGCAGCCAAGTCGACAGCGCTCGGGATGATCGGCTTTGCCGATGCCTTCGCGCGCCTTCGTCCCCATTGGGTCGTCGTACTGGGCGACCGTTACGAGATATGGGCAGCGGCCAGCGCTGCCTATCTCGCCCGGATTCCGATTGCTCATATCGGCGGCGGAGATGTAACGGAAGGGGCACTGGACGAGGCCATACGCCATGGGATAACGAAAATGGCGCAGCTTCATTTTGTTACCAATGAACAGTCTGCTCGCAGAGTTCGCCGACTTGGGGAAGCTCCAGAGACGATCATTCAGGTGGGGCACCCGGGCATCGACCGGATCATGGAGCTGCCGCTGCTCCCAAGACAAGAGCTGGAACGGGAGCTGGAATTCACTTTTCGTCCGCGCAATGTACTTGTGACGTATCACCCGGCGACGCTTGGCGAGCACGATGCCGAGGCAGAACTGAAGGCGCTGCTCACGGCGCTGGATAGTCTTGGGGATGAGGTCGGCATCCTGCTGACCAAGCCTAATGCCGATCCGGGAGGCCGTCGTTACGGCGCGCTGGTCGAACAGTTTGCGTCGAATCGGCGAAACTGCCGGGTGTATACATCACTCGGGCAGCTCCGGTACTTCAGCGCGGCTCGGGTTGTAGATGCCGTCGTAGGCAATTCCTCCAGCGGGCTGTGTGAGATTCCGTCGCTCGGCACGCCGACGGTCGATATTGGCGTGCGGCAGCGGGGCCGTCTGCGTGGGCCATCTGTCCTGCACTGCGAGCCGAATGAGACGGCCATTCGAGCCGCCATCCTCCATGCCTTCCGCATGGATGCCAGTTGTCTGCCCAATCCGTATGGGAATGGCAACAGCAGTGTGCGCATGGTGGAGGAGCTGTGTCGCCGCGCGGGATGTGGGATTAGCGGGCTGAAGCGTTTTTGCTGAAGAGGGAGGCGAGGGTATGGGCATGAAGATCATTGCAGAGATCGGTGTCAATCACAATGGGTCGCTGGAGCTGGCCAGTCGTCTGGTCGAGGCGGCGGCAGCGGCGGGAGCCGATGCTGTCAAGCTCCAGACCTTCAAAGCATCGCGTCTTGCGGCTGCCGATGCGCCCAAGGCCGCATACCAGCAACAACAGGCAGCAGGAGCAGAGGACTCCCAGTTATCCATGCTGCGCAAGCTGGAGCTATCCGAGGAGGCGCATGAGCTGTTGGCACAGCAATGCGCTGCATGCGGGCTGGAGCTGCTGGCCACGCCATTCGATGAACAGAGTGCCGCGTGGCTTGGACAGCGGCGCATTGTTACACGCTTCAAGGTTGCCTCGGGGGACATTACGCACGCACCGCTGCTGCTGGCGCTGGCGCGCAGCGGCAAGCCGATTCTGCTATCGACAGGCATGTCCACGCTGTCGGACATTGAGCAGGCGCTAGGTGTATTGGCTTATGGTTACACCGCCTCTGCCTCAGACTGGCCTGGGCGCGTTGCATTTCGCGAGGCTTACTTATCCAGGGCAGGACAGGCTGCGCTCACGGCTAAGGTCACCTTGCTGCATGCCACTACTGCCTATCCGGCTCCCTTTGAGAGCATTAATCTACGTGCGCTGGATACACTCGCTGCGGCATTCGGACTGGCGGTTGGACTGTCCGACCATTCCGAGGGCAACGTTGTAGCGGTGGCTGCAGCAGCCAGAGGCGCAGTGCTGCTGGAGAAGCATCTGACGTTAGACCGGGGTATGGAGGGCCCGGATCATCGCGCCTCACTTGATCCTGAAGGCTTCGCCCAGATGGTGCTTGCAGTCCGTCAGGCGGAGGCAGCGCTCGGTACTGGACGCAAGCTGCCGGATGATGCCGAGATAGACAATGCGCGTATCGTCCGGCGAAGCCTGGTAGCAGCCAGAGACATCGAGGCGGGCAGGCTGATAACGGAGGAGGATATAGCGGTGAAGCGGCCGGGAGACGGGATGACCCCTTATGCATACTGGGAGGTGCTGGGCAAGCCAGCGAGCAGGAGCTACCGCGAGGAGGAGAGGCTTGAATGAAGCTGGCGATCTTCGGCGCTTCGGGCCTGGCAAGGGAAGCCGCTGACCTGGCGTGGCTGCTTGGCTATTCACAGCTCGTGTTGATTGATCGAATGCAACCTGATCGAATGCAACCCGCAGGCTCCGAAGACATCCCTCACTTGCCATGCGTCAGCAGCGAGCTGCCAGTAATCGGGGAGGAAGCTGTAAGCACGCTCGCTGCGCAGGGCTGGAAATTCATCATCGCGATCGGTCAGTCCGCGCTGCGCAGGCAGGTGCAGAATCGCTATCCTCATCTGCCCTATATTAATCTGGTGCATCCTGAAGCAACACTTGCCGCCAGACAACTGCCGGATCTGTATGAGCGCTGCGGCAATATCGTGCTGGCGGGCTGCCGGATGACAACCGGAATCCGCTGCGGCAATTTTGGCATCTATAATCTGAACTGCACGATTTCGCATGATGGCTTCATTGAGGACTATGTAACCATTGGGCCTGGGGCTCATCTATCGGGCAACGTCCATCTGGGCGAGGGGGCGTATATAGGCGCGGGTGCCGTTGTGCTGCAAGGTCGTGCCGGGAATAATAAGCTGATGATCGGTAGCGGTGCGATCGTCGGTGCAGGAGCGGTGGTTACGCGCGAGGTGGCGGCGGGAGCGGTCGTCAAGGGCGTGCCTGCACGTTAAGCCCAAGGCCCA
The DNA here is from genome assembly GCF_054955055.1 of Paenibacillus sp. J5. Lineage (NCBI taxonomy): Bacteria > Bacillati > Bacillota > Bacilli > Caryophanales > Paenibacillaceae > Paenibacillus > Paenibacillus sp. J5. The sequence continues at coordinate 272,270 of NZ_JBUEDD010000002.1, read as the reverse complement.
GCGGCTTAACGGCTTAGAGACTTCACGACCAGCGGAGCAGATACACGGTTCCGCCTGCTGGAAGCTGACACATAGCACCCGGCATCTGCGTGATGCGATCCACGCATACCGCTACCAGGCATGCAATCCTCCGTCGACATACAGATTATGACCGGTCACATAGGAGGAGGCGTCGGAGGCGAGGTAGAGCACGGCTCCGACGAGCTCATCGGGATGCGCCATACGTCCGAGCGGGACGCGCGCAGCGTAACGCTGCACGAAGCGCTCGTTCTGACCGCTGAAGACACCGCCTGGAGTCAGGGTGTTCACCCGGATGCCATGCGGTGCCCAATGCGCGGCGAGATAAGCGGTCAGGCCGACCACAGCCGCCTTGGATACCGAATAGACCGCGGGGGAGTTGATGCTGGCATTCAAGTAACGCGCCCCTTCGTAAATCCGTTCATCCGGCCCAAGCAGACCGTAGATGGAGGAGGTCTGAATGATGGAGCCGCCGCTCCCTTGAGCGATCATCTTCCTGCCCGTTGCCTGGGCAACCAGAAACATTCCGTCGACATTAACCTCCATAATGCGCCGCCACTGTACCAATGAGTAGTGCTCGAAGGGGGCGAAGAACTGCTCCAGGTCATCGGACTTGGTTGCAGCATTATTGAGCACGATATGGATGCCTCCAAGCTCGCTGTCGACCTGCTCCGCCATCTGCCTAACAGACTGCGGATCAGCTACATTGCAGGCGATGCCGATGCAGGAAGTATGGTGCCGTGCCTCCAGCTCTGCGGCGTATGCCGCGGTCTCCTGTCGCGACAGATCCACTACCGCAACCTGGGCGCCCGCTGAAGCCAATCCTTCGCAAAATCTGCGGCCTAGAATGCCGAGGCCACCCGTCACGATCGCTGTTCTGCCATTTAGCTCGAACATCCGAAGGCAATCAGCCTTCTCCATCGCCAGCCACTCTCCTTCGTTTCATCCATTCCTCCACAAGGATAAAATCTAGCTCGGAATCAATATCCGGCGCCGTTTCCTTCATAATGTACAGTCTTGTGCGTTCATGAAACAGCGTATGATGCTGCCTGAGCCATTCCCGCTGCCATACATAGATTGAAGCGTTCAAGTCATAGGTAGGCGGAGCATCCTGTCTGCGCGTAATCGGCAGCGGCGGCGGCTTGACAAGGTGCACGCTCCCGTCGGCAGCTTGCTCGACCATGTTGAAGTAGGGGGAACGACGGGAAGGATGGGCGCTGATGACATTGCAGGCGGCTGTCTGCTCCAGCAGCGCGACGGCACCGACGATCGCTTCAGGAGTACGCGCCGGAGCAGTGACATCAAGGTCCACCACGATGTCAAATGAGAGGCCGCTTAGCTGCTCCGCCATGTCTGCCGCATGTGCGATGGCTGGCAGCTTAGGAGCTGTATCGTCCGCCAGCGCTGACGGACGGCGGATCAGCAAGTCGATGCCACAGGCATGCGCGATGTCCAGAATCGCTTGCGAGTCGCTGCTGACTGCGATGTGGTCGAACAGGCCGCTGCTCTGCGCCTGCTCGATGGAATAGGCAAGCAGCGGCTTGCCCAGCAGCGGACGGATGTTCTTGCCGGGCACACCCTTGGAGCCGCCGCGTGCGCAGAGGGTACACAGTCTGGCTGGTCTAGTCAACATGTCGTATCCACCTTCCAAGCCGGGCAGAGCGCTCACAAGCCGTGATGAGCCGAAGCGTCTCCCAGGATTCCTCCAAGCCGCACAATGAGTCGAACCGTTCCTGGAACAGCGCTTCAAGCTGAGCGCGGTAGGTTACGTCCCGCCCGCAACAGTAATGCTCCGTTCCCTCCTCGCTGGTCAGGGTGCTGTTCACCAAGTCAGCCGTGTAGGTGCCGCCATCCGTATTCAGAATAATCTGTCGCTGCCCGATCCGGTCCGTGTAATTGAGTTGTACCGTCGTTACCGGACAGCGCTCAGTCGAGAGCAGCAGCGCGTAGACATCATCGCTGTCCACCTCCAGCTTGCTGAGCTGCCCGCCAACAGCAGCAACACGCACCCACTTGCCGCCCAGCCATTGTACATAATCCAGCTCATGGCTCAGATCGCGCAGCACGCCTCCGCCTGCGGCACGGCGCGCTGAGTAGCTCCGACGGTAGTCGCCAGGCCGCCACTGGCGCAGATCCTGACCAGCATACACTTGCACCGACAACAGTGTGGCGGAATCAGACACCTGCTTCAACCGCTGCAGGACCGGATGGAAGCGCAGATTATAGGCGGTGAAGATGCGGCCATGCGATCGCGCGGCATTCAGCAGGGGAACATCAACCGCTGGATTAGGGCTCGGATGCAGCAGCGGCTTCTCGACAAGGATGGGGCCGTCAAACCCCCGGCGCAATAGCCACTCCAGGGTGCTGCGATGATCGCCCGTCGGGTTGCAGATGATGATCTGCTGCGGACAGCTCATCGTCCAGGCCTCCTCTAGCGAGCGGAAGATGGCGATGGCCTCTGGCGCCGCCCGGGTACCGGCAGCATGGCGGCTGACCACCACAGCCTGGCGTTCCATGCTGTGCAGCAGCCGCAGATAGCGCTGACCCATCGAGCCGTAGCCGATAATAAGCGTGAAGCCTCCGTTGCGCTCCTTCATCGGAATACCTCCCCGTATTCACGGTTGGCGCGCTCATAATCGTCGAGGCGGCCGATGTCCAGCCAGTATTCTCGCACCGGGAAGACGGACGCCTCCAGCCCGCGCCGCTTGAGCTGCTCGAACAGATCGGGCATATCCATATATTTCCCGGGTGCGATATGCTGCAAGGACGGTGGCTCCAGCACATAGATGCCAGCGTTGACAAAGGCCTGATGGGCGGGCTTCTCCTGGACAGCAACGAACCGGTGCTGATCCGTCTCGACGACCCCGTAGGGAATCGAATACGTATATTCCCGCACGCACATGGTTGCTGCGCCGCCGCATTGCTGATGAAACTGCAGCAGGTGCGAGTAGTTGAGGCTGGTCAGCAGATCGCCATTGATGACGATCACCGGCTGCTTCTCCGGGTCAGGCAGCAGGGAGAGTGCACCTGCGGTGCCAAGCGGCTGGTGCTCGCGCAGATAATCGATCTGTACGCCGAACCTGCTGCCATCTCCAAAATAGTCCTCAATCATCTCTGCCTTATAATGGACTGAAAAATAAAAACGATGAAACGAATAGGCGCGGAGCGATTCGACAATCGTCTCCAGCAGCGGCTTGCTGCCGACCTTTAGCAGCGGTTTGGGACAATGGTCAGTCAGTGGTGCCAATCTCCGTCCAAGCCCGCCGGCCATAATGACAACGGCATTATCCCTTGGGCAAGGCTGGAGAAAATCCTCCAGCACCTCCAGTCCCAGCAGTCTGCCCGACTCTGAGACGACTGGCAGCCGACGGAGATTTTTGCGTAACATCAGCTCATAAGCGAGCTTGCCGGAGGTGCCGTGAACGATGGTAACCGGACGGTCATTCATGATCGTCGCCGCAGGATCGGTGAGCTTCTGCCCGCGCAGCATCGCACGGCGAATATCCCCGTCTGTAATCGTACCCAGCAGCCGATCATCTGCGTCTGCTACCAGTGCGATCTGTGAGCTGCTCGCTTCCATAACGGCAGCCGCTTCGCGAATGGTCGAATGGGGTGGAATCGTCATCTGTGCACAATCTCTCATCCGTCTTCCCCCTACATATGAATTGGGCTGATCGGTGGATTTCTTGGAGTAAAGTGAATAAGAAGTTATGTATGCCTTTCCCCAATAATGAATAAGGGGAAAAGGCGAGGCATGGTATTATACAGACGGCCGGAAAAACTCCGTCATGCACAGGTTGGCAATTGCACTTCCAACTGTAGCGGTGGCACTAATGGTGGTAAAGCCTGATACGGCAAAGGCTCTCGTCTGGCCGGAGCCGACACCTGCAATTGTCGTTACAATACGTGTGCCACGGCGGAAGGTATACGTAATGGAAGCGGAGTTGGTCGAATTATTTGATATAATACCGGAGGCGGCGACCGGGCTTGGGCTGGGCCCGAAGATCAAGCTAGAAACTGCTGTACCTAATGCATAATCCTGACTTGGGAGACACACGCTCACAATCGGTTGTTGACAGCAGTTTTGCGCACTCGAACAACTCATGGATACACACTCCTCCTTCTAAATGAAAAGAGCTATAGATAGCAATATCATTTTATGGCATGCAGGCAGGAATGGTATAGATGGATGACACGAGTCTCGCCCAATTTGTTCCATCCCGTCCATGTCGTGTCTGAAATCCCGTTCAAGGGCATCTCTCCCCGCCTATTCGCCCCAAGCTGCGTTGCCTGTTCATGACGTACCCCCGGTACGCCTGCGAAAAAGCGCCTTGCCTGGAACGAGCATTCGGCCAGTTCGGATTCGCTCAGAGTGTTCAGACACGCCCTAGTTCCGATCCAATCGTTGTCCCGCTAGACCGAGCAAGTCAGATAGAGCCCTGCACATCTCGCTAATCGCCTGGAACATCTCCATCTGGATACCGTTCATCTCCCGCATCTGTGCAAGCGATGTGATCTCGCCTAGACTATCAATACGTGTATGGTAGGCAAGCAGCAGCGGCTGCATGTAGGTGCTGATCTCTGGCGCTGCATAGCGCGTATAGGCAATACCTTGCTCCTGAATAAGCTGTTCCACGAACGACGGCATCAAGGCGTGCGGATACCTCTCATGAAGTCGGCAAGCCTGCTCGATGATGAGGCAGTTACCCACGTCCTCCTCAGCCAGTGCGGCTGCTGTGAGAAGCTGAGCTTGAATGTGGGCGCACTGCTGCAGAAGACGCTTCTTCCGTTGTGGCAGCCATAATGCCTCCTCGGTCGGGGCGGCGGCCAGTGCCAGCGCAGTGAGTCGCTGATCCAGCTTGTTGGTGCAGTAGCGCTGCACAGCCTCCTGGAGTGTCATCGGTACCGTTCCTTGAATTACAGCGCCGCCCTCCGTAGCATCGATATACTGCCGGTCGGGATTTAGCGAGATGTGCTGCTCGAACCATGATTTGAACTCCAGCCATAACCTGGTGGTCTGCACTGGTTGGCCATTCACCCCCGGCACCTCATAGAGCTGCTGGCTGCGCAGCGCCTGGACGTGTCCGGCGAGCTGCGCCTTGGCATAGATGGATTGTGTGCTGTGAGTGGCGAGCTCAGGGCCGAAGGCCAGATCCTGCCCGACGAAGATGATCGGGTCGGCGCCCGCCCATAGAGCGAATTCGAAAGCCAGATGGGCGGAGGACGAACCGCCCTTGAGCGCCTCGCCGCTCTCCATAATTGCGCGCTGCACCCAATGAGTAGATGTCTCCAGGCGGCGGAATACCGGAATCCATGGCCCCGGCATCGAAGACGGAATCCGCGGATCGAGCAAGGTCAGGCCTACCAGTGCAACCTGCTCGGGGAGCGGCTCGGCAGCGAAATGAAAATGGTAGACATCCGGCGAGCGTTCGGTCACACAGATTGCATCGGGCACGATGCCGCGGGCAAGACAAGGCCGCAGCGCGGATTCTGCGGTAAGCATGAGCGAGCGGCCGACGGCTCCGCGCAATTGCTCCATATTGCGATCAAGCGAAGGGCCGTTGGCAATAATGAAAGCAGGCACACCCCGAAAAGCTCCCCGCATAGCGCTAAGTCTGGGCGAGCGAATGATGGCCTCGGCATTGTCTATTGTATTTAGCAGTCCGATCAGCGTGTCGTGAACAGAATTGCCTACACTGGATACAGCCAGATTCAGGATGTCCATCCACCATTCATGTAGCTGTAGATAGGCCTTCTTTTGATTGCGGTGAGCGAGCGGGGTGAAATGACAGTCTAGGCGGCTGCTGTGCAGGATCAGTTCGCCAGTCAGGGCATCCTCCAATTGCTCCTGCAGTTGCTCCACACCGCCAACAAGCAAACGACAGTCGGGAGCCTCCAGCAGCGGAGTCAGGTCGAGCTCGCACAGCATCGTATAGAACAGGCATAGATCCTGTTCAAAGATAAGTGCTGTAGTATAGGGCTTTTTCCTCTTGATATACTCCAGGAGCGGGTAGCCGAAGCTGCAGCCGTAGAGGATGCTGACCCGGGTATGGTCATAATGGACCGAATCAGCCCATTGGCTTGCCTCCGACCAGGGATCGAGCAAGCTGTTGGTGTGATACAGGCCATTCTCCTGTGGAATCCGGGCGATGGGCCATCCGTTCTCGGACGACACGGTTTCGTAGCGTTGCCCTTGAGTGGAGGCGATATGCGCTTCGACCCGTGCCCGCAGCTTCGGAGGCAGCCGTTCCAGGTTATGCTGCAAAAGTGACGGCATCACTGCTGTCCTTTCTCCACAGCAGCCAGCTCTGACAGGACAAGCGTCTCCAGCACATCCAGCGCTGCGGCAATATCCCCGGCCTCCATCAGTGTCAGCGCCTGCTGAAGCTGTGCGGACAGTCTCGTGTAAGGCAGATCGTCTGGCTCTTCACGGCGCTGCTCCTGCTGCTCCAGCTCAACGAGCAGCAGCAAGGCAGCCCGCTGGAACGACTCCAGTCCTCGGGCGTCGTCGCCGCAGCGCCAGGCTTCGCAGCCTTGTGTGATCGCTGTGGCGATCGGGCGGCGTTCAGCTCTCATATCGGTCATAGTCTCCTTTATCCAGTCTACGGCGAAGCAGCGGGATGCCGTTCTCCAGAAACCAGGCATGCTTGGCGTGAGCGCTCTCGCTCTGCCAGCGGGTCAACTGATCCAGCCGGGAGACCGGTGCCTGCATTCGCTGCTGGTCTTCCGAATGAAACAGCACATGTGGAGTCGAGGACAGCCAGACATACCATGCCTCCACCGTCTGCCGCAGCTCTTGGCGTGCCTTGGAAAGGGCGCATAGCTGCTCATCTTGTTGTATCATGAACATCTCCTCCGAGGCTTTCCGTTTAATGTTCTCCATCGTCGGCTGTAGCTAGGTCGCCCGTCGCAGGCGGATGACGAATCGCCCCTTGCATATGCCGCCTTCGCCGGAGCCGACGATGGACAGCCGGCGAATTGGCGGTACATCAAAGCTGACCTGTTGCCCCTGCTCGATGACACCTTCTACGGCCTCACCCTCTGTCACCTCAATAATGGCTCGCATCGTGCATTTGGTTTCATTGGTCACCCGCACGATACCAGAGGCTGGAGCGGAGGATAAGTAGTAGACATGCGGCGCACTGTTGCTCATTTGAAATATTCTCCCAGTAACCATCTCGCATGATGACTGCAGTGGCGCAGGCTGAGGGTCGGGGGCGGGTGTCACAGGAGACAGAGGTGCAGGGGAAGGGGGATCGACAGTTTGCGGTACACGCCATGGCGTGGGAACGGAGGGGGCGGTTTGACGGAATAGTTCACCGCCAGTGCGACTCTGTGATCCGTTTAGCCACGGCTGAGGCCGCTGCTGTGTCTGTTGTTGGCGCCGCTTGCGTGTGCACCTTCCCCGGTTGACACGATGACATGTACAGCTCAGTCGTTGCTCCCTGCGCTTGCTGCGCTTGTGCTGTGGCCGACCACGCTTGGAGCAGCGCCGTTTTTTGGTATTGCGTGGCTTAGCCAACCGCTTCCTCAAGGCAAATGATGGTATCAGAAGAGAATTATAATGCATGTGGAACAATGTAAGCGGGCGGGTACACAGATAGCGAGGAGGGCAACGGCTTCTCACGTTTAAGAATCCTCCTTCTACAACACTTTTTACCATATATATGAGTCGTAGTGGGTTGTTGTCTCTGCCGGGCGGAAAATCATTACTATTTGGGCGTTTCACCAACATCGTAGAGAAGTTCGCGTGCCGATGCCCAATTGGAAGGAAATAGACGAAAAACTCGGTCATTCAGAAGGGGATTCAATATAATAAAAAGAGCAGAGGAGGGGATGTGATGGAACGATGTCCGGATGACCAGAGTAGCCTGCGTGGAACAGACTCGCTGACCAGTCGGTGCATTAACTGCCCGTGGTATGTATCGGAAACGGAAAGTGCTGTGCTGTATGTGACTAACGAAATTGTAAGAGTTACCGGAGTAGCGACCTCAAGTCCTGAACCGAATACGACAGCCATGCTTCGCTTTATGTACCGCCAAGCTGTGGTAGAGAGCTTAGTGCTGCAGGCTGGACAGACGCTGGGGTTTACAATGGTCGGAATGGACCGAATTGAAGTCATAGGGATGGGAGCGGGAGATTCCATGGGGAATTTAATGATTGATTCGGTCAAGCTAGCTGTGGGTTAGGGGGAAATCCGCCCCGTGCCATGGCGAGGCGGTTCATGCTGGCTTCGCTTCAATAGAAAGCCATTGTCAGAGGGCGGTGGTGGAAAGAGAGGATTCGCCAGGCAGTACCGGCGCAATGCGCTCGCGGCGGACAAGCTCATCTGTCGAGATGCGGCCAAAGCTGCGGATATAGCTGTCATGCCATAAGGCGAGAATATAGAGCGTGTATAGCCTTCTGGAATAATCGCCTTGTCCTTGGCGATGACGCCGAAGCATCTCATGTACATAATCCGAGCGAATATAGCTTCCAATCCCGGAGCCGTCAATCTGTTCCAGCAACTCCACTCCTCGCGGACCAGCGAGCCACCTGCGGAGCGGGACGGGAAATCCAAGCTTAGGGCGATGGACAATAAACGGAGGTACGACGTCTTCGAGTGCTCTGCGCAGCGCATATTTGGTCGTTCCCTTGGCCGTCTTGAGCTGACGGGGCAACTCGGCGGCCAGTGCAAAAACTTCTGTATCCAAAAAGGGTACGCGCAGCTCCAGCGAATGAGCCATCGACATCTTGTCCGCCTTCATGAGAATATTGCCCGGGAGCCATAAGTTCAAGTCGATATGCTGCATTCTGGCGACGGCATCCAGATGGCGTGTGGAGGCATAGAGCCGCGCAACTATCTTATCGGGATTCGGTGGTTCCTCTGACCACCAGCTTGGCTGCAGAAGCTCATGTTTCATCTGCTCGGTGAAAATGCTGGCATTGCCCCGAAACCGTTGTTCCAGCGGCGTTGTCCCGCGCAGCAGGTAGCTGCGCCCCTTCATCCCCTCCGGCAGCCGCCCTGCGAGTCGATGCAGAACTCGACGCAGGTTATCCGGTAGCCATGCGATCGGAGCGAGTGAGGCAGGCTCACGATAAATCCGGTAGCCACCGAACAGCTCATCAGCGCCCTCACCTGACAGCACAACCTTGACATGGTTGCTTGCCAGCTCCGCCAGATGGTAGACGGCGATGGCCGAAGGATCGGCGACCGGCTCGTCCTGTTGCCATACAGCCTGGGGAATCGAGTCAAAATACTCTGCTTCACTGATCACCTTGCTGTAATGCTCGGTACCGAGCGCCTCCGCGGTGCGTGCGGCCCAGATTGTCTCATTGCTCTCGCCGTCAAACCCGACCGAGAAGGTCTTGACCATGCCGCGCTGGCGCATCAGTGCAGCAATGGCGGTCGAATCGATGCCGCTGGACAGGAAGCAGCCGGCTTCGACATCGCCGCTTAGATGGCGGCCCACGGAGCTATCGAGCGCAGCGCGAATCTGCTCGCTCCACTCGCTCAGCGGCCGCTTCTGAGAATTGAAGGCGCCTTCCCAATAGCGTTCCAGACGCACGGAGCTTCCTGGACGAGCGATCAGCAGATGAGCAGGGGGCAGCTTGCTGATGCCCTCGAACATCGTCATGGGATCAGGTACATATTGAAAGGTCAGATAGTGTCTCAGGCTTTCCAGATCCATTGCACCAGGCTTGCTGGCAGCACTCAGGAGGCTCTTAATCTCAGAGGCGAACAACAGCGAGTGATCTCGAGCCGTATAATAGAAAGGTTTAATTCCGAACGGGTCGCGGGCTCCGAGCAATTGCTGCTGTCCGCTGTCCCAGATCACGAAGGCGAACATCCCCTGCAATCGCTTCACACAATCCGCTCCATACTCTTCATATAGGTGGACGATGACCTCACTGTCGCTGCTTGTGCTGAATTGATGCCCTCTGGCCTGGAGCTGTGCACGCAGCGTCCTGTAGTTGTAGATTTCGCCATTAAATACAAGCCAGACGCTCCCATCCTCATTGCTTATCGGCTGTCTGCCCGCCTCCACATCGACAATAGACAGTCTGCAAAAGCCAAGCCCGATGTGAGGAGCGCTCCACATGTCCATATCGTCTGGGCCTCGATGCCTCATGATCTCGATCATACGAAGCAATACTTCATCCCTTGGAGCTGCCGCATCGCTTGTCATTATTCCAGCTATTCCACACATCGTAACCGCCCTCCTTATAAGCAATTATCTTCCTGGCATATCTTTCCCCAGAGTGCCTTGCCGAATGCAGACCGTTAAAAATATCGCTAGGATGGGCACTCAGGCGAATGCTTGGAGGCTTTTTTGTTAGCATGCTAGGATTTTGCGTCGGAACAATGTCACAGAACTGTGGCAATTGGTGTTATTTCGATCACACTGCGCAAGGGGAAGATTTTTTTATAATAATGTCAAACAGACCCAGCCGCCATCTAATGAGATTGTGGAAGCATAGGCTTAATCGAAGCCCTAATCCACTGGCAAGGCTGAGGCTGCTGTGATCATGTGAAGGATACGGGCTGCGTCGGATCGCAAGCGACCGTGCCTCATGTCTGAAGCCGGTGCCAGCGCCAACGTAAATTACCGCTAAAGGAGAACTGTCCCATGTTAAGTGAAGCGACAATCAAGACGATCAAATCAACCGTTCCTGTGCTGGAGGAGCACGGACGGGAGATTACGACCCGATTCTACAAATCGATGTTTGCCAGTTATCCAGAGCTGCTGAACCTGTTCAATCACGCCAATCAAAAGCAGGGCAAGCAGCAGGCAGCATTGGCCAATGCGGTCTATGCGGCAGCGAAGCATATTGACCAATTAGGCATGATCCTGCCCGTGGTGAAGCAGATTGCACATAAGCACCGCAGTCTTGGCGTTCGTAAGGAGCATTATCCGATTGTGGGCGAGCAATTGCTGAAGGCGATCAAGGATGTGCTGGGGGATGCGGCAACGGATGAGATCATAGGCGCATGGGCAGAGGCTTATGGTGTAATCGCCCAGGTCTTCATCGATGTGGAGGAGGAAATGTACAAGGAGGCGGAGCAGCAGCAGGGGGGATGGGCTGACTTCCGGCCGTTTGTCGTGCAGCGCAAGGTTGTGGAGACGTCGCAGATTACTTCCTTCTACCTGGTTCCTCAGGATGGTGGTCCCTTGTCCACTTATCTTCCAGGACAATATGTTAGCATCAAGTATGAAAGCGCAGAAGAGGAATACTCCCATATTCGTCAATACTCGCTCTCGGATAGTCCGGGCAAGTCCTACTATCGCATTACAGTCAAGCGGGAGGATGCGCGCGGCAGCCAACCGGCAGGCAAGGTCTCCAATGTGCTGCACCAGCGCATTCAGGTGGGGGATGTGCTGCCGCTGTCTGCTCCGGCAGGCGATTTCTGTCTTGACCTGGAGGATACAAGACCGATTGTGTTGATTAGCGGCGGCGTGGGGCTGACACCGCTGGTCAGCATGCTGAATGCGTTGGTAGAGGCCGGCTCGAAGCGCCGCATCGTATTCATTCATGCCGCTGTCAGCCTGCAGCGGCATGCGCTGAAGGACCATGTGGATGGCCTGGTCGACGTTCATCCGAATCTGTCCGCATACTATTTCTACCGTGAGACAGCAGGCGGCGAGCTGGAAGCAAGACATGCCGTAGCTGATTCAGCCCTCGATGCAGCCTGGCTGGAGCAAGCTGTTCCTGAGCGTGATGCCGTCTATTATTTCTGCGGCTCTACGCCGTTCATGCGTGCAGTCAAGCAGGAGCTGGTGGCAAACGGAGTAGCCGATACGGATATGCACTATGAATTTTTCGGGCCAGCCGGCACACTCTGAGCATGCTTCTGCTCTACTGCATCAGCGGATGAGCGAAGCAGCCGGTTAACGGTCTCGCGGCGCAGGCCAATCAACTGACCAATCTCCTCCTGGGTGAGCAGATCGGTCAGTTGTCCGCTGGGCAGAGACAGATATTGCTCGAACCAGCCTTGCAGCTTCGCAAGCCGCTGGGCAGGCTCGGGATGGGTGAGCTGGTCAATTCGCTGCTGCATCATCCGCAGCTTGTTCTGCAGCTTGAGTGCGATGTCCACGCTCTTGCCTGGCTCATCGAGCAGGGACTGGTACCATGCAGCGGCGGGGAGGAGTGTTACCTCGCAGGTTGTAAGGGCAACAGCCGTTCCATGGTAGGGCTGCTGGGTAATTAAGGAATGATGCGGGATGACTTCGCCGGGTGTGATCAGGTTCATTAGCATTTGATGGCCATTCTCATGGAGTCTTACAATTTTGAGCATCCCGCTCTCGAGCTGGTAGAGCGGCCCGATGTCTCCTTGGCGAAACAATACCTCGCCTTTGTGCAACAGCATCGCGCTTTCTCTCCTTCCTTCGGGGGCATGATCCTATCCGGCTCGCCGCAGGCGGCCGGGTTTCAACTGAAATATAGCCCATACGACGCGGAATGTAAAGACTGAAAACGCGTGATTTGCATTTCAGGAGAGCCACTGTGCTCGGGGGAGGTTTACGGTTGAAGTAAGTCAGCTAGCCAAATGAGAATGAAAGTATGAATGCTCCATAGAGTAGATGTCTGATAACCAGATAACTTTGTGGATTGTGAGATTTATCATAACGATTGCGCCGATAACCAGCTAAACTATGAAGTAAGCAAGAAACGGAGGCGATTCACATGAAAGAAGATCAAGCCCTACGAAACGATACGATAGCAAGACGCGCTGCCAGCTCCGCTAAGGAAAGGCTCGTGCTGATCGGCAACGGTATGGCTGGAATGAATGCCATCGAGCAACTGCTCAAGCTGGCGCCTTCACGATATGAAATTACGGTATTCGGCAATGAGCCGCATCCAAATTATAACCGCATCATGCTCTCCTATGTGCTGGAGGGCAGCAAGACGATGGAAGAGATTATCCTGCATCCGCTGGCCTGGTATGAGGAGAACGGAATTACACTCCATACCGGCACAGCTATTACGCACATCGATACGAATGGGCATCTCGTGTACACAGAGGATGGGATGGCTCATTCCTACGACAAGTTGATCATTGCCACCGGCTCCAATCCGATTATTCTGCCGATCCCCGGTGCAGATAAGGAAGGGGTCATCGGATTTCGTGACATCGCTGATTGTCAAGCAATGCTGCAAGCTTCGGCGGTGTATCGCAAGGCGGCTGTTATCGGAGGCGGACTGCTCGGTCTGGAAGCAGCCAAGGGCTTGGTACAACTGGGCATGGAGACAACGGTGGTGCATCTGATGCCGCATCTCATGGAACGTCAGCTTGATCCACAAGCCTCGATCATGCTGAAGGCGGAGCTGGAGCGCCAGGGGATACGTTTCCTGCTGGAGAAGCAGACGAATGAGCTGGTGGGCGATGCAAGGGTACAAGCGCTGCGCTTTGCCGATGGAACGGAGCTGGAGGCGGATCTGGTCATAATGGCAGCGGGCATTCGCCCTAACATCAAGGTCGCGGAGAATAGCGGAATTCATACCGGACGCGGCATTGTCGTCGATGATTATATGCAGACCTCGGCGCCGGATGTCTATGCCGTTGGCGAATGTACCGAGCACCGGGGCGTCTGCTATGGCCTCGTAGCCCCGCTGTTCGAGCAAGGACAGGTGCTTGCCAAACGGCTGGGCGGCGTCGATACGGCCCCATATGAAGGCTCCTTCACCTCGACCAAGCTGAAAATATCCGGCGTCGATGTGTTCTCGGCGGGCATCTTCCAGGATAGTCCCGAGCTGACTGTGCTGCGCAAGCAGGATGATTGGAAGGGGACGTACAAGAAGCTGCTGCTTCGCGATAAAACGATCGTTGGCGGCGTGCTGTTCGGAGACGTGAGCGATTCGGCGGTCATGAACCAATGGGTGCGGTCGCAAGCAGAGATGACGGAAGCACTGTATGAAGAATTCATGGGAACCGCCTCCGGCGGGAAATCTCCGATGGATCGGATCGCCGCTATGCCGGATGATGAGATCGTCTGCGGCTGCAACGGCGTATCGAAGGGTCACATCGTTCAGGCCATTCATGAGCATGGACTGAGCACGCTGGATGAGATTAAGGCGTGCACCAAGGCGACGAATTCATGCGGCGGCTGCAAAGGAACGGTCGAGAATATATTGCAGTACACGCTGGGCGACCAGTATCAGGCTGCCGGCGCGGCGGCAGGCATCTGCGATTGCACGAAGCTTGGCCGGGATGAGGTCGTTGAAGCCATCCGCAGCAAGCAGTTGACGACGGTGAAGGAGGTCATGCATGTCCTGGAATGGAGCCATCCTGAGGGCTGCTCCAAGTGCCGGCCGGCGATTAACTATTTCCTGCATATGGTATGGCCTGGCATTCATGAGGAGGAGCCGGATTCGCGCTTTGTTAACGAGCGGCTGAACGCCAATATCCAGAAGGATGGAACGTATACAGTTATACCGCGAATGTACGCAGGGGTGACCACGCCAGAGGAGCTGAAGCGGATCGCGGACGCTGCTGTCAAATATAATGTGGGCATGGTCAAGGTGACGGGCGGCTCGCGCATCGATCTGGTAGGCGTGAAGAAGGAGGATCTGCCGGACATCTGGGCCGATCTGGATATGCCTTCCGGCTATGGCTATGCGAAGGCGCTGCGTACCGTCAAGACCTGTGTTGGCTCGCTATATTGCCGCTTCGGTACGCAGGATTCGGTCAACATGGGTGTACGGCTGGAGAAGATGTTCGAGCGGCTGGATATGCCTGCCAAGCTGAAAATGGCGGTCAACGGCTGCCCACGCAACTGTGCAGAGTCGTGTACGAAGGATGTCGGCATCGTTGGCAATGACGGTGGATGGGAGCTGTATGTGGGCGGCAACGGCGGCATTAAGCCTCGTCTGGCGGAGCTGCTATGCAAGGTACAGTCAGATGATGAGCTGGTGGAGATTATTGCGGCCTTCGTTCAATACTATCGCGAGCATGCCAGCTATCTGGAGAGAACCTCGGATTGGGTGGAGCGGACAGGAATCGAAGCGATCCGCGCAGCCGTGGTGGATGATATGGCGCAGCGGCTGGAGCTGAATGCGCGCATTCAAGCGGCGCTCGCCACAGTATCGGAGCCATGGAGCAAGGTCATTAACAACCCACAGACACGCCGGGAGCTATATGGCAATACGACAATTGGTTAAATGGAATTTGCACCGGGCGCTTCATGAGAGCGCTCGGTGCAGCAGGCCAGGATAGGGGGAGAGGCATATGAAGCTGCAATCCGAAACTACCGAGTACACGTATCATACGCTAGGTTCGCTGAAGGAATTTCCACTGCGGATTGGCCGGAAGATCGTAATGGAGGGCATAGAGCTTGCTGTCTTCCGCACGACGGATGATCGTCTGTATGCGCTGGAGAACCGCAATCCGCACCCGAAGGGCGGAACGCTGGCAGAGGGGATCGTGTCCGGTCATGATCTGTATGACCCACTGTACAATGTGCGGATCGATCTACAGACCGGGAAGGCCTATGCGCCGGACGAAGGGGCAGCGCGAAGCTATCCTGTCCGTATTGAAGGCAATCAGGTGCAGGTAGGCTTGCCTAAATAGCAGAAATAGCTGAGTTGGCTAATCGTTACTAGTTACTAGCTATTCGTTAGATGTAAAGTGTGAATCAGGGATGCAGGGGACTTAGGGGAGGGGAAGCATCATGTATCAGGAGACATTGGATAAGGTCGTGGAGTCTGCATTGGTTCGCAGGGCATTGCTTCGGGAGAGCAAGCTGAAATATATGTTGTCCGCAGGGCTGGCGGGAGCTTATGTAGGAATAGGGATTATACTTATCTTTACCTTGGGTGCTTCCTTGTCCGCTGTGCAGTCGCCTGTCACCTCGCTTGTAATGGGCACCTCATTTGGCATTGCACTGACGCTCGTCGTGTTCGCCGGTGCGGAGCTGTTCACAGGGAATAACATGTACTTCACGGCAGCGACCTTGTCCAAGAAGACGAGTTGGGCGGATACGCTGCGCGCTTGGTGCTGGTCATTCGGCGGCAACCTGATCGGTGCGATGGTTCTTAGCGGCATAATCGTCGGAACAGGGCTGTTCGCTCATATCGCGCCAGATCATCTGCTGTTTGCAGCCGCAGCCAAAAAGATGCATCTTGGCTTCAGTGAGGCCTTCTTCCGCGGCGTGATGTGTAACTGGCTCGTCTGTCTGGCGCTATGGACATCAATGCGCGCCAAGGAGGACACCGCCAAGCTGATCCTGATCTTCTGGATGCTGTTCGCCTTCATCGCATCCGGCTATGAACACAGTGTCGCTAATATGACGGTACTGGGTCTGGCGCTGCTCCTTCCCCATCCCGAGACCATCTCGCTTGCGGG
Organism: Paenibacillus sp. J5; assembly: GCF_054955055.1. NCBI lineage: Bacteria > Bacillati > Bacillota > Bacilli > Caryophanales > Paenibacillaceae > Paenibacillus > Paenibacillus sp. J5. The sequence continues at coordinate 255,928 of NZ_JBUEDD010000002.1, read as the reverse complement.
CTGGTTCAATAATATGATTCCTGTTACACTGGGCAATATTGTGGGTGGAGGGTTATTCGTTGGCACGATCTACTTCCTGATCTCAAAGCCCGGCAAGAAGCATCAATAAGCAGTATAAAGCAAGCCCCCAAGCTCATCCGACCGTGGATGCCGCTTGGGGGCTATTGTTATTCGTTCTTCGATAGATTATCTACCAGATAGGTGATGTCCTGCATCACTTGCTCATTGTCCATCTCCTCGCCCATCTTGTAGATCATCCGTACCTGCTGCTGGTCGTCGATGAGGAGCAGTGACGTCACAGAATGAATGTACTGGTCATCATCCAGCTTCTGAATGGACAGACCATATTGCTCTGCAAGTCGGATCGTATCCTCCTGCTGAGGGCGAAGCAGCGTCCAGCCCGACGAATCGATGCCCATCCGCTCGGCATAGCCACGCAGCACCTCTGGCGTATCGTTGTCTGGATCGAAGGTTGCCGAGAGGAAGGCTACCTTGCTGCCGAACCATCCCTTCTCCTGAAGCTTTCGCTGAAGCTCCACCATGTTCGCCGTAGTTACTGGACAAATATCCGGGCAACGTGTAAAGATAAAGGACATTAGCCTAATCTTGCCGTCATACTGCGTCTGGGTAATGGTATTCCCGTCCAGATCCGGCATGGAGAAGGCCGGAGAAGGCATCACTACTGGCAGCCGCCCCTTGCCACTTATTAGCGGCATAAGAAGATAGGCTCCAAACAGCAGGACAAGCACAAGCAGGGCGATCCAGTAGGGTCTGGATGAGCTGATCTTCGAATTGCCGTTGCTACTCATGTAATCCCCCTCTTCAATTAGATGGATACAGTTCTATGTATACAATTTTTTATTTTACCATTCAATCTTCCACGATAGCCATAACTACAAAGAGCTATATACAGATATTTTCAATGCATCCACCACCAAAAGTGTCAAGGAATGTTCACTCCATTAGGACTGTCTTCGGCTATGGCCTATCCTGTACAATTACCTGCAGGCACCTTTATTGAAGCTGTATGTTAGTTGACAGGCTTGTCTATATTGTTACGAGGAGGGGATTGGGTTGCGATTCAATCAAAAATGGCGAATTGCCGTTATAACTGGAGGTATCCTGGCTGTACTGTTCTTACTGGTTCCACTGCCCATGGCGCCTCCAGGGGGGACGCGAATGGTTCTGGATCATACTCAGCAGATATACATAGCGCCTCCATGCTTTGAGCAGGCCAATGCGACGAATTACTTGACGGAGACGACCTGGAAGGAGGCGCGTCAGCGAGGCTATACTGCAGAGCCGTCATGCACAGCAGAGCGAATGAAATCGGCTGCGGTACCCGGCTGGCAGCGTCTAGGGTCGCTTGCGGGTTATCTTCCGAAGGCGTGGGCGTGGTAGATGAGGAGCAGAAGCATCTTCGATCAGACGTATAGGTATCGCTCTGCGAATCGTTGTTGTCAGAGGCCTGTCACATTTGGGGCGCCGTCCCGACTTGAAATGACTCTTTGTAGTCATAGGAGACTTGGGCAGAGGCGAGTATACTTAAAATCAGTGCTTGGCTTGACAAGGCTTCAGCAGATGTACCGCGTGTTCTGCGCTCAAGCGGGCAGAGCGGCACAGGTTAAAAGGACGTTGCTGCAGCGCAGCCTGCTGCTTGTATGGCTCGTAGGGCTGATGTTGCTTGTAGCTGCCTGCTCGGCAGCTCCTGAGCCTGTCGACCCGGCAGACATCAGAGTTATGCTATCCTCTGTCCCTGAAGTACCGACTGCTACTAGCGAGGCCACACTGCGTGCGACCGTGTCCGGGGTGAAGCTGTCTGACGACTACCGCATGATGTTCGATGTAAGGATAGACGACAAGCCGGAGCTGCTAGAAGGCAGATGGGAGGGGGAAGACGTGTACACAGCAACGTATACCTTTCCGACAGAGGGGACCTACACCCTGTATTTGCATCTGTATGCCGATGATCTTCATCTGACCAAGAAGGCAGAGCTGGAGGTGAAATGATGAGTGCTTCACAAATCCCGGGGAAGGTCATGGCCTTGCTCTTGTTTGCTTGTCTGCTGCTTGCCGGGCTCATCGGCAGCACCTGGGCAGCGAGGGCGGCAGATACGGGCAATCTACAGCAGCTTGCCGCTCGCACGGCAGCAGGAGATACGCTCACACTGCCTCCGGGAAGCTATGAAGGGCCGCTGGTGCTAGACCGGGAAATGACGGTCAAGGCTGAGCAGCCCGGCACGGTGACGATCCGCCACACTGGCAGCGGCCCGGCAATTACGATTGCTGCCGATGGAGTGACGCTGGCTGGGCTAGTCGTGGATCAGCAAGCTGAGGAGCAGGCGGCTGCGATTCTGGTGCAGGGCAATCGATTTCTGCTGGAGAAGCTAACGGTGCGCTCCACGTCCTTTGGCATCCTGCTGCGTGATGCAAGTGACGGTGTTGTACGCCATAACTCCATAGAATGGCAAGGGACGGGCGCCGCTGTGGAGGCGGAGCAGGAGCTGCCGCTGACGGGCGACAGCATGGGAGTCACGCAGGGTGCGCTCGGTAGCGGCAAGAGCAATGGGATCGATCTGTACAATTCCCATCGCAACGAGTTATCGGGCAATCAGATTAAACAGGTCTATGATGGCATCTATATGGAGAATGCCGATGACAACCGCGTGTTGGACAATCGGATCGAGCAGTCACGTTATGGAATTCACTGTATGTATACGATCCGCGCGCTTATTAGCGGCAATGTAGGCGACGGCAATGTGACAGGCGCGATGATTATGACCTCCAGGGAGGTCGAATTGCGGCATAACCGGTTCGAGAAGCAGAGCGAGAACGTCCATTCGCAGGGCATCCTGCTGTTCGATGTCCAGCAGTCTACCTTTGCTGGCAATCGGGTAGAGGGAAACCGCGTTGGGATCTATATGGAGCAGTCCTCGGCTAACCGGATTGTCGATAACGATGTGGTGGCTAACTTTATCGGGCTGCAACTGCTGGATGCTGCCGATAATGAAATGACGGGCAATCTGTTCCAGAACAATACCTCGGATGCGCAGTCCCGGAGCAGCGAGGGCAACCGGATACACGGGAACTACTGGGAGTCCTTTCGCGGGATTGATGCGGATGGAGACGGGGCGAGCGATATTCGTTATGCGATTCATCCGCTCTTTCAGGGGCTGGTGAAGAAGCGCCCGGCCTTCCAGCTATTTTTTCAATCACCGGGTATGGTGTTTCTGGAGAGTCTGTATCAATCAGACAGCAGCAACTGGACAACGGATACAGCGCCATTGATGGCTCCGCCCGAGCGGGCTGCTACAGTAGGCGATGACGGGAGGACAGCCGCTCCGGGATGGCTCGGACTGCTGATGCTGGGCGGTGCAGCAATTCTAATTCGATATGCTAGGAGACGAGAGGCATGAGATTAAAAGGAATAGGTGTGGCAGCACTGCTGCTGATGCTTGTATGGGTGACAACAGCTTGCGGGGGAGCGAGCTATACGCCGCAGGAGATTAATGAGGAGACGGATGTTTGCGTCATCTGCAAGATGGCCGTCAAGGATAACGCCTATGCTACGCAGATCGTAACGAAGGATGGACAGTCGCTGAAATTTGACGATCTGGGCTGTATGAATGAGTGGAAGCAGGAGAACGGCACCGATACGATCGGCGCAGCCTTCGTGCGTGATTTCCATAGCAATCAGTGGATACCGTATGAGCAAGCGTATTACGCTTATGATCCGTCCTATGCGACACCGATGGCTTATGGCGTCGTTTCCTTCGAGAAGCAAGCGGACGCAGAAGCGTACATTCAGCAGCAGGGAGCAGGCACACTGATGACGTCAGAACAGCTAGCCAGTCATAGCTGGGCGGTGAACCGCGATATGATGAATATGGACGGTCATGGCCATGGGGATGCTCATGGAGATGGTCATGGCGATGACGGGATGAAGATGGAGGCGGAGTCCGGCCATGGTGGGGATTCATCGTCCCACGGGACGGAGGCTGACGGCCAGGCGGCGCATGGCGATAAGGAAGGCAGCACGGATAAAGCCGCTGGAGAGGGGCATCACAAGTGAAGCATCTGCTTCAAGTGATGACCCGCGAAATACGAATGGGCCTGCGTAATCCGTGGGCCTATTCGTTCATGGGACTATTCGCGCTGTTCATGCTGAGCTTGCTGCTGATTAATTCCAAGGGCTATATTCAAGGCTACTCGGGCGTCAGTGGAACGATGCTGAATCTGATCTTGTATCTGCTGCCGCTAATGACGCTCATGCTGGGCTCGTTCTCGCTGACTGGAGAGAAGGAGGATGGCAACTGGGAGCTGCTTAGCACGTATTCACTGGGGACATTGGACTTCATCGGCGGCAAGTATATCGGGCTGGGTATCGTCTTGTTATCGATCATTGCTGTCGGCTTCGGCTTTGCAGGGGTGCTTGGCTGGGCAGGCGGGGCAGGCTTCCAACTGGACACGTATGTGCTGCTTCTGGCTTTCTCCGCGAGTCTGGCGCTGATGTTTCTGGCGATCTCATTCCTGATCGGCAGCTTAGCCCGCAACCGCTGGCAGGCGCTGACGATCTGCATCGGTGTCTGGTTCTTCCTCATCATCGCTTGGCAGCCGCTGTTGATTGCGCTGCTGGGCTCGCTTCCCTATATGTGGGTCAAGCCGATGCTCGCGATCCTTACGGCGCTGAATCCCGCGGAGCTGTCACGCCTTATGGCAGTGATCAAGCTGGGCGGCGGTTCGATTATCGGGCCGGAATATTATGACTGGGTGAAATGGCTGCGCCAGCCTTCCGGGACGTGGAGCTATCTGCTATTCGCTGCATTATGGATCTTCGGCACAGGCGGGATTGCCTGCTGGCTATGGGAACGGGGGAGAGGGCGTGGATAAGGTGACGGTACAGGTGGCAAATATTCGCAAGCTGTTCAAGGGCGAGGCTGTCATCCATGATGTCAGCCTGCAGGCCGAGCCAGGGCAGATCATCGCACTCTGCGGCGGCAACGGTGCTGGCAAAAGCACGATCTTGCGTATGATTGCAGGTATTCTGCGGCCAGACAAGGGCGAAATTCGCGTATGCGGCCTAAGCTGGCAGGAGGATCGCAGACGTTACGCCCGGCAGATCGGCTATATGCCCGATGATTATCGGTTCAGCGCCGGGCTGACTGCCCGTGAGACGATGGCATTCTGGGCAGGGCTGAAGGATGTCCCCCGCAGCCATATAGATGAGGCGCTCGCCTCGGTCGGGCTGGAGGAGACGGGGAGCAAGCCTGTTGCCTCCTTCTCCAAGGGGATGCGTCAGCGCGTACTGTTCGCGCAGGCACTGCTCGCCCGCCCTCCGCTCATTATTATGGATGAGCCGACGAACGGACTGGACCCCTACTGGATGGAGAGCTTCATCCGTCTGGTTCGCCAAGCGGGCGCCAGCGGTCAGACCGTGCTATTCTCCACACACCAGTTGCAGGTTGCCGAGGCGCTGGCGGATCGGATTCTGTTTTTGCGTGATGGCATGATCGAGCTGGAGGGCAGCAGCGCAGAGATTCGCCGTCAGCTTGGGGCAGGAGGATTTCAAGATGCATTCGCCAGCCTGTTCGGCATCCCGGCCGCCGCGGAGTCATCCAGAGCTGGCAGGGAGCAAGGGGAGGACGACGAAGGATGACAGTGTTGCGTACACATCCGGTTCAGGCCGTGATCGCACTGCTAGTGCTGTGCGGGCTAGGCTATGTCGTGTGGACGGCCATGCCAGGGGCTTCCGAGGCGAAGGCGGAGGAGGGCGCTGTGGCGCCAGACATCACGCTCACGGGGCTGGATGGGGAGGCTCGTTCACTGACTGATCATCGGGGCAAGACGGTGCTGGTGAATTTCTGGGCTTCATGGTGTACGCCATGTGTGAATGAGCTGCCGCTGTTGAACGAGGCATACAAGCTGACCGCTGGTTCCGGCGAGCCGGTGGAGCTGTTGGCGGTCAATCTGGGGGAGCCGGCACATACCGTACAGCAGTTCGCGGATCGCTATGGACTGCAATTTCCTATTCTGCTGGACGAGAGCGGCAGTCTCAAGAAGCCGTACCGGATTGCATCGCTGCCGGTGACGCTCGTTATTGCCCCGGATGGCAAGATCTCGAATATCCATGTTGGCGAGCTGGATGAGATGAGCGATATTCTGGGGCTCATGCAGCCTCAGCAGCGGCAAACCGGCTCGATTTCAGGCGATAGAAGCTGAGCAGTAAGCAAGTGGTGAGAAGGTGTGATCGAGAGGAATGGGAGGAGAATGCGGAATGAATGCACCGTCTTTTCGCGTCTTGGTGGTGGATGATAGCGAGCATGCCCGGGAGGGAATTCGCACGATATTGAGCATGGACCCGGCATTCGAGATTGTTGCAGAGGGGCGCAGCGGACTGGAGGCGATCGCGCTAACGGAGCAATGGATGCCGGATCTGATCCTGATGGATATTCAAATGCCAGGCATGGATGGTCTGGAGGCGACCCGCCGGTTGAAGGAGCAGTATCCATATGTGAAGATCGTGATGGTGACGGTCTCTGACGATATTACGCATCTGTTCGATGCGCTGAAAAAAGGGGCGCAGGGCTATCTGCTCAAAAACTTGAAGCCGGAGGCGTGGCATGAGTATTTGCGGGCGATTACTGTCGATGAGGCGCCGATGACGCGCGAGCTGGCTTTTCGGATTCTGAAGGAGTTCTCTTACGCAGATAAGATGCTTGAGCCTTCGGCGATGCTGACCAGCCGTGAGCGGGAGATTTTGACGGAGGTTGCCAAGGGCTTGTCCAATCGAGATATTTCGTCCACGCTGAACATCTCCGAGCATACTGTGAAGAATCACCTGAAAAATATATTGCAAAAGCTCCACCTGGACAACCGAGTCCAGCTTGCACGCTACGTATATGAGCAAGGCTGGATGGGCTAGACCTGTCAGAATAGGAGTGCGTTGTGCGACAACCGGATGCTAGCTGTCCGGTTGTTTGTTGTGTCCATTGGTGTCCAGCCTTAGTAAGCGAGCATGGATGAAGGATGAGATGTGCTCTTTGTCGAATAAGGATGGGAAGCGGTGCGCTTAGCATCAACCATAGAAAACCTGCGTACAAAGAGCCGAGGAGGTAGAGATGAACGTTCATATTCGGGAAGCAGCTTCAAAGGATGTGCCTGCGCTGAGTTATCTCATGTCCCATCTGCTAGGAAGGGAGGTGCCCGAGTCCGATATGCACAATCGGCTTCAGTTCGTGGACAGCAGCCGTTATGATGAGCTGTACGTCTATGAGATGGAGGACGAGGTGGTAGGGGTGCTCGGGTTTCGAATTCGCGAGCAGATCGAGGAGGTAGCGCGGTATGGGGAAATCTCGGTGCTCGCAGTCGACCCGGAGTGCAAGCGTCAAGGTATCGGCAGACAGCTCGTTGCCTTTGCCGAGCAATTAGCTCTTCAACATGGCTGCAAAGGGACATGGCTTGTTTCGGGCTATAAGCGCGAACAGGAGGCGTATGTATTCTATGAGCAGCAGGGCTATCAACGGACGGGAACCCGCTTCGTGAAACCGTTGGGCGCATCGGAAGGATAGGCGATGGGGTATCGCGTATTAGAGCAGGTACAGCTTCTGGGGGCAGCCTTCGCCTTGCAGTTGCTCGTGCTGGTTGTCTACCTTGCATTGCGCAGGAGAAAGCTGCGGCTGGCGCATGTACGGTGGATCGCTATCAGCTCTTGTTCGTTGGTCGTCGTTCGGCTTACATTAGTCCCCACGGTGATCATAGAGCTGCCCCCAGCATGGTCACAGCTACCCATCAATCTGGTTCCGCTGCGAACGCTGGCAGCGCAGCTTCAGCATGGTTACTACATGGTGCCATTGCGCAATATTGGCGGCAATCTACTGCTGCTGTTGCCCCTTGGGGCACTTCTGCCTCTGGCAAGCTGGCGACAAGCGATTGCAACTGGAGCCGCTCTATCGCTGGCGATTGAGACGCTGCAACTGCTGATGACCAAGGTCGGCTGGGGCATGCGAACCTTCGATGTAGATGATGTGCTGCTGAATACGCTTGGCTGCTTCATAGGTTATCTCCTGCACCAAGCCGCTGTGCGCTCTGCTGCTGCTGGTGCAGAGCGTTGGCGTAGGCAGAAGGGGAGCTAACCGCCCAATTTGATATAAACGAAGAGCAAGCAAGGCTGAATGTTGAGCCCTGCTTGCTCTTCGCTGTGTAAGGCGTCCTACAAGCCATGGCGTAAATGCAATTCGATGGATGCGGTTCAACTCCCTCGTCGCTGGCCGCTGCCTCGGAGCCAATGTAGATGGGCAGCCTTAACAGGCAGAAGGTGCGTGTTCAATGATGTCGTGCGGAAGAGGGGAAGGAGCGTGTGCGCGGCAATCGGCTCTGGCTTATCGACCCAGCCTGCCAGATAAGCAAGCAAGCCTACGAGCCGCTCAGGCGACACACCTTCGCTGCGCAAGGCGGCGAGTGTAAGGCTCTTGTCGCGCTTGGAGAAGCGGTGACCCGCAGCATCGGCGAGCAACGGCACATGTGCAAATCGCGGCGACTCATAGCCCAAGGCGGCATACAGAGCAAGCTGCCTTGGGGTGGAGTCGAGCAGATCGCAGCCGCGCAGGACATCTGTGATGCCCATCGCATGATCATCCACGACAACAGCTAATTGGTAGCTGAACATGCCGTCCGCCCGTTTGACGACGAAGTCGCCAAGCATGCTGCTGTTATAAGCTTGCAGCCCAGCAATGGCATCGGTGAAGCATGTAGCGCCCTCAGGCATAATGAAACGAAGAGACGGTGACTTCTCAGCGGCACGGGCTTCTCGTTCTGCAACGCTCAGGTGACGGCATAGTCCAGGATATACGGCGCCTTCAGAGGCGAGTCCATGCGGCGCGCTCGCAATCTGAGCCAGATCAGCCCGGCTGCAATAGCAAGGGTAGAGGTGGCCGTCCTGTTGCAACTTAGTGAGAGCTGCTTCATACAACTCGTCTCGATGACGCTGCTCATAGGGGGCATACGGGCCACCTAGATCGGGGCCTTCATCCCAGTCCAGCCCCAGCCAACGAAGATCATCCAGTTGCTGGGCTGCCAGCTCGGGGCGCGAGCGTTGCTTATCAATGTCCTCAATACGTAATATGAATTGTCCTTCGGCCTGACGAATCTGCAGCCAGGCACATAATGCGGCAAATGCATTGCCGATATGAAGCAGTCCTGATGGGGTAGGGGCGAATCTTCCGCGGCGCGTCATCGCGCATCACTCTCCCTGTATTGCTCCATCTACATGGAAGCCGCACGCGCCGGCTTTGCCATTGCCGATGGATGGGTGTATGACAGAATGCAAAAAAAGAGCAGCCTGGCCGCTCCTTGTCTGATGCTTTATGTACACGATTCAAATAAGAAATGGCGGAGCCGACGGGATTCGAACCCGCGGTCTCCTGCGTGACAGGCAGGCATGTTAGGCCTCTACACCACGGCTCCACAATATGGTACTATTAAGCACAAGAGATATGATAGCATGTTCTATGTGGGAAGACAAGCATTTATTTTATGGCACTTGGAGGAGGGAGAGAGGAGCTGGAGCAGATGAATTAGGAATCACTGTCAGCTCACTTTTCTGAAAATTCCCTTGATAGAATTGAACATTTTGATCATTGCTTTAGTAATGCCCTGGTAGAAGTCGCTTAGATATTTTTGAACCAGGAACCTCACTAGAGAGAAGAAAAGTGAAATGATGAGAATTAACCCCAGTAGCTTCAGTCCTATTTCGATAAATTCCATGTACAGTAACGCCTCCTATTCTATCTTAATTCTAATGGAGGTAAGAATAGAAGTCGAGGCTCGAATTCAGAGCTACTAGGGCTCAAGCATGGATACAGCCTCCGCTAAAAGTAAATTCGGGCGTACTCGTCAAGTATGCAAGATTAGTTTCCTCTGCATCTAAAGGTGCAGTGACTGATATTTTATAAATGAAACGAAATGAGACGTATGCAAAACAACCCAGGTATTATAAGCCGCGCAAAAGGTCATCTAAGCCCTAAAACCGGCTCGCGATCAGATAGCCGCAGCGTGGCTGTTGAGCGGCTCGCGGTAGGCTTCTTGCTACGCGGAGCTAAGCGGGGTGGTGTCAGCGGAGTTGACACCACCCCGCAAAGACATATGTACAAAATACGGGTTTTGTGAAACAGTCTAACCAAAAAGCCAACGGGGAAGCTCCCCGTTGGCTTAGTTACCGATTGCTCTGGCCAGCCCATACATCCTTAGCATACTGTCCTTCTTCCTCCAAACGCTTGAGCCAGCTAGCCGATTCTTCGGCATCTTTGTTGTATATCCTGCAATACGCTTGTTGTAGTGTGGCCTCGACATCAGGAGCCATGTTGCTTCCATCACCACAGATATACAGCTTGCCGCCTCTGGCCAGTATGTTCAACAGGGTTTCTGCGTGCTCATCCATCCTATGCTGAACATAGCATGGCTTCTCTCCGTAGCGGGAGAATGCTGTATGCAGTGTAACAATGCCTTCCTCGGAATAGGCCTCCAGCTCTTCCCGATAGAGATAGTCAGAAGCGTTGCGGCAACCGAAGAACAGATGTGCTTCGCCAAGCGCTGCTCCATTATGCTTAAGGGCTTGACGTGCCTGCAGGAAGCCACGGAATGGAGCGACTCCCGTGCCAGGCCCAACCATGATGATTGGCACAGATGGATCGTCTGGAAGCTGGAAGCCCGATGTCGGGGTCTGGACGAACACCTGCACCTCATCCTCCGCATGCAGCCCAGCAAGATAGTTGGACGCTACACCTCGATATTGCCCTCTCCCGCTCCAGGCAGGTGCATCTACTACAGCTACCGTCAGACTCACTTCACTTGGATGCTGCTTGGGTGAACTGGAGATAGAGTAATATCGCGGCTTCAGCGGAGGCAGCAGCTCCAGGAAGGAACCCAACGGCAACTCGCATGCTTCATACTTCTCCAGCAAGTCCAGCATGGAAATCCGCTTGCCTAGAATCACGCTCCGGAATTTATCCTCGGTGAGCAACTCCTCCAACTCTCGCTTATGGGGCGGGCACACCGTCCATTGGGCAAGAGCCTGCAATTGTGCACGAGTGGCGGTCTCCTGCAGCTCCACACAGTGCTTCAGTAATTCCTGAACATGAACAGGCTGCTCTAGCGGAAGATGGGCTAGCTTCGCTCCCTTGCCTTTCAGTACAAGTCTCTCTCCGCCGTGAAGACGGAATCTGCGAAGAACTCGATCGATATTCGCCTTGCTATGGTTAGGCAATACGCCAAGATGGTCTCCTTCAAGGTAGGAGAGCCCATCAGGCAGCCGAATCCCGATATGTCTTGTGCTACGGTCGCTATCTTGACCCTGCAGCTCCATATTAAACGTTATTCGCGCACTGACAGTATGATACATTCGGGCAATCGGGCTGATTGTTCCATCCGCTACGAATTCGATCTCTAAGCTATCAGGCTTGTGATTGAACTCGTCCTTGCTTGGCATCTCCAGCCCAAAGGTATCCATTACGTTCTTCCATGTGTTCTCACGCCAATCGTTAACTAGCTTCTCGAAATCTCCGCCAGCATCTGCTTCAGCGCGCGGAGACAGCCGGACAGCTCCCTTGCGTTCTAGCTGCTCATCGATCCATCGCGGTACATTCTGGTACGTATTGGACCAGTTGCGGTCGCCGCAGCCGAGGACAGCATACCGCACACCGCTCAGATCGCCTGCCTCTGTCCGTTCCAGCCAATGAACAAAATTAGCTGCATTGTGTGGAGGCTTACCGTTGTAGGTGGACGTCACGATCAGCACAGCCCCGTCCGTCGGCAGCCTGCCCGCCCACTCATTCAATTCGGCCACTTGACTATTGAAGCCATACATCTGAGCAGTATCCGCCAGCTCTCTAGCAATCCCTTCTGCCGTACCCAGATTAGACCCATACAGGACAAGCAGCGATAATTGATCCGCACCAGCGATAGCTTGCGTTGAGCGTGGGTTGCCCTCTTTAGCTGAACGAGTCATATTCTCTGGTGAAACCATCGTTTTCGTACTCATGCTGGAGAAGGATAGTGGATGCTTGTCGGGGCGCTGCTTCACGCGAATCTTCAAGTCCCCTGGCTTAAGCGTCAAGGTTTGCTTTACATCCAACTGGTAGTCCAGATAATCATCCAGCTCAAATCTCTGCAAGATCATTCCCAGAACCAGAGTTGCCTCATATAGTGCAAACTGCATCCCGATACACGCTCTTTCGCCATTCCCGAACGGCTTATACGCATGATAAGGAACCTTCGAGGGATCAGCGAACCGCTCTGGACGGAACTCTTCTGCATCCTCGCCCCAGGCATCCTTGTCCCGGTGCAGTTGCGGCAGCACGATGCTGATACTCTCTCCTTTTTTGACCGGGTATTGACCGCCGATCACGGTATCTTCCTTCGCATACACATCAAAGCCTGGCGCAGTTGGCCATAGCCGCAACGATTCATCGAGAATGAGCCGGATATACTTGAGCTGGAGTACCTGCTCATAAGACGGCAACGGATCTGTCAATATTTGATCCACTTCCTCATATGCCTTCTGCAGAACCTCCGGGTGATTCAGCAAGAAATAGATCGCAAAGGACAGCAGCCCGCTCGTCGTCTCATGTCCAGCAATTAAGAACGTGATGATCTGATAACGAACATTCTCATCCGATAGTCCCTCTCCCGTCTCCGGGTCCTTCGAATTCAGCATGCGGGAGAGCAGATCTCTCTCTTCCCCCGTAGCGTTGGCTTTACGCTCCGCGATAATCTTGTCCACAAGCTTGAACATGGACTGAATATCTGCTTCAAATTGCTTCCTCGTATTAACCATCAGCCAATTCTGGATGCTAAGCCGTGAGCTCTTGAGCATCGCTTCATTCAGGGAGCGTACCATGCTGAGAATGAAGGGATCGTGTTGTTCTCTATAAAAGCTGTTGAAACGATAATTAAAGCCGCATAGTCCAATCGTATCCAGCGTTAAGCGTGTCATATCATCGGGAACATCAATGCTCTCGTTGGGATTGAGTCGCGCCCATTTCTGAACGAGCTGCTCAGCTATATCCAGCATCATATTGTGATAACCCTTCATCGCTTGCTTGCCAAAGGTGGGGAGAAGAATATTGTGAGCTTTGCGCCAGTTAGGCTCTGTCGTGTCGCTGGTAAACAGCCCGTCGCCGCCGAGAGCCCGCAAATTTTGAAGCTCGCTGTATACATACTTGTCAAACCGCTCTACATCACATGCTTCCTTAACCAACTGGTGACCAGAAATAAAAGTGCCGGTCTCCCCTAGCACAGAGAGCTGGAAGATTGGCCCATACTCCTGCGCAAGCTTGAGAATAGACAGAGATGGCTTGTCCTTGTCGATTAGCGGCAAGTGCCCAAGCAGTCCAAATGTTTTGGGTTGAGGAATCTTGACCTGTGTAGTGTTCTTCATCATTAACCACCTCTTGAATAGAATGATTGGGTATGAAGTCATCGTACCAATATGATATAAATATCTATCATATAATACTATTTTATATCAACTACTGTTGTAAATCAAATCGATCCAAAGCTAAAGGGCTCGCCAATGGAAAGGGGTGGAAAAACCCAAAGAATGAGTGTATACTATATAGAGATCATACGTTCTCATCCACTTGCGTTACAGGGTCACATATAAGTGAAATGATGTTTCTAGTTTATGACTTACATTGGAGGATGGTAGATTTTGGGTACTCATTCAGGGAGAACAAACATTATCGGCGCTGGAGAGGTTGGAAGCGCTATCTCTGTTGATATGAACAAGAGTGATATACATAAGACAAGCAGCATCTTTTGGGATACCAAGGGAAATGAGATTCTAGGAGCAACCTCGCTGCCCCTCTATGGAGCATTTGTCTCGGAAGAGAACTTTCAGCTCTTTGGTGATGTTGCGGGAAAGAGAGTGCTGGAAATAGGCTGCGGAAGCGGGCATTCGTTGCAATATCTAGGCGAGCGTAATGTAGCCGAGTTATGGGGAATGGATCTGTCGCAAAACCAACTCGACAAGACGGAGCAGCATTTGACGTCATGCGGCCTATCCGCACAATTAGTCTGCTCCCCTATGGAAGAGGCATGTGGTATTCCTGAGCAATATTTTGACTTCGTCTATTCGATCTATGCTATCGGCTGGACGACTGATCTTGACGGTACCTTCTGTCGGATTGCCTCTTACCTTAGACAAGATGGGATATTTATATTCAGTTGGTCACACCCGATACACAAATGTGTTGTAGCTGAAAACGACCGGCTTGAATTCAAAAAGAGCTATTTTGATGAATCCTGGTACTCGGTATCGCTTGGTGACAGTACGCTGACCTTATCGGATCGCAAGCTATCAACCTATGTAAATGCGCTGGCCAAAGCAGGGTTTCTCATTGAACAGCTTATTGAGCACTCTGATGAAGAAATGACGAGGTCAGACAGCGATTTCGCTAAAAAAGCGCGGATGCTTCCCGTAACCTTCGTGATCAAGGCACGTAAATTATAGCCTGTCTGCCCTTCTTCTACGCACTCTCTTGATGTAGCTCACTGTAGCATGCTGTTCGGAAATAATGGAGCTATAGACAATTCGTATGGGTTTACAAATGATGGTTAGAATAGGTGTAACAGGCCGCATCAACCAACAAGTCCATACAAGGAGAATGTTCATGCATCATATTTGGGAAATTTTATGGCGCTCCATCTTTGCTTTTGCCATCATGATGATCATTGCCCGCCAGCTTGGCAAATCGACGGTTGCCCAGATGACCTACCATGATTTTGTTGCAGCGATTACACTCGGGGCACTGACCGCGAATCTGGCCTATAACCTGAAGATGAGTTTTTGGGAGCCGTTGACTTCCCTGCTTGTGTTCAGCTTCATCGCCTATTTGATGATGGTTCTTGCATTGAAGAGCCGTAAATTACGCAAGAAAATCTCCGGACAGCCTACAGTGCTCATTCAAAATGGAAAAATTCTCGAAGAAAATATGAAGAAGCTCAAGCTTACACAGGATACCTTAAACCAAGAGCTCAGGGAAAAAAATATATTTGACATCGATGAGGTTGATTATGCTGTTCTTGAATTAAATGGAAGAGTATCGGTGTTGAAAAAGGATGCATACCGTCCACTACTGCGGAAGGATCTCTATCCGCCGTCTCCTTCGACCCAGTTGTTCCCATTGGAGCTTATCATGGACGGCAAAATCGTTACCGACAACCTGAAGGACAATGACTTGACCGAGGAGTGGCTCGTCAAGGAAATCAAACGACAGGGCAAGTCGCTCCACTCTATAAATTATGCTGTAAGAAGTACGAGTGGCCAGCTTTACTTCGATGAATATAAGGATGCCATCCAAAATCCAGTCGATCGGGAATAGAAGACTATCCATGTGGTGCTGTCTACAGTTTGATTGTCATGCAAGCTTTATTAGCTGTCATGTTGAAGAGCACCTCTCAATCGGGAGCAGAGCGCCTCCACTTCCTCTGCTGTACCCCGAACCCCGCTATAATCGCGAATAAGAGTCGGGTGCCAATAGGATGCGGGTGTGCCTGGATATCTCGGGATGAGGTGGATATGAAAATGGGGAAAGGCATCCCCATGTACAAAGCTGTACAGATGCTCAGCGCCTTCTGTGCTTTTTAATGCGCGGCCCAGCTTATTGGCTATAGCTCCTATAGCGCGCGCCTCCTCATCACTTAAATCGCCGTAGCCGGCGACATGCCGCTTCACATCTACTATCAAGTAGCCCAAATAAACCAAGGGATCATTAGCCCCAATATGTCCTGCATATACCCATTCATCCTCATAGATACATCCGCCATGAACGTAAAACTCGCCCTTATGCTTGCGACAGATGAAGCAATCCTGTGAAGTCATCCTATTCATTCCCCTCCCCAATCAGATTTTTTGCATTTTACGCATTGAATTGGGATAGAGAAGAGCCGCCTGCTTCATGTTCAGCACGCCTAGCTCAATGGAGGTTTCGATGTATCCAATAATCTGCTCCAACGTGAAGACTTGAAGTGTGTCATGTATAGCGTGCTCATCGTACTCCATATCTCCTAATACATCCGGGAGCATAGCTTCCACATCGATGGGCGCAACCTCTGTTATAGCAGTTAATGGAGAGCGACCATTCAGTGTAGCTCTCAGGTCGTCTGTGATGCCATAGTATTCTAATAATTTTCCATTCAATAAGCGAAAATCATTATGATATAAATTATAAAATTCCTGATTTGCATCCATTCTATTTCTCAACCACGATAGATAAAATCCCTTTAACCATAGATCGTCAGCGATCAAATGAGTAAAATAACCCCATATATACGGGTGCTCTGTTAGTCGACTATATTTATATAAAAACCCTCTGTAATCAATGCTCCGGGACCCGTCTTGGTGATCGCCTGTGAAGAAATGGGATTCGTTCTTCGTCGTAACCGCGTCGGGTGCAATGCTTCCAAACAAAAATGCAGACCGATCCTCCAATGATAGCTGCTCTGCAATGTGATGCGCAATAATGACATGCATAATTCTTGATCCCATTGCTCTCCCCACCTTCTGATTATAGCAACTCTTAATTTTAACCTTTACTAGAATATATACCCATACATAATGATACCCCAACGAGTAAGAAATTAAAACTCTTTCTTCGCTTTGCCTAGGCTTCTCGTTTGAAGCTCCCGCTGGGAAATGAATCAAAAAAACCGCCCCATATGAACGGTACCCCCAAAGCTTAGATAAGTCTATGCTTGGGGGCCATTCATTAATGTGCGGTCGTCAGGCCATGAAATCGCCCTAGCGCGGGCTTGTTATTTCAGTAAAATACCATCGCTGCTGGTTGCTTCTCCCTCATTCGGAATTGTACGAAGGTGTCTTTGGTTTGTATGACGAAGTAAATATTGTTCTGCTGCAGGTAGTCCAGTGTCTGTCCGGGCGGAGCGCCAAATGAATGACCCGGATAGATGACCGTTTCTGCCGGATAGGCCTTTATTCGTTGAACCGAATCATACATCTGGCTCGCAGAGCCTCCCCACGGACTGCACTTGCCACAGCCCTCCGTAAATATCGTATCGCCTGTAAACATGACACCCTCGGTATAAAAACACATGCTTCCTGCCGTATGTCCAGGTGTTAATATGCTGCTTAGCAGCGTCTCCCCCACTTGAATCGGGTCTCCATCGGTCAACGGATGTAGATTTCGGCAGTGGAAGGCATACATCTCGATCTCCACTCGGGACATATACACCTGCGCGGAGCGATGGCGCTGTACCATCGCCGCTGCAAGATTGGTATGGTCAAAATGAGAGTGGGTAAGCAATATCGAGGTTAGCTCCACCCCAAGCCCGTTAAGGCGCTGAAGGATCGTATCCACCTCCCAGGACGGATCAACAAGCGCCCCCTGCCGCGTGGCCTTGTCTACTAAGAGGTAGCAGTAATTAATACTATGCGCGGACTCGGTTCGTATCGGATACACCGTATAGCGGCTCGTCTCCAGCGCCTCTATGTGCACGATCTCCCCCCTCCTTCCCCAATCGATGTGCGGTCATGTGATCCTGCGTACAGGCGAGAGCATCACCCATAAGAATGACAGTGTCAAGCCAAAAGCCGAGATGACGATGGTCGCATACAGCCCGAGCAGGTTGCCAAGCAGACCGCCTACCAGCGCCCCGAACGGAATGACGCCCCAGACGATCGTTCTCATCGTAGCATTCATCCGCCCGAGCAGCTCGGGCGAGGTAATCATCTGCCGATAGCTGACCTGCGCAATGTTGTATACCGTGGTGCAGAAGGTGACCACAAGGAGTGACGAGAGCATGAACAGAAACGCGAGCTCCTGGCTCCCCTTCGCTCCGATCATGAGCAACGCCCCGAGACCTTGGCCCAAGGACGCTGCGACAATGACTTTCCCCATACCAAAGCGACGAATAATCCAATCACTGAACAAGGAACCAACCAATGCGCCGATCGTTCCGAGAGTAATCAACAGGCCAATCACCGACGGACGCAGCCCAATATCCTGTGTTACATACAGAACGAGAATCGCCTGCATCATATTGAAGAAAAAATTACTGGTGGAGGAGCATGCCGCAATCGAGCGGAGATGCCGATTACGGAACACGAAGGTGAAGCCCTCCCCCATCTCCCGCCAGATCGTATCGCCGCTTCCCTTAACCCGCCTGCGTACCGTCTCCTCGAATCTTGTCGTACATAGGAGCAGGCCCGAGGCAATGAACGAGAGCACGTACAAGAAGATAGCGGTCGCCCCCGATAGGAGCTGGGCGAGCACACCTGCGATGCTCGGCCCTGTCATTTCCGATAGCGAACGACTCAGCTCCAGCTTGGAATTGCCGCCCACAAACTGTTCCTTGGTGAGCACATGCGGCAGCACAGATTGGCTGATAATAGCATAGAACGTGCTTAATACCCCTGCCGTGAAGCCAATTATCCAGACGTGAACCATCCTCATGGAGCCAGCCAGAAACAGGATAGGGATACTCAACAGGACGGCTGCGCGCAGAAAATCCAGGATAATGAGCAATTTTCGCTTGGGCCAATAGTCGGCCCATACGCCTGCGAATAATCCGAATAACAGGAAGGGGGCATATTCCAGCGACCGCAGAATCCCCATCTGAAGCGGTGTCGCCTGCAGGAACATGACCGCCAGAAGCGGGAGAGCCATCATCGTGTTTTGCAACCCAAGATGAGAGATCGTCTGTGAAGACCAGAAGCGCAAGAAGCGGCTGTCTCTCCAGATAGATGATGCAGCAGGTGAAGGTGGTGCTGATGGCTGGTTCAACTGAAGCTCTGCTTCATTCATACGATCCCTCATCTCTACTAATCAAGCTAAACACTGTGCTCTACTTCCACAGGGGCATATTCATCCTTCAATTCCGCGAGCGCCTGCAGACCATGCAGGATCGTATCGGTCTCCAACCCGTAATCGAGCAGACAGGCAACCTCATTCACTCCCTGCTCATGGAGACGCTCCACCATCTTCCGGCATTTCCCCTTCGAGCCCATCAATGAGCTCATCTGAAAATATTTCTCAAATGCGAAGTTAATAAGCGACTCGCGATCATTGCTCAGGATGCTCATGACCTTCTCGTCCTGGTACGGATTCATAGGGGTATCATATTGTCCCAAGAACGTATTCAAATAGTCCTTGAGCGGCTCCCGCACCAGCTCCTTCACCGCTTGGTCGCTCTCGCCGACATACGTATGCAGCATGACCGACACAATGCCGTCTTCCGGAGCATGCCCCGCCCGTGCTCTCGCCTCGCGATACAATTGAATGCGCTCCTTGAGCGCTTCGGCCGGGTGATTCGCCAGCGAGCATAAGATATGGAAGCCTAGCTCGCCCGCCTTCTCCCAGGTTGCCGGGTTGCCGGAGGCCGTCAGGAAGATCGGCAGCTCGGGCTGAATCGGACGCGGCAGCGTGCGCACCTCGATCGGTTCCCCCGCAATATCCTCATAGGTGACCGCCTCACCGCGCCATAGCCTGCGGATCTGGTCGAGATTGCGGAACATGATCTCCTTGCGTTGCTCGTAGTGCTCGGGATGGAGGACGAAGTCAGCCGGATGCCAGCCGGTCGCAACCGAGATGGCGACACGGCCACCGGATAGATTATCCACGACTGCCCAATCCTCAGCGACGCGAATCGGATGATGAAGCGGCAGGACGACGCTGCCTGCCCGCAACTGAATGTTGCTTGTCGTAGCTGCGATCGCTGCGCTTAATACGGAAGGGTTCGGGTACAGCCCTCCGATAGCCTGGAAGTGCCGTTCCGGTGTCCATACGGCGGCGAAGCCGTTTCGGTCGGCGAATGCCGCGCTCTCCAGCAGCAATCGGTATTTATCCGGCTGATCACTTGACCCGTCCCCCGAAAAGAAGATCAATGAAAACTTCATACCGCACGCGGAGTGCGGAGTGGGGCTTCCTGCCTCCTGCACTGATTTTTTCTGCTTTATTTTCTGCTCCAGAGCCGCCCGCTGCTCTGGCGACAAGCTAGCCAGCTTATGCTTCCAATCGTTCAATGAACTCCCTCCTCTGCTGCTGCCCGTTCGCGTTCCGTCTTTCTCGCTCGTCTAGCCTTGAACACATGGCTGTCATTCGTTCGGAACAGATAATCCCAGATTGAGATAAAAAACGAATAATTGCACTTATAAAACTTGTGATGCTTCAGGTGAAATTGGCCGACAGGTATAACATTCGTGTACGCCCCGGTAAGTCTCGGATTGTGATCCAGCACATTACGGGACAGGAATATCTCATAGATATAATGAAATCCGAACAAGCAGATGCCGTATACCGGATCAAACCAGATCAGGACAAGAATCGGCAGCGTGAATGTAATCCATACATCTAGCGACTCCTTCCATCCGCCGAACCAGAAGAAAAAGTCATGCCATGGCGGCCATTTGGAATCTCCATAATCGTACCGGTGATGAGCCAGGTGAATCTTGTGCAGCACATTTCGCTTATGCGGTATATGGGCGATAACATGCATCGTATAGGAGTACAGCGTCCAGAGAAGAAAATACAGCGCCATTTTTACGATAAATTCGATCATCGAAGCCCCTCCAACATCGACTCGCCCGTTGCTTGCCCCGCCAGGCGGTCGCTGCTTCTGTGAATTTGCCGCCCAACCTCTTCATGCTGCACAATGGAGAAATGATCCGCCTGCACGGGATAGACCGTGAAGGACTCAACCAGTCTTCCCCACACCCTCTCTTCCTGCGGGAAATCCTCACCACGGAACAGTTGCACTTCCTGAATCGGCAGCTTCGCGGCAGCCGCAGGTCGATAGTCGTAGAAGGCTCGGGCCGTATCGGCATAGACGCTGAAGATCCGCCTCAGCTCATCATCTTCCATCGAGCCGGGGATCAATCCGGCCGCCTTCAACTGACGGCAGATCGCCGCATCGCTGTGCTCCTTGAAGCGATCCCAGCTAAGCCAGGCATACTCCTCTACGCTCTGATTCACACCAACAGCCAACTGACGAATGAAGTTGTAGAAGATGACCTCATCATTGATCTCCGTCTGACGGTTCAGATAGCTGTCAATCAAGATAAGCTGATATACCTCATGTCCAGATGCCAGCAGTTGCCTAGCCATCTCATAAGCAATAAAGCCTCCCAAGGACCAGCCGCCTAGCCGATAAGGCCCTACAGGCTGGATCGCCAGCAGCTCTCTCACATAAACCTCGGCCATCTGCTCCACGGTCATCGTCCCCGCCATGCTCGTCCCTGCCAGGCCGGGCGCTTGCATGGCATACAATGGCTGGCTGGCGCCGAGCTGCCTGGCTAGCGCGAAGTAGCATGAGATGCTGCCGCCTACCGGATGAATCAGGCAGATCGGGAGCTGACTGCCTGTCCTGTTGATCTGAACGAGGCAGCTCTCCGTTGCATGCAGCGCAGACTGCGTGACTGTGTCCGCGAGCTGCTGCTCTGTCAGTTGCTCTACCTGCAAAGCCCAGTCCTCCAGCGTCGGGTATTCGAAGAGCCACTTGAGCGGAACACGGCTTCCGAACCGTTGCTGCGCCTTGGCTGCGAGCTGAGTTGCGAGCAACGAATTGCCGCCAATGTCAAAATAGTTGTCTACAACGCTGAGCCTTGCAAGCCCGAGCACCTCGCTCCACAGCTCCACTGCCGCTTGCTCGGTGCTTGTTCGCGGCGCTATATATTCCTTGGCGGTGAGCGCGGGGAGCTCAGGCTTGGGCAGCAGCGCCGTATTGACCTTCCCGTTCTCCGTAAGCGGGATGCGATCGATTACAACGAAGTTCCCCGGAATCATATAATCCGGCAAGCTATGCTTCAGATGCTCCCGGATCTCGCGAAGGTCTACCTGCGGATTAGCCGGCACGACATAAGCGACGAGCATCGTATCGCCGCTGTTCAGCCTGTTAGGCACGACGACAGATTGTGCGAGTGCCGGGCATTGCTCCAGAGCCGCCTCGATCTCTCCCAGCTCGATCCGGTACCCTCTTATCTTGATCTGGCTATCCAGTCGACCTACAAACTCGATGTTACCGTCCGGCAGGAAGCGCGCCATATCTCCTGTGCGAAAGAGTCGCGCGCCCTCATCGTCCCGGAATGGATGGCTGACGAATCTCTCCGCCGTCAGCTCAGGCCGATTCAGGTACCCGTGCGCAACCCCCGCGCCGCCTACACATAATTCACCGTAGACGCCGACCGGCACAGGCTGCAGCGAGCTGTCCAGAATGTAGACCTCCACATTGGGCAGCGGCGTACCGATCGGAACCGCCTTGACAGCCTGCCAATCTCCATCCGGGCAGAACATCGTAGCTGTAATCGTCGTCTCTGTCAGCCCATAGTCATTGATCCACTTCACTCGTCCCTTGGCTATGCTTCTCCAACTGGCATAGGCTTCACGAGATACCGCCTCACCTCCGACGATTACAAGACGCAACTGCTCCGGCAGCGAAGCGAGATTCTGCTTCACATCATGGACCAACTGATTCCAGTGCGCGGTTGTCGCATTGACCACAGTGACCTGCTCCTGCCCGATCCATTGCAGAAACTCGCTGCTCGAGGTCAGAAATCTATCCTTCCATAGGACAAGCGTAGCGCCTGCCAGCAAGGCGGGGAATATCTCCTGAACCGCAACGTCAAAGCTGATGGAGGTGAACTGAAGCACCCGATCGGATGGGCGCAGCTCGAATCGCTCCATGACGCCCAAGCAATGATTAACAACGGCCTGATGAGGCACCATGACCCCTTTGGGCTTGCCTGTCGAGCCTGACGTATAGATGACATACATGAGTTGTTCAGGGTTAACGACCGGCAAGGGCGCGCCAGCTCCGTCACGTGCGGCTGCTGCTTCGGCCTCTGCCAGCAGCAGCGGCGAGGCGGTAGAGGCGGCTCGAACCAGAGGCTTCGTATCCGGTGAGACAATCACGGTATGGACGCCGGAATCCTCCAGCAGATAGGCAATGCGTTCCTCCGGGTAATTCGGATCAATCGGAACATAGGCGCTGCCCGATTTCATTACGGCGAGCAGTGCAACGATTAATTCGATCGAGCGTTCCAGGCAGACGCCGATGAACCGATTGGCGCTGCCCCCGGACGCTCTTAGCTGCTGCGCCAGCCGCTGTGAACGCTCGTCCAGCTCCCGGTACGTCAGTGCCACTCCGTTATGCAGGATCGCCACCGCGTGCGGCGTGCGTGCGGCCTGGTCGGCAACCATTTGATGCACGCTTGACTGTGGAAGAGGACACACCTGATGCTTCCCGCTCATCGTCTCCAGCATATGCGCCTTCTCGGTCTCAGGCATGAGCGGAATCTGCTGGATTGGCTGACCGGGATGCTCGACAACCGATTGCAGCACATGTTGGAAGTGCCTCAGCAGCCGATCGATGGTGTCTTTATCATACAAGTCGCTATTATAGTCCATCGTTCCGAGCAGCACGCCGCCTTGCTCCGTCATGGTGAAGGATAATTCCAGCGCACTGGCCTTCTCCTTGAATTCGAAGGGCACAAGCTGAAGACCTGGCAGCGAAGTACCTTCCTCGGCATGATCCGCGGCGCTAAGGAGAGTGAACATCGTCTGGAAGAACGGATTATGGCTGGCTTCGCGCTCTGCATTCAGCTCCTCAATCAGCTTCTCGAAGGGAATATCCTGATGCGCGAACGCTCCGAAGGCTGTCTTGCGCATACGCTTGAGCACCTCAGAGAATGTCGGATTGCCGTCCAGCTTCGTCCGCAGTACGAGTGTATTGACGAACATCCCGATCAGAGGCTGCAGCTCCGGGCGGCTGCGGCTGCTGACCGAGGTGCCGATGCACAGATCCTCTTGCAGCGTGTACCGATAGAGCACCGTTTGATAGGCGGCCAGCAGAGCCATGAACAGCGTGACGCCATTTTTTCGGCTAAACTGCTTGATTTTGCTCGTCCATTCCTCAGAGAAGGCAAACTTCGTCCGTTGACCCTGGTGTGTCATAACCGGTGGCCGGGGACGATCTAGCGGCATCCGCAATACGGGCAGCTCTCCGCCCAGCTTTTCCTTCCAGTAGGCTAACTGCTTGTGATACGATTCGCCTTGCAGCCGTTGCCTCTGCCAGACCGCATAATCTGCGAACTGAACCGGCAGCGGCGGCAATTCCCGCTCCGCCTCCGTCTTGCCTGTAGCATACGCATAATAGTAATGAATCAGCTCCTGGATCATCTTCTCCAGAGAGACGAAGTCGCAGACAATATGATGAATAGTAATGAGCATGATGTGATATTCCGTATCGATCCGATACAGGCTCATCCGCAGCAGCGGGCCTGTATCCAGCAGGATCGGCTCGGCAATGCTCTGATGCATAAGCGCGATCGCATGCTGCTCCCGGTCTTCCTCCGGGAGCGAGCTCAGATGAAAGGCTTGAATATCGATCTCAAGCTTATCCAGAATGACTTGCTCCGGCTCTGCGCCATGTTGCCGGAACACGGTGCGCAGTGATTCATGTCTGCGAACCAACTGATTAAGACTCTGGGCGAACAGGGCCTCGTCTAGCGCGCCATGTGCATAAAAAGCCCAGTTAATGTTGAATTGCACACTGTCCGGCTCAAGCTGCTGGAGAAACCATAATCGGTATTGCTCGATGGTCAGCGGGATCGACTGCTGTCTCGACACGCGCTGTAGCTGGATATCCTGGCTCATGCGCCACCTTCCTCTCGTGGATTAGACATGAAGTTCCTTATAGTAGATCGTCGTCGCATCTTTGTCTCCGCTAGCGGATAAGGCATAGCCAGGAATCGTCCCGACGACTTGATACCCCAGAGAAAGATACAACTGATTCGAGGGATCGCCCGTGCGTGTATCCAGCACAAGCAAGCGCCGCTCCTCCTGCTCTGCCCTTGCTTCCAGCCGGCTCATCAGTGCTCTGGCGATACCTTGATTCCGCTCCGCGGGATGAACCATTAGCTTGGCGACCTCGGCGCGATGCCTGCCATTGGCCTTCGTGCATAGCTGCAGTTGAACCGTCCCGCATAGCTTCTCTCCCTTCCAGGCCGTCCACAGCAGGACACCCGGCTGGGTAGCGCCCCTCCAATATTCCAATGCTTCTTCGGCAGACAACGGCGGCAAAAAGCCAATTGAAGCCCCATCCTCAACGACAGAGATGAGCAGTTGTGCGAGCTGTTGAAGTGATGATGCATCCAGCTCTTGATGCTCCATGAAATGCAGTGTGCCGTTCATAAACGTCCTCCTTTAAGATGTTTTCCGTTCATTTTGTTCATTTCGTTCATTTTGTTGATACAACTGATCCAGCTCGCGTTCCAGATCATCAAGCGAAGAGGCATCCAGTCCACGCAACAGCTCTTCCAGCTCATCCTGCCCATCTGCTTCGCCAGTGCCCAGCGCGGCCTGCACTTGCTTGGTTACACCGCTGACGGTGGGCTCATCGAACATGCTCTCTATATCCAGTTCAATGCTGAAATGCTCCCGAATACGGGACACCAACTGGATGGCAAGCAGCGAATGGCCGCCTAATTCAAAGAAATCGTCATCGGGTTGAATCGTCTCGATCCCGAACAGCTCACGCCATATGATGGCAACCTGCTCTTCTGTGCTGCGCCCATCCGTCTTCACCACGCTGCCCATGGACAGCTCTAGCTCTTCAGGCATTTCCTGTGGTTCAGCCTGCCCATCCACGGCTGGAGCGGCGAGGATAATATGGGGCAAGGGGCGCTCCAGCACCATTCCGATGCTAGCCGAGATGTCCTCCTGTGAACGGCTCTTTCGATCTGCCACAATGTTCAACACCAGATTGCCTGTCGTCCTGGAGAGTGCACGGCCTGCGCGAATCAGCCTGTCTTCCCACAAGCTCCGGGACAGGGACGAATCATCCTGTGCGCTCTGATCCGACAGACAGAGGACGAATTCGGGCGTGTTGTCCGCTAGCCATGGCCTAATGGATTCCAGTTGCCGACACGTGTCACTCGCCGCACCGAAGCCGAGGATGATGCCTCTTACCTCCTGCGAGACAGACTGCAGCGCCTTGGCGATGGGAATCTCCCCATTACCGACTTCTACCGTCTCGATAGCAATCGTCCACTCCTGTGAGACGAGCTTGTCAGCCAGGAAGGGGTCCTCAGCAAGCCATAGCGCGTAATCCCGGCCTGGCTGGCTAATGAAGGTGAAATGCCGCAAGCCGTGGTTCGACAGCTCGGCCATGACGGACTTGTTCCATTCGTCTGGCTGACTGCCGAAGATTACTGTACCTGGTCTGGCGACAGAGACGGCGACAGAGCTGATGGCGGATATGGTGGCGGGGCTGCCAGGCGAGACGCTGAGCGGCAGCGGATGCGCCTCCATCTCCAGCACATAGCGGTGCATGCCTCTGTAGGCAGCATCGGACTCGGCGATTTCCTGACGAAGCAGCTCATCTAACCAGCGATCGATCATCGCCGTGCGCCGTGCTCCATGTCCAGAGATAACGGCTATATCCAGCCGATTCAGACCACCGAGTGGAGCCAGCTCAGCCATGTCGCGAATCGCCGCGAGAAATTGCGCACGCTCCTCGCGCTCCTCCTCTTGTTGCGAGATGGCAACCGCACCGCTCGTGACCACCCGGACAAGCGGCGCAGCGGCGTGCTCCTCCAGTAACAGCTCGCGCACCAGTTCCCCCACGATGGAGGCTGAATAGCTGCCGTCAGCCAGGAAGATGATGGCTTCTGGAGTCTCCCCCGTCTCGTCACGGTAATGCTGAAGCGCTGACCGGGCATCGGCAGCAGCCGCGTGTGCGACTACGGGCAGCCGGGAGCGCAGTCCTTGCAGAAGCAGATGGGCCAGCTCACCGCTCTCCTCCACGGTATCCCCCAGTACAAGCACCCCCTTGCTTATCTGTACGGCAGGAGATAACGGGCGAGTAAGCCGCCACACAGGGGAATGGAACAGCTCCCTGATCGGTCGAACGGCATCCCCTCCAGTAGCTGGAGCACTCGGCAGCGGGGCAGCTCCCGCCCGATGTCCCTGTGTCACCCAGTACGACTTGCGTTCAAATGGATACGTTGGCAAGGGCAGTCGGGTGAGCCGCTGGCGATTCGCCATAGCATGAGACGGCCAACGGATCGCGACACCCTTCAGATACAGGCGGCCGATCGCCTGCAGCCAGATGCGACGGTCAGACTGGCGATCCTTCGGATGACGCAGTACAGAGCCGATCAGCAGTGACTCATCCATCCCGCTGCATCGCTTGATCAGAGAGGTTAGCGATTGCCCGGGCCCGACCTCCAGCCATACTGTATGCTCATCCGCCAATGCTTGGACGCCGCTCATGAAGCGGACAGTGCTGCGTAGCTGCTCGCCCCAGTAGCGGGCGCTAACGGCCTGCTCCGGCTCGATGAGTGCTCCGGTTACATTGGAGATGTAGGGGATTCGGGGTGCCCGTTTCGTGATGGTCTCCACTTCCTTGATGAAGGGTTCGATGATCGGGTCCATCATCTCCGAATGAAACGCATGCGAGGTGACCAGCAGCCGATTCTCGATCCTGTGCGTGTCCAACTGTGCTTTTGCATGTTGAATCTGCTCCTTCGCTCCAGCAAGGACACACATCCCCGGCGCATTGACAGCAGCCAGAGACAAGGGGCTTAACGCTTCGCCGAGATAGCGCTCCAGCTCCTCCTCCGCGAGCGCGACAGAGAGCATCGCCCCTGCCGGCATGCTCTGCATCAGCTTGCCGCGAGTGGTTACGAGCCGCAAAGCCTCCTCTAGTGTGAACACCTCTGCGATGCAGGCGGCTACATACTCGCCTATGCTGTGGCCGATCATCACATCGGGCCAGATGCCCCAGGCCTGCAGCAGCCTGGCGAGGGAGTATTCGACGGCGAAGATGGCTGGCTGCGCAAGCGCCGTCTGCTGGAGCTCGGCGGAAGCTGCGTCATGGCTGCTGTCCGAAGCCCATAGCAGCTCTTGGAGGTCGGCGCCGATGAGAGGCCGCAGCAGGCGGCAGCACTGATCGAACGCTTCGCGGAAAGCCGCCTCCGACGCATACAGCTCCTTCGCCATGCCGACATACTGTGTGCCCTGGCCAGGGAACACGAAGGCAATGCGAGGAGGAGCGGGCGCTGCGACACCGCGCTGATAGGTTGCGCGTGAAGCGCTGCCTGCCTGCTCTGCCAACGCATCGGCGGAGTCGGCAATGAAGAAGCTGCGGTGTGCGAATGCCTTCCGCCCCTCCTGCAGCGTATAGGCGACACTGTCCAGGCAAACCTCAGGGCAGGACTGCACATAGGAGGCCAGCCGCCGCTCCATCTCCTCCAGAGCCGACCCGGTTTTGGCCGATAGCACGAACAGCCGCTCCCGTCGGGTGTTCACCGCTGACACGGGTTCACAGGCAGAAGCTGCATACTCCTCCAGCACCACATGAGCGTTCGTACCGCCCATCCCGAAGCTGCTGACAGCAGCGCGCCGTGGATGCTGGCGATCAGCCGGCCAATCCCGATGCTGCGTATTCACATAGAACGGACTATCTGTAAAAGGTATATTCGGATTAGGTGTACGAAAATGCAGGCTTGCCGGAATCTGCCTGTGGTACAGGGATAACACCGCCTTGATAAAGCCCGCCACACCGGATGCTGCTCCCAGATGTCCGATGTTCGACTTGACCGAGCCGATCGCGCAATAGTTGCTGTCAGGCAACGAGCCGCCGGACATGGCGCGATACGCCTGAGTCAAAGCCGCTATCTCGATCGGGTCACCCAGCGGGGTGCCTGTCCCATGCGCTTCCACCATCCGAATGGTAGCCGGATCGATCTCTGCGACCGCCAGCGCGTCCACAATCACCTGAGACTGCCCGGTCACACTGGGAGCGGTGTAGCCGACCTTGTCGGAGCCGTCATTGTTGATTGCGCTGCCTTTGATGACCGCATAGATGGTGTTGCCATCCGCTTCGGCCTCCTCCAGCCGCTTCAGCGCTACGACGCCGGCGCCATTGCCGAAGATCGTTCCGCTTGCAGCCGCATCAAATGGTCGGCATTTGCCATCGGGGGAGAGGATGCCTCCCTCCTGATACATATAGCCGGCAATCTGCTGAGAGCCGATCGATACCCCGCCTGCCAGCGCCAGGTCACATTCCCCGCTAAGCAGGCTCTGGACGGCCAGATGAATGGCGACCAGCGAGGTCGAGCAGGAGGTTTGCAGCGTGACGCTCGGTCCAGTCAGATTCAGCTTGTAGGACGCGCGGGTCGCTAGATAATCCTTATCATTGCCGTGACGCAGACTCATCTCGCCGACGGTCTCGGCTAGCTGCGGATTGTCGAACAACTGCAGCATATAGGTGCTCAGGAACGCTCCGGCATAGACCCCGATGCGTCCATTGAAGGTGTCCGGCACCGTCCCGGACAGCTCCAGCGTTTCCCAGACCAGCTCCAGAAAGATACGATGCTGCGGGTCCATAATCTCTGCCTCTTTCGGTGTCAGCCCGAAAAATCCGGCATCGAACGCATCGATACGGTTTAGCACCGCGCCCGCCTTGACATAGCCCGGCTTGTTCAGAAGCGCCGAATCGATGCCAGCTCCCAATAATTCCTCATCTGTAAAGCTTCTGACGCTTTCCTTGCTGCCAGATAGGTTCATCCAGAATTCCTCTACATGCTCTGCCCCTGGAAAGCGACAGTTCATCCCGACAATCGCAATCGACTCGTTAATTGTATTCATTGTTATTCCACCTATCTGTTTGTTGATGATTGACCTGCAGCCTCTCGCGCCGCTGGCGCAGGGCATGCTGCCTTTTATGTGCTCGTTCCGCAGAAGCGGATATATCGATGCTCGGCGCTTCAATACGGGCCAGATGGGCAGCTAGCGATTGTATGGTCGGATACTGGAACAGATCAACGACCGGGATGTCCCGCTCCAATTGTTCAGCCAATCGACTCTTCACAGCGAGCAGCAGCAAGGAATGCCCCCCGATCTCGAAGAAATGATCGTAGATGCCGACCTGCTGCCTGCCGAGCAGGCTGCACCACACCTCACTAATCGTCCGCTCCAGCTCCGTCTGCGGCAATACGGCTGCTGTATCCTGCAGGCTCAAGCAGGCGGCGGGGTCAGGGAGCCGCTTGCGATCGACCTTGCCATTGGGTGTCAGAGGCAGACACTCCACCGCGATGAACACAGCCGGCATCATATAGGCCGGGAGCTTGACCCGCACATAAGCACGCAACTGCTGCGGACGGAGTTCGCGGCTGGTCATATAGTAGGCTACCGGCTGGACATCGCCTGCCGATGTCCAGGGAAGGACCACATTGGCTTGAATGTCGGGATGTGAGGCGATGACAGCTTGAATCTCGCTCAAGTCCACCCGCATGCCGCGGATTTTCACCTGATCATCGAGACGCCCACTGATCGCTATCGATCCGTCAGGCAAGTATTCACCGAGATCGCCTGTGAAGTACAGGATGTCATCAGGGTCCTTCGTAAAGGGATTGGGAGCGAATGCTGCACGCTGCTCTGCATTAGCCTCCAGATAACCGAGACTTCTGTACGGCGTGCGGATGACAATCTCTCCTGTCTCGCCTATGCCGCATAACTGGCGCTCCGGGTTCAGAATGATCAGTTGGGTCTCCGGCAGCGGCTTGCCGATCGGCTGAATGCCCTGCTGCAGCTCATGGCCAGGCACAATATAGCAGCATTTGGCGAGCGTGGTTTCGGTCGGGCCGTACAGGTTGATGAAGGTGGTGTGTTCTCCCCACCGTTCACGCCAGGTGCGGATGAGTGCGCCGGTCAGCGGTTCCCCCGCAAAGAATACGTATCGCAGTGTTGGGGCTCCTGCCCCCGATGTCGCTGTGCTCAGCCACGATTGAGCGAGCGCAGGCACCGTATGCAGATACGTAATACCCTCCTGCTGCATCCAGGGAAGAATGGACACAGCAGATACATCCTCCTCCTGATCAGGAAGGATCAGCGCCGCTCCGCTCGTTAGTGGAAGGAATAGATCCCGCAGCACAACATCGAACGACAGGCTGGTCAACTGTGCCCCCCTGTCTCCTGGTCCGATCCCGAATCGCATTCGCTGCCAGTCCAGAAAGTGCGACAGTCCGCTATGCCTGCCCACGATGCCCTTAGGCTTGCCTGTGGTGCCGGAAGTGAAAAAGATATAGGCCGCATCGTCTGCCTGTATCGGAGAAGCAGTCCCATCACCCATGTCTGGCAATGTGAGGGTCATCTGATCCTTCAAACCCTCCAGCCCTTCGTCCACCAGCAGCAGCGCAGAGCCAGCGAATCGCTGCAGCAGCAGCTCATCTCCAGAACGCGGCTGGCCGATATATAGGAGCCAGCTTGCGCCTGAAGCCCCGAGCCATTCCTCCCTCCGTTCTGGAGGCGTATGCGCCGCAATCATCAGTATCGTCCCGCCTGCGGCCAGCGCGCCAAGCGTGCTCGCAACCAGGCCGAAGCTCCGTAGTCCGGCAATGGCGACAACGTCGCCGCTCTTCAGCCCCCTGGCGGTTAGATCACCGCCTATCGCTTGCGTAGCACGAAGCAACTGTCCATAGGTCAGCTCACGCCCCCGTTGCTTCACTGCAACCATCGCATGAAGTTGTCTGGCAACTGCTGCGAAGGTGTCAGGAACAGAGCGGAAGGGTCGGGTCGCGATCGGAGCGCCAACATCTGGCAAGCGTGTCACGCTGGAGGCTGTTACGAGCGAATACGAACGAATGGGACGATTGTCCTCCTCGATGATCCGGGCAACCAGCCCGCCGAATTGCGTGAGCAGCTCCTCCATTCTTGCTGCGCTGAACAGGTCTGCCCGATAAGACAGCTCCAGCGCCAGACCATCCTCCTCCTCCTTCACGTAGAGCGTCAAGGCGAACTTGGCCTGAGGCTCCTCCTGCTCGAGCGTCGTCCATGATAGCGTGTCTACGGTCTCCCCCGGCTCTGCTGCCTCCGACGCATGGATATAGTTCAGCATTACATCATAGATCGGGTTGCCGCTGAGCTTCCGCTCGGGCTGGAGCAGCTCGACCAGCTTTTCAAATGGCATTGATTGATGCTCATAGGCTCCCAGACAGACGGTGCGCACTTGAGCGAGCAGCTCCAGAAATCGAGGATTGCCGGACAAATCGACACGCAGTGCGACCGAGTTGATGAAGCAGCCAATCAAGCGCTCCAGCTCTGGCCGCTCACGCCCCGCGACCGGGGCGCCGATCACCACATCCTCCTGTGAGCCGATCCGTCCGAGCAGCACGCTGAACACGGCGAGCAGGAACATGAACGGCGTCGCACGCTCACGGCGGCAGATGTCAAGCATGGCCTGCGATGCAGGCTGCTCGATCCGTCCATAGGCGATCCGACCGCGCGGGAGGGGGTGCTGCGAACGCTCATAGTCCCGCGGCAATTCAAGCACAGGAAGCTCCCCACCTAGTTGCTCCAGCCAATAGTCGCTTAGCCTCTTGCTCTCAGTCTCCCAACTGTTCTGCTGCCAGGCTGCATAGTCTCCGAATTGCAGGGCAAGCTGCGGGAGGTTGGCCGCAACTCCGAGCGTAGCGGCATGGTAGAAGTGATTTAATTCCCGGATCAGAATTCCAATCGACCAGCCGTCAGACAGAATATGATGCTGGCAGATCAGCAGCAGGTATTCTTGCTCCTGAAGCCTTAGCAGGCTTGCCCGCAGCAGCGGGCCATGAGCCAGCTCGAACGGCTGCTCGGCTTCGCGCCTGCTGCGCTCACGAACCTCTACCGCTTGTTGATCTGCGCTCAACTGGCGCAAATCATCCATAGGCAGGTGCATGGAGAGGAACGGAAGCACGTATTGCATCGGTTCGGTATCGCCCCGGATGACGGTTCGCAGCGCTTCATGCCGCTCCAATACAGCATTGAAGCTATGGCGCAATCGTTCTACATCTAATGGACCAGTAATCTGAATGGAAGCAAAAATATGATAGGCTGTACTGTCCGGGTCCATCTGATTCAGCAGCCATAGTCGCTTTTGCGTATAGGATAGCGGAAGTCCCCCGGCTCGCGCTGCCAGCGGAAGCGGTGTAATCACCGTGCGGCTGTCATAGGCCGGCTCAGCCACACCCATCGCTTCAGACAGCTCCGATATAGTCGGATGCTCGAACAGCAGCCGCAAGGTTAGCGATGTGCCCAGCTCTCTGCGCATCCGGGAGACGGCTTGCATCGCCAGCAGAGAATGACCGCCTCGCTCGAAGAAATGGTCATGTATGCCCACCCTCTCCACCTGTAGCACCTCTGCCCAGATCGCCGCCATCGCCTCCTCCACTGCATTGCGGGGAGCCGCATAGCTCTCCTCTCTCCCGCCGCCAGCCCTCTCCTCCGGCTCCGGCAGCGCCTTCCGGTCTACCTTGCCATTAGGAGACAGGGGCAACTGCTCCAGCCGCAGCAGCGTCTCCGGCATCATGTACTCCGGCAGCCGTTCCTTCAGCTCCTGCCGCAGCGCCCGCAGACGCTCCTCGTGCAGGTGGCGTGCCGAGTCCGACTCGCCTTCTGCACCATGCGAGTCACGGGCCCGGACTAGCTGCTGCTGATCCTGCTGCTGATCCGTGTCGCGCCCTCCTCCGCTCTCCGCGGCTTGTCCCGCGCCGCCGAGAGCCACTTCCGCTGGTGCCGTAGCCTCCATCGTCTCCAACACAACATAGGCGACCAGACGTTTCGCGCCCGGACGATCTTCCCTTGCCACCACTGCGGCATCCTTGACACCTTCGCACAGCCGCAACGCTGCTTCGACCTCTCCCGGCTCGATCCGGTATCCCCGAATCTTCACCTGATGATCTCTCCGACCCAGGTACACGATCGTTCCATCCGCCAGATACAGCGCCAGATCGCCGGTCCGGTACAGCTTCCCTGTCCCATAGGGATTTGGCACGAACTGCGTAGCCGTCCTCTCCTCATCGCCAACATACCCGCCGCCTACCTGCACCCCTGCAAGGCACAGCTCTCCGATTGCCCCGGCAGGCAGCAGTCCCAGCCCTTCATTCAGGATGTAGGCCTGCGTGCCCGGTACGGGGCGTCCGATCGGCACCGCCTTCCCGGCCAGCTCCTCCAGCCGTTCCACGATGCCGTATACCGTCACATCGGTGCATTCTGTCGGCCCGTAGGTGTTCACGATGCGAGCTCTGCACGACTCCGATGACGTCCATGCCAGCAGCCGTTCCGCTGCGATCGCCTCCCCTCCGAGAAATACATAGCGCAGCGTCTGCAGCTCGCTGTACCCGCTCGGCTCGCTCTCCTCCAGCAGCGGATAGAAGGCGCTCGGCGTGCCGTTCCATAACGTAATGCCATGCGTATCGATCAGCGATGACACCTCGGCCGGATCGTATACACCTGATGGCAGCAGCACCAGCTCGCCCCCTGTCATCAGCGGGGCGAAGATATTCTTCTGCGTCAGGTCGAAGCTCGGCGACGAGACGAGCAGCACCTTATCCTGCTCGTCCATTCCGAAGGCCTCTGTGTACCACTTCAGCAGGCTCGCGAATCCCTTGCGGTATACGATCGCTCCCTTCGGCAGCCCTGTCGAGCCGGAGGTGAAGATCACATACATCGTATGCGCTGCACTCGCTGACGCTGCCGGGTTCGTCTCCGCCTCCCGGCTGAGCAGCGCAGCATCCCGGTCCAGCAGCACCAGCTCCGCTCCCTGCTCCGCAGCGGCCTGCGCCAGCCTCTCGCCCCCATCCGCCTCGTCCAGCTCTGCCTGCCTGCTCACCAGCGCCTGCACCTTTGCACTGCGGAGCATATACGCCAGCCGTTCGGCGGGCAGCGACGGGGCGAGCGGCACATAGGCGCCGCCTGCCTTGGCTACCCCCAGCAGCGCCACCACCAGCTCCACGCTGCGCTCCAGGCAGATGCCTACTCGCATGTCCGGGCCGATCCCGATCGCTTGCAGCCGATGCGCCAACTGGTTTGCTCGTCGATTCAGCTCGCTGTAGCTGAGCCGTTGCTCTCCGCATCTGACCGCTGTCCGCTGCCCATGACGCTCTGCCATCGCTTCGATGCGCGACAGGAAGCTCGGCTCCTCCGTCAAGGCGCTGCCTCCTTCAGGCGAGAAGTTCCATTCCTGCAACTGCTGAGCTGTCTCTGCCGATGTCAGCATCGACAGACGGGAAATAGCAGCGTCGGGGTTGACCGCAATGCTGGCAAGCAGCTCTGTGAAATGACGCACCATCCGCTGGGCAGCCTCGCGCTCGAATGCATCGGCTCGATATTCCAGCAGACCGGACAAGCCGTCTTGCGACTCCTCCAGATCAAGCGACAGATCGAACTTGGCCGAGTCTCTCTCCACAGGCCACAGCTCGATAGCAAGCCCTGCCGCATCACTGGAAATATGGCGCTGGTGAACGGTAAACATCGTCTGGAAGATCGGCGTGCGCCCGAGCTGCCGATCTGGCTGCACCATCTCGACGACCTTGTCAAATGGCACCTCCTGATGGGCAAACGCTTCAACAACGGTCGTTTTTACATCCTCCAGCAGTTGTCGAAAGGTGTGCTCGGGACGTATCTGGATGCGAATCGCAACACTATTGACAAAGAAGCCGACGATGCCTTCAAGCTCCTCCGCCTCTCTTCCCGCGACCGGGGTACCTACGAGCAGGTCCGTCTGGTTCGAGTAGCGGTATAGCCATACATAGTAAGCCGCCAGCAGCGTCATGAAGAAGGTGGCGCCCTCCGCCTGACCGAGCCGTCTCAGCGGCTCGCTCATCTCGCAGGGGATCTGAAAGGCAAGCGTATGCCCCCTATCGCTGACCTGTTCTGTGTAAGGCGACTGACCCGCCAACTGGAGCACCGGCAGCTCGCCCCCAAGCTTATGCCTCCAGTAATCCAGCAGGGGAGCCGCGTCCTCACTGCTCATCCGATCGCGCTGATAATGGGCAAAATCGGCATACTGGATCGGCAGCTCCGGCAAGCCTGCTGCCCTGCCTGAGAGGAAGGAAGGATAAAGCTCAGACAGCTCCCGGATAATAATGCCGGTCGACCAGCCATCTGAAATAATATGATGCATCGTCACCAGGAGCAGATAGTCCGTTGCTTCTAGCCGCAGCAGGCGAAAGCGGAATAATGGCCCTGCCTCCAGGTCGAAGGGCGTGCGAGCCTCTGCAAGCGCAAGCTGTGCAGCATGGGCCTGACGTTCGTCGGCGTTGCTCCCTTCCACCTCTTCTTCCACAAGTGTCCAGCCGTGAGATGGTCTGATGATTTGTGACACGATACCGTCTGTCTCGCTAAAGGTGGTGCGCAGCGAATCATGACGCTCAATGATCGATCGCAACGCATAGTCCAGCGCATCCAGACGAAGCGGCTCGCGAATGCGAAGCGCGGCTGACAGATTGTAGGCGGCCCGATCCTCAAGAAGTTGATCGATGACCCATAGTCTCTGCTGGGCATAAGAGGCCGCGAAGCAATAGACCGCGGAAGCATCGTCTGCTTCCATGTCGATAAGAGGCTGATCCTGAGTCAGATTGTTCATTGTCTCGCTCCTTTCACCCTTGCGGCCGCAGCCGGTATTGTTCACGGGATAGCTTGGGTATGCGCGGTGCCGGCACTGCCTGAACGGAAGCGGGGTCGATGCTTGCACTCAGTTGAGCAATGGTAGGGGCATGGAATAAGCGATGTACCGATAATTCCGTGCGGAACCGGGTTCGCATCCGGGAGACAGCCTGCATCGCCAGCAGAGAATGACCGCCTCGCTCGAAGAAATGGTCATGGATGCCCACCCTCTCCATCTGCAGCACCTCTGCCCAGATCGCCGCCATCGCCTCCTCCACTGCATTACGAGGAGCCGCATAGCTCTCCTCTCTCCCGCCGCCAGTCCTCTCCTCCGGCTCCGGCAGTGCCTTCCGGTCGACCTTGCCATTAGGCGACAGGGGCAACTGCTCCAGCCGCAGCAGCGTCTCCGGCATCATGTACTCCGGCAGCCGTTCCTTCAGCTCCTGCCGCAGCGCCCGCAGACGCTCCTCGTGCAGGTGGCGTGCCGAATCCGAATCGCCTTCTGCACCATGCGAGTCATGGGCCCGGACTAGCTGCTGCTGATCCTGCTGCCGATCCGTGTCGCGCCCTCCTCTGCTCTCGGCGGCTTGTCCCGCGCCGCCGAGAGCCACTTCCGCTGGTGCCGTAGCCTCCATCGTCTCCAACACAACATAGGCGACCAGACGTTTCTCGCCCGGACGATCTTCCCTTGCCACCACTGCGGCATCCTTGACACCTTCGCACAGCCGCAACGCTGCTTCGACCTCTCCCGGCTCGATCCGGTATCCCCGAATCTTCACCTGATGATCTCTCCGACCCAGGTACGCGATCGTTCCATCCGCCAGATACCGCGCCAGATCGCCAGTCCGGTAGAGCTTCCCTGCCCCATACGGATTCGGCACGAACTGCGTAGCCGTCCTCTCCTCATCGCCAACATACCCACCGCCGACCTGCACCCCTGCAAGGCACAGCTCTCCTATTGCCCCAGCCGGCAGCAGCCCCAGCCCTTCATTCAGGATGTAGGCCTGCGTGCCCGGCACGGGGCGTCCGATCGGCACCGCCTTCCCGGCCAGCTCCTCCAGCCGTTCCACGATGCCGTATACCGTCACATCGGTGCATTCTGTCGGCCCGTAGGTGTTCACGATGCGAGCTCTGCACGACTCCGATGACGTCCATGCCAGCAGCCGTTCCGCTGCGATCGCCTCCCCTCCGAGAAATACATAGCGCAGCGTCTGCAGCTCGCGGTACCCGCTCGGCTCGCTCTCCTCCAGCAGCGGATAGAAGGCGCTCGGCGTGCCGTTCCATAACGTAATGCCATGCGTATCGATCAGCGACGACACCTCGGCCGGATCGTATACACCTGATGGCAGCAGCACCAGCTCGCCCCCTGTCATCAGCGGGGCGAAGATATTCTTCTGCGTCAGGTCGAAGCTCGGCGACGAGACGAGCAGCACCTTATCCTGCTCACTCATCCCGAAGGCCTCCGTGTACCACTTCAGCAGGTTTGCGAATCCCTTGCGGTGCACGATCGCTCCCTTCGGCAGCCCTGTCGAGCCGGAGGTGAAGATCACATACATCGTATGCGCTGCACTCGCTGACGCTGCCGGGTTCGTCTCCGCCTCCCGGCTGAGCAGCGCAGCATCCCGGTCCAGCAGCACCAGCTCCGCTCCCTGCTCCGCAGCAGCCTGCGCCAGCCTCTCGCCCCCCTCCGCCTCGTCCAGCTCCGCCTGCCTGCTCACCAGCGCCTGCACCTTTGCACTGCGGAGCATATACGCCAGGCGCTCTGCGGGCAGCGACGGGGCGAGCGGCACATAGGCGCCGCCTGCCTTCGCTACCCCCAGCAGCGCCACCACCAGCTCCACGCTGCGCTCCAGGCAGATGCCTACCCGCGCCTCCGGGCCGATCCCGATCGCTTGCAGCCGATGCGCCAGCTTGTTCGCCCGTCGATTCAGCTCGCTGTAGCTGAGCCGTTGCTCTCCGCATCTGATCGCTGTCCGCTGCCCATGACGCGCTGCCATCGCTTCGATGCGTGACAGGAAGCTCGGCTCCTCCGTCAAGGCGCTGCCTCCTTCGGGCGAGAAGTTCCATTCCTGCAACTGCTGACGTGTCTCTGCCTCTGTCAGCATACGGAGGCTGGCTATCGAGGTATGCTGCTGCTCAGTGACCTCATTTAATAATTGGTGGAAATGATCGTTCATGTGATGAATGGTCGAAGCGTCGAACAGGTCTGAACGGTATTCGATGAAGCCCGAAAGCCCATGCTCTGTCTCCATGATGGAGAAAAACAGGTCGAACTTGGCGGTGTCCGTATCCGCCTCCTCCATCTTGACCTCAATATCGCCAATACGCCCCTCGCCATGCTCCACCTTTTGCAGCTCGAACAGCACCTGATAGATCGGATTAGCACTCAACGAGCGATGGGGGCGCAGCTCTTCTATGAGCTTCTCAAACGGAATGCTCTGGTGTCGGTATGCGTCCATACAGCGCTGCTTGACTCTATCCAGCAGTCGCGAGAACGTCGGCTGGCCTGACAGGTCGGTTCGCAATACGATACTGTTCAAAAAACAGCCGATCAACTGCTCCGTTTCCGGCCATACACGATTGGAGGTCAATGAGCCAACGACAATATCCTCCTGTCCCGTATAGCGATATAACAGGACATTGAAGGCGGCAAGCATCGTCATGAACAAGGTGGCGTCATGCTGCCTGCCGAGCTCCTTCAAGCGCTCCAGCAGCTCCTTCGGATAGTGAAACCGATGAACGCCGCCCCGCGCAGACAGCACGCCCGGTCGCGGTCGATCTAGCGGCAGTGGCGTAATCTGGGGCGCCCCGTCCAGCGCCTGCCTCCAATACGAGAGCTCGGCTTCGAAGCCTCCTGTCTCGGCAGTCGTCCTCTGCCAGCAAGCGAAATCCACATACTGGACAGGCATATCCTGCAACGCGCAGGGACGACCCGTTCGCCGGGCATCGTACAGCTCGGACAGCTCACGGAAGATGATGCCGAACGACAATCCATCTGCCACAATATGGTGCATCGTCAGCAGCAGTTGGAAGCTGCGCTCCCTCTTCTTCAGCAGCACTGCCCTCAGCAGGGGCGCCTCCGACAGCTTGAGCGGCATCGACCGTTCCTCTTCATGAATGCGGGCAATCTCTGCCGCCTGCTCCTCACCGCTTAGCGCGCTGAGGTCCAATCGGGTCACGACTCGCCGCCCCGGGGGCATGATTTGTTGATACGGCACTCCGCCTTGCTCGACATAGACGGTTCTCAGAACCTCATGGCGCTCCACGATCTGATGGAGACACGTCTCGAACCAGTCAGTCTGAAGCTCGCCGTTCAGTTCACAAGACCATGTCGAGTTGTACGTCACCTGCCCCGGCTGAAGCTGCTCCAGAAACCAGATCTGCTCTTGCGCATAAGACAGTGGAAAGAGTCGATCTCCTGGCGCACGCTCCACGCGTTCCAATCGTGGTCGTTCCTGACCTCTGCTCTTGGCCTTCAACTTCAGCATCAGAAGCTGTCTCTGCTCCTCGGATAATTGGTTTAGAATCTCCTCGCGCGAATCGAGCCTGCTCATGGCATTTCCCTCCATGTCCTTATATGCATCTGCATTCTATTCTATTTAACGATTGTTGATCTCCCCATGCTCTGCAGTGACCAAGGTGATCAAGGTAACCAGTCCTTCCGGCTACTTCGCCCTTATGCCTTGGCCTTGCGCGCCACGAGCTTCGCCATGAGCTGCCGTCTGTGCTCCGGGGTCAAGCCTTGCAGGAGCTCGATCGTCTCATGCAGGCTGTCCGTTGTCTGCTGCGGTTCTCCATACTGAAGCTCACCGGATCGTG
The DNA here is from genome assembly GCF_054955055.1 of Paenibacillus sp. J5. Taxonomy (NCBI): domain Bacteria; kingdom Bacillati; phylum Bacillota; class Bacilli; order Caryophanales; family Paenibacillaceae; genus Paenibacillus; species Paenibacillus sp. J5. The sequence continues at coordinate 215,675 of NZ_JBUEDD010000002.1, read as the reverse complement.
TCGGTGTCCCTTCCAGTGCCCGGGCCACGATGTCCACCACCAGCTTGTCCGGGTCGCTGTCTCGCATGCGGCAGGAGGCGACTTGGCACGCCTCCTGCACTTGGGGCTGATCGAGCAGTTGCTGTATGGCAGCGGACACATCATCCTTGTTCCAGCGCGAGATGGGCAGGTACCCGCCCGCTCCCAGACCCGATACATAGCCAGCATTGCGTGGCCGGTCGAAGCCGTTGCCGAGAATGAGTTGCGGTATGCCCGCCTGCAACGCTTGCCCGAGTGTTCCGATCCCGCCGTGATGGATAAGCAGCCTCACGCTGGGCATGATCTTGGAGAACGGCAGCCGATCCACATGCAGGATACCCGCAGGCAGGCGCTGTGGAACAACATCGACATGCCGGGTAACGACGATAGCTGGCAACCCCAACGTCTCGCATGCCTCGATGCTAGCTTGGAAGAAGGCAGGCGAGATGGGCGGCGTAGTCGCATGCGTAATCAAGACTGGACGTTCCTCTACGATTTGACTGCGGTAGGCAGCGGGAATTTCTTCCTCATTCTCATGGAGCAGAAAGCCTGCTTTAGTGATGCGCTCACGTTCCGCTGTGTCGCCAAACCAATGGGGCCAGAAGGCCACTCCATGGCTGTAATCCTCCATCAAGCGCTCCCAGTTGCGCACCGGGGCAAGCTCGAATCGCTGCCGAATGCCATTGATCTCCTGTCCAAAATAGCGGCTCATCGTCGATGAGGTCTGTGCCCCTTCCAGAAAGCTTGGCGCGAGAAACACGGTCACATAAGGAATGCGCAGGCGCTCAGCGATCATCTGGGCAAGCACATGGATCATGTAATGGCCGATGAGCAGCGTCTCAGCGCCATCATAGAGCTCCGCTATCCTCCTCGCATTGTCTTCCATTCTGGGGAGCAGATACTTTCGCGTGAAATCAATCCCCGATGCAGGATTCTGTACCTGCACCTGAATGTCCGCGTTCATCATGAGCTGATATTGTGCAGTAGTATCAAATGGCATGAAGGCAAACCCACGCTTCATCGCTTCCTGCTCATAGATGCAATGGGTCACCAAGGTAACCCGATGCCCGTGCTGCTGCAGGACGCTGCCCATACGAATGAACGGGTACAGGTCACCGCCGGAGCCGATCGTTAACATTATGATATGTGCCATAACCTATCTCCTAATGGTCGGAATGTTCGTGGAGCAACTGCAATAGCTCCTCCTCGCTTAACCCTTCAAGCTCCTTGGCCATCATCCTCAATTCCTCAAGATCCGTCTGCTCCAGCAGATGCTGGTCAATGACCGACGATACATAGGCCACCGTGAAATCTTGCTGGAACAATACATCCAAGGACAGCTCTATGCCGAACGCATCGCGTATTCTGTACAACACCTGATGCGCCAGCAAGGAGTGACCCCCGATGAAAAAGAACGAGTCATGGACGCTGATCCGTTCGAGCTGCAGCAACTCTCTCCATATCGCCGCAACAATTTCCTCCGTCTGGTTCCTCGGGCCGACGTACTCACGCTCGGAGGCGGCGAACGGCCTTATCGAGTGGGAGCGCTGGATGGCCATGACCAGCTCCTCGGCACTCTCCATCCTTGAGAGGAGGGAGCTCGCCCTGTTCGAGCTGACCGCCGCCCGGCGTGCAGCTCTGACCTGTGGTAGCAGTATGGGCGCTTGCATGTGCTTGTCCGAAGACGCAGCGTAATCCGCCTTGCTATAATGGGGTGGCGCTGATAGGGGCAGATGATAGAGAATTGCTCCATCTCCTTGAGCTTCGGTTACCCCAGGCAGCGCACGGACAAACTGATAGAACGGCGTATTGCGATCTGTCGGGATATAATGGATGATCATCTCCTGCGTGCCCTCCGCTGCCAATTGTCGAAGCTGTTCAAGTATTCGTGCCTCAACGCCCTTGCCCAGCACACGGCAACTGAGCATCCAGCCATGCACGATCATCGCAGCGTCCTGCTGCTGATAGAATACAGCGCCTACCCATCCATAATCACCGAAGCGATCACGGACATGAACTGTCAGGCAATGCTTCTCATGGTGCTGGAGGAGCTGGAGCAGGTCCTCCTCCCTTTGACGAAGGCCGGTTGAGTTGAACTGGTTCGTCCGGTAAGTTAGCTGCGATATGCGTGGAATCTGCTCGGGCTCAAGCCTCGTACAGTTGACCTCCAGTTGCAGTTGGGACATAAAGCTCTCATAGCTCATGTGCTCCTGTTGAAGCGACTGAATGAACTGCTGCCGTCTGGCATTCTCCCGATACATCTGGTTGCGCCTTCGGTCCTCCTCGCTAAGCTGAGCCTGATCAAACACCCATAGCCGCTCCAGCTTCGACCGAAAGCTTGGCCATCGCTCCTGCACATGAATGACGAACACATCAGGGCAATTCGCCTCGATCTCGGCGCATTCGACCGGGTTATCATCGAGCATGATGAAGCTGTCAAGACTGAGGCCAAGCTCCTCGGCCAGGCTTGCAAGGTTGCTCGACTTGGCCTCCCAATTCATGCGATAGGCCGCCACATGCTCCTTGCGCAGCAGCATGTCCTCGCGCGACTCCAATACACGCCATACATCATGCTCGGCATTTTTGCTGCACAGACAGATGAGCATTCCCTGCCTGTGCTGCTCCAGAACGAATTGCTGCAGATAGAGGCTTCTATCATCCAGCACCACCCCCTCTGCCCCGTCTTCCGCACAGACCCCAGACCACAGTGTGTAGTCGCAATCCAGTACCATTACTTTTTTGGGGGCAGTGAGCACGCTGCTGATGGTGCGGGCGAGTGCCGTCCCGATACACGCGAAGTAAGGATACGTATATGGCGTATGGCTCATCTTCTCCGCATACTCATCGTAGTAGTCCGCGTGCGTGAGGCCTGCGGATAGCTGATGGGAGTGCAGCAGGTATACACCCGGCAGTGAGGCGATGCGCTCGACAATGACCCCCTCAAGCGTCGACCAGAGTGAAGCCTTCCGTTCCTGGCTCTCTGGCGGCTCTGGACAGATGGCGACGATGCACGTACCGGGAGCTTGGCGATTGTGCTGCTCCAGAGCAGCAGCAAGCTGACGCACATTGGTTAGCAGGCGCTCATCAGCCTCTGCCCCCTCACCCAGTGATGAGTCCTCATTTGAACGAAAGTCGGACAGCCGGACAAGAACAATACGGATACCCTCCTTGCTCCGTGCCAGCTCACTGTCAGGCTGCAAGAGCTGCTGGAACACCTGATTATATGGTGCGAAGCCATTCGTTGTCCGCAGCCCCAGCTCCTTCAGCCAGAAGGCCAAGGCATCCTCTACAAACTGAGAGGTGAATGTGGAGACGATCTGGATGGGAACGGGCTCCTGCTTCTGCTGGTGGCGAAGCCAGGCCATACGGGGGAGCTCCCATTCCCTGACCGACTTCTCCGGGCTCGCGATGCTTGCTTGTATGATCTCCATATATAGGTCGGCGAAGGCTTCCACGCGACTCAGCTCGAACAGCTCGGTATTGAAAGCAATAGCAGCCGACATCCTATCGCCGTGGTCAAGCAGCGTAAGAAAGAAGTCAAACTCGGTAACGCCTGTATGAAGCGGTTGAGGGTGAAGCTGCCACTCCGCTGGCAGTCCTGCCGGACGCCCCAGCGCGAGATAACTGAACATGACTTGAATGACAGGATTATAGCTCATCGTCCGCTCGGGATTGACCATCTCAACGATCTTGGAGAACGAAATATCCTGGTTCTCCAATGTCTGCAGCACAGACTGTCTGGCGATGGCTAGGAGCTGCAAGAAAGGCACCGGCTCGGACTCCAGGCGAATGCGCAACGGCAGCGGTTGGGCATAGAAGCCGATCGCCTCCTCCAGCTCGCGAATTCTCCGGCCATCGACCGGGGTGCCGATGATGAAATCCCTGGACTCGGTGAGCAGGTTGACGAATGCAATATAGGCGCTGAGCAGCGTTACATATGGAGTCACACCCTGCTGCTGGCTGAACATACATATGCGTTCACTTAATTGGCTGGACAGATGAAAGGTATATTGTCCACCCGTATGACGAGACACTGCCGGACGTTCGTAATCCGGCGGCAGCTCCAGCAGCAGTGGAGCGTCCTTCAACTGGTCCTCCCAGTAATGAAGCTGCCTGGTATACTCTGCTTCAGCTTGCTTGTGCTGCCGCCACTGCAAGAAATCCATGTAACGAACCGAAGAATCCTTAGAAGCTCCCGTTGTGGAAGGATGATAATGAGAGAGAATTCCGTACAATGCCAGAAAGGCGGATTTGAGATCCGAGATGAGATGATGAATGACGAATAGTAAGATATGCTCCTGACTGCTGAGTCGAAGGACTGCACAGCGGAACAACGGGCCATTGGCCAGATCGAACGGGCGTCCGATGATGTCCTGGCTAACCTTCTCATAGGATATGCCATCATGAGCTTCATGAGCTTCAAGGTCTTCATATAGCCAGGCATTCTCCAGACAGCAGCCCTCAGTAAGATATTGCCGCATGCCTCCATCACTCGTGTCGATGGCCGTCCGCAGCGTCTCATGAAGCTGGACATATTCGAGCATGCCCTCATAGAGGCGCTGCGGATCTAACGAACCGATGATGCGAACGCCTACCGGAATATGCAATGTGGCTTGTCCTGGATGGAGCTGCTCGACAAACCATAGCCGCTGCTGATCCTCTGAGAGAGGAAAGGCTGTGCCATCCATGCGTTCTACAACTTGCTTCTTGATTGGACTGCTGGTCTCTCCCAGTCGCTGAACAATGGCGACCGCAACTGACTCAACCGTCGCTTCAGCAGAGAGCAACAGCTCCAGGGAAAGCTTGATACCCAGGTCTACCTCTACTTGGTATTGGAATTCCACTGCGCTGATGGAGTCGAATCCCATCTCCAGGAGTGAGGATTGAAGCTGGATGAGAGAAGGGGAGAGACGGAAGCGATGGGCAGCATGCGTCCGCACGTAATCGATGCACCCTTCCAACTGTTCGGCTTGTGACATACCCGCGAGCTCAGCCACCTCCACCCGTTGTCGATCCGAGTGAACAGAGTGGATAGAGCTATCGAGGACATCTAGCGTATCCTCTGCTCGTCTGTGACCGGCAATAATGCGCAGAAGACCGGATTGGTAATGCTCCTTGCATGCATTTCGCATTTTTTTGCCACTGGATGTTTTTTGCAGTCCGCCCTGCTTGACGAAGACTATCTCATAGGGCTGGATGCCGAATTGGCTGGCAAGCACTCTTCGGATCGTATTCGCCAGCGGAGCAGTATCCGCCAAGCGATAGTGCCGACTCAGCTCCTGAACAATGACGAGCTGCTCATTGCCTTGCTGTGACACCGAGAACGCTGCACAGCCGTCCGGGATGAAGTGCTCATTAGCTTGCTCGATGTGCCATTCCATATCGGCCGGGAAGTAATTCTTCCCGCGAATAATGATCATTTCCTTCACTCGCCCAGTAATGAACAGTCGGCCTTGCATCAGGAAACCCAAGTCGCCTGTGCGCACATATTCACCGGGGCTTCCATCTCCTAATACTGCGTGGAAGGTCTCTGCCGTCAGCTCTGGCTGGTTCAGGTAGCCGAGCGCCTTACTGGCGCTGCTCACCCATACCTCCCCGATAACGCCATCCTCTAGCGGCATGCCCGTCTGCGGATGCACGATATGCAGTTGTTGGCCCTGATAGGAGCTGCCGCAGGCCACATATTCCACAGTGGACGCTAAGGGATTCTGTTCTACCTCGGCGATGCCTTCGTTTAATTTCTCCCGGTTGACAGGCAGTGTCATCATCCCTTCTCCCGGTATGCCACCCGTGACGAAGAGTGTGGATTCAGCCAGTCCGTAGCACGAATAGAAGGCTTGCTCTCGAAAGCCGCAAGTGGTAAACTTGGCATGAAAGTCGCGCATGACCTGTGCTTGAATCTGCTCTGCGCCGGTAAAGGCCACGTCCCATGTGCTCAGATCAAGAGTGTGCAGCTCATGCGGGGGAATCTTCTGAATACATAAATCATAGGCGAAATTCGGCCCCCCGCTCACCGTTGCACGATACTTGGAGACTGCGGATAACCAGCGCATAGGCTGCTGTACAAAATCATTCGGCGCGAGCAGCACCATATGGAAGCCGGTGAAGATCGGCTGCAGAATGCCGCCAATCAGTCCCATATCATGATAAGGAGGCAGCCACAGCACTCCTGTGCTTTCCTCCGAAAGCTGAAAGCCTTGCCGGATTGCCTCGGAGTTATGAATCAGGTTCTGATGGCTAACCATAACGCCCTTGGGCTTGGAGGTGGAGCCTGAGGTATATTGAATGAAGGCGAGCTCAGAGCCATCCTGCCTCGCAAGCTCTGATTCTTCTATTGCACCGTTAATATAGGGATCGGTATTCAAATATAGTAGCGACTCCTCGCAGAACGTCTGGTTCATGCGCTGGCTCCAGCGCTCCGACACGAGCGCAACACGGGCATGACAGTCCGCTGCGATCAACCGGACTCTCTCTGCATACCGCTTCGTTAATGGCGGATAAGCAGGAACGGCTGTACAGCCTGCATACAGGCATCCGAAAAAGCTGTACACATAATCTGCACCAGGCTGATGCAAGATGAGCACCTTGTCTCCAGGCCGGGTATAGCTTCTGAGGGCTGCCGCCAGTTGGCTTGACCGTTCCTTCAACTGCCGATAGCTAATGCTGAGCTCTTGGTCATCTTCAATAAAAGTAAAAGCGGTCTTGTGCGGCTGCTCGCTATTGCGAAAGTCGATCAGATCCATAAATGTCAGGTGATCTGTAAGAAATGGTTGCGGTGACATCTTCAGCACCCCTCATATCATAAAATATAGCATTCACTCGCACTTGGTCAGAGATGGCAGGCATCTCTCTTATCCACTAATGAAAGAGATGAAATACTCGACTTTTATTGATTTTAATTGAATTGATGGTATTTTTTTCTTTGTAAAGTATATCACAGGGCTCGCAAGCTCGCATACGGGTGTATTTTGTATATTTTTGTCTATATTTAAAATAAAAAGTCGAATATACTCTTAGTTCTAAATTATAGGTATCAGAATATGTTAGCTTTCCTTATTAAACCGCCGTTTTTTGACTTCATTTTCCACATAAAAAAACCGCTAGATGGAAAATGAAGGTATGTTACCTTACATTACCAAAAAGCGGTTTTTACGTGATGTTAGATCAATTTAGCCGCAGCTTATTTTCTTGCTCTGTTCCTCCTTCAGAGGTCGGACGACCTCGTTCCCGATCCTTTCCAGCTCCGATTCGCTTTGCAGGGAGGCCACAAGAATATAATCGGCTCCAGCATCCTGAAAATCCGATAGCGTTGCACGCACCTCATCGTAGCTTCCTACGATCGCAACGGCATTAGAGGGATTGATGACACTCAGACCTCCCCACAAATAGTTGTCCACCATGTAGTTGGTGTCGCTGCCTAGCGATTTGTATCGGGTCAGGCCAACTGAATCCGCATTATCTATAAATAGCTTCGTTAACCGCTTTACAGCTTCGGGTGTCTGCTCCAACAGCTCGCGAGCGGCCTCCCATGCTTCCCCGGTGGTCTCCCTGGCAATAATATCGACAAGCACGCCGCATGTAACGGTTCGTGCATGGGTAGCGGCGATCGCCCTTACCTTGCGAAAGTGGGCGGCCATCGACTTACGATCACAGGCGTACAGAATATAGGCGTCGCCATGCTCTCCTGCGGCCTGCATCGCCTCCTCGGAGCTGCCAGCTACGAAATAGCGAGAACGTTTGTCCGGGTTTTCTTTGGGATAGATGTTGCAATTTTCCAGATGATAGAAATCGCCTGTATAGGTAGTGATCCCTCGCCTTAACCGTTGAAGCACATCCATGTATTCCTTCGTTCGGGCGTAACGCACCTCGCGCGTGTCCGGCTTGCCATCCTTGCTCAGTGTCAAGGCGGCGCTTCCGGTTACAACATTAATATCGACGCGGTCGCCGATGAGGGCATTTAAAGTATTAACCGCCTTGGCTGTATACGTCGGTAGCAGATGGTTGGTGTTTTGGGCAATTAGTATACGGATGGATGTCGTATTCAGCCCGATGCCTGTCCCCATGACAAAAGGGTCAACGGATGTCGGGGTTAACGAGAGCAGCACCGAATCAAAATGATGGCGTTCAGCCCGCTGCGATTGATCGATATACGCTTGGCATAACTGATCATACGCTGTGGTAGCGACAACAGGCAATGCCCAACAAAATTCCATGATTTGCACCTCCTTCAGCACGGGACTCGTTATGGATGGATCTTCGCCGCTTCTTGAGCAGCTTCAATCGAAGCAGCAAGCTCTCTGATCGTCCGATGTCTATAGATGACGAGATCTTCCGCAGCCAGCCCCGCCTTCTCCAGTGCAAGATCCAGCTCGATCGCTTGCAGTGAGTCCCCGCCCAGCTCGAAGAAATCCTGATCAATACGGATCGTATCCAGCTTGAGAATGCCTTGCCAGATGGCGGCGATCTGCCTCTCCAGCTTGGTCTCCGGCTGACAAGCCGATCCTGCTTCAGCACTGGATTCCATCATCGGTTGCGGCAGTGCATTCCGATCTACCTTCCCGCTGCGTGATAACGGTATCTCTGTCAGCTCCACATAAGACGTCGGAACCATGAATTCCGGCAGCCACTGCTTGAGATGCGCCCTGATTTCGGTATCCGTAATCGCGGCTTCCTTCACATAATAAGCGACTAATTGCCGATGATGAGAGACATCATCGATCGGCATGACCACGGCTGCTGCAAGATGTGGATGAGATCGCATCGCCTCCTCAATCTCACCCAGCTCCATCCGAAAGCCGCGGAGCTTGATCTGGTTATCCATTCTGCCGATGTATTCGATGTTGCCGTCCGGCAGCCAGCGGGCAAGATCGCCGGATCTATACATTGTCGCTCCCTCACAGAATGGATCGGGAAGGAAGCACTCGGCGTTCAGCTCAGGCTGGTTCATATAGCCTCTGGCTACCCCAGCTCCTGAAATATACAGTTCCCCGGCTACACCTATAGGGAGCGGCCGCCGCTGCTCATTCAAGATGTACACTCTGACATTCGGAATCGGCCTGCCGATCGGCACGACATGGGAGTTACGACGGGCAGCCAGCGAGAACGTTGTTGTAATTACCGTCGCTTCTGTAGGCCCGTACAGGTTTGCCAATTGAACGGGCAAGCCAAGCGCATCAAACTGCTCGATCAGATCGCGCGGCAGAGCCTCGCCGGCGAGCAGGATGTATTTCATGTCATGGAGCATCGCAGTGTGCTCGCGGTCCAGTGCTTGGACGAACAGCCTGAACATCGAGGGCACGAAATTCAACAATCGGATACGGTATCTGTCGACTGCTCGGAGGATGGCTCTCGGATTCCGGTGCTCCCCCTCCTCCAGAATGACGAGATGACTTCCGGCAAGTGTCCAGCCGAATAATTCCATGACCGACACATCAAATGTGTAGGGTGTCTTTAATAGAGAGGCATCGCTCTCCAACATCGGGTACTGATGCTGCATCGCATGCAGAAAATTACATACGCTCTTATGCTCGATCGACACGCCCTTGGGCATTCCGGTCGAACCGGAGGTATACAGAATATAGGCGAGATTATCGGGTTGAACCTCTGTGTTCAGATTTCCCGTCTCCCCTGAGTACAGCTCACGGTTACCAACATCCGCGATGTGGATGCCCGTGAAGGCCATTCGCTCAGCATACTCGGACGCCGTCAATAGCAGCTTCGCCTCGCAATCCTCCAATATATGGGCGATTCGCTGTACCGGATATTCAGGGTCAATCGGAACATAGGCTGCCCCAGCCTTCAGTACGGCGAATAGGGCAACGAGCATGTCCACTGAGCGGTCGACGAGCAGTCCCACTTTATCCTCTAGCCCGATGCCGTTGCGAAGCAGATAACGGGCAAGCTGATTCGCCCGGCTATTGATGGTCTCGTAGCTGTAGACGGACTCCCCGCAGATGATGGCTGTTCGCTGCGGAGCTTCTGCTGCCTTCCGCTCCAGGATACGATGCACAGCTTCTTGTTCCAGATCGAGCGAAGGGGTCTCATTAAACTGAAGAATGACCTGGCGGTATTCGTCGTCCGTCAGCATATGAAGATCGCGAAGGAACGAATCGCAATGGTCGAGCATCCACTCCAGCGTGCGGACAACATGTTGCAGGAATCGCTGCATCGTTCCCTGTGCAAACAGCGCCGTACAATATTCAAGCTCCAGGCGCAGACTGGGATGTTGAGAGATTTCTAGCGTCAGATCAACCTTCGACATATCATGCCTGAAGGCGTAGGGACTAATGGATAATCCCGGCGGCTGATCGAGTGTCCAGGCCATATTTTGCATCACCAGCATAACGTCAAAAAGCGGATTGCGACTGGTGTCCCTCTCAAGCTGAAGCTGATCCACCAGCTCCTCGAACGGATATTCCTGATGCTGCAGCGCGTGCAGCACCTGCTCCTTCACCTCGGTGAGCAGTTGAGCTACTGTCTTGTTGCCTGATGGCCGACTGCGTATCGCCAGTGTATTCACAAACATGCCCACTACAGGCTCTACATCACTGTGCACGCGACCAGCAATCGGGCTGCCGACTACAATATCTTCCTGCTGCGTGTAGACGTGCAGCAGGACATTCAGCGCTGCCAGAAACAGCATGTAGGGCGTCATTTCGTTGCGCTCCGCAAAGGCGAGCAGTTTCTCCGTGGATTCGGCTGTCAGCTCTAGATGAACACGGTTCCCTGCAAAGCTTTGCTGCGGTGGTCGGGGGTAATCCGTAGGCAACTGCAGCAGCGGAGGGTCGCCTGCAAGCTCGCTCATCCAATAGTGTCTACTCTGCTCGAATTGACCGCCATCCAATCGCTTGCGCTGCCAGACGGCGTAATCCTTGTACTGGATGGACAGTGGCTCCAGCTCGTCACCCGTATAGAGGCGAATGAATTCATGCTGCAGTAGGGACAGAGAGACGCCGTCAGCAATGAGATGATGCAGATCGAATAACAGTAGGCAGCGCTCTTCGCCCAGGCGAATCGTACCGACCCGCATTAACGGAGCAATCTGCACATCAAATGGGCGGATAAAATCTTGAATCGCTGCCTTGGCCTCGCTCTCCCTCACTTCGCTGTGGTTGAACTCCAGCGCAACCTCCTCATGAATCCGTTGCATCGGCTCTCCCCCTACAAAGTGAAAGGAGGTTCGCAATGCTTCATGGCGGGATACCAGCTTGTACATGCATTGCTCCACCCGATCCCGCTCCAGCCTGCCCTCTATGAGCAGGACGCCCGGCAGGTTGTATGTCGTCCCAATGCCTTCGAACCGGTTCAGGATGTAGACTCTCTTCTGAGCAGAGGATACGGGGTAATAGGCTTGCTCGGCTTGCCGCTCGATGGGGACGAAGTTCAGCCTCTCCACCTGATCGACATACTCAGCAAGCTGCGCAACAGTCGGCCTTAGAAAGACCTCCCGCAGTGAAAGCTCTGAGCCAAGCTGCTTTTGGATACGTGCAACGACAGTGGTCATCTGAAGCGAGTTGCCGCCCAGCTCGAAGAAATGATCCGCTATCCCGACCCGTTCTATTCCCAATACCGTCTCCCAGATGTGAGCGAGAAGCCGCTCGGTCTCGCTCCGCGGCTCGATATATTGCAGAGCGCTCTGCTGCCATACCGGCTCTGGCAATGCCTTGCGTGCCAGCTTGCCGTTCGTTGTCAGCGGAAGACGCTCCAATGAAATCACGTAAGCCGGGACCATGTACGACGGCAACTGCTCTCTGAGCTCGCCTCGAACCTCTTCGGCTGTCATGGAGCTGTCGGACACAATATAGGCGCACAGGATGGGGGCTTCTCCCTCTGTTCTGGTGCGTGCCATGACGGCGGCTTCATGAATATTCGGCAACCGCAGGAGGCAGCTTTCAATCTCGCCCAATTCAATCCGCAGCCCGTTTATTTTCACCTGGTCATCCGTCCGTCCCAGAAACTCGAGCTTCCCACTTGGCAGCCACCTGGCGACATCCCCTGTACGGTATAGGCGCCCCTGGCAGACAGGGTGGCACGACTGATCGGCAGTAATGGTCACATACTTTTCATTCGTCAGTTCAGGCTGACCTACATAGCCTTGCGTGACACCATCCCCTGCAATCCATACCTCACCTGGCACGCCAATCGGCTGAAGCTGCAGATTCGGCCCCATAATGTAAACCCTTTGATTGGGCAGCGGCTTGCCGATCGGGAGCCTGATACACGTATCCAGCTCGTCAGGATCGACAGGGTAATAGGTAGAGAGCACGGTAGTCTCCGTAGGCCCGTAGGCGTTAACCAGGAGCGGGCGGTTATTCTCGCCAAAGCCGGCTAAAAATCGTTGGGCCAGCTCCACCGGGAGCTCCTCCCCCGCCATGATGCACTGCTTCAGTGCATAGCTCTCACGGTCGCTGATGAATCCCGCCAGCAAGCGCAGATGTGTCGCTGTTCCATCCATGATCTCGATCTGCTGCTCGACATAGAAGCGATGCAACTGCTCGCCATCGACGCGCACTTCCTCCGGGACGATATACAAGTGATGTCCTGACAGGAGTGCGCTGAACATGTTCTGCACCGAAGAGTCGAACTCGAATGGCGAGACCAGGCCGAACCGTAAAGGGGCTTCATAACGGCTCAACAGCTCCTGGGCGAGGCCAACAATAAAATTCACCACATTCCGGTGCTGCACCATGGCCCCCTTCGGTTTCCCCGTGGTACCCGATGTGAATATAATATAGGCCAGATCATCCGGCTCGCCTGTATACGCCAAGTCCTCGCTTGCCCCATGGAGCAGCTCGGACAAATAAACCTTCTCATACCGTTCCTGGTGAAGATGCTCGGCAAGATCTGGCCTCGTCACCATCAGCGGAGAGTGGCAGTCGTCCATCATCGACTGTATGCGGGCGGGCGGCAGGTGCAGCGCTACCGGTAAATATGCGGCGCCACTCTTCAGCACCCCAAGCAGCGCAATGACCATATCCGCGGACCTCTCCAGCATGAGAGCGACAATATCCCCTTTGCCGATCCCCCTTGCACGCAAGGAGGCAGCGACCCGATTGCTTTGCTCATGCAATTGCGCATAGGTGAAGGCGCTCGTGCCGTCTGTAACCGCCAGTCGATCCGGTGTCTTGGACACCTGCAGGACGAACAACTGAGCTAGCGTCAAGTGACGCGGGTAGTCCTGATCCGTTGCATTGAATTGCAGCAGTTGCTGCAGCTCCCGCTCGCTCAGACCAGAGTGTTGCCACAGGGGCTGCTCAGGCAGGCGGATCGCCTGTCCGAGCAGCTCGGCATACTGCTCTCCTAGACACACCATCGTCATCCGTTCATATAAACCCGGCTGGTAGCTGATCCATCCCTGAATGACATCCTGGGCACAGCGAAAGGAAAATACGACTTCTGGATCGCTCCCCGCCAGATAGCTCGGATCGTGCAGCTCCTCCATCATAATTGCCGTCCGAAATGGATACGCCCGCCCCGCCGGCAGCCGATCACGCAGAGCATCCTGCAGCGCAATCAGCGGATAGTTCTGGTGCTGAGTGGCGCTTGCAATGGTGTCCCGCACATGCTGGAGAAGCTGGCGGAACGTCATGTCCTCTCGCATCTCATGTCGGAGGGCGAGAATAGTATTCACATAGCCCGCCGCTTCATCGGACTGTCTCTGAACAGGAGTGCCTACCGTTAGATCCGGGTTGCCAGTATATCTGTGCAGCAGGAGAACGAGTCCGGCCGTTAGCACCATGTGCAGACGCAAGCTCGAGCCGCCGGACAATTGATGCAGTCGCTGGGCTAATTCCGCATCCAGCTCAAACTCCACCCGCTCTAGCTTATTCCCTGAACCTGTGGAGCGGTGATCATAAGGGAAGTGACTATCCGTCAATTCCCCGGCTAATTGGCGCAGCCAGTATTGGTGCTCCTGCTCTCGCTGATTGGCGGCAAGGACCCATTCTTCTCTAGCGATTCCTCCCATTGGCTCGCTCCTTTCCCCTCATCAGAAGTCAAAATCATCAAAATCGCCGGATTGGCTGACCGTCTGCAGTTCCTTCAGTTGATGCTTGAGGCAGATGTCCCGCAAGCGGATGTCAGGGAACGCTACGATCTGTTGCAGTATATCCACGTATCGTTCACATAGCCTCTCGACGGTCTCGCGCTTGAACAGCGCCGCGGCATACTCCATGTTCAATACAATGGCATCCTCCGACTCCACCGTGCGCAGCATCAAATCAAACTGGGCTCGCTTATGATCGTATGGATAGGGACTAATCTTCAGCTTATCGAGCTCGATATGATCGGTATCCATGTTCTGCATAATAAAGGAGACATCAAATAGCGGGTTTCTGTCCAGTTGTCCTTGCAGGCCGAGCTCAGCAATCAAGTCCTCGTAGGGATATTTTTGATGCTCAAAGGCCAAGAGTGAATTATGCTTGACCTCGGCTAGAAATTGCCGGAACGTCTTGGCTGCTGCCGGCGAATTACGCATCGCCAGCATATTGACGAACACACCGATAATCGGCTGCAAATCGGCATGGTAGCGGCCGGTAATCGGTGTACCGACGACAATATCCTCCTGCCCGCTGTATTTGCTAAGCAACACAGTATATACGGCCAGCAGAACCGCAAACAAGGTCGTCTCCGAAGTGGCGATGAGCGCTCTGAGCTGTCCTGTCAGCTCCGCCTGCAATGTGAACGATACCGTTCCCCCTTCAAAGGATTGAATGGCAGGTCGTTCATAGTCGTGAGGCAATGGCAGCACAGGCAATGCCCCCTGGAAACGGTCAAGCCAGTATTGCCGATGCTTGCGCATCGTTCGCTGCTCCAGCTCGCTTGCCTGCCATTCGGCGTAATCCTTATACTGGATTCGTAACGCTGGCAGGCTGTTGCCATCATAGAAGGCAAAGAGATCATGAACAAATATATCGTAGGAGACCCCGTCAGTTACAATATGGTGCAAATCCATCATCAAGACATGTCGCTGCTCCTGCAGCCGGATCAGTCCGATGCGGAAATACGGCGCCTGTTCAAAGTCGAACGGGCGAATAAAGCGCGCGATCATATCCATCACTTCGGTCTCGCAGGCTTGAAAATACTCCATGTGCAGGTCAGCATGTGCATGCACCCTCTGCACCGGTTCATCACTTTGCATGACAATCGTCGTGCGGAAGATTTCGTGCCTGGCAATCAAGCTCTTGAAAGCAGCCTCCAACCGTTGCCGATCCACTTCCCCCTCCAGCAGCATAATCGAGGTGTCGTTGTAGGCGACGCTCTCGGGGTACAGCCGATGCAGGATGTAAAATCGCTGCTGCGCTGAAGACAGCCGATAATACGGCTTTGGCTCCGCGGCTTCGATGTCTCCATAGCCGCCCTTGTCAGCGTGCTGGATATACTCGGCCAGCTTCTCGATCGTCGACCGCTCGAAGAGCAGGGAGATGGGGATTTCAAGGTGAAACTCCTTATGAATTCGCGAGACGACCGTGATGGCTTTGAGTGAGTCGCCCCCAAGCTCCATAAACTCGTCGTGTATGCCCACTTGCTCTACATTGAAGATGCGTTGCCAAATATGAGCGAGCCGCTCCTCCGTCTCATTGCGGGGCGAGGCATAGTCGCTATAAAGCTGTGGACGAGCATGGTAGCTTCTACCTTCGTCAGACGGTTCCTCCTCCCTAAGGGAATGCAGGAGAACCCATTGATTTATGCGCGTCTGCAAATCTCCAGGGCTATGCACGAGTACATCCCCCTGCTGCCAGGACAATGCGCGCAGGAACGACTCGATTCCTTCCTGAGGCGTCATCGATAGCTCATGCACACTGGCACCGATGCGAGCATCCTTGTCCTCTTCGTCCCAATACTTCCAATCGCTCCAGTTAACGCTTAACCATGGATACGCAGAGCTGCGATTCATGTGCCGGACGAATGCATCCATATAATTGTTCGATGCCGCATAAGCAGCGTACCCGAGACCTCCGAGCACAGCGGAGATCGAGGACATGAGCAGACAGAAGTCAAGCGTCCTGCCGCGCAGAGCCTCCTCAAGCTGAATGAGGCCATATAGCTTGGCGTGGAACTGCACCTCGCAATCCGCTTGCTCCAGCTCGCTCAGCAAATTAAAGGTTTTCCCGCCCAGCACCCCTGCCCCGTGAATAACGCCATGAATGGCGCCGAAGCGGCTCTCCGCCAGGCAGAGCGCAGCTTGCAGTTGCTGCTTGTCGGCGACATCTGCGGCAATTACAGCGACCTGTGCCCCAAGCTCCTCCAGCTCGCGAACGGCTCGAATTTTAGCCGCTAGCGGAGCATGATCCTGCAGGTGCTGCCCCCACTCCTCGCGCGCGGGCAGACCGGAGCGGGAGATAAGGACGAGCCGGGCTTGCGCCGCTTGAGCCAGATGCTTGGCCAGCACCAGACCGATCCCGCCAAGTCCGCCGGTAATGACATAGACGCCTTCTGGACGAAGCGGCACAAGCTCTGGATCAGCCGCAGCAAGGGGCAGCGGCTCGTAGCGCAGCACAAACCGATGGCTGCCGCGGTAGGCGATGACGTTGTCGTCCGTTGTGTTGATGCATTCAGAGATGAGCTGCTGTACCCTTCTGCGCTGCTGAAGCGGCGATCCGGCAGGCCATTCCATATCGATGCAGGAGCAGGACAGATACGGATACTCCTGGGTGATGACCAAGGAAATGCCGAGCACCGTTGCTTTCTCCGGGATAAGTCTCTCCGTGCCGGCGACGCTATGCACGCCGTTCGTGATGACATGGATCGGCAGCGTGCCGGTCAGCTCTTGCCGACCAAGTGCCTTAGCCAAATGGAACAAGGAGTAGAAGCCAACCTGTTGGATGCGCGCCGTGCTCTCCAGGGTAGGCCCTGTAGCGGAATGCTCCTGCTCATCGGTCACCCCCCACAGATGTGCAATGCGTGTAGGCAGAGCAGATGCGCTCGCTAATCCCTGCAGCAGAGCGGCGTAATCCTCTGGCTGATCCGGGGCGATGATGCAATGGCTGCCGCCCCGCCACTCGAACACTTCTCCTGCCTCCACTATCACGACCTCATGTCCCAGCTTGAGCAACTCGGTCATCAGAGCAGCGCCTGCCCCGCATCGGTCGGTGAACAGCAGCCACCGCTCCTGCGTTCCAGGGACAGCGGCAACGCTGGAAACAGTCATCCATTGCGGCACATAGAACCAGTCAGCAATCTCCTTCTTTTTGCCCGTCTGCGGCTTCTCCTGCAAGCGTTGACCTAACTGGTATGGGTTTCCATGCAGCTTGTGCGATACCTTCTCAAACGAATAGGTTGGCAGAGGAATTCGCTGTCTCCGCTCTTGTGCGTAGAATCGTTCCCAATCCAGCTCCATGCCAAGCGTCCACATGCGAGCAAGCTGATACTGCAAGTAGGACAGGTCAGATACTTCCCGATGGGCGGAGCGAACCGTATGGAAGATTCGTGCGCGGCTGCTCTTCTGCTCCACAAGCCGATTGGCCAGAGCACTCAGCTCGCTGCCCGGGCCTAGCTCAATGAGCAGGCTGTTAGGGTCCTTCAACAATTCCTGCATGCCGTCGGCAAACCGCACCGTCTCCCGCATATGTCGCACCCAATACTCCGCATCTGTCGCCTGCTCTGGTGTAATCCATGTTCCGGTTATATTCGAGAGGAAAGGAAGCCTCGGCGCACGCAGCTCCATCGTTCGCACATGCGCCAAAAACGGCTCCAGTATCGTATCCAATTCATGCGAATGGGCGGCCGTTTCGATAGAAACCCTCACGCCCATCAGACGCCGCTCTTTCAGGTACAGCTCAAGCTGGCTAATCGCAGGCTCAGTCCCTGCCACGATGCACGATGGCCCATTGACAATCGCAAGTGAGATGACCGTGGCTTCACTGGCCTGGAAAGCCGTCAGCAGAGCCAGCAGCTCCTGCTCCGGCAGCGGGATGCTGAGCATCACACCGGAAGGGAGGCTGCTCATCAGGCGGCCGCGAACAACGATCAGTTGCAACGCCTCCTCCAAAGTGAACACCCCAGCGAGACAGGCCGCCGCATATTCGCCAAAGGAGTAGCCGATCATCGCCGAGGGCTGAATCCCCCATTCGGATAGCAGCTTCGCCAAGGCATACTCGAAGGAAAGGATGAGAGGCTGGCAATATTCCATATTCTCCAGCTTATCCTTCGCCTCATCCTGGCTGCTTGCCGCATCCGTTGGATAGAGGACAGCACGATAATCGAAGCCCGTCAGAGCGCTCAGGATCGCAAAGCAGGTATCCATAGCTTCCCGGAACACCGCTTCCTGCTCATACAGCTCACGCCCCATGTTGACATATTGCGCCCCGTTGCCGGAGAACAGGAAGCACACCTTGGGCCGGTCGGAATGGACATGCCCCGTATGCACCTTGCGCCGCTCAGACGCACCCAACAGCCGTGCTCCTTCTTCCACAGAGGAGCAGACGAGCGCCCGTCTATACTTGAACGGCTTGCGTCCTGTTTGCAGCGTAAATGCAAGATCAGCCACATTCAACAGCGGCTGGCGCTCCATATATTGGGCGAGGTTGGAGGTCATCCGATCCAACGCAGCCTCTGTTTTCGCCGATAGCATCAGCATATGGCAAGGCCTGCTGGACGACGACGGCTGGCGCGTGGGCGCTTCCTCCAGGATGACATGGGCATTGGTTCCTCCGATTCCGAAGGAGCTGACTCCTGCACGGCGCGGCTCCTTGCCCGTCTTCCATTCCCTAAGGGTCGTATTGACATAGAACGGACTATCCTCAAACCCGATCTGACGGTTGGGTACCTTCACATTCAGGCTCGGCGGAAGCTGCTGATGCTGCATGGCAAGAACCGTCTTGATTAAGCCCGCAGCTCCTGAGGCCGCATTGAGATGGCCGACGTTCGATTTCACAGAGCCGATAGGTATGATCTGCTTGTCCGGCAGCTCGAACACTTCGCACAGCGCCTTCATCTCGATCGTATCCCCAAGCTTGGTTGCCGTACCATGGGTTTCGATATACGAGATGTCCTGCGGCTCCACTCGCGCTTCCCGCTGTGCCAGTCGAATGACCTCGGCCTGCCCATCGACGCTAGGAGCGGTGTAGCCGATCTTGCGACTCCCGTCATTGTTGATTGCGGAGCCCTTGAGAATCGCATGAATCGTATCGCCATCGTGCAGCGCCTCCTCCAGACGCTTCAGCACAACAATACCGACCCCGTCCCCGAACAGCATGCCGCTGGCCTCCTCATCGAAGGGGCGACAATGACCGTCTACCGAGAACAGCATGCCCTCTTGATAGACATATCCCGCTTTATCTGGCTGAGTGATCGTTATACCCCCGGCAATCGCCATGTCGCACTGTTGGTTCAATAGCGCCTCGCGTGCATAATGGATGGCGACAAGCGAGGTGGAGCAGCCCGTAAATACATTGGTGCTTGGCCCACGCAAGTTGAACTTATACGAAATTTGCGTGCTCAATGAATCTTTATCATTTAACAACGAGGTTAAAAATTGTCCTGCTGGCTCCTCCGACTCGCTCAGCGTAGACAGAACCTGCCAATACAGATTAGGAGATGCTCCGCTGAAGACACCGATCAACCCAGGATAGGCTTCGGCATAATACCCGGCATGCTCTAGCGCCGTCCAGGCGCATTCATGAAACAACCGCAACTGTGGGTCCATGAGCGCGGCGTCCCGCGACGTATAATCGAAGAAGGCCGCGTCGAACAGATCGGTTCCCTCCAGGTAGCCCTTGGCTTTCACGTAGGCCGGATTGTTAATCTCTGTGGGCTGAACGCCAGACTCCAGCAGCTCTTCATCTGTGAAAAAGCGGATCGCTTCCACGCCGTTCGCCACATTATCCCAATAATCTGCTAGCGTTAGCGCGCCAGGGAAGCGGCCCGCCATGCCAATAATCGCAACATCGCCGCTCCGTTCACTGCGCTGACGCCGTTGACCGAAGGCGGAGCGCTCGCTTTTCTGTGCCTGGCTCCCCCCTACATGCGCAGCAAGTGAGCGGATGGTAGGGTATTCGAACATGGAGCCGATGGGGATATGGCGTTGAAGCTGCTTGACCAGCTTTTCCTGAATCTGAATAATATCCAGCGAGGTCGCTCCCAGATCAAAAAAGTTAGCTTGTCGATCGACCGTATCGACACGATAGAACTCCATCCAGATCGTTGCCATTCGTTGCTCCAGCTCGTCGACCGTGTACAGCGCAGTGGATGTGTGGCTTTCCTTCGCCTCTGCTGGCTTGCTTCCCCGCTCGCGAAAGCCTAGCTGAACCCATTGGCTGAACCGGGTGTGCAGGTCTCCTGATGAGATCACGATCTGGCTATGGCCGCTTAGCCCGAGCACACATTGGAAGGTTTTGACCCCTTCCTCTGGCGTCATCTCCAGCGGCTCCAGACTTTGACCGAGCAGCGGCTTCGCCGCCACTTTCCCTGTATATTGCCAATCTCCCCAGTTGACGCTCACAAAGCGGTGATTTCCCTGGAGATTCAATTGGCTGGCGAAAGCATCCATATACAGGTTGGCAGCGGCATAGGCGACGAACCCGAGTCCGCCCAGGATCGGCGAGAGAGACGAGACGAACAGGCAGAAATCAAGCGAATGCTCGCCCAGGAGCTTGTTCAGCACCTGTACGCCTTGCATTTTGGGTCGGAATTGTTCTTCGCAATCGGCTCGGGTGATGCCCTGAATGACACATTGCGCAGATTTTACCCGCAATATGCCTGCGGCGTGGATGACGCCATGCAGCGCACCGAACCGCTGCTCCGCTAGCTGCAGAGCCTCCCTCATCTGCTCCTCGTCCGCGACGTCCGCCCGGACCACCAGCACCTCAGCCCCCCGCGACTCTAGCTGACGAACGATACCGATCCGCTCGCATAACGCCAGGTCGGTTCCCGCCTGGAGGATCGGCTCCCATTCGGCTCGGCCTGGCAGTCCGCTGCGACTGACGAGCACCAGCTTCGCTTGCACGGCGCGTGCCAGATAATCGGCCAGCTTGAGACCGACCCCGCCCAGGCCTCCTGTAATCAGATAGACACCATGCTGACGGAGCGTTGGAGCAGCCTCGTCGGCCTGCAATGAGACGGCCTGCTGTAGTTGCTCGGGCGGGATGGAGGAGAACGTGCGAATGTATCGCACGCCGTCACGAATGGCGACGACGGTATCTTCCACACTGCCCAGCTCCGCTATCAGTTGATCGATCGGAGCCTCTCCATTAGGCGCAAAGATGAAGTCGATGCTCTTGCAGCGAATCGTGACGTATTCCTGCGGTATGACCTTGATCGGAGCAAGTAGCGTTCCTTTTTCCGGGTCGATGTAATCCTCGCCAGCGACCTTTTGCATATTGTTCGTCATGACATACACGTCTATCGCATGAATCCAGTGAAGCTCTCCTATGGCCTTCGCCAAATAAATGAGTGAATAAAAGCCCAAGTTCAAACAGTCGGCGCCCAGATGATGCGGGCTCACATTCCATAAGTGCAAGAGGCGATCCGGCAGGTTGCCATCCTCCTGTAGCGAGTGAAGCAATCGAGTATACTCTGCTTCCACCGCGGCATTCATTCGGTAGGCATCCTGCCCTAGCCTGGCAAATGCAGACCCTTGCTCAACGGTAATGACGCGCTGGCCAGCCGCTCGCAGCCGCTTCGCCATCGTTGCTCCCACGTTGCCCTCATCCACCAAGAGCAGCCAGCAGTGCGGCTGGCGTGCGGCGGAAGGGGGCAGCGCTGGCCGTGCTTCCCAGTCCATGCTGTAGAACCAATCCGTCATATTGGCGCGCTTGGCAAGCGCGGCTTCTTCCTTGCTGCTCTCTAGCCGTTCATCGCGTGCGGGCTCCAGCCAATACCGCTGCTTCTCAAAAGCATACGTCGGCAGCGGAATCCGAATTCGCCGTTCATTCGTGTACAGCCTGGCCCACGCCACCGGAACCCCAAGCTCCCACAGGCTGGCGAGCGTCTCCATGAAGCCGTCCAGGACAGACGCCATCCCCATCCCGTCCCCGTCGGCTGCCTCTTGAGGGCCTAATCTCACATACAGCTCGCCATGTACGGACTGTTGCTCCTTATGCCACTGACCGACCGCGGTCGCTTCCGCCTGGAGCTGGGCAACCCAGTAGGAGCTGTCCGTGACTTGACCCTTCTCGATCCAAGCCCCCGTATGAGCAGAGAAGAAGGCGAAGGAGGCAGGCTGGAATTGGATCGATGTCATCATCAGCCCCTGATCTCGCGAAGCTACCAGACGCAACGCTTCGCCGAGCGAGAGGACGCCGGCACAGACCGCCGCGGCAAGCTCTGCTGCTCCAGAGCCGATGCAACGTGCGGGAGCTGCGCCGAGCTCCGACAACAGCTCGATCAGGGAACAGAGGGAGAGCACATACAGCATCTCCTCCATATGCGGACGGTGCGGAGCCTCGTACAGCGCTGGCTTCAATGGCGCCTGAACGAACGGTTGGGCCAGCGCTATATTCCGCTCGATCACCTGTGCAAATGCAGGCTCCTCTTCATACAGCGTCAGCCAGCCCTCGCGATAGGCGGATGAACGGGATGGCAGCATAAAGATTAGCTCGCGCGTCCCGTTGGCCGCCTGGACAGGATGGCTCATGCGTTCCAAGGCGAGCCGCGCATCCTCTGCACTGCGGCAAACGATCGCCCTGCGGTAAGGAAAGGCACGGCGTCCCGTCTGCATCGTATAAGCGGCATCCGCTATATTCACGGCCGGATGCGCTGTGAGATGCTGTGCATACTTCGATGCAGCTTGCCTAAGCGATGTCTCCGAATAAGCCGAAAGGGTAAGCACATGCTGCTTGCGACTCGCAGGAGTGCCCACTGCCTCCGGGGCTTCCTCCAGCACCAGATGAACATTGGTTCCGCCGTAGCCGAATGCGCTGACACCGGCGCGAAGCGGATGCGCCTCCCGCTCCCACTCGGTCAACTCGGTATTGATATAGAACGGGCTGTCTACCGCATTGAGCTTGGGATTAGGGCGATGGACATGCAGTGTAGGCGGTATCTGCCGGTGTTTGAGGCACAATACAGCCTTGATCAAGCCTGTAACTCCTGCGGCAGTATCGAGATGGCCGATGTTGCTTTTGACCGAACCGATCGCGCAGCCCCCTCTGCGGTCAACTTCTCCAAAGGCTCGTTTGAGTGCTTCAAATTCAATGGAATCACCCAGAGGCGTTGCCGTCCCATGAGTCTCGATGTAGCCAATCGTCGCAGCGTCGACCTCAGCGAAATTTAACGCGGCTTGGATAACATCCGCCTGACCTTCCACACTCGGGGCGGTATAACCGACCTTCCGCCCGCCATCATTATTGGCCGCCGAGCCCTTGATGATCGCATGGATGGAATCGCCATCTGCCAGCGCGTCCTCCAGTCGCTTCAAGATGACCATACCGACACCGTCGCTGAACACCGCGCCGCTCGCATCCGCATCGAATGCGCGCACCTTGCCGTCCGGGGAGAGCGTCATCCCCTCCTGGTATTCATAGCCGCGCTTGGTCGGGTAAGATACGGAGACCCCCCCTGCAGCCGCGATCGTGCATTCCCCGGTCAACAGCGCGCGGCAAGCGAGATGAACGCTTAACAATGAGGTCGAACAAGCCGTATAGATCGTAAAGCTCGGGCCCTTCAGTCCGAGCTTATAAGACGTCAAGGTCGAAATCGCATCCTTGTAACACAGTGTTCCGGCCTCCGACAATTCCGCCGCGCTGGTACTGTTCATCAGAGGTGAGAGCTTCATCCAGTTCAGATTGGTCGAAGCTCCGACATAGAGACCGATTAAGCCAGGATAGGACTGCGGGTCATAGCCTGCTCCCTCCAGCGCTTCCCATGTCGTCTCCTGAACCATCCGAATCTGGGGATCTGTCATCTCTGCTTCTCTTGGCGAATACGAGAAGAACGCGGCATCGAACTGCTCCACCCCTTCGATGTACCCTTTGGCCTTTACATAATGGTTCTTATTCATTTGCTCCGGGGCAACGCCCGCCTGGATCAGCTCATCCTCTGTAAAATGGGAGATGGATTCTACCCCTTGCTTCAGGTTATTCCAGAACTGATCGAGCTGGTTAGCGCCTGGAAATTTCCCAGCCATGCCGATGATCGCGATTTCCAAGCCTGTCCGCTCATTTTGCAAGTGATTCACGGTCACTTTCTCCCCTCCTTTGCCCACTAAGTCACTACGTCCGCTTCCCGATTATCGAGATCGTATTCTTCATGACCGACCTTGCTTTATTCAGCTCTTCTTCCTTACGCGGAGCCTCCAGCGGCTTCGCACGCTGCTGCCGATCCCAAAATTGCGCCAGCGCATATATCGTGGAATGCTCATAGAGACTGACCAGAGGAATCTCCCATTCATAGTGCTCCTTCAGCTTGGCGTTGAACCGGATGAGATCGAGAGAGCTGGCGCCCAGATCAAAGAAGTTGTCATGTACCCCTACCTGCTCCATGCCAAATGTTCGCTGCCATACCTCGCATAGCGTCCGCTCCAGCTCGCTTGCCGGAGCCGTGTACTCTGTTGCTTGGTCGCGCTGCTGCGGCGCGGTCGGAGTCGCATGCTCTTGTTCGAGCAGCTTGCGGAAGCGCTTCGCGCCATACTCAAGCTTGACCCCAAGCTGCTGAGGGGACACGATCACTTGCGGATAGGGCGACTCCAGGATGCGTTGGAACACCTCTACGCCTTCTGCTGTCGACAGACCGTCTTCCAGAATCGTCTCCACCTCGGTATTCAACTGCTTGGCCCATCGCGGCGCTGACTCGACAGACATGCCCGCCTCCTTCCAATCCGGCCAGTTGATGGATATCGTGTATACGCCCTCTCGGGCGTTCTTATAGAATGCGAAGGCGTCAAGAAACTCATTGGCCGCATTGTAGCCGCTCTGGCCGAACTTTTGATAGGCAGCGATATTTCCAATCGACGAGCACAGCACCAGAAAATCGATCGGCGCTTGCTGTTGCTGCAGCAGTTGATCCAGAATCAAGGTTCCGGCTATCTTAGGAGCCAGCACGTGATCATTTTGCGCCTTGGTGCGGTACTGCATGATGCCCAGATAATCGGCCACCCCCGCCGCGTGAATGACCCCATGGATCGGTCCAAAGCGCAGCCGCGCCATCTCCAGACCACGAGCCATCTCCTGCATATCGGCAGCATCCGCCTGGATGAGCATCACCTCAGCACCGTGCTCCTCCATCTCCAGGATGCCGCGAATGGCATGGCTCGTTCGGTCTTGCTCCGAATTAGAGTGTAGCCACCGCTCCCACTCGCCCCGCTCAGGGAAAGCGGAGCGACCGGTCAATACGAGCCTGGCCTGAACAGAACGGGCGAGATGCTGAGCAAGCGCGAAGCCGATCCCGCCTAATCCTCCGGTGATGACATACACGCCTTGATGCCGCAGACGGCTTGCCGGATACGGCCTATTCTCCAGGCGACACGGCTGGAACCTCTGAATCCAGCGATAACGCCCCCGGTAGGCAACGACATGCTCTGATCCCTCGGCTTGACATTCATGAACGAGCTGCTCGACCCACTCTCCCTGTTGTGAATAAGTCGTCCAATCCATATCTATGCTGCGACAGCGCAGGCCAGTGAACTCCAGGCCGCAGATTTTGGAGAAGCCCAGCAGGGCAGCCTGCTCAGGATGATGCGCCTCGTGGCCGATAATCTCTTGCATGTTATTGCTCAGTGCAAGGATCTCGATCGCTGTGCCCAGCGGTCTTTTGCCTAAGGCTTGTGCGGTGTAGAGCAGGCTGTAATAGCCTTTATCCAGTGTCAGGCTTGCCTCCTCGATGGACAAGGCGCGCTCTGCGCCCTCCTTCATACTCCATGCATGAATAATTTTGCGTGGCAGCAACTGCTGCCGCACAAGCTCCGATACAAGCGCCTCGTAATGCTCCGGTTCCCCTGGATCGATCGCGAAGGAGGATGGACTATGCTTGGTATAGCTGTCCCCTGCATAGATGCGAATGACCTGGTATCCCTCTAGCTCCAGCCGCTCACTTAATGCTGTCATTTTGCGGCCGCTGTCTACATAGACCCACAAGACGCCTTGATCCGCGGTCGTGTGTACGGATGACTGCGGATACTGCGGGAGCGAATGCCGCTCCCATGCGGGAACATAGAACCAATCCGCCAGGTCGGCCTGTTTTTCGAGATTCTCCCCCATGGAGGCAACAGAGGCGTTAGCCGCCGCCTGGGCGGGATGCCCCTTCCATACCTGCATAGAATGCGGCTCGAACGGATACGCGGGCAGTGGCAGCCGTCTTCTCTGCTCTGAGGCATAGAAGGCCTCCCAGTCCACCCTCACCCCGTTAACCCATAGCTGTCCCACGGTGCGATACAGATGCTCCATATCCGATCGCTGCTCCAACGGATGTCGCAGCGCGCTTGCAATGAGAAGCGCCTGCTCTTTGGCAGGATGGCTTTGTGCGAAGGTGCTTAATACTTTTCCGGGCCCCATCTCAATCAGGATGGACTGCCCTGTCTGGAGCAGCACATCCAATCCTGCGGAAAATGCAACCGTACTGCGCAGATGCTGGCTCCAGTACGACGGCGATAGCACCTGCTCGCCAGTAATCCATGTCCCGGTCAGGTTGGAGATATAGGGAATAGCCGGAGGACTCATCCGAATCTGAGCCGCCGCTGCCTCGAATTCACCGAGTATGGCATCCATACTATGCGAGTGGAACGCATGAGATGTTCGCAGCCGTGTCGTCTTCACTCCCCTATCGGCCAACTGCCGCTCCAGGCGGCTGATCGCATCGGTCGTGCCCGAGATGACAGCATGGGCGGGACTGTTCACTGCCGCTAAGGATACCTCGTCAGAGAGAAGCGCGCGCACTTCCGATTCCGGCAGCCCGACACTGAGCATGGCACCGCCTGGCGTAGACTGCATGAGCCGGCCGCGGGTCACCACAAGCTTGAGCGCATCCTCCAGGGTGAATACCCCTGCCAGGCAGGCAGCCACATATTCGCCGATGCTGTGTCCGATCATCTGATACGGTTGCACGCCCCAGCTCATGAGCAGGCGGGCAAGCGCGTATTCGGTGCTGAACAGCAAGGGCTGGGTGATGTCTGTCCGGTTGAGCATTTCCGCTGCGGCCTGCTCCTCTTCCTTCTCGGGGAACAGCACTCGCCGCACGTCCATCCCCATCAGCGGCTGCAGCACTGAAAGGCAGCGATCCAGCTCCTCCCTGTACATCGGTTCGTTCGCGTACAAATCCCGCGTCATCTGGATGTGCTGTGACCCTTGACCGGTGAACATGAAGGTTACCCGCGGGAGGGGGACTGCTGTTCCCGTCTGGCGCGAGCTTGTCCCGCTCGCGCCCTCAAGCGCACGACTCAACTGCTCTGCGGCATCACTCGCACTCGTGGCAACCACTACTCTGCGGTGGTTGAACGCCCGTCGTCCTACATGCAGTGTATAGGCGACATCGGCTACTATCACATCAGGATGCTGTGTCAGTTCATTCGCCAGCCTGCGAGTCGCCCGTTCAAGCGCCCTCTCCGTCTTGGCGGACACGGACACGATGCTCCACGGCCTGGAGGCTGACGAGACGGGCGGAGACGGAGGCTCCTCGAGCAGCACATGGGCGTTCGTTCCGCCCATCCCGAAGGAGCTGACCCCTGCTCGCCGCACGGGAGCCTTCCAGTCCGCAAGCTCGGTGTTGACATAGAAGGGCGTCTGCCCGAAGCTGATCTTGGGATTCGGCTGCTCATAGTGCAGGCTGGGCGGCAGCTTGCGGTGATAGAGCGCAAGTACGGTCTTCACAAAGCCCGCTACCCCCGCCGCAGCGTCCAGATGGCCGATATTCGTCTTCACGGAGCCGATCGCACAGCTTCCTGGCTGCTGCTCGCCAAATGCAAGCGCCAATGCTTCAACCTCGATCGGGTCGCCTAGCGGCGTACCGGTGCCATGCGTTTCGATGTAGCTGATCTCCTCCGGCCCCAGCCCGGCCATCTGCTGGGCGCGGCGGATAACCGACACTTGTCCCTCGACTCCAGGCGCGGTAAACCCGGCCTTGTGGATGCCATCATTGTTGACCGCCGCCCCCTTGATGACAGCCCAGATCGGGTCGCGGTCCCGCACAGCCTCCTCCAGCCGTTTCAGCACCACCATCCCGACCCCGTTCCCGGCCACCGTACCGCTGGCCTTCGCATCAAAGGCCCGGCAATGTCCGTCCGGGGACAGAATCATTCCCTCCTCGTACAGGTAGCCGCCCTGTAGGGGATAGGTAATGCTGACGCCCCCGGCCAGCGCCATCATGCATTGTCCGCTCACAATATCCTGATAGGCTTGCGAAATAGCAACAAGCGAGGTGGAGCAGGCGGACTGCACGGTCATGCTTGGCCCTGTCAGATTCAGCTTATACGACAGGCGCGTGCTGTAAAAATCCTTCTCATTGAGCAGCATCAATGTAAATTGGTCGATCGCATTGGACGGCTGCTGGGTAATATGCCTGAGCCATGGGTAATTGGATGAGCCCCCGACATACAGGCCGATGTCTGCCCCGTTCTCCACGGAATAGCCGGCATGCTCCAGCGCTTCCCAGGCGCATTCATGCAGCAGACGAATCTGCGGGTCCATCATCGCCGCTTCCTGCTCATGATACTCAAAGAAAGGGGCATCAAAATGCGCTGCATTCTCCACGTACCCCTTGGCTTTCACATAGCGTTTGTGCTGAATCAGCTCCTCCGGGATGCCGCTCTGCCTCAACTCATCATCCGAAAAGAAATGAATCGATTCCACGCCTTCCTTCAAATTGTCCCAGAACTCGTTAATGTCTCTTGCTCCCGGAAAGCGGACAGCCATGCCGATGACCGCGACATCTTTGCTGCCTGTCGGCTGCTGCGGACGTTCCGGCTCTACACGCGGGGCCGTATCCTGATAGTAGCCTGCCAAGGCCGACACGGTCGGGTAGCGGAATAAGGTCGTCATGGTCAGCTCCTTGGAGAACGCGCCCTTTAACTGCCCGAACAGCCGCACCATCTTGAGCGAATTGCCGCCAAGCTCAAAAAAGTTATCATGCAGCCCCACCTGCTGCACCTTCAAGACATTCTGCCATATCGCCCGTATTCGCTGCTCCACATCGTTGCCTGGCTTGACTTCAAGCGCAGGCGGCTTACGCACAGGCTTCATCAGCAGCAGCGCCTTCTTGTCTGCCTTGCCATGCGATGTAACCGGAATCGAATCCAACCGAATATACTGGGCGGGAACCATGTAGTCCGGCAATACCTGTAGCAGCTTCTGCTGTAGCTCCGATGTATCCGGCTCGCCTGCGGCTACGATGTAAGCGACAAGCTGGCGATCTTCGGAGGTATCCCCTGATGCAAGCACGACCGCATCCTTGATGCCGCTCATGCGGCGAAGGGTCTCCTCGATCTCCCCCAGCTCGATCCGATAGCCGCGTAGTTTGACTTGATGATCCTCGCGTCCCAGATATTCCAGGTTACCGTCTGCAAGCCATCTCACGCGATCTCCTGTCAGATAGATGCGCTCCCCTGGAACATGCGGGTTGTACACGAATGCTGCCTCGGTCAGTTCGGGACGATGGAGGTAGCCCCTTGCCAGCCCGGCGCCTGCGATGGCAAGCTGTCCAGGAATTCCGACAGGCTGCAGCATCATGTGCCGGGATAACACATAGCACTGAATATTATCGATAGGCTTGCCGATTGGGACAGGAGCCTGGTCGTCAGCCTGCTCGCACCGATAGTGCGTCACATCCACCGTAGCCTCTGTCGGGCCGTACAAGTTGATCAGGGCAACGTGCTCGCCTACCCGGTGCTTGAAGGCATGAACATGGCTGCGGCTGAGCGCCTCCCCACTTGCAAAAACCTGCCTCAAGCTTGCAAGCTGCGCTGCCGCTCCCCCCTCCTCCACGACCTCCAGGAAGACCTGAAGCATCGAGGGAACAACATGCATCGTCGTTACCCCGTATTGCTGTATGGATTGCAACAGGGCATAGGGGTCTCCCTCTTCCCCATGAGGAAGCAGGCAGCACGATGCCCCGTAGAAGGACCACCAGAACAACTCCCAGACGGATACATCAAAGCTTATGGGTGTTTTGTGCATAATGACGTCCTCCGTCGAAAGAGGATACGCCTGTTGCATCCAATGAATCCGGTTGAGAACCGAGTGATGCTCGATCATCACGCCTTTCGGCTCCCCGGTGGAGCCGGAGGTATAGAGAACATAGGCCAGTTGGTTCGGAGAACCCGTCTCCTTCAGCGCCTGTCTGCTCTGCATGAGGATGAGCGGATCATTCAGTGCAATCGTATCCACCTCATCCAGCTCGCTGTACAAGCGGGCAAGCTGTGCCTGGCATAGCATCAGCTTTGCCCCGCTATCCTTGAGCATATATCGTGCTCGCTCCTGCGGCATATTCGGCATGATCGGCATATAGGCTCCGCCTGCCTTTAAGATGGCATATAGAGCCACGATCATCTCCGGCGAACGCTCCGTGCAGACGGCTACAACCTTATCCGGGCCAATCCCCTTCGCACGCAATACATGGGCTAATTGATTCGCACGCTCGTCCAGCTCCTTATAGGATAGCGATCCGTCCTGGAAGCGCAGAGCGATCTGATCCGGTGTTCGGCGCACCTGCTCCTCAAATCGATGATGAATACATGAAGGAACCCCCTCTGCCTGGGCAATGATGGATGGATGTAAGAGGCGACCTTCCTCCTCCTGCGTCAGCAGGGACAGCTTGTCCAGGCTCTCCTGGGGCTTGGCAGCCATCTCCTGCAAGAGCTGAACAAGATGCCCCCCGCAGCGAGAGATGGCTTCCCGATCGATCAGCCCCTCTGGCCAGGAGAAATGTAGGGTCACCTGATCGAAGCATTCGATCGAGACGGTGAGATCGTAATCCGTCATTTCACGCATGGCATACGACTGAATAGCAAGAGGAGACTGTTCCCCCATCATTAGTGCGCGCTCCAGCGGATAGTTCTCTACAACGACCAGCGTATCGAAGAAGGGCTGCCCGCGCTCTCTCCCCCCATAATGCTGGATGTCAACGAGGGAGCTGCTCTCGTAGTCAGCTCGATCCTGCAGCGTCTGGAATAGTTCCCGGAGAAGCATGCTTACTGTCTGGCCTTCCGTCCTTCGCACCCTTAGCGGCAACGTATTAATCAGCAAGCCGACCATCTCTTGGATACCGACGATCGGCATGGATCGTCCCGAGACGGTAGTACCGAAGAGCGCTTCCTCCGAATCGGTATATCGCTGAAGGAGCAGCCCCCATGCTGCGTAGAATACCGCTGCGAGTGTCACGCCGTTATGATGTGCCAGCCCCTGTAACGCCTGCTGCAGGGCATGATCGAGCGCTATGGAATGAGTCAGCGCCCGGTTGCGCTCGGATGCCCGGGTTTTTATGGGCAGCGGTGTGGGATCGGGCATCTGGCTCAGATAGCTTCTCCAGTACAGCTCCTGCTTCTTAGCATCCTGCTGTTGCATATGGCGAATATAGACGGAGAAGGCCGTTTTCTTCGGCAGGTGCAGAGCCTCTCCTGATACGATCATGCGATAGGCTGTCATGAATTCACGCAGCACGATCCCCATGCTCCATCCGTCCAGCAAAATATGATGAAATCGCATAATCATATCGAACGAATGATCCGTACCCCGGCATAGCTCCACAGCGAAGGGAACGAAGCGCAGGTCAAAAGGAGTAAGCTCTGTTCGCTTCCCTTCTGTAATGTGCAGCTTGAAATTGCTTTCCCGCAAGATGAGTTGAACGGGATTGTGGACGCCTTCCCACCGGAATACGGCGCGCAGCATCTCGTTGGCGCGAATCACCTGCTGCCATGCCTCTTGTATGTGCGAGGCGGTAATCTGTCCGGCTAGCCGCAAGCTCAGCTCTTCATGATATATCGTGGATGACGGATGATTTAGATAGTGAAACAGCATCCCTTCCTGCAGCGGTGTTAATGCAAGTACGTCTTCAATGTCTTCCTTTCTCAATTTCATCTGGCGATCCATCGCGCGACACCCCCCATCCTATTTCCATTAACCATTGACGGTTTGGCCTACGGACAACGACTTGCGGTCTATCTTCCCATTTTCTGTAACGGGCAACTGCGGCAGCACGACATATGATCCTGGAAGCATGTAATCTGGCAGGATGCCTTTGCAGTGACTGCGTAGCTGCCTCAGGTCGAAGCCTTCACGTACAACGATGTAGGCGACGAGCTTCACCAATGCTTCGGATTCCTCAGTCACCGCCACGGCACACTGCTCGACGCCGCTGTAGGACAGGATACCAGCCTCCACCTCGCCGAGTTCAATGCGTAGTCCGCGTATTTTGACCTGGTGATCCGTTCGCCCATGGTAATCCAGATTGCCGCTCACGCCCCAACTGGCCAGATCGCCTGTCCTGTACATTCTTACTCCTGGCTGATCGGGATGGGGAATGAACCGTTCCTCCGTCAGCTCGGGCTGATTGGCATATCCGCGTGCTACGCCTGCGCCTGCGATATACAATTCCCCGATCTCACCTTGAGCCAGACCTGTTCCGTTGTCCCCGATGATCATCAGCTCAATACCGTCGATCGCTTGGCCGATAGGGACGATCCCGCTGACTGGGGAATCCGGCGAGCAATCATAATACGAGACATCAATGGTCGCTTCCGTCGGCCCGTACAGATTCGTCAACTGTGGCTGCCATGGCTCCGATAATACGCGGTAAAAAAGCTCCACCTGTCCCCCCAGCAGCGCCTCCCCGCTGGCAAACACATGTGTTAGCGAGCGCAATCGGTATTGCTCCTGAGCGCCGTCTACATAATTCAGAAAGGCGCCAAGCATCGACGGCACAAAATGAATCATCGTCACCTTGTTCGTCTCCACTGCCTCCAGGATGGCCTGCGGGAATTTCTCCATTGCGGGGGGCAGCAGATGTACGGACGCACCGGCTACAGACCACCAGAGGAGCTCCCATACGGATACATCAAATGTGAAGGGCGTCTTCTGCAATAGAACATCGCCCTGGCCGATGGGGTAGGCCTTTTGCATCCATTGAATTCGGTTAACTAGAGAGTGATGCTCGATCATCACGCCCTTAGGACGGCCCGTCGAGCCCGAGGTATAGATGACATAGACGAGATCGCCCGGGGCGTTCACATGCTCGGGGTTATGGACATCTCCACGATACACTTCCGGGTCATCCACCATGATGGAAGGATAGCTCAGCTTGTCCGCATAGCGCCTCGCGGTCAGCAGCAGCCGTGCCTGGCTGTTCTCCAGCATATAGCGTACTCTGCTGTCGGGATGCTGCGGGGAGAGGGGCAGATACGCTCCACCAGACTTCAAGACCCCGAACACAGCAACCATCATGTCGAGCGACCGCTCCAGCATGATGCCGACAACCGTATCCGGCTTCACGCCCGCAGAGCGAAGACGGAAGGCAAGCTGGTTCGCCTTCTCATTCAGCTCGCGATAGGTCATCATTGATGAGCCGCATGTGACGGCGATGGCATCGGGCCTCTGTTCCACCTGAGCCTCAAACCCATGATGCAGAGCAGCATAGCTCATATCAACTGCTCCTCGCTGGTACGGGCTTGGCGGCGTGCAAGATGCTTCGCTCTCTGCGCGAAGCCCTTCCCTAACAGCAACTGGTGAATCTGATTGCTGCCTTCGACGATTTCCATCGTTTTGGAGTCGCGGTAATACCGCGAGACGGAAAGCTGGTCATTGCAGCCGGAGGCGCCCATAATTTGCACGGCATTTGCCGAATGGCGCGCTCCTGCGCGCGAAGCAAAATATTTGGCGATCATAATCTTCTCCGTGGCTTCCGCAGAATGCTCATCCTTCGCCTGGCAAGCATGCAAGCACAGATGCCCTGCCGCCTCTAGGTCCACGCCCATATCCGCGATCATATGCGAGATCATGCCATGATCAATGAGAGGCATTCCGAACGAATGGCGATCCATCGCTTGCTCTCCGCAAGTCTCCAGGCAGCCGCGCAGCAGCCCGAGTGCAGCCCATGCAATCGAGATGCGCCCATATTCCAGGGCATAAGGCGCGATATGCGACAGCGCAAAGCCGGGTCTGCCCAGCATGTTGCTATAGGGGATACGGCATTCGTCCAGTTCAATGGTTGCGAGCTGAGAAGCCTTGAATCCAAGCATGTCTCGAATCGGATGGATGGTAAGCCCAGGACGATTGCGCTCCACGAGACAAGCGACAGGCTGCGTGCCGCTTAGCTTGCCGAAGACGAGCAGCACGTCGGCCAGACCGCCGAAGGTGATCCATTTTTTGCGGCCATTCACAATGAAATGATCGCCCTCCAGGCGGAATTCTGTCCCCATCATCTGCAGGTCGGAGCCAGCGCCAGGCTCGGTCAGTGCGAGCGCCGCAATCGCTTGACCGCTCGCCAGACGCGGCAGCCAGGCCGCCTTCTGCTCCTCCGTCCCCCATTTGAGTATGGATTCAGCCACCATCGTATGCACATTAAACAAGCCGGATAATGAGACGCTTCCCCGTCCAATCGCTTCATTGAACAAGCCATAGGTCACATAATCCCAGCCATGCCCGTCATAAGACGCGGGAAGTGTGCCGCCGAAATATCCTCGCTCCGCACACTGTCGGATGATGTCCGGGCTCAGGCGCTGCTCAATGTCCCACTGGTTGGCGTAAGGCTCTACCTCACGCTGAACGAAGGCGGTGAATTCGCTATACTTCTCCTGCTGCCACGGTGCAAGCAAGGCTCTCATATTAGACACCTTCCCTCAGCTTGTTGCGCACAAAATTGGTGATCGCAGCGACCGACTTATAATTATTCATATCGAGGTCATCCATCGTCACCTTGATCTGAAAGGTCTTCTCCAGAAACGTCATCAGTTGGATGGCAAAGAGCGAGTTCACCAGTCCCTCTTCGAAAATTTCCACATCGTAATCCAGCTCAGGCACATCCACATGCTCGGCAATATAGTGATGCACACGCTCCTCTAGCTGCTTCACATCGTTCATGCTTCATTCCCCCTTTGCTTCGTGTAGTCATAAAACCCTGCTCCCACCTTGCGTCCGAGTCTTCCGGCTTCTACCATCTTTTTCAGATAAGGGCTGCAACGAAATTTGGGGTCCTGATATTCCTGGTATAATACATTCAGCGAGTCCATCACGGTATCCAACCCGATCAGATCGGCTGTTTCCAGCGGTCCCATCTTATGTCCAAAGCATTTTTTGAATATCTCATCCACCTGCTTGGCAGTAGCCACACCATCCGCCACCACAAATGCAGCTTCATTCATAAATAAATGGGAGATGCGGTTCGAGACAAAGCCAGTCAAATCATTGACTACAATCGCGTCTTTATCGAGCTGTGCTAACAAGGCTTCTGCCTCGTTCACCGTTCGCTCGGACGTATGATAGCCCCGGATAACCTCGATCGAAGGCTTCAAGTACACCGGATTCATGAAATGCATACCGATCACCTTGTCCGGTCTATGTGTCACACCCGCTACCTTCGTAATCGAAATCGCAGAGGTATTGACGCCAAAGACGACATCCGGTCGGCATAGGCTGTCCAACTGCCGATACAGCGGCTCCTTCAAAGCCCATTGCTCCGGAATGTTCTCTACAATGAACTCACAGTCCTCAACGTGCTTCATATCCGTCGTTGCGATAACGAGAGAGCATACCTGCTCCTCGGATACGACAGGCAGCGCCTTATTGAGCAATGGAGCGAATCGAGCGGTCTGGACGATCTCTCGCTTCGCCTTCTCCAGCGCCTGCTCGGAGATGTCCACAAGAACGGTCTGGATGCCATGCAGCAGCAGATCGACTGTAATTCCAATTCCCATCGTACCTGCGCCGATAATGCCTACTTTTGTATACATTGTCGTTCACCTCGTTTCAATCGCTTGTAATCGAGTGCCTGCTGCATTCGATGGTTTCCTTCCTGCACCGGCACTCGCTTCGTCTCCAGTGCCAGCTTCAGCATATCGATCGCTGCTACAGCATCCTCGTATAGTGGAATCTCCTCAGCGGCCCGTAGAGCTTCGTAACGGGCCTCGATCTGCCGATATGGCTCCATGACATACCTGGCATACTCTTCACGACTGGTATTGCGGTTTTTTACAGCGACCACAGCAGTCAGACATCGAGCCATAATGGAGAGGTAGTCGCTGTCCTGAACGAGCAGCCCTCGACTCGCCTCCAGCACATCCTTTTCCTTATCAAAGGTGAACGTTCTCAGCGTGGGGGACAAGCTTTTCATTAAGTATTGCAGCACATTTTTGGGCCCGATCTCGACCGCAACCCTCATCCCCCGCTGCAGCGCATACTCGGCAGAGGAATGCCAGTGAACGGGGTTGACTAATTGCAGCACCAGATTCGTCGCGACCTCCTCCACCTGATCGCCGTATGGCCGACCGTTCCAGTTCGCGATGACCGGAATACGGGGGGGACGGAGCGCTACAGAGTGGACAAGGGGCTTGAATTCATCGGCTGCAGGCTGCATCCATGGCGAGTGGAACGGCCCGCTCATCTGGATCGGAATTACAATTCCACCGCGTTCAACCAGCGCTTCACCGACTGCCCGAATCATGCGATGCGAGCCGGAGATGGAGGTTTTATACGGGGTGTCGTAGGCGGAGAGATAGACCGGGTCAGCAGTCGTACTCATTTCCCGGCAAGTCTCCTCTACTACTGTGGCCTCCAGATTGGTGACCCAAGCCATCGTGCCGTCTATAGCCGCAGCTTGCCGGCTCACGATAGCGCCCCGCTGATAGACTAATTGCAGTGTATCGCTGAGGCTCGCTGCCCCGGCACAGCAGAGCGCTGAGTATTCTCCAAGCGAGTACCCGAGCATCGCATTCGGCTCGAACTCCATCTCTTGAACGAAGACCCGATAGGCTGCCACACTCACGCACACGAGAGCGGCTTGAGCGTGCTCCAGTCGATTCAACTGCTGCTGCTGATCTTTGGAAAAACAGAGGCTTGTCATATCCAGGTGCAATGTGTCGCTAGCCTCCTCGAAGGTTTCACGCGCCATCGAATAACGATGATACAAGTACGCTCCCATCCCCGTATAATGCGAGCCAACGCCCGGGAACATGAATACAGTGTTGATCAAGTCATGTCTCATCCTCTCGTCTCCTTCGTACTCCCGCTTCACATGCTGCTTGCTTATGCGAAGCTTTCGCTGGGTACAGACACAGCAGGCTTGTAATAAGCACGCAATCCATGCATGGCTATCATCGGCTGCAACACCTGGGTCGTGCCCTCGATAATCTCCATAACCTTGGCCTCTCGAAACAATCGTTCCGCCGGGAACTGATTGGAGAGGCCATTCGCGCCCAGTACCTGGATCGCATCCGTTGCCACCTTCATAGCTACCTTCGAGGCAAAATACTTGGCAATCATCGTCTCCGACAGAGCATGAGCATGATGGGCAGCACGCATAGTCCCCGCCTGGATGCATAAGGAACGAGCCGCGTGAATCTGGCTGATTCCTTCCGCGATAATGGCTTGAATCGCATCATATTCACAGATGCTCTTGCCGCCTTGCTTGCGATGGCGAGCATAGCTAATCATCGTCTCCAGCGCCTCCTGTGCAATGGCGACACTCCCCCATGCGATCGCGTACCGCCCATGATCCAGTGCCGTCGAACCAATATAATCGAAGCCGCCCCCGACAGGTCCCAGCACGTTGCCAGCGGACACTCGAACATTTTCCAGTTGCAGCTCGGCCATGTGAGAAGCCTTGCCTGCCAGTAAGCCGCCCATCGGTCTGACGGATACTCCCTTTAGGCTGCGCTCCACCAGGAAGGCTGTCGTAGTGCCATGATGAGAGGCAAGCACCAGATAGACATCCGCGATTCCGCCGAATGTAATCCATTTTTTTGTTCCATTTAAGATATAGCCCCCATCCTCCTGCCGGTAGCTCGTTTCTACTGCGCGGGCATCACTTCCGACATTCGGCTCAGTCAGGGCGAATGACGCCAGGACCTGCCCAGCCGCCAGCTTGGGAAGCCACTGCTCCTTCTGCGCCTCCGTTCCAAAGCGCAGCAGTGCTTCTCCAACAAGCGAGGTATGAACCGTCATGAGTTCGCGGATGGAATTGCAGGCCTTGCCCATACACTCCAGAAGCTGTCCATACTCAACCGGAGTGAGCTGCAGTCCTCCATAAGCTGACGGCAGCGTGGCGCCCAGGAACCCCCGTTCCGCCAGCCTCCGCAGCACCTCCGTCGGAATCGCACCCTGCTCCTCGAAGCTGGAGGCATAGGGTCTTAATTCCTCGTCTGCGAAGCGCTCTGCCTCCTGAATAATTTCTGCCACTGATCTCATGGCTGTACACGGCTTTGTGTTTTCTTGTCAATCAGTGAGATGATCTTGTTGAGCGTACTGAAATTGGCAATCTCCAGATCTTCATTGTCCACTGTAATGGCAAACTCCCGTTCGATGAATTGCAGTAGTTGCATGGCAAACAGGGAGTTCACAAACCCGAGGGCAAAGATGTTATCATCAGCTTGAATCTCAACGTCCTCCTCAAAGATGATCAGATTCTGTTGGATAAAATTCTTCACGATCTCGTAACGATCCATAGGACACCTTCTCTCTAGGAATTAATAGTGTATTGCGGTGTAATCACCTTGATGGATGGCGGGTATCCCACTGCCTCCTGAGCGTCATGCTCCAGTAATAGATGTCGATCCTGCTTCTTGATTTCTCTGAATCCGGCAAAGCGATAGGTCACATACATCAGGCGATTTTTGTCCGTTTCCTTGAAGTCTGCGAGCAGCCGTTTCCCTTCCTCCCTTGCACGCTGAATCAGATACGTCAGCAATACCGTCCCCACGCCTCTGGACATGACACGGCATGACATTAATAACAGCTTCAGATGGTATGCGGTTGCATCGACCTCGACTAACGCCAAGCCAATCTTGCCGTATGACCCGAATCGGTCTGTCAGTTCACATACCAACAGCTTATATTCGTCCAGCTCCGAGAGTCGCTTCAATTCCTCATAGCTGTATGTGATTCCGGTTGAATTGAGCTGATTGGTTCGGACCGTAAGCTCCTGCATTCGCTGCAGGTCTCCCTCGCATGCCTCTGTAATCATAAACTTCATCTGAAGAGACGCCATAAATTCCTCTTTCGGGCCAGTGTGCGACTCCTCGGCCCGGTTGCGTTGCTCATCGAGCTTGTACAACTGCCGTCGTCTGCCGGTCTCCTCCGTGACCACCTGCGGGTTCAACCGCGGGTGATCGAGCAGGGCAGACAGCTCCTTAGCCTCCAGACACCAGACATCGGGATGCACACTCTGCACTTCCTCTAATTCAAATAACTGATCGTCGACGAACAGAAAGGTATTCAGTCCAATATTCAGTCTCTGCTGAATATTGGTGATGGAGTAGGATTTCGCATGCCAGTGGATCTCCGGGTACAGAAAATAGTCATCCAGCCCGAATTCCTTCAGCTTCGACATGGCCGCAGCATAGTCGTTCTTGCTCGCAATCGATTGCAGGATGCCCCGTCGATCCAGCTCCTGTATGATCTCGCGTATGCCCGGCTTTAGGGATACCTCCGACGTTTCCAGCAGCACTTCATCCCATAGCGTATGGTCAAGATCCCATACCACACACTTGATTTCCACACCCATGTGTATCCCCCCACTATCGCTAATTTCACTTCACCCGACAAACAAGTTGTCCAGCTCATCCGGAGTTAAGGCGACGGTGTCGTATACTGCTGGCGCCGACTGTGCCTTTGTGTTCTCGCAGTGATGGATAATGGCTTGCAGTCGGGCTATGAAGCTATGCAGAAGCTGTTCGGCACTATCGTGAGAATATCTCGCAGGGTCACAGGACAGCCGAATATGAAGCCTTCCGCCAGCAATCCACACTAAGAAGTCAAGACCGCAGGTCATCTGGTTGTGTATGGAGCTGTCGGCTCCGCTATATTCCTCGGCCAGCGAAAACAGGCCAAATGGCAGCTCGCTTTCAATCTCCCCCAAATAATTAAAGCGAATGGAATCTTTAACTTCGCTCGCCAAGAGCGTATTCCTAAGGTATCGCAGCACACCATAGCTTAATCCCTTATCCGGTATGCGTCGTAGCTGCTCCTTATGCGCTTGAATCTCCTGTCCCATATCTCCTCCGCTCGGGTGGAAGCAGACAGGAAACAGTGTTGTAAACCAGCCGACTGTGCGCGTCACATCCAGCGCATGCGTGAATGGTTCGCGACCATGTCCTTCCAGTTCAATCGTAACGTCATGGCTATGCGTGATCTGACCGACCACCATGCTGAGCGCAGTTAACAGCAAATCCTGGGTAGTCGTTGCATAAGTCGCATTGGCAGAGGTTTGCAATCGCTTCGTCTCGTCCTCTATGAGCTCGGCTGTCAGCTCGAGTGTCCGTTCCGTAGACTTCGAGGGAATCCGCTGCTGATGTTGATGTGCCAGACCTAGGTCAGCATGCCTCTGTGTCTCGCTAGCCTCCCAATAATCCAGTGAAGCCAACAGGGAGTCGGATGCTCCATATTGCTCCAGGCTTTGAGCATACGCTTGAAATGAATGGGTTTTGGCGGGCAGCACGACTGTCTCGTCCTCCAGCAAGGCATGACAGATCGAGCTGAAGTCCTCCAGTACAATTCGCCAGGATACCGCATCGATGACCCCATGGTGAGCAGTGAGAAGAAGGCGCCGGCCCTGCTCTCCCAGATCGAATAAGGCAGCTTTGAACAAGGGCCCCGTCGCAAGGCTCATGCTCGACTTCAATCGTTCTCCCTCGCTCCTGAGCCGATCGATCCTTTCCTTGCCTGTGCAGTGCGACAGATCGATCCAGGCAAGCTCGGGAAGCTGGCCTAACCGTTCGCTGCAATAGTGCAGCTCGCCTGTTTCCTCATGAAGGATAAGCCGTAATGCATCATGATGCTCGACTAATCTCCCCAGCGCTTGCCGGAGTCGTTCCACTGGCAGTTCCCGGTGTAATCGAAGCAGCACAGACTGATTGTAATAGTGCGGTTCAGCGAATCGCTGCTCCTTAAACCAGCGCCATATCGGCGTACAGGGTACTGCTCCCATTGCAGGGGTCTGAGCGATGTGCGTTGCAGGTGCTGCTGTCGCAACAGCAAGCAGCTCGCGGATGACAGGGAATGCCAGTATATCCTTGACGGTCAGATGAACGCCCTGCTCTCTCAACTGAGCGGATAGCTGGATCGCCTTGATCGAGTCTCCTCCCAAAAAGTAAAAGTTATCGCCTGGATGAATGGCATCGACGCTCAACATGTGTTTCAACCCTGCAAGCACGGCTGCTTCGGTTCCGTTGCCGCCAGCCGTATAAGCTTCCTTCTCCCCTTCTTGCACATCTATTAACGGGTCGGGGAGGCGATCGCGATCTACCTTGCCATTGGGGGTAAGCGGGAATTGCTTCATGCACTGTATTGCAGCAGGCACCATATAGCTGGGCAAGCGTGCTATCAAGTGGCGTCGCAGCTTCATCGTATCGAAGCCCTCTCTGTCCGGGATAATATAAGCCGCCAGATACTTCTGTCCACGTGAGTCTTCCCGGTCGATGACTACAGCTTCCCTAATCTCGGGCAGGCGCAGACATTCATTCTCGATCTCCTGCGATTCGATGCGATAGCCTTTGATCTTCACTTGATGGTCCACACGGCCAAGATAATGCAGTGTGCCGTCTGCAGACCAGCAAGCCAGGTCCCCTGTTCGGTACATGGTTCCTGTATGCAGGATAGCGTCCGCAACAAATCGTGCCTCGGTCAGCTCCTCTTGGTACAGATACCCTTGCCCGACACTATCTCCAGCAATATATAGCTCCCCGGGCTGTTCATCGGGCACAGGCTGGCCGGCCTGATCCAGCACATATACCTTCACATTTTGAATTGGCTGGCCGATCGGCACAGAGCCCTGCCTATCCTGCTTCGGATCATACTCATGAACGATGCAGCCTACCACCGTCTCTGTAGGCCCGTACTCATTGACGATTCGGATATGTCCACCAAACAGATGATGCACGCGTTCAGCCAGCGACGCCTTGAGATCATCGCCGCCAACGATAAGACAATGAACCGTCGATTGCCGCAAATCCAGGTCCATAATCAACGCCAGATGCGCAGGTGTAAGCTTGACCACCGTAGCCTGATTGTCTGCGAATATATCGCGCAGGATAAATTCGGAACGATGTTGCCTGTAGATTCGCACCTCATGCCCGCTAATCAATGGCGCGAACATCGAGGTCACCGTTAGGTCGAAGGAAAGAGAAGAATAGAGTGCAAACACCTCATGATCCGAGCTCAGATAGCTTTTGGCCGCCCAGGTAATATAGTTCATTAATCCGCGATGGTGCACCTTCACCCCCTTAGGAATGCCGGTAGAGCCGGATGTATAGATGATATAGGCCAGTCCGTCCGGCGATGCAGGAGAATCCCCATTCGCATCGGCCCCGTGGTCTAAGACAGGATCATCCAGCAGCATGACCTGTCCACGAAATTCAGGCGGCACTTGATCCGTACAATCAACCAGCATGTACTTCAGCCGGCTGCTGGCTATAATCTGTTGGATACGCGACTGCGGGTAGTCCGGGTCAATCGGCACATAGGCTCCCCCGGCCTTCAGCACGCCGAGCAGAGCGGAGAGACATGCGATGG
This sequence comes from Paenibacillus sp. J5, assembly GCF_054955055.1. Taxonomy (NCBI): domain Bacteria; kingdom Bacillati; phylum Bacillota; class Bacilli; order Caryophanales; family Paenibacillaceae; genus Paenibacillus; species Paenibacillus sp. J5. The sequence goes on along the minus strand of NZ_JBUEDD010000002.1, from coordinate 173,082 downwards.
AATGGCCAGCCATGATGCCGACCAGCTCCCCTGCTGCAATACCTCGCGAACGCAGCCTATAGGCGAACTGGTTCGCTTGGCGATTCAGTTCATCGTAGGTGAAGGTTAAGCTGCCATCAGATGCTGCGATCTTCTCCGGCGTGGCGAGTACCTGTTCTTCAAACAGATGGATGACTGTCTTATCCTGCGGATAGTACGCCTTCGTTTCATTGCGGAGAATAAGCTGCTCCTGCCGTTCCTGCTCTGTCAGCAGAGTAAGAGCCGATAGCGGCTGCTTCGGAGCATCGATCATTTGCTTCATCAGCCCGACCATTCGCCGGTGCATCTGTGCGATGCGGTCACTCGTGAAGTCGCTGATCAGATAATCATAGAATAAGGTCAGCCGCCCGTCTGAGGACCAGTCCTTCACTACGAGCTGGAGCGCATACGGCTGATAGCCATTGTACAGCTCCAGATTGTCGACAGGCATGCCGTGAAAGTGTGGATGGAGCTTGGTATTATATGTGTTCACACACACCTGGAACAGACGGTCATACCCGTTCTTCTTGAGCTGAATGTCATTCACGAGCAGATCAAACGGGTATCTCTGATGATAGATGCCGCTGATGAGTTCTTTATTCACCTTCTTCATATATTCTTGGATCGAATCCTCGTTATGGATGCTCACGCGAAGCGGCATCGTGCTGGTGAACATGCCAAATGTGTTCTTCTCCTTGGCTCCCGAACGATTCAATACCGGAATGCCAATGATCGCCTCCTTTTGCTGCATGGTTTTGGACAGATACAGAATCATGAGCGAAGCAAACATCGAATTCAATGAAATGTGGAGATGCTCTGCACATTGCCTGATACGATGAGAGAGCTCTGGTTCCAGATCGATAGCCTCGCGTCTTCCCTTCGCTGCATGAGCGCTTCGAAACATGTAGTCTTCGGGCAATGGGGTCAGCTTCCTGGTCCAATAAGAGCGGTTTTTGCGGCAACGTTCAGAATTCAAATAATCAGCTTCTGCACGCAGCCATTCCAGATAAGATGGTTTCTTCGTGACCGCTACCGCGCCTGCAGACAGTCTCTCATAGTGCTCGGCAATCTGATCGGTCATGAGGCTCACAGACCAGCCGTCAGCAATCAAATGATGGAGCTTCACAACATATCCGCTCAACCGTTGTGCAACCTCGAAGCGGGCAAATTGAAACAAATCGCTATCATAACATGGAAATGGAAGCTCGAATTGCTGCTGTGCCCAATCATGTAATTCGGACTCATTCACAAAGTAAAGCATGGGGAAGCTCCGATACGCATAGTTCGTAACGTATTGCGCAGCCTCCATGGCTGTCAAGCGGATTCTTACCCCATCGTTCTCTTCAATAAACCGGTTTATAGCTTGCTCCAGGACGAGAGGATCGATAAGCCCGGTTACTTGCACGATCCCGCCCACATTGTTGATTGAGGTATCGGGATGCTCCTGTTCGGTATACCATATCCGCCTTTGCGGGTGTGTTAATGGATATACTTCTTCCTCCACATTCTTCACACGCCTCATCCTCTCACGGAATTCTGAGTTCTCTCCATCCTGTGGATTTCGACAATGTGCCCGGATTCCATCTTGAGCACCACATCCGCACAGTCAAAATACCGGTCATCATGGGAGATGGCTACGATGCATTTACCAGCCTGCTTCAGCTTGGGGAGCAGCACACGGTAAAAGTAGTCCTTGTATTGCGGGTCTTGGTCTGCCGCCCATTCATCCAGCAAAATGAGCGGTTTATCCTCCAGACAACAAGCAAGCAGCGCTAATCTTTTTCGCTGGCCGGTTGATAAATCCTGTGTGTCGAATGCTCCGTTGACAATATTGACCTTGGATGAAAGCTGCAGCTCCTGCAACAGCCTCTTGGCCTGATCACCATGCTGGTTCATGTCCACCCCATACATCTTGGGGAAAAGATGGTAGTCATTATAGACGGTCGCGTAATATTCCCCCAGCTCCTCATGGCTGGCAAGTGGCAAGGCGTTCATGATGAATTGGCCCTCATCCGGTGGGTATAAGCCTGTCAATACTTTCGCCAGCGTCGATTTCCCGCTCCCATTCCCGCCTGTAATAAACGTAATCTCGCCTTGATTTAGCCGCAGATTCACCGGGCCGATGGAGAACGGATTCCCATTGTGATCATGGTATCGATACACAACCTCTTGAACCTCCAGGCTGGTGAACGGTGTTGGCGGATGTACCGAGGCATGTTCATTCAGGCGGCTTGGCCTCCATGGCTGAGCCAGGTCAGTTAGCATGGCATGAATTCGTTTCCAACTGATCCTCATCTGAATCAGCTCCGGGATCGTGTTGAGTACAGCGTGTAGCGGGCCGGTCATATAGATGAATACAAACACATAGCTCCGTATGGTGTCCCCCTCAAACCTCTTGAAAATATAGGGGAATATAAAGGCTACGGCCCCGATGACGATGACAAACAGCAATTCTCCAACGATAGATACATTCGCAAATTTCAAGTCGGCCTTCACACGATTCGTTTTGTATACCTTACAGCTTTCCGCCATGTCCTGCCCGAACGCATCGCGCTTCTGCTTGTTAATGCGCAGCTCCTTAAACCCGAATAAGAGGTCGTGAATGAAGCCGAAGAATACATTTTGCGTATCTCTCGTCAATTCCCATAATCGGTTCGCCCGCTGACTAACGCGGAAGAACAAGCCGGCGGTAAGTGCAATGACCAGTACCGATAATAGCAGGCCATAGGGGTTCATCGAGCCGAGGTAGGCAAAACAGAACATCAGCGTAGTTAATCCTGTTGCTCCTGTGACGATGACCGTGGCGAAGTTGCTGATCTTTTCCGTATCGTTATTCAGGCACGCTTGAATGTGACTGTGCTCTATGTCCTCCAGCTTCGCATAATTCGTTTGCAGCAGCCGGTTGATTAATTGTAGCCGTTTGGCATAGACCAGCTCATTCGTTATTTCCACCAGCTTGAATCGTATCATTCGTTGCCCGAGGATATAGATCAGCAGGGCCAGCAGGAAGTAGAAGAGCAATCCGTTCACCAGTTGTTCTTCATTCCGCATAATCGCTTCATTAATCGTATAAATAATGAGTGCATTGCCAAAGCCGCTTAACAGGCTGAGAACAATTAGAGTGTGGTATGGTGGTTTGCTGGACTTCGAGCAGAAGAGCTGAACAATGCTGAATACATAATATAGAACCCCCGCGATGCATAACGCTGCTGCCGCTGCCGGAAGACTCAGCGGCCCCCAGACATACAGAAATGCCCAGTCGAGCTTATCAAAAAAAACATGGGGGATGAATTGAATGCTGGCGATAAAGATGCCCAGATAGACCGTATAGAAGATGGCCTTCAACAGTTGTCCTGGTTGGCGCTGCCATCCACGGGAGGCAGCAGCCTTCACTACTAAACTCAGGATGCCGTAGATCAAGCCTACACCCACGATGCTCAGAAGCAAGAACAGGGCTGTAGACAGCTTGTCAACACTTTTATTCTGATCACGAGCCACAATGTCCAGCTCTTGGCCGAGTATTTGATTCAAGATGTTCTGGGCTAGAGACTCGGTATAGCTGGAGTTGATGTTCGCCATCACACCAATCGCAAGCTGGTCTGCAGGACGCAGAATAATGAAGGAAGAGAAGTTGGGGTTGGCTCCGCCATGAGAGATTTCTCCCGTTCCTCTCTGGAAGATGCTCCACCCTCCACCATATGAAGCGCCTGCCCCATCCGGGGCCACCGTGCGATTCGGTTGATGCGTCTCCTCGATGTAATCACCATAGGGAGCCAGGCTTCCCGCTCCCCCCTGCAGTTGTAGCTGCATCCACCTCAGCAGCCCATGGGCGTTCGTAATGAAATATCCCGCTGGCAGATTCCCCTTATATGTCGGGGCATCGTAGCGCCTTGGAGAGCCGAAGCCGTACTTATAGCCCGTGGCCATCTTGGAAGCCTCTACATGCTCCTGGAGCATGTAGACATCTGTTAAACCTAGAGGCGTCAAGAGCTGCTCTTGCATATAGCTCTCGAAGGCTGTTCCCGTGACCGTCTGAATGATGAGTCCCAGCACATCATAGTTAATCGTTGCATACAGATATTTGCTCCCTGGCTCATGAACCAGACGCTGTCCTTGCAGTGTCTGCACCGTCTGCTCTAACGCATCACTAGCCCCGCTTGCAGGTATCGCCTTAATGGAATGAAATGGAATGCCGCTAGTATGATGCATTAGCTGCTCGATCGTAATGGCTGTCTCTGCTCCCTTATAGGTCATCCTCAACCAAGGAAGATACTTGTCCACCGGATCGCTATAGTGAATCAGACCTTCATGGAAGAGCTTCACGATCGCCAATGCAGTGAAGGCCTTGCTGTTGGAGCCTAGCTCGAACAGGGTATCTGCCGTGACAGGAATCTGGCCTTCAACATTGGCATATCCAAAAAAACCAGAGTATAACTCCTTCTGTCCATCCGCAATGACCACGGCTAGCCCTGGAATGTCTCCCGCCTTCCGGTGCTCATCGATAAGACGTGCGATCGCCTCTTCGTCCATGTCGTGACGCAGGGGCGCGGCTGTCTCGGCCCGTGCGGTGTGATCGGCTAAGACGAACTGCAAGAGAAGGAATGCAAGGATCAACAATCGAGCTGTTTTTGAGTACACCATAGCAATGCTTCCCTCCACCGCTGCTCCTGTTCACTTAAGTCTCTGATGGTGCAAGACAGGCTGCTCAGTTGCTCCTCACTGACCTGACCGGTCATGAACATCTTCATGAGTGTGCCCCGAACCATGTTCCAGCTATCGCCCAACTGTCTGAATGCAGCGGCAGCTTCTTGCAGAGGAGTGAGCTGGGCGGCTCGCCCCAAATAATCGAGTGACCGCGCAAACTTATGCCTTCCTTGGGCGACTTCCTGCAATGCTTCAAACAATGGAAGGCTCGGCAGGAATTCACAATCGCCTGCCTCCGCCTCCAGATCGATCGATGTGATGTGGCGGGCAAAGCCATTCATCTCAGCATAAAGATCACGGTGCTGCTGTTGCTTGAGCAGCTCTTGCAGCTCTTGCAGCGCATGGGCTAGTACAGGAGGCTCTTGGCTTAGCGGCACAAACGTCGACATAGAGGCATATGCTTTCTCAACATGCTCAAACGACAAACTGACCTTGTTCTTCCTGTAATACGGGTCGGTGCAATACAAATGACGTGAATGGACATCAATGCCCACAACAAGGAAGGAGTGAACAGTGTGCTGCTGTCCATAATACTTATCCCAAGGAACCCAGTAGGCATTGCATGTCAGAACAACGGGCACTCCTGTTGGAATCAGCTCCTTGATGCGGGTCATCCCCTCCTGAGAGCTGTCCGCTGCTTCGGCGATCCGACGTATACCGTGATACTTGTCCAGCAGTTGCAAGACAGGCTCAGGCAATAGCTGCATCCGCCTGCCCAGCGATTGACCGTGCAGATCGAGGCTGAAGGCGAAGTCCCATGATCCTAGAAACATGAGTTCATAATCGCGTCCGAGCCACCCGGCAACGCTGGCAATGATGCCGTCAATACAATTGTAGTCCAATTCCTTAATCGGACTAATATCGATAAGGCCGGACGGACAGCTATTCTCCGGCACGCTCGTTCACTCCCACTGATTCCGCTCCCTGTTCCTCCATATAGGAGGCAGCCTGTTCCACAACAATGCTCTTCATCTTTTCTGCTTTGGTCATTAAGAATCCCTCCATCATATTAGACAATAGAATGGACTTGCTTAAAACGGAACACCTCGTCAGCCGCTTCCTTATGGCCGTTACCTGAGTTCGCTGTTCGAAATGACTTGCAGTTCTCACGATAGGTCGGATCCTTGAGCAAGGTTTCCACGGCGCTACGCAATTGCGCAGCATCCAGTGTCTGCAGATCGAGGCAGAGCCCTGCCCCTATGTGTTCGACTCGCTCTGCAACATAATATTGATCCCCGGTCTGGGGGAGTAAGAGAAGGGGGACGTGGAAATGTATCGATTCGCTTACACTATTCATTCCGGCATGGGATATAAAAACATCGGTAGATTTCAAAATCTCAAGTTGGGGGACAAAGTTTGTCATTTGAAAGTTAGCGGGTACGTTGCGCATAGAAGATAAATCATGCTCTGTGCCGACATTGAGCACCACACGAAGATCCTGCTCTCCGAAGGCCTCAAAGCAAAGCTCATAAAAATGATCGTAAATACCTAGCTTGTTCACCATGCTACCCAGCGAAATATAGAGGAGAGGTTTATCTGTGGAATCGCCAAAGGAACGGGCATGGCATGTATCTCTCTGAAAAAATGAGGGGCCAACAAATTTGAAGCTGTCGTCAAATAATTCAGCATAAGGCTGCAGGCGTTCATCAACATAGACAATATTCAGGTCGCCCGTACACAGGAATTTATCCTGACTTTTGAAATGGGTCAAGTCATATTTCTGGGTTAATGCTTTCGGAATTAACTCCAGCATTCGAAGCGTATCGTGTAGCTGATCGGAGGAATTCACTTCAATTCGGAATAACTTTTCGAGCACTGTGCGGGGGTGAAGCTCCAAAATCCTGTCACAGAAGGCGAACATCGTAATGGACGCGATGCTAGGGAGCTGAAGTCTTCTGGCAAGCTGCTTTCCCCAATGTGCGGTTGAATCATGGATAATATAAGCGGGGTTGTCCTTCTCGACCTCCTCCAATACCTCGCGCACCATCTCGCTGCATATTTTCATGGAGCCCTCGAGTCCGCCATAGAAGTGCTTCAAGTCATACAGCCTCTGGGAGTGGACAACGGCATCATGCGTATACTCAAGTTCGGTGTGCAATTCGGGATGCTTGTACCTGCGAAACACAGCTCCAGCCTTCTCGATCGCTTCTCGGAAGTAGTCTGAAGAGTAATAGATCACTTGCTCGCCTCTATTCACCAGCTCGTTGATCAATCCTAGCGAGGGGTAGGTATGCCCGTGTAACGGCGTCCCCAGGAAAATGACTTTCGACATAGCGATCCCTCCCGGCAATGCCTCTCCATCTATACATCTTTGACCATATGAATATCATGCGGCTCAAGAGCATACAGCTCGGCATTCACATCTGAAGCCAGCCTGCATCCATAGTTCAAATAAAATCCAACCGCCGATTCGGTTTCTGTCGCAGAGATATACAAGCGTTTCGCTCCTCGTTCTCTGGCCAGCTCACACATCCGATCCATCAAGCGGTGGGCAATCCCTTGTCTTCTGTAGGCATGACTTACATAAAGAAACGCCATCTGCAGCTCATCTCGATTCTCACCGATAAATTCACCGCCCAGCGCGGCAATTCCCACTAGCAGATCATTATCGAATGCTCCTACGAGCCTGCCCCCTCCCTTGATTTTCAGGGTCAACGCTCGGATGAAATCTTCAACTTCGTCTTCGCTCCATCTCGGGACATCCTTATTCAACTCTTGGGTCTGAAGAGAACCGTTCGTATAGACATGGATTCGACGCACAAATTCCGAGCGGTCGATCTCGCCAAGCTTGTGAAGCCCTTCTTTCTCCATATCTATGATTTTAATAGTCACTAGCTTCCCTCCGAATCGTTGATGCCAAAAAGAGCGCCAGAGCTATCCATCAGAGCCAGCGGTGCAGCATTGCAGCGGATGGCTAGCTTACTGACATCATTATATGTCTATTCACACAATCGTGTCAATAAGTGGTATTAAATGAATTATATAGGTCGAATATGTCGTACTAACCAGGATATATGATGCGACTTCCGCCAGTTTCCGCCAGTAGCATGATATCCGAATGCGCATGGAACCTATCATCACGTAGCATAGCTGCACCACATTTCATCATCGATGCATGAATCATCTAGTATTCCTGGCCCTCGATTGCTATCCAAAGAAATAGCTAATATAGATCATGATGATTAGACCAAAAATAAAGGAATACGTTGCGGGTCGTTCATAGCCATGGCTATGTGTCTCGGGTATCAGCTCCTTATAGACGATAAACAGCATCGCGCCCGAGGCAAATGCCAACCCGTAGCCAATCAGCCACTGGATGTAGCTAGCGGTGAAATAACCGATGATGGCTGAGACGACCTCCATCAGCCCTGTTAAGGTGACGATCATCAGCAGCTTGAGCTTGCTGACCTTGGATTGCATCAGGAAGACGGCAAGCACCAGCCCTTCCGGCATATTCTGCGCCCCGATCGCTATCGCCACCATCGGCCCCAGCCCCTCATTGGTGCTGGCATAGCTGAAGCCTGTGCTTAACCCTTCGGGAATGTTATGAATGAACAACGCGAACATCACAAGCAGGGTCTTCGTATTAAAGGACGAGATTCCCCGTCTCTTCTCTATATCAATATGTGGAATGTTCTTCTCCAGCAGATCGAGCACGATGACGCCGATCATTAGGCCAACCGTAAGCGGAATCAGCCCAGCCTCCTTCAGCGCCTGCGGCAGCAAGCCGAACAGCGAGGCCGACACCATAATGCCTGCCGTAAAGGCAATCAGAATATCCTTCCACTTCTCGGACAAGGAGCGGAACAAGAGCAGGGGGAGCGCTCCGAGCACTGTAGCCATCGCAGAAATAAAGCTACCAATTAATGCAGACGTCATGTTGCTTCTTCCCTTCCAGGCGCGGGCTTTAAGCGTAGACCGCTCAATACGCCTGCTTACATAGATATACACCGCCCAGCAAAATGGTGCAGATCGAATAGACAGATCGGCACCATGCGATGCTGGGGGCGCTAGCCCCTGATAGCTAGACTATGCGCCCATCATTCATCTTATCATAAGTTGCCGGAAGGATATACTCTCTGACCAGCCGCAAGCAATCCCGTGGCTCCGGGGTATAGCTGGACGCCGCGGCAACGACCAGGCCGCAAGCAGGCACACAGCAGATCATATTGCCGCCATCGCCGATTGCTGCATACGCCTTCACTCCATCCTCCTCATGAAGCCACCAGAGGTAGCCATACTGCGGCGTATGAGCTGTAGTGGATTCCTCGACCCAAGCCGGAGGAACGATCTGCTCCCCGTGCCAGCTCCCCCCCTGCACGTAGAGCCAGCCGAACCGAGCCATATCCCGCGGCGTCAGCGTCAGCCCCCATCCACCAGTCGAGTTGCCTGCAGGATCATGCACCCAGCCCTTTACCTTGCTTCCGAACAGCTCATCGAACCCATAGCCTTCCATGATATAATCAGGGATCGTCTGCATGCCGATCGGTCCGAACAGCCGCTCGTTAGCGAATTGCCGCGCGCTCTTGCCTGTGCAGCGTGTAAGCGCCGCCGACATAAGATGAGCCCCGGCTGTACTGTACTTGAAGGCGCCGAGTGCGCCCTGTCTGCCAAGCCGCCCCATCGTGTAGCCTACCCAGTCTGGCTGCATGCACAGCTCATCCAGCCGCTCCTGCCAGTCCGGGAACGGATAGGGAGCCGTCATCGTGAGCAGATGCCCCAGCGTCACCTGGCTTCTTACTCCTGTCTCCTCTTCTCCATGCTCAGCATACTCTGGGAACACCCTCATAATCTGCTGCTCCGGGCTGTCCATTGCGCCATCCTCCATAGCGATGCCTACGAGCGCTGACAGCACGCTTTTCGTCACCGAGGCAACATGATGCGCATCCTCTGGTCCATAACCGTTATAGTAACGTTCAAACACGATGCGGGCGTCACGGACGACAACGATGCCATTCATATTGCCAAAGCCGGATTGAATCGCCAGCTCCAACGCATTCAGCTTGCTGCTGCTCATCCCGGCTGCTTCCGGCGAGATGACTTCCCATTGCGCGCCTGGCCATAATTTCTCTCTCACGTATCACTCAGCTCCTTGACAGATTCAGCTTGACGGGAAAATACACCTCGGTGACAAGCTGATCTGCCGCGGAATGAGCTGGATCTGTAAGATAGATCTCATAGGGTGAGTCCACTAGCGCATAGCCTTGCTGCTCCGCCCAATCCCACATTCTCGCATAGACGGCGGGGAGGTCGGCATACGCGCCTGTGTACACCGCCTTGGCACATGAGCGGCGTGGCAGCGTGCGCGATCCTACCACGGGTACGCTTATCGGGAGGGCAAATTCCGTGTCATTGCCTGCCGGGTCGAATTGGTCACTATGATAGAAGGTCATTGGTGCTCCTGGGAGACTCAGTCCCTCACTTGCAGCGCGCGCGTACAGTTGATCAAAATAGCGCTTGTAGCCCTGCGCGTAATCTGCGCTGCTCATCATGCGACGAATGGACAGCAGCTCCATCGACTCCGTATGAACCAGCTCCACCACAATATCGTCTACATAGGCCATAATCGGTATGCCTTCCTTGACCTTGCCAATATCCTGCCCCAGTTGCAGCAGCGTGTAGCTTAGCTCCCGTTGCTTCTCCAGCAGCTCACGCTGCTTGTGCAGCAGAACCTCCTCCAATGTCTTACTCCCCTGCTCCAGTATGGACTTGATCTCCTCCAGGGAGCAGTGGAAGGACTTCAAACGGTTGATCCACAGCATGTCCTTGAGCTGCTGGGTCGAATAATAGCGGTAGCCGTTATCTGGATTAATATTCTGCGGGAGGAGCAATCCGATTTCATTGTAATATCGCAGCGTTTTTGTGGAGACGCCACATAATTTAGAGAACTCGCCGATCGGCAGCATCTTATCACCTCCGTCGTATCCACGTCATTCTGCGCAGAAGTGCTGTATTCAGCTTGGCTTTGCATCGGTTATGTTATGTCCGCTGCAATAGCTCTCACTGTATACGCCCCTGTGCTTGATCTCCACTATGCGCCTTGCCGTAAGGGGAAGGTCAACCCCGGGAAGAGACATTCTCTATCCCCCGCAAGCTATGGACTCTGTGCTGCCAGCGCCTGTCCCACATCATAAGGCGCAATATCCAGCTCGGTGTGGAGGCCAAGCACGAGCCGCGCCAATTGTCTGCCAGCATAGGGCCCGACCGTCAGCCCGGATGAGCCCAGCCCATTGACCGCAGATAGTCCCCCCCAGCCAGGCATTCTGCCCAGCACGGGCAGGAATCCCGGCGCGACGGGCCGGAACCCGACACGAACCTCCTGCAGCGCGCAATCGGCAAGCCCGGGTGCCATCTCAAGTCCTTTATGTAAGATCTCGTACACCCCGCCAGCCGTAGCACGGACGTCATAATCCACAGCGTGATCCTCATGCGTGGCTCCAATGACGAGCCGTGAGCTGCCGAACGTCAGCATATATTGGGTGGAAGGAGGAATAACGACAGGCCAGGAAGACGCATCGTAGCCCGGAGGCAATTCCAGATGAAGGATTTGCGCCTTCTGCGGGCGGATGGAGAACAGCAGACCGAGCGGCTGCAGCAGCTCGCGCGCCCAGGCGCCGGCGCAGACGACAACTTCATCCGCCTCATAGCTGGAGCTAAGTCCGTCTGCGCCACGGATGGTGACTCCATTGACGTGTGTCCCCCGATAGTTTATGGCAGCACTGCCATGGACGAGTCGGGCGCCCTGGCGCTGAGCGCCGCGCAGGAGCGCTGCAGAAAGCTTATGCCCATCTACACGAGCCGCTCCGCTCACATGAACAGCACCCTGGCCTGCTCCCAGCAGCGGAAAGCGTGCGACCGTCTCCTGCTCACTCAGCATCGAGACCGCCCCGATCTCCGGTGCATCCGCCAGACGCTGTTGCGCGCGCTCCTCCAGCTTGACCAGCTTCTCTGTCTCCTGCTGCAGACAGAGCGCCCCGACCTGCGCATACCCCGTGTCGCTCTCCCCTTCACCTGCGAGCGCCTCGATGAGCTCGGCGTAATATCGCGCTCCGGCCTTGACCAGCTTGTACCATGCCTTGTTGCGACGCTGCGACAGCCACGGACAGATGATGCCCGCCGCCGCCGCTGTCGCCTGACCCTGCTCCTGGCGATCGACAATGAGCACCTCAGCTCCCAGCTTAGCCAGGTGATAGGCGGTCGATGCTCCCGCGATACCGGCTCCGATTACAATAACCTTCTTCATGCTGAATCTCCTTTCCTACTCCGTTCCCCCTGCTCCAGCGCAGGCTGAACACCATCTAGCCAGCGTCGTGCTGCGACGCATACCGCTTACCATGCAAAAGGATGCTCCAGCCTCACGGTCATCGCGACGCTGGAGCATCCTTGTATTCCCTCTACAACTCATCCAATTTACTCGATCTATTCCATCAGACGGCTACGCCTTCCACACGAATATCAATGCCATCAATTGCAAGGCCTGCAGTTCGTTCCACCGCTTCCCGCACATTGTGCTGCAGCTCGTGGCACACCTCATGCATTTTCATTCCGTATTGGATAATCACGCTCAAGCGGATATGCAGCCCTGCATCCTGAAGTGTCAGCTCAATGCCGCCCAATGAGCGAGTCGTAGTCAGCTTGCGGGCAAGCCCTTCAACAAGGCCCTCGGACATTGCTGCAATTCCTTGCGTCGCTGTGATGGTCTGGCTGATAATTTTGATGATAGCATCCTTGGAATACGTCACCTTGCCCAATACCTGTTGAATCATCATGCCTTCCGCCTCCTCATATGTCCGAAGATCGCTGCTGCTCCCCGGGCGTATCCTTCATTGGATGCTCCTAGTGATAGTTTGGAGTATCATTTATACTCATTTTAATTCATAATTGCAGGGCTCGTCAAATATTCTCATCATACAAGGAGAGCTTCTGTCGTCAGATGTGCAAAGCTGGCCGTCACTGTCGAATGATGCACAAAGACGGCTGCCCGCATCCAGCCAGGGCAGCCGTCTCAACATGCATGATTCTAGAATAAAGGCTTGACCAGGGAGTACACAATAATAATCATCAGCAATATGGTCAAGTGGTTCAATGAGAAGATAAACATCGTTTTGGCCCACTTGTCAGCCTCTACCTTCTTGTACCCGCGAATGCTGAGCACGAGCCATACGAGGCTAAGCAGCGCCGATGTTATGGCGATGAAGGGACTGAAGCTCCAGAACAGGCCACTGGACAACAGCAGCACAACAAGGTAGACATTGGTCTGCACATACGTGCGGCGCAAGCCCTTGACTACAGGCAGCATCGGCACCTTGGCAGCCTTATATTCATCGAAGCGGCGAATCGCAATCGCATAGAAATGCGGCATTTGCCAGATCAGCAGCAGTATGAACAGCGCAGCGATGCTCGGGTGACTCATATCGGAGGAGATCGCTGCCCAACCGATCAGCGGCGGCATAGCGCCGGACAGACTACCCACCTCGGTATTATAGATGGTGGTTCGCTTCGTCCACATCGTATAGGGCACGACATAGAGGAACAGCCCCAGAAATCCAAACAGCGCAGCAAGCGGCGAAGCCGCGTACAGAGCGATAATCCCCGTTATCGCCATCCCTACGCCCAGTGCGAGCGCGCGCTTCGCTTCCATCTGACCTGTAACGGTCGGACGTTGCTTGGTTCGCTCCATAATCGCATCAATGTCCCGATCGTACAGATTATTGAATGCTCCCGCTGATCCGATGACAAGCGCCGATCCGATCACCGCCAGTACGATGCTCCCGACATGAGTGAAAAACGAAGTCTCATGGACATATAATGCCATACATAGCCCGGCAAACATCGCAATGAGATTAGATTTTATAATCCCCACTTTTATCGTTTCAAATACAATTTTTGAAAAGGACACAGTGGGCAGGGTTAAGCCTGTGTCCAAAACTTCATCTGTTTTACGCATGAGTGTGGTTCTGCCTCCCTATTCTCTCTTTAGTAAATACTATAATTATAATAGCACAGAACATCAACCTCGTAGCTGTAAAAAGCGGATCATCATATATTTGTCACTATTCTGTGGCAAAAATATGATGATTTTTGAGCAAAAAGTCATTGACGTCTGGAAAATACGCTCCCCTGCCCTCTTCTGCCTGGAATACCCTGAGCCGTAGCCCTGCCGTAGCCGATCACAATTCTCGGTTGAAGCGCACCGCACCGGATAGGACAGCTAACGCTCTGGCTGCGGCAGCAGCTCTACATGCTTGGTGGCAATGTTGCGGCAAAATTCGCCGTCATGCTCGACAAACACGATCGTCGGTTGATGCTCCAGCAGCAGCTCCTCAATCTGCATACGGGAGATGACATCGATGAAGTTAAGGGGTTCATCCCAGAGGTGGAGATGTGCAGGCTCACACAAGCTCTTGGCGATCAGCACCTTTTTCTTCTGGCCGCCGCTAAAGTCCTTCATGTCCTTCTCGAATTGCACCCGCGAGAAATCAAGCTTGCGCAAGATCGCCTTGAACAGACTCTCGTCAATCCCGCAGCTCTGTGCATAAGCAGACAGACTGCCTTGGAGCTGCGAGGTTTCCTGCGAGACGAAGGAGATGCTAAGCTGGCTGCCGCGCTGCAGCGTGCCGGTATAATTCAGTGCTTCTCCCGCCAGCAGCCTCAGCAGACTGGACTTGCCGGAGCCATTGGGGCCGGACAGGGCGATCCGCTCGCCCTGCGAGACCGTGAAGCTGACACCGCTGCATGCGGTATGACCATCATAATGCACGGCAATATCCTTCAGCTCGGCGAGCTGTTGCTTATGATAACGAAGCTGCGAGATTTTGAGGCTGTCCATGCTCTCGAGGTTATGCAGCAGCTTGGACTTCTCCTCCACCTTGCTATGCTGTCTATGCTCCATTGATTTGGCGCGCTTCATCATTTTGGCCGCTTTATGGCCGATATATCCTTTGTCAACCTTGGAGCCGGAATTCACCGTGCCATTCTTCGACTTCTCCACCGCGTCGGACCACTTGCTGGTACGCTGGGCAGCCTCCTGCAGCCGCTTGATGTCCTTGCGCAGCCGGTCGTTCTCTGCCAGCTCGTATTGATCTTGCCGCTGCTTGTTCGCCCACCATTCCGAGAAATTCCCCTTTTGCACTTCAATGTTCGTCTTGTTTATAGATAAGATATGATCGACACATTGATCCAGAAAGGCTCTGTCATGAGAGACGAGAATGAAGCCGCGCTTGGAGTGAAGATAGCGGCTGACCAGCCCCCGCGCATGCTGGTCGAGATGATTCGTCGGCTCATCGATGAGCAGGAATCGATTCTCCTTGAGAAATAGCGTTGCCAGCAGCACCTTCGTCTGCTCGCCGCTAGATAGCGTGCGCAGTGGTCGATACAAGACATCCTCCGATACCTGGAGCAGCGACAGCTCCCGCTGTAGCTGCCACAACTGGATGTCCGGGTGAATCTCCTCTGCAACATGCAGGGTCAGGTTATCCTTATTGTCCACCTCGAACGGGAAATATTCAAAATCAACCTGTGCCGCGATCGTGCCGCGATACTCATGATCGCCCATCAGCAGCTTCATGAAGGTCGTCTTGCCGCGGCCGTTGCGGCCGGTGAAGCCCAGCTTCCAATTGGTATCCAACTGAAAGCTGACGTTCTCGAATATCGGATCATAGCTGCCTTCATAGGCAAACGTGAGCTGGCTCACTTGAATCAATGACATGTGTACTTTCCTCCTCTGCCGGCGTTAGCGCCGGGGCTGTGCGTGCGGCAGACGGCCTCTTCCGGTAGTAACAGAAGGAGCCGCCTGCGCGAGACATAGAAAAAGCTGCAAGAAAGTCGCCTTCCTGCAGCTTAAATACATACAGCACAGCTAACCTGCCACATGCAGGTCAGATGGAGCGTATTATTGAGCAACAAGGATAAAGCAACTCTCTTGCGGATACAAAAATAAACATGGCATGTTTATCGTTGTACTTAGGCAAGAAAGTTGTACATTATCCTGGTCAGCTCCTGTCCTTAAAAATGTACCATTAGTTTAGCATAGCTGCCGCGCTCATGCAAGCTAGAGCTTCTCCTCCCTGTGTTACCCGAGCTTGCGCATGAGCCATTCGATGGGTCCGCGCTCATGCCGCTGCCGCCACCAGAAGGAAAATAGCAGCGCCAGGATAAAGTAAAGCAGTGAACAGAGCACTGCAATGACGAGATTGCCGTTCTCGAGCACCCCTGCCAATTGCAGAGGCACCAGAACGAGCACAATATGTCCGATGTAATGGGTCAGTGATAATTGCCCTGTGCGGATCAGCATCGTCGTCAGACGCGCAGCATGGAACCGTTCCGCCCATGCCAGACAGATGAGGATAGCAGCAATCGCTGTCCCTAGCGAGGAGCCGACATATAGCAGTGTAGGCGGCATCGGCTTGGTGGTGAACAGATAGGCTGTTGCCTCAGCATCCAGCATAGACGATGTTGCCTTGGACAACCCCCAGGATAACAGCTCGGCTGTAAGCGTTAATCCGATGGAGAGCCATAACAGTGGACGGCGGAGTCTGGCGACGGCCAGCCAGCCCTTGCGTCCCAGCCATAGACCCATGAGATAAAAAGCGAGCCATGGGAATAAGGGGTGAAAGCCGTTGAACAGCAAATTGCGGACAAATCCGTCGATGCTCCATAACTGGGTATACTCATGGTATCCCGGCGCCCATCCTGCGCTGTAATCCAGCGTAAGCTGCAACAAGAGCGAGAGAAGGGCTGCGATGGCCGCGAGCGCCAGCACGAGGCGATCCCTGACCGACAGAAGCGCAGCGCCGACCAGCAGGAACACGCCATAGTAATGTAAAATATCTGCCGACCAGCCTATCGACAGGAGCAGTAAGCCCACCCCCATCAGGAAGAGCGCTCGCTTGTATAGACTGCTCCGACCTTGCCCTACTAGCGATGGGTCTGCCGATCCCCGTGCTCTGGCAGTCATCAGCGCAGTGCCGATTCCTGCCAGCACGACAAATAGTGCGGACGCCCGTCCCTCAAGCAGGCTTGCCGCCGCGTTCAACCAGGCCGGCCCGCTGTCCTGGGCTCCCATAGCCAGCTTGTAATTGACGATAATCATGCCCAGTATAGCCCAGGCTCTGGCCACGTCCAATCCAGTAATCCGTTTTTTTGCTTGTGTCATCCGGTTCCGCTCCCTCTTAAAGCTATGTTGACGCTCCCGCAGCACGAGGCCAGTATGCAGCCTGCGAGCAGCGCGTTCATTCCTCGTTCGTCTGCATCCCGGCTTGAACTCATCCTACACCTTAGGTCTGACCTAAGGTCAATAGGGGCACAAGAGTATCCTTGCATGCAGGATAAGGCTGGGTGACATGTGCTGCGATCATAAGCCGTCCCATGGCTTTAGAGTAGAATGCATGATACAAAAAAAAGCGCCCGCTCTGGACAACTTGCCCAAAGCGCTGCGCTTTTTTGTAACCGTATAATAATTATCTGACGAATTGGAAGGACCAGTTGTGATCAGCCGTTCCGTTATCATCCCACTGGACAATCTCAGCACCGCTTGAGGTCGACATATTCGTTACGCCGAGTACCTTGCTGCTGTGGCGGTTCACAATCTTGTAGTACCCGTTGCCGACTGAGACGAATTGCCATTCATGATCAGCGGTTCCGTTATCATCCCACTGCATCGCCTTCGCACCATTGGAAGTCGACATATTCTCGATGCCCATCACCTTGCCGCTGCGCATATTGGTCAGCTTAAAGTAGCCGTTACCTACGCTATCTACTCTCCACTCATGATCTGCTGCACCAAAATTAGTGGATTGTACGGCGAGTGCTCCATTGGCTGTCGAGGCACCGGAAATGCCAATGCGCAGGCTGCTATGTTGATTCTGCAAATAGTAGACACTGCCGCTCTTGATCTCCGAAGGCTCCGGCTGCGGCTCACCGCCCCCTGGCGTATTGCCGAACTGCCAGTAGTCGAAATTGAACAGTGGCTGGTTGCTTGAGCCCTTGAACATGAAGTAGACATGATGCACGCCCGTTACCTGGCTCACCGTTGTCTCCCGCAGACTCCATGATTGATTGCCGCCGGTTGGCGTCACATTCAGCGTGCCGATTACAGGCCCGGTCGTGCTGTCCAGACGAATCTCGATCTGTCCGCCTACGGTGGAGGCTACGTTCGCCTTGAAGTTCGTCACACCGCCGCTGCCAAAGTCCGCATTGGCAACAGCCACCCAATCCCCGTTATGAATATCGGTCACAGCCAGATTAGAGCTTGGTACCATACCGCCTGGCGACTGAGCCACATCGGTCTTAATGCCGCCCTGCCATGCGATCGTCTCTGCCTCAACCCGCTGATACGGGTTCAGGTTTTTCGTCTTCGCGACGCCTTGCATCGTGCCGGTTACCGGGTTGATCTGGCCATTTCCGGCATAGGTCAGCTCGTTGATGTGCGGCGAGCGGTAGCCCTTGCCATCGCCGAGCTGGGCTTTGGCTACGGTCTGGGTATGGTACGCCATATACCATTTGCTATTGAATTGGAAGACCGAATGGTGGTTGTTGCCCCCTCCACCGAAGAACACGCCAGGATTGCGCAGGATGGACTTCACATAAGTAAATGGCCCCATCGGATTATCGCTCACCATGTAGACGATCTCGCCAGGCGGAATGTTCGCCGGGTGGCTGCCGCCAAAGTTGGCGCAATAAGAATAGTAATATTTGCCATTATATTTATGAATACCCGAGTCCTCGAAGAAGAATGGCGCATCGATCGTCTGTGCGCTGCCGACGACACTGGTCATATCATTGCCCAATTTGATGACGCGAGCTGTCTTGGGACTCGCGTATTGAGCCTGAGAAGGGTTGTTGCCGCCAGGGATGCCGCCGCCGAAGTACAGGTAGCCGTCGCCGTTGTCATCGACCAGCACGGCCGGATCAAACAGCCACACCACTCCCGCCACACCTGGCGTGCTATGGGTAATGAGCGCTTGCCCGCGCGGATCCGACCATGGCCCGATCGGGCTGTTGGCTGTCAGCACACCGATGCTGCCCGCCGAGTTGGAGAAGTAGAGGAAGAATTTGTCCTGACCGTTAATCTTCTTGTGTGCCGCAGCTGGCGCCCAGGAACCGTTCGCCCACCTCGCAATACCGTTAGGACCTGCGACGGGAATTGCGCCATGATCCGTCCAGTTCACCATATCATCAGAGGAGATGACATGCACCTTGTTCAGATTGCTGAAAGAGTTGTTTTTGACTGTGCCGTTGCTATTGTATTCGTAAGCATCGCTTGACATATAGAGGTAGACTCTGCCGTTGTAGACCATCGCGAACGGATCGGCCCCCAGCTTATGATCCATGAGTGGATTGCCATTGGTTGGTGTTTTGGCCAGCGACGGCGTTGCCGCATGGACACTTTGCCCACCGAGAACCCCTGTCCATATGAGCGCTACAGCTAGCAATAACATACTAAATGTTCTTTTGATACGCATACATGATCTGCCTCCTTAGAATTAGGTGCTTACCTTTATCGAATAAAATTGAACTTCCAGTTGTGGTCTGCCGTCCCGTTATCGTCCCATTGAAGCAGGCTCGCGCTTGTAGTGGTGGACATATCCGTCACGCCCAGCACCTTGCCGCTGTGACGGTTAACCAGCTTGTAATAGCCATTGCCGACGGTGACCAATTGCCATTCCTGGTCAGCAGCATTGCTGCTATCCTTGAGCACCGCCTTGGCTCCGTTGGAGGTGGACATGTTCTCGATGCCAAGCACCTTGCCACTGCGAACATTGGTCAGCTTATAGTAGCCGTTATTCAGGCTGTCGGTTCGCCACTCATGATCTGCTGCACCCCAATTGTTCGATTGTACAGCTTGGGCTCCTGCGGCCGTCGAAGCGCCGGAGATGCCGATGCGAAGTCCGCTGTGCTGATTCTCCAGGTAATAGACGGCGTTGTTCTGAATCGGGGCCGGCCCGGAGCCGCCTGTACCTGTTAGCTGCTTCTCGATTCTGAAGTAATCGAAGTCGACATTTCCCCCCGCAGATTGGGTGGAATAATAGAACAGCGCATAGCGATAGCCCATAAAATGCGGAAGCGTATAGCTCATCTGAAGCGTATTGCCAATCGCTGTCCATTGGTTGCCATCCAGACTGTAGTAGAAGTATGCCTTGTCTGTCCGGTTTTTGAAGTCCATATCGATCTTCACATAGATATTGTTCTGTGACAGCGGAATGCTGGCGACCTCGGTGGCATTGCCCGAAGAAGCATTCACCATGACGATCGATTTTTGACCATTGGACATTTTGACCCCGACATAGCCATAATTTTTCTGAAATGCGGCCAGCCCGGCATAGTCGCCATTTCTCATCCGGCTCACATCCAGCATGGTCTGTCCAGAGCTCTCCGGCCCGTAGGATCGCTGCGTCAGCGTATTGATTGTATCCAGGAGATTCGAGTTGGTGCGACCAGTCGTGATCCGCATATATCCGGGACGAGCGTTCAATGACCAGCGGCTAGGGTCCGGGTTATGGTTCCACTGCCACACCTTCCCAAGCTGGGTTCCATCGAATTCATCCGAGGAAATGATCTTCTCGTTAGCATTAGCGACATAGACCGGCTTTGGCATCTGTACAGGAACCTGACCGTTGTTACCGAATACGGGCCAGCCATTCTGCCATCTGACCGGTACAAGGTAAGGAATGCGGCCCACAGCGCCAAAGTCGCGGAACAGGAAGGCATACCAGTCGCCGTTGGCTGTATCGATGAGTCCGCCTTGAGCGATCCCATTGTGGTTCAGCGCAACACGGCCTTCATATGGCCCGGTAATCTGATCTGCACGGAAGATGAGCTGCGTGCGGTTGCCGCCTTGCGGCCACGTAATCAGGGAGATGTAATATTTCCCATTAATCTTCTGAAGATGCGCCCCCTCTGCCGCCAGACCGATGTTCGGTCCTGCGACTGCGCTCGCATTTGGGATGATAATCTGATTGACTCCTCCCGGTTTGACAGCGCTTGCATCTGAGGTCAGCTCAGTCAGCCGTATATCTCCGCCGCCATGGGCGAGGTACACGCGCCCGTCATCATCGAACAGGAGGGACATATCATGGTAAAAGTTAATCGTGGAGCGAGTCCATGTGCCATTCTCAATGTCCTGTGTTTTGTAGATGAATGTTCTGCCGGCCGTGCTCGAGGAAAATACGGCGTAATACGTGCCATTATGATACTTGAGGCTGCTCGCCCACGAACCCTTGCCATATTCGCTCTGTCCGTTTCTTAGCATCTGTGCATCCATATTGCCCAGCGTATCATAGACATAGTTGACAATCTCCCAGTTCACCAGATCATAGGAGCGCATTACGGGCACGCCAGGATTCATGTGCATCGTCGTACTGGTCATATAGAATGTGTTCCCTACTCTGATGACAGAAGGATCGGGTACATCCGCATAAATAACAGGGTTCTGGAACGTGGTTCCTGTCTGGGTGGCCTCGACTCCAGAGGATGTAAATATAATTGACAATGTAAGCGATACCAATAATATCAAGCTTTTTAATTTCATCGTGTCACATCCTTCCTGAGCCTGCAAGCAGAATAACGATAGAATGTCTGATTGTGCCCTCTCGTCCTAGCGAGATGTGTGTCTCCCCTCCCTTCAATTCGTTTTGCATACCCGCTCACCTCCTTTTATTAATTTTGACAAAATATTTACATATTTACAAGTAAACTTTAACATTGCGACAGGAAATTGAAATAGAAAAATATGTCCATTTTTTGTGATTTTTTATTCAATTCACAAGAAGAAGAGCCGCTCCCTCCTGATCGGTGTTTGCTCTTGGCAAACCAATCAGAACGTAGCGGCTCCTCAGCCTCCTATGGGGTCTGCTGCATGCTCGGTGCATCAGCATCTTGCTCGTGCGTTAGGCTTTCGCTCAGCCTGCTAGCCTGTTAGCATGGATAGCTAGACCGGATTAGATGCCTCCATCAGCGCAGCGAGCCCCCACACTTCGACAGCGCCGATGCGGCAGCCCGCCTTCAGACAGACGGTGCTGGAATAGTCCTTATCCAGCTCAAACGGGTAGATCCGGTAGCTGCTCAGACGGCCTTCATCCTCTACATCTGCGCTGCCGTCCGCGCTGATGAGGACGGTGAACGAGGTCAGCTCCTTGGACAAGCCAAGACCCAGAGCCTTAATATAGCTCTCCTTCATGCTCCAGTAGGTGTAGAAGGTCTGCAACTGCTGGTCACTCGATTGGATGGCCTCGTATTCCGTGGGTGAGAAGAATCGCCTGGCCAGCGGCAGCGAATCGCTCTTCTTCATGATTTCAACATCAATCCCGCTAGGCTCATCACTGAATACGACAGCTACCCATTGTCCCGAGTGCGTCGTATTGAAATGCAAGCCCTCCCCCTGCTCAACATAGGGTTTTCCATACGCATTGCTGCTGAAGGTCAGGTCGGACGTCTTCACTCTCAATTGGGTTGCCAAACGGCGGCGGACAATCGCATCCGCAAGCAGCGAACGATAGGCATCGGCGCGCCGGACATATCGCTCTATCCGCTGCTGCTTGTCAGGGGCGGCATCCGATAGCAGATGTCGATACACCTCTTCTTCCAGTTGCTCGGGCACCTGCATCGCGATAATATGCGCGCCGAACCGCGCGCTGGCGGGATTCAATTCCTTGCTGCTATGCAACGGCTAACACCTCTTAACCTGGAGTCGATTGGGATAAATATGGAATCTATGTCCACTCTATTCTAGCATATTGCATTGCAGGAATGAACCTCCAATGAGCGCGGAGCAGTTGTCATCCCCCTGTCCGCAGCTCCCAGAGCTGTGCGACCAGCTTGGCAGCCTCCGCGCGGGTCGTCGGCTCCTTGGGCACAAATCTTCCGTCACCTTTACCGCTAATCAGACCGGCTGCCTGCAGTCGGGCGATAGCCTCCGCTGCGTAATCGGCAATATCGCCGCTGTCTGTGAAGTTTGGGGACTCGTTCCCGCCCGCGAGCTCGATTCCGGCAGCCTCGGCTGCCCGAGCTGTCATCACAGCCATCTCCTGACGGCTGATCGGGTCATCCGGCTTGATCTGTCCTGCCGGATTACCCTGTACAATGCCGAGCTGATGAGCCGTTGCAATATAGCCGGCATGCCAAGCATTGCTCGCCACATCGCTGAAGCTGCTGCCTCCCTCCGTTCCATCCAGCTCCAGCGCGAGCAACAGCAGCTTCACATAGGCGGCTCGTGTCACTTGCTCATTCGGGCGGAAGCGTCCATCGCTGTAGCCGTCCACAATACCGCGCGCTGCAAGCAAGCGAATCGGAGCTTCTGCCCACGAGGCTTGCGCAATATCGCTGAAGCTGCCATTGAAGCTGCGCGCCATGTAAGCTCCAGGCGCACCAGCCCATAGCTCAATCTCAGCCAGCCCGGAGACGAAGCGCGAATGGCGCACAGGCTGATAGCTGCCATCCGCCTGCCGCTTATACGCTACGGCCTGCTCTTGCTGTTCGCCTGGCTGTAGCTGATAGGGCAGCCCGATGCGGTAGGCTGCGGTCTGCTCCAGCCTCTGACCGTCAGCCAGCAGCATAATGCGCAACGCATCGTCTTCCTCCCGCATCAGCTCGATCGTCAGCCGACTTGCTGCCTTGCCGTTCTGCTGCTCCATCTGACTCAGCAGCGCGTCAAGCGGCAGCTCCAGCCTTGCCCAAGCCGTCTTCAGCACGACTGCTGACGGCTTGGCATCGCCCTGCTGCCAGCCCTCCAGTGCCAGCTCCAGCTTGACTCCATTGCTCCCCGGCTTGCCGTCCACCCGGATGGTCAATGACTTGCCGCCCTCGACCGCCCCGCGCAGCTCCGCTGCACTCAGCGCAAGCCGCCCGTCATCTGTTCCCTCCAGGCGAAGCGTCAGCTCGCCGCTTCCGCTGGCTGCGCCGCTCTTCTGCGGCTCTGGCGCAGCAAGTGCTGATGGCGAGGATGACTGCGCCGATGGATAGTACATGGACGCAGGAGGCTGAATCGTGATGCTTGCCTGCCCGCTAGCTCTGGAGCCGTCTGTAGCCTCAGCCTTGACGATGACGGCCCCAGGCTTCAGCGCCTGCAACTGACCTTGATGGCTGATCGTTGCCAGTTCGGTTGGCGACCCGTCTACAGAGTGCACCGACCAGATGACCTCCTGATTGGTGGCCTCAGCAGGTCGGATGCTCGCCTTCATCTGCAGGGAGGAGCCGGCGCGTACTGTGGCTGCGCCGCTCACACTGCTCACCTCAACCTCGCCTACAGCTTGATCTCCTGCATAGCGGATGCTGGGCATGGGCGGCATCTCCATCCCATGACCCAGGTAAAACCCAGGGTGCGGCGGCTGATTGTACGAGACATTCTGCCAGGCGACGCCCA
Organism: Paenibacillus sp. J5; assembly: GCF_054955055.1. Classification (NCBI taxonomy): domain Bacteria; kingdom Bacillati; phylum Bacillota; class Bacilli; order Caryophanales; family Paenibacillaceae; genus Paenibacillus; species Paenibacillus sp. J5. The sequence goes on along the minus strand of NZ_JBUEDD010000002.1, from coordinate 149,003 downwards.
GCCTGTAGATCGGATCATGCATCAACGTGCGAATGCGATGCTCTGTTACATCGGTCGTCGAATAGATGCGCAGCTCGGTACTGTCTGCAGAGCGCCATACGACCTCTTCTCTCCAATCGCCGAGCAGATCGGCCTGCAGCATCGGATTGGCCTTGGTCGAGTTATTGGATGCCGCTCCGGTGGCCGTCAACAGATTCTTCGTCGTGCTGTTCGTCCAGTCCCACTTATCAATCCGAATATCGTCTTGAAGCTCGCGCAGCAGATCGCCATCCCACCAGATGCCGAAGTTCGTTGACGAAGGGATCGTCGTCGAGATCAGCTCGCCCTTGGCGGTGTACAGTCCGGTAACCGGAATATGCTGTGCATTCGTAATCGTGGCCGCCCAGACCTCCTCGCCAGGGTAACGTGGATCGATGTCAGCAGACATGCCGCGCCCGGTATCTATTCCGGTAAATACGCCCCACAGTATCTCGCCGGTAGCTGCATCACGCATCTCCATACCATACTCCGCATTGACGTTCTCATGAACGCCGAATACTTCAAGACCCGGACGCGTTGGATCAAGATTGCCCAGATGCATCGCATCCCCGTGACCCAGCCGCGTATTGTACAGCGGAGTACCGTCGTCATCGATCGCCATCGCGCCAAAGGTAATCTCATCCTTGCCGTCACCGTCGACATCGCCCACCGAAATCCCGTGGTTGCCCTGCCCCGCGTAATCGCCGTAGCCCTCGTCATCCGTGTCGAACCGCCACAGCTTCGTCAGTTGTCCGTCTCTGAAATTGTAGGCGGCGAGCACGGTGCGTGTATAGTAGCCCCGGCTCATGACGAGACTAGGCCGCTCGCCATCCAGATAAGCAATCGCGCCCAGGAAGCGATCGACCCGGTTGCCATAGCTGTCCCCCCATGCGGCGACATCGCCGCGCGGCGGATCATACGGAACGGTGGCTAGCGCACCGCCAGTCTGGCCGTCGAAGACGGTCAGGAACTCATCGCCAAGCAGCACATAGCCGCTGCTGTTCCGATGGTCGGCATCGGGCTTGCCGATGACCTTGCCCAATCCATCGACGGTGCCGTCCGCTGTCTTGAAAGCGACCTCGGCTCTGCCGTCTCCATCCAGGTCGTATACCATGAATTGAGTATAGTGCGCGCCAGCCCGAATGTTCGGCCCCAGATTGATGCGCCACAGCCTCGTGCCGTCAAGCTTGTAAGCATCCATGTAGACGATGCCGGTATAGCCTGCCTGGGAATTGTCCTTCGAATTGCTCGGAGACCACAGCATGACAATCTCCAGCTCTCCATCCCCATCCAGGTCGCCTGTACTGGCATCCCCGGCATAATAGGTGTACGGCTGCCCATCCTTCGTGTACCCGTCGGCAGGCTTTTGCAGCGGTACAGACAGATATTGCTGCTGCCATACGCCAAATGGCTCAGTAATGGGCCGTTCCACCCCGTTCAAGATGGCGGATAGCGTATAGCTGGCATTCTCGTTGCCTGTCGGATCGACATAGTTCGTGCTGTCTGTTATGGGCTGGCTAGTCAATCGCTCTCCATCACGATACACGTGGAAAGCGATCGAATCCGGGTCAAGACCGAGCATGCGCCAGCCGATATAGTTGCCTTGTTCTGTACGAATGGCAACCGGAGCACGATCGAGACGTTCCATATCGCGTACAAGCGTCGTCACGGCCTCCGTCTCCAGGGCTGTCGATAGCTGCGAGATGCCCCCGGCATTCACGGCGGCTACCTTGTAATAATACGGAATGGTGGTCAGCACAGTCGTGTCGGAGTAGGATGGTTCCGCAGCCTGAGCGAGCAGCTCATACGGGCCAGCAGCCTTCTTCGAACGGTATACCTGATAGAAGCGTGCCCCTTGGGCAGCCTGCCATTGTAAATCGATCCGTTCCTTTGCAATCCCCGCCGCAGTGAGTCCTGTCGGCACCGCCGGCTTGCTGACGGTCTCGTCAATCATCGCCACCTGCACCGCAATGGATGGCACGGACTCCAGTCCTGAAGCATCCAATGCGGTGACGCTATAGAGATAGTTCAGACCGATCGAGGCGCTCTGATCCGTATAGCTGGCGCCTACTGTCTCGGCGATCTGCCCGGGCGCTGCTGCTCCGCTTGCTTGACGATAGATACGGTACTTGGCCGCATCGCCAGACGGCACCCATGAGAGCTTCGCTTCGGCAGGGTCCTCATCCAGCTTCACCTGCTCCAGCTTCAATCCGGCAGGCGCCAGCAGAATCGGTGTAATCTCCAGCCCGTTCAGATGTGCGGTCTGTCCGCTGAACACCAGATTCATCTGGCCATCGCGAACGGGGATCATCGTGAAGACCTTTTCGGCGATATTCTCTTTCCCTGAGGTTACCGTGCCATAACTTTTGCCTTCAATGTGAATCTCGGTGCGCGTTGAACCGATCCAGTCTCCTGTGTAGGTTTTGACGGCATAGTAACCATTCGGAAGATCAACCTTGAATTCGTAGCTGCCTCCGAAATAGATCACGAAATCCCGCCGCAACGCATCCGTAGCGCCTCCCCGATCACGATCGGCCATGCCTGCGCTGGAGACGAGGCCATAGCCGAGCTCCGGCGTATAGATCGTGCTGCGTGTCACACCGGTATATCCGGGCGCAACCGGCGAGCCGACTGGGCCGAAGTCATAGCGGTACTGTGCGGCCTTGGTTGTGATGGTGATCGGGCTTGATGGCTCCGACTCCCCCTTGCCGTTCACCGCGGTAATCCGTACCAGGTAGCTCTGCCCCTCCGCCATGCCGGAGAGCTCGGCTGTCGGCACGGTCGAGGTGCCAACCAGGGTATACTGGGCATCCGCCGCTCGCTTGCGGTAGATGCGGTAAATATCTGTATGCTCCGTTGCGTTCCACTTCAGCACAGCGCCTGCATTGCTGATGCTTCCCGCAATCAGCCCTGTCGGCTGGGCAGGCACGCTGTCAGGCGGAGCCAGCTCCTGCACATGAGCAGAGAGTGGAATATTTAGCGCTTGTATACCTGTCGCCAGCAGGCGGGCTATCTGGATAGCTCCGTATTCCTGAAAGTGTGTATTATCCTCTGAGCCATTCGGGAAGGCCTGGTAGATGCCGGGAGGCACATGCAGGAAGACGGAACGCGAGGCCTCAGGGCCGATGGAATTATAGTAGGCAACGCTTAGAGCGCTCAGGTCGACCAGCGCCACCCCTTGCTCCATTGCTACCTCCTTCATCGCCTGTACATAGTCAGGGAAGCTGACATTAAACGTTCCCGTCGCTTCATTAAAGTCTCTACGCCCCATCGGGGTGACGAGGATCGGCGTTGCTCCGCGCTGCCGGGCTCCGTCAAGATGGGTTTTCAAGTACACCTTGTAGTCGGCAGGTGAAGCATAGCGCTCCGGCCTGCTGATGGTCGAATCATTATGTCCGAACTGTATCAAGAAATAATCGCCCGGCCGAATCTTCTGCAAGACAGCATCCAGCCGCCCCTCCGTAATGAACGTCTTGGAGCTGCGCCCACCGATCGCATGATTCTCGAAGCTGACCGCATCACTGAAAAATTGTTCGATCATCTGTCCCCAGCCAGCCTGCGGCTCCCAGTACGGATCATAGGTCTGGACGGTTGAGTCTCCTGCTAGATAGATACGTGGCACATCACCCGGCGCTCTTGCAGCCTTGCGGGTGATGACCAGTGCATTCAGCTTGGGCGCCGCCCCGCTGAACGCAAGCGTCAACTGCCCATCGATCAAGGCTATGTCAAATGACATCTCCAGATAGCTGCCCGCTTCGCGGGTAGTCAGTTGAACCTTCTGCATCTCCTCCGCCTTGATTGCAATCTCCGTCGCCTGCTCCGCATCGCCAGCAATGAGCGAGACGCTGTAATCCGCATTCGGCAGATCCACCCTGAACTCTGCATCCGGCACCATGACAAAATCGGAGCGCAGCGCATCCGCGCCGCCACGGTTCACGCCGCTGACCTGTGCGGGATTGACAAAGCCATATTTGCGCTCAGCCGTATAGGCTGTCGAGGCCTGTACTTGCAAATAGTTTTCCTCGGCTGCTCCCGGTCCGAAGTCCAAGCGAATCACATCGCCGTCAGGCAGGGGACCAGGTTCCTGATCCCCAGGCTGCTCCGGCTCCGGTTCCGAATCCTCCATCACATCGATTTCGATCGCATTGATATACACTCCGCCGCTATTTGCATGCCAGGTGCTGAAGTCGAGGATCAATTGCCCCTCAGTGGCATCAGCCTCAAAGACGTGAGAGGTCACCTGACCGGCAGGCGAGGTCAATCCGCCAGTTTCAATGCCGCCAATCGACAGGCGAGCGCGAGTTGTGCCCGTGCCAATCGGGTCGCCGGTGTAGATATTTAGCTTATACTTGCCATTAGGCACATCTACCTTGAAGGTGAATCCGCCAGATAGAAGAAAATCACTAAGCAGATCGTTCAGTGTGCCAGCACGGTGACGGAAGTTGTCCGCCCGTTCATCGACACCATACCCACGCTCGGTCGTATACAGCAGGCCGGGATAGACAGCCTCATAGCCTTCCATCACCGGACTGGTCGGACCGCCAAAGTCAAAGCGCCAGGCTGTCCGAGTCTCTGTCTCCTCTGCATGGACGCCACGAACGGGTATGGCAGCTTGCAGGGATGAGAACAGCAACAAAAATACAAGCAGGCCGGCATAACGGCGATAACGGTGTGAAGCTCGTATCATACCTTAACATTCCTCCTTATGGCTGTGGAATTACAAGCTACCTCGGCTATTCTGGGCGGCTTCGTGCAGACCTTTCTTTGCGGCCAGTAGCCAGTGAACATTTTATGTAAGGAACCTCCTTCGCAGTAGATTCTACCATGTAAATGAATGCGTTTACATCATAAAAACCGTCTTGATTATGTAAAAATCAGTGGTGCCGAGCTCAAGAAAGAGCTATTGGAAAACCTCCAATAGCCCAATCCTCTCATCGGACAAGTGACTGCGTGAACAAAGGAACCGCCGCATACATCGGCAGGTTTTGCAAATACTGCGTCGTATGGACAAGCTATTCGCGCAGCCAGGCCTCTTTGTTCAGTTCATTGTTTATCGCCGCCGCAGCCATTGCTCCCGAAGCGGCGGCGGCAATAGCTTGATGCATCCGTGAGGCCGCGTCGCCCGCAGCGTAAATGCCGGGAACGCTCGACTTACCAAGTTCGTCGACTGAAACAACCCCCTCTTCCGAGACGCGGCAGCCTAGCGATTGCGGCAAGTCCGAACCCGGTACTAGCTCAGGTTTGAAAAAGATTCCCGTACACGGTAGCGCCCTCCCATCCTCAAGCACAACCTGCTTCACCATTCCGGCGCTGGAATCGATCAAACGAATGGGGGAATCGAACAATGGTATTTGATGGCTGCGTAGTTCTTCACGCTCGGCCTCGTTAAGCTCGTCAGGTCCGTTCGTACAGACAACAAACCGCTTCGTCCATCCCGACAGAAGCGGGGCGAAGTGCATAAGCGCGGCTCCTCTGCTTATGACAACCAGCGGCTCGTCCTTTAATTCCCAACCGTCGCAATATGGACAGACGAACGCGCTTTTCCCGTATACCTCGGACAGGCCCGGAATATCCAGTGGTCGATCCTTCATACCGACAGCAATTAGCAGCTTGCGGCTGGTAATCCTCTTCCCTTGCGCCGTCTTCAAACGAAAGCAACCATCCTCTCCCTCAATCGACATCACTGTATCTTCTGCCAGCGACACAGACGGATAATTGCTTAACTGTTCTTTCGCGAGGCCGCGGAATTCGTTCGGACTTATCCCGTCGCGTGTCAGAAATCCATGCGCCTCGCGAGTCACAGCATTGCGGGGACGACCCTCGTCAATGAGGACAGCTTGTTTTCTCGCGCGCCCCAGAATGAGAGCGGCGCTCAGACCGGCCGGTCCTCCGCCGATAATCGCTACGTCCAGAAGCTTCACATTGTCCACCTTGATATTCCTCCTTGGGATTTGTTTTCTTGCATATTCTCCACTCTCCACGTTATAATTTCACATTATAGTCTTTAAAGATATGAGTTATCTATAATAGGCTTAAAAAAATGTGGATGAAATCACTAAGGTTTAGCCAGGTTCATTTTCGGCGGGATATACCCGAGTTGCCTGCCGATTTTTACAATTTGCCCTCTATGATGAAATTCGTGGGTGATGGTGTGCGAAAATAACCATAATTCGGTTAACTCTACACTGTCACTCTGCCAGGATGCTGTAATGGTAGGATCCCATTTGATTTTAAAGTCATTTAGAAATTCATAAACCAGTTCATCCGTGTTCTTAAAAATTTCACGCATTTTCTGTACATTGTCAACGGATTCCGGGTTTACTTTGGGAAGTGATTTACCAAGGGCACGACTCCCTAACCATACCCGATAACAATCGGCTACATGAACATGCAGACTGCGAATAGAAACTCCGCCTAAGGGTTCTATTTCTTTAACATAATCTGTGGGGGACAACGTTTCGCAAAAACGAAATAATGATTCCCTTGTGCGTTGGATCATTTCATACTGACTTTTGAATACATCCATCTTCTCGCTCTCCTTAAATAACTATATTCAGTTCCCTCACAAGATCCGACATTTTCTGATTTCTCAACTGTTCTTCCATCTTCTCTTCTGCCGATAACACCACCTTCTGAATCGGGCAACCAGGTCCATGATCGACACTGCAATCGAACAAGGAGGCCGAGCCTTCAATTGCATGAATAATATCTAGAAACGAGATAGTTTCCCAATTTAATTTGAGTCGATAGCCACCATTCACACCCGTTATCGATTCAATCATGCCCGCCTTCACCAGCTTAGTCAGTATTTTGGACAGGTAGGTTGGAGACACTCGTTGTCGCTCCGCCAACTGCTGCACACTCATTGGTTTTTGAGGAGTCGCGGCCGTTAGAAAGAGCATGGTATGGAGAGCATAATCGGTAGCCTTTGAGAACTTCATTGATCATCACCTCAAACATGGACTTTATATATCTATAATAACTATTATGCTTCATGACGTCAAGGATAATACTAAAATGTGCGCCCCCAAGGAGGCGCCGGTTGAACCATTATCTGGGCGCAACCGCAACCTGCACTCTATGCCTATTAGCCCCGGCGCTGTCGGGGCTATTAGCACCTTTGCCTACACCATCGCAGTTACGTCATGGGCTTGCTCGTCCAACGTGCGCGCGGAGGTGGACAGCACCTCGAAATCATTCATTGTCGCAGCAAGCTTGTGGCGATTCTCCACTGCAATCGTCTGTACCTGTGAGGTTCCCTTGGAGATGCGCCCCATCTCCAAGGTCATCGCATCGACGCTCTGCTTCACCTGATGAATAGAGCTTTGCACCATGACCGATAGCTTCTTTACCTCCTTGGCTACAATATCGAAGCCTCTCCCATACGGGCCGGCATGAGCCGCCTCGATCGCTGCATTCAGTGCAAGCAGTTGAGTCTGCGATGCAAAGCCCTGAATCGTCTCAACCAGTCCCTCAATCTTGCGAGCCTGGCTCTGGAGTTGTCCAAGTATAGCGGTGTTTTGCTGCGTTGCATGATCGATGCTCTCTGTGCCCAAGAGCAGTTCTCTACTGCGCGTAATGCCCTGCTCGGCTTGCCCGTTCAGCTCTGCGGCCATCTCCTGCAACTGATGAACCAACTCGTAGGCATGGTTCCTGCGCTCCGTAATATCGGTGGCAATCTTCATGACGCTGACCACCCGACTGGAATCCGTATCCAATATAGGCATGTAGGTGGCTTCCAGCCATACCTCGCCACCCGCAGCGCTCTTACGCTTGATCTTATCCTGAAAGCTGATGCCCGCCAGCAGATTGCTCCATAGTTGCTCGTACTCCGTAGAATCTACAAAATCCCGAAAACATAACTGCTGATGATGCATCCCGATAAGCTCTGATTGGCTATAGCCCAAGGTTCGGGCAAATATTGCATTCACCGAAGTAACACGCCGCTCCAGGTTGAAATGAATCATTGCCAAATTGTTGGTTAACGCGCTCATAATCTGCTCGTTCATTACTGCGTCTGAATTTAAGTTAACTGGCGAATGGTCGCCACGTTGCATCATAATCATCCGTTCTCCTCCGCTCTTGCTGTTAATTTCCTATGGTACATCCCCGAGAGCCATCGGGAACATGACCATGTCGAGTTGCCAGATTCACCAATGACTATTTAAGGATACTCTATTTACATATACAATAAATAAACAAAAGCGAGTCTTTAGAATCATAGTAATCAAAGATTTAGATGTATCCTTGGACCTATACCTAAATCCACTCTTGAAGCAACGGATAGTGAACCAAGTAGCGTCGTGGTCAGAATGATAGATGAGGTGACAAGATACGGTGATTATGTTAATTAATAAGCGTGCAAACACGTATGATGATTTCACGTAAGTATGCCAGCTTCCGTAGCTACGGACATCCCCTATGGCTGCAAAGGGGTGGATTTATCACGTGCAAACACGTATAATGAGAACACATGGAATTAATAGAGAGGGAGGGATTTGTTCATGAGGGAAAAAGATGCTCAGATCGATAAGGAGTCGTCACTTGGTCATGTGGTGCGGGTTCAGCATGTGATTGATTATATGGTGTTGGCAGAGCTGCAGCATGGACGGCGCTATGGCAAGCAGATTGACCGTGTCATTACGACGACGCTGCAGGGGGTCGGGGTGAATGATTCTTATCTTGCGCAGAGGATGAAGAAGCTGGCGGAGAAGGGGCATGCAACGAGCCGCTGGGATGATGATAACCGGTATAACCGATATTATGAAATTACAGATTCTGGGCGAGAGTACTTCAGGCAGCTCCAGCGGGATCTGCCTGAACGGGTAGCCCTGGCTCTCAAGGTCTATAAGCTATTCGAGCAGACCATCCAGAAGCATCAGGATTAGCTGTCGCCCTCCTCCTGATGCTCCACATGCTGCTCCTGCTGCCGTGATGCACGCTCCAGATAGCGGTCATAGCGATCATCCACCTCTTTGGCCAGCTTGCGAAATCGCTTCGTCTCCTCCACTACAGGATCATGCACCGTTTGGATTCTTACCTCATACTTTGGAGAGGGGGAGGCTTTGGCCCTTCTCTCCTGCTCGGACAGCTCCATGGGCCCTTCCTGCAACTGCTTGGCCAGCTCTTGCTCCATCGACCTGTTCTTTCCTGCCTGCTGTTGTTCCTTTTGCATATGATCCCTCCATTAATATCGCAACATAGTTGACACGCTTAGGGCGAGTTCTTATCATTGGGTACATAAATGGGCTATAATATGCTACAATTTTGTATACAGTCGATTCTGATGGAACCACGTTGGCAGCAGCGCCCGCTGCAATCTATTTTATCTCATATTGAAGGGAGCTGACAGCTATGGCTACGATCGCTTCATTTCTCCACCCGAAGAAAGATGTCGCTTTCATCACTTCTACCTCCTCGATGAAGGAAGCGCTGGAGGTGCTGGAGCATCATTATTATACGGCGATTCCAATCATTGACGAGCAGGGCTATTATATCGGCACTCTGTCGGAGGGCGATCTGTTATGGAAGCTGAAGCAAACGCCCGGACTCACCTTTGAGAATGCGGATCAAGTGCCCATCATGGATATTAAGAAGCATATCTTCAACGAGTCCGTCATGCTGGATGCTGATCTGGATGATATGCTTCAGCTCGCCACAGATCAGAATTTCGTCCCTGTCGTGGATGCTCAGGGCTTATTTCTCGGTCTGATTCGCCGCAAGGACATCATCGCTTATTATACCCGGAACATCATGGACTAGAGTGTGTCTTCACTCTTAGCGGGAGCAGATTGTGAGCAGCGGCTAAGCCGTCAGCCCGCGCTGCTGGCTTAGCCGCTGCTGGCATTACAATCTCCCGTAGCGTTACAATCGATAGCGTTCTTGCAGCACCTGGATATGATGACGTTCATGTCCTGCGATCATATAAGCCACCGCTCGAGCGGTGATTGCGGCTCCGTTCGCTGAACCTGCAAGCAGCCATGCCTCAGGGGGAGCGCTGCGCATGATGGCAAGCGTCCCCTCTCTGGCCGTTCTATAATCCTCCATAATTACCTCAGGAGCCATATCATGATAGCCAGCGTTCTTGGCATATATGTTCTCGTCATAGCCAGGCAATGGTGTTGTATCGCCACGTGCAATACACAGCATGCGATAGCTGGCGATTCGTTCATTATCCATCAGATGCCCGATAACCTCCTTCACGCTCCACTTCTCTGGCTGATACCGATATTCCCACTGAGCTTGCGAGAGCGGCTGAAGCAACGCGAGAGTGCGATTCATCTGCTCCCTCAGATACTTGACGATATCTTCTTCATTCACCTGTTCAATATAAGTTCCCACGGCTGCTGAATACTCTGTTTTTTCGGGTCTGCCTAGCATGCGCCTCTCTCCTTTCGCCTCTTGCTAATTTATACGATACATCTTTCGATTCGTATTGGCAAACCTCGCCCAGCTCATGAGGCTGCCAAACATAACGCCGGAGACCTCATCTGACGGATGACGTTCATGCAGGAGCTTCTTTTCGACGGATCGAGCCAGCTTGATTGCTCCTTGGTCAATATACTTCATATAGAAGTGCGACAAGATGAACAAGGGCACCATCGAAACACTAAACGTAATTGCATAAGCAAGATTATAACTATATTGATGAATCATTTTACTAAATATGAATGCTGAGAACGTATTGATAAACGTAAAATGAATAAGATAAATGGAGAACGAGACTTGTCCCAAATAAACAAATGGCCCCCAGCCAAACAGTCTTTGTAGCACTTGTGAACGCAGCAGGACAAATAAAATCATCACAGCCCCTAGCGTTCGTGCAAGCAGCCGCGGGTTAATATCGAGGAGAAACCATTGATTTATCGCCTGAACCCACACTTCAATCGGCTGATACATCGTCCCCGTGAATGAGGTATAGGGTGCCGAGGCCAAATAGATCCCCAATACTAGCACTAGCCCCCTCGTTATCTTACTTTCAGCCCATCGATCCTTCAGCAAGTCTGCCAGCAGCATTCCCCACAAAAAAGCGATAAAATAGGTTTGAATGAAAGCAAGGGATAAGACCACATACACCATCCATCTTCTATTCATGCGCCCAAATAAAGCCAAAAAAGCGAAAATAAAAAAAGAACCTAGCAGCTCATAGCTCATTGTCCACAGCACTGGATTATATGGATGCGCTGTAAACCGAATAAACGGATCATAAATAGCCGCCTTGATAACGGTATACAGATTGATGTCCAGAGCATAGTAGTCCTTCTTCATACCTGTCCATGTTATATCCCATATCTCTTGGAGATGAAATAAATTCATAATAATGGCCAGATATACGAGCAATACGGATGTCGCTGCGGGTACAGCAAGCCGAATATACCTTCGTAGTGCACTGGAACGCAATCGCTTATAAAACTCCTCTTGATCCAGGTCTGTATTAAACATGCTGACACTGAGCACATAACCACTGAGAACAAAAAACAAGCAAACGGCAAATTGACCATTATAGAATAAATTAATTGGAGAGTGCCCATACCATGTGTCCCATTTAAAGTGTGCTTCTTGCACTCTCCCATTTAGCGCAGCCGGGTAAAACACTTATATATAATGTGAAATCACCACAACAAATGCTGCGATTCCTCGAAGACCGTCCAGGTAGAATAGCTTTGTTGTAGCCGTTTCTTTCTTCATCGCCTTACTTCTTCCATCCCTTCTGCTTCATCCCCCATTACCAATACTGCCCTAACCTGCTCTGCCATGCTCCATTAGCATGCCGCCTTGCATGGACAACTGTCCTGCGCGCTAAGCTTAATCCTCTCCTTCGACAATGACGACCTCCGGTTCAGGTACGAATCCGTACTGCCGCTCAATCTGCTCCGAGATCAGCTCCTTGAGATAGAGAATATCCGCAGCAGTCGCCTGCTTCATATTGAGCAGCATGTTGCCATGGTAGGGCGAGATACAGGCTCCGCCATGCTCGGTTCCCTTCAAGCCCAGGCGGTCAACAATGGCACCGATCGAGATGCCTGCCGGGTAATAGTTTTTGAAGAAGGAGCCACAGGAAGGATGCGTGAAATGGCGCATGCCATTGCGGTAATCGTCAATCTGCTGCATCGGCGCAGGCAATCCGCCGCTACAGGCCGGGATGAGGCTGGCCTCCTTCGTGAAGAATGCGTAGAAGGACGCAAGAGAAGACAAGCTATCCGCCTCCTGGCGGTAGCGCTCCAGCATTTCCGCGCGTTGCTTGATGGCTTCCCCCTCTGGTTCCGGCAGCTCGAATTCCCCACCAACAATAATCCACGGGTGTTGCTGAAAGATCGATTTCTTGTAGCTGTACTCACAATCTGCAACCGCCAGCTTCCGCAGCGGCAATGCCGGGTCAGAGCAATCAATATAATGCACTGCCGCCAGCCTGTCGCTCATCTGGACATCATGATATTTCACATTCATATAGACCCCTGCGCCGAGACTGCCAGGCATCAGATAGGTGAAATGGAAATCATCACTGCCCGACCACAGTCCCGCGAGCGCAAGCACCGATAACGGCAATCCAGCCGATGCGAACCAGCGTCCGCCCGATGCACTCAGCTCCGACAGCCGCTTCAATGAAATATATAGGGTATCCGCCTTAGGGCGATCTGGAAATAATATATTGGTGCCCATGCCGAATACGAGCACTTCCATGCCATATAGCTTGCTCACCTGCAGCAGCTCAGACAGCTCCTCCACGGTCTGCGGCATCGCAAAATAAGGAGCCTCTCCTCCAATGGCGTAAGAGGAATGCTCGGCCAGCATGACCTGCCTCATGCACAGCTTGTTAAAACGATCATAACGATTATCTGTCAATGTATGTTTACCTCCAATTGTTCCAAGCTCCATCACTGCAGGCGAACGTTGTTGCAAGCCTCCGCCAGCGGTGGGCCTATCCATGCTGCCGCCTATTCCAAGGCGTCTTTTCTATATATATCGTCAATGCCTCGGCAACAAGACCATACTGTACCGATTCATTATATATTTTACACACAATGTTTCAATAATGCCCCCTGATACGTTGCTTGTCAATCACTATTATTATGTTACAATACATTTTGTACGTGCTTGGCGCAAGCGCCTCGGCACTTAGGACAGGAAGCCTATGGAATGCAGGTTTCAAGGGAATGTGAAGGAGTGAAGACCCTATGCACTACCGTCAGCTCGGAGGGAGCGGATTACACGTATCCCTGCTGGGTCTGGGCACCAATTCATTCGGCAAGCGCGCCGATCAGGCTGCCTCAACCCGAATTCTCCATTATGCGCTGGATCAGGGAATCAACTTTATCGATACGGCCAACATCTATGCAGGCACAGAATCTGAGCGAATTATCGGGGAGGCGCTGCGCGGCAAGCGGCAGCAGGTCGTCCTTGCTACGAAGGCAGGACTAGTGAGTGGCTCCGGCCCGAATGAACGCGGCTCATCACGCTATCATCTTCAGCAGGAGCTGGAGCAGAGTCTGAGAAGGCTGCAGACAGACTATGTCGATCTGTACCAGATTCACACCTTTGATCCGAATACCCGACTGGAAGAAACGCTGCGCACGCTCGACGATCTGATCAGCTCCGGCAAGGTGCGCTACATCGGCGCATCCAACTATGCCGCCTGGGAGCTGATGAAGGCGCTCGGCATCAGCGAGCATCGCGGCTACGAACGCTATGTCTCGACGCAGACAAGCTACTCGCTGGCCGATCGCACACCGGAGCGCGAGCTGGTGCCGGTCTGCGCCGATCAAGGCGTCGGGATTATTCCGTATTTCCCGCTGGCAGGCGGCATCTTGAGCGGCAAATACGGCAGTGGCGAAGCGGTTCCTGCCGCTTCACGAGCAGAGACCGACCCCAGCTTCAGCCGTTTCCTGGAGCCGCGCTATTTGCAGCTAGGACAACAGTTGGCCCGGCAGGCTGCAGCGCAGCAGCAGTCGTCCAGCTCGCTCGCGCTGGCATGGCTCATGCGCCGTCCCGCCGTCTCTACCGTCATCGTAGGGGCAACCTCAGTCGAGCAACTGGAGGACAATATACGCAGCGTTGCGCTGGCGGCGGATGACACGATGGACAGCTTATGGACAGCGCTGGACAAGTTAAGCGAGCCGTTCATATACGGCAAGCCATTTGCCGAATATCGCCTGCCTTAGCTGGGATGTCTATTGCTGCAATCGCAGGAGGATGTTATATAACAGGATAACAGGATAACAGGATACATATCCATGGAGGAATCAGTATGCAAACGTTGCTGCTGCTAGGCAGTCTGAATATGGCGCTGGTCGTTATTCTCGGCGCCTTCGGAGCGCATGCGCTCAAGAAGAAGCTGACACCGGAATTGCTGAAAATCTATGAAACAGGCGTGCTCTATCATCTCGTTCACGGACTTGGATTGCTGCTGATTGGCGTCCTGGCGGGCGGAGCGGTAAGCAGCGGACTGGCGGTTACAGCAGGCTGGCTGCTGCAGATCGGGATTGTGCTGTTCTGCGGCAGCCTGTATGTGCTGGCGCTGACAGGCGTCAAGCGACTCGGTGCCATTACGCCGCTGGGGGGACTTGGATTTATCGCGGGCTGGGTGGTGTTGTTCGCAGCCGCGCTGCAGGGCTAAGGGGAATGGTGGTAGTTGCGCTTGAGATTCGGCCACATGCCAACAGCTTTAGCGGCAAGATAGACCTCGCCTATGGATCAAGGAGGAGGGGTTCGCGATGATCGGGACAGTGCTTATCTTTCTGCTAGCGGGCCTGGCTGAGATTGGAGGCGGCTATCTCGTCTGGCTGTGGCTCCGGGATGGCAGACCACTGTGGTACGGAGGGGTGGGCAGCATCGTGCTTGTACTCTACGGCATCCTGCCTACCCTGCAGTCCTTTCCAAACTTTGGACGGGTGTATGCCGCGTATGGCGGTGTATTCATCGTGATGGCTGTCCTCTGGGGCTGGTGGGTGGATAAGAAGACCCCGGATCTGTATGATTGGATTGGAGCCGCCGTCTGCGTGGTTGGCGTCAGCATTATGCTGTGGGCTCCGCGCAGTTAAGCCATAACAAATAACAGAACGCAAGCGACAGGAGCTTCCCCTTCTCCCGCGCTTGCGTTCTGTTTGTTTGCTCCCCTGTCATCTTCGCCTGTCAGGGGAGCGGAGCGGCTGCAAGACACCTGCTCGTTATTGAGCCTGTGCTCTCAGTGTGTCATTCACGATGATAATTTTGCCAAAGCCGCTGCCTTTTTTGACATCCTTTTTGTTGCCAAAACCCAATGGCGGAATCAAGCTCACTCCCCCTCTCCTCTGAAGTTGCTGCTGTTGATGATATGATTATAAAAGAAACCACAGCAAGAAAATAGTGCCTGTATCACAAAAAATGAAATTTATTATGCTGGAGTCCGTCTATCAGCTCTCCTTCACGTGATATGGCTGCAAGCGCAGCCACACCTGCTCCATCCGCTCGACGCCGGCACGGAGCTGCTCGCTGGACAGATGCGGGAAATGGAGCATGATGCCATAGCGTTGCTCCCCCTCCTGATTGATCACCGCCTCGCTCCAATAGACGCGCTGGCGTGCACATTCATCGCGAAACTGCATATAGAGCGCTGCCGACAGGCGCCACCAGCCGAACAGGCTAAGGCCCGCGTCGCCCTCCACAAAGGCGATCGCCTCCGATAGCCGCTCTGTCAGCAGCTCGCCTAGCTGACGAAAGCTGCGGCTGTAGACCCGGATCATGCGGCGCAGATGGCGCTCATACTGCCCGCTTAGCATCCACGCCGCCAGGGCGCGCTGCTCCAGCAGATTGGACGGCTGCGGCTCATACAGCGCCTTCGCTCTGGCGAACGGCTCAATGAGCGGATCGGGCAGCACCGCATAGCCAATCCGCGTGCCAGGCAGCAGCGTCTTGCTGAAGCTGCCGATGTAGATGACGCGCCCTTCGCGATCCAGCGTCTTGAGCGGATCAAGCGCCTTGCCCCGATAGCGGAATTCGCTGTCATAGTCATCCTCGATAATGAGCGCCCCTTGCGTCGCCGCCCATTGCAGCAGCTCCCTGCGGCGTCGCATCGGCAGCACTGCTCCAGTCGGGAACTGCCGGTTCGGCGTGACGAGCAGCAACTGCGCTGGCCAATCCTCCGGCACGATGCCCTCGCCATCAACCCGCGCTTCGATGCAGTCCGCACCGGCAGCGCGGAACGCCCGCAGTGCGCCGCTATACCCAGGGCTCTCGATGACAGCTCTGCTCTGATCCCCGAGCAATAGCTGCGCTAGCAGCGCGATCGCCTGCAATGATCCGCCGACTACCGCGATCTGCCTCGGATCGGCATCGATACCCCTTGCGCGGCGCAGATAGGCGGCGATCGCCCCGCGCAGCGCAGCGTCTCCGAGCACAGGATGCCCCATCGCTGCGGTCGCCCGCTGGACATATCCTCTTGCCTCCGCATACAAGAAGCGATGCCACTCCTGAGCCGGGAACTGCTGCAGATCGAGAGTCGCTAGGTCGAAGCGAATCGCCCTGTCCTCTTCCTCTCCATTCTCGCCCCCTTGCCGCTCCCCTTCTCCATCGCCTTTCTTGGCGCTATCTGACTGCCCCGCGACCTCATGCCGCCAGCCATTCAGCTTCTCCAGTCTGCGCGCCCAGTCCGAGAGCGGGTACACCCTCCCATCGACGCTACCTCGTTCCCGTCTGTGAGCCGCCGCTTCATACAATACAAAGGTTCCACGCCCCGGCTCGCTCGACAAGTAGCCCTCAGCCGCCAGCATCTCATACACCAGATTGACTGTACCACGGGACAGGCCATATTGTGCCGCCAGGGTACGGCTGGAGGCCAGGCGGGTGCGGCAGGGCAGCATACCAGAGGTGATGCCATCCCTGATGGCGTGATAGAGTGCCGATTGCTTGCTCCGGTGCTGCTCCAGATACGTATAATATGGAAGCTGAAATGTCATCGGATTTCTGTCCTTCCTGTGATATCACTATTAATTGGTCTAATAAAATTAATCTATATTGGTTCTTTTTTATTGTCAATATTCGCGCTACGATAGAAATCAATTCCTATGGCGGCACCGTATCCATAGAGACAGGTTCACACGATCGCCGTCATGCGGGAGAGGTGCAGCGCCCTGGAGCTGCCCGCGGTGCGAAAAAGTTCATAGAAGTCCATACCATGCGATCAAGCAAGCTGGAGCAATAGATTGCCTGGCTATAAAGGAGTGGCAGTAATGAGGAGAAAAGAGTTTGACATGAGCGAGCAGGTGGAACAGATCGAAGCCTTCTTGCAGGAGATGAGCTTTGGCGTACTGGGCACCAACGGCAGCGATGGCTGGCCAGAGCTGACGCCGCTTAATTTCGTATTTGCCGACGGAGTGATATATTTTCATGGCAGCATCGCCGGGCGCAAGATGAAAAACCTGAAGGCCGATGAGCATGTGACGTTTTCGGTCGCTAAGGAATATGCCATTATTCCCTCTTACTTTAGTGGGGCCGAGTTGGCCTGTCCTGCAACTGCGTTCTTCAAGTCGGTCGTTATCAAGGGCATAGCCCGGCCCGTGTCCGATCTGGAGGAGAAGGCGGACGCGCTGGGCGCATTCATGCGCAAGCTGCAGCCCGAGGGCGGGTATGCGCCGCTGGATGCTTCTGATCCCGACTACATCGGCAACCTGAAGAGCACCTCCGTGGTTCGTATCGACATCCAGGAGCTGACCGCCAAGTACAAGTTCGGGCAAAATATGAAGACGGAAAAATGGGACAAGGTGGCCGATGGTCTATGCCGGCGCAATGAGGGAATGGACAATGAGACGGTCGCCATGATGCGCAGCCTCTGCCCACATGCCAGGCAGAGCGATGAAGCCGGCGATGTCTAGGGAGGACAGCAGGATGAGAATTCACTATTTGCAGCATGTTCCATTTGAGACGCCGGAGCTGATACTGGATTGGGCTGCTACGAGAGGACATGCTGTCCGTTCGACGCTGCTATATCAGCAACAACAGCAGCTTCCGAAGGCGGAGGAGTATGATCTGCTAGTTGTAATGGGCGGGCCGATGGGCACGAAGGATGAAGCGGAGTTTCCATTCCTGGTACAGGAGAAGCGATGCATCGCCGCAGCGGTTGCAGCCGGCAAGCGCGTGCTGGGCATCTGTCTGGGCGCACAGTTGATCGCAGAAGCGCTGGGCGGCCAAGTCTATCGCAATGAGCATAAGGAGATTGGCTGGCACCCGCTGCAGCTCACAGCAGAGGGCAAGAGCCACCCGCTATTTTCTCATTTTCCGGCGAGCTTTACGGCCTTCCATTGGCATGGGGACACCTTCTCACTGCCGCCGCAGGCGACATGGATCGCCTCCAGCGACGGCTGTGCGCATCAAGCGTTCACGGTCGGCAACAGGGTGGTTGGGCTGCAATTCCATCTGGAATCCACCCCAGCCAGCATCTGCGAGCTTGCAGAGCAATGCGAGAAGGATATAACGCCAGGAGCCTATGTGCAGACCAAGGATGAGCTGCTCATCAGCTCACCGTATGCATCACACTGCCAGGAGCTGCTGTTCATGCTGCTGGATAAGCTGGAGCAGGAGAATTAGTAGAACGGCAAGCTCATACATTTCCGAGCAGAAGCGTATGTCAGCGATTACCAGACCATAATCAAGGATGAGCCTATCATCTAAGTAGGATTGGATCTATTGGATGTGCCCAGGATACCTCCTGTCCGCCCCCTAGTGAAGCAGGACGCCAGCTTCACTAGGGGGTATATTCCAACCCTAGATGGTATACAGCAGCTCCTCGCGAATACTCACCACTTTGCCTGCGCTGATTCGAATCACAAACGGCACTCTCTGGGCAGGAGGATCATCCGCGTAGCTGGTGTACAGATGACGGAGAAATTCATCCCTGTCGGTCGTCTCATATCGTCTATCGCCATCCGCCTGCTCCTCTCCTACAAAGAGCAGATTGAAATCGACAAAGGAATATACCGTCTGCTCCGTCAGCTTGTAGCGCGAGGTCTCATCCTCCCTATTCAAAATATAGTAGCCATTGGGCATATCGGTATCCAGCAGACCGAGCGCTAAGACCCTATCCGAATCCTCTGGTGTAATAATCTCCACCTGGTCAACGTTCAACTCGTCCCCTTCAAAAACAATATAACCCGTCACCGTGTCAATCGTTGGAACAGGACTGCAGGCTGCAATGACAACCAGTGACATTACGATACCGAGCATCATGATGCTAGGCTGTCTCCTCTTCGTGTTGACAATCGCGGTAATCCGCGATTTTATCGCATAGGCTCCCCCATAAAAATAGGTAGATAGAACGGCGCGTTCTTTCCTCTGCCTCTCGATTTCCGTGAGAATGACCCGCCCGTAGTCCTTTCTCTTCTCTGCCCCCATCCCCTCCATCACACGCTCGTCACAAGCCAGCTCGCATTGAATGGCGGTAACCCGCGCCATAAGCCACATGACGGGATTGAAGAAGTGTACAATTGTGGCGACACATATAAGCAGCCGGATATACAGATCCTTGTCCTTATAATGAATACACTCATGCTTCAAAATATAATATAGCTCTTCATCATCATAGCCCCGATCCGGCAGCAGAATCACCGTACTCCATAAACCGAAAAGCATAGGCGTGGAAATTCCCTTGCAAAGCTTGAGAGGCAATCGGCGCTTGATATGCACCTCCTCTCTCACCTGCTCCAGCATACCTAGCAGATGATGATCTGTCACCGGTGTGCTCCAGCGACCGACCAAGGCTCTGAAGCGCCATTGCCTGACGATATATACTGCAGCGACAGCGGTCATCCCGGTCAGCCAGAGCGCGCATAGCACCATGCCCCAGGACAGGCTCTGCTGTGCGCCCAGCTCAATCTCTGGCAACACAGAGGGTCTTATCGCCTCCTTCACCATCGAAGGCAGCAGCATAGGGAGCGCCTGCGGCCCTTCCGCCATCATCGCCGGGAATTGCAGCTGAGGACGATAGGGAATGACCCATAGTGTGAGGATCAATATCGAGATCCCATATTTCCATTTGGCAGAATAAGCCGCGCCAAACTTGGCAAGCAAGAGCAGATAACACCCCGAGACAATGGTCATCGCGAGGGAATTGTAGACCAATAGATCAAAATAATCGCTCATGCTAACGCCCCTTGTCTTCCAGCAGACGGGTCAGCATCTCCATATCGCTATCGCTCACCTTATTGGCATTGACGAGCGTCGCCACCAGATGAGTGACAGAATTACGATGAAACCGTTCGATAAACATGCTCGTTTCAAAATGCAGATACTCCGCCTCCCCGACTACAGGATAGTAGGTTCGTTCCTTACCCTTCTTCTCGGAACGGACAAAGCCGCGGTCGATCAGGCGATTCAGCAGCACGATGAGCGTCTGCACCTTCCAATCGCATCCAGCTCCCAGTTGCTGCATCATCATGGCAGTCGTAAGCGGGGGTTGATTCTTCCACATGATCTGCATCACTTCAAATTCGGCATCCGGCAGCTTCTTCATCCTGACCCTCCAGTTATACAGTTGTCTATAATAGATTAATTATACAAATGTCTAAAATAGATGTCAACAGTTGGAAACCATGAGAGCCGCATCCAAGATGCGATGCAAAAAAGCGCTGGCGTTGCTACCGGAGGTTCCGGCTGCAACGACCAGCGCATACAAACGGACTGCGCCCTGCTATTCTGTTCTGCCGCGAAGCGATGCTTCGTCTGGCCCGCTGCTGAGCTTGAGCCGGATCGACCAGACTTCCATGCGGCCGTCAGAGCCCGCAGTTGCTGATAACGACTGGCTCTGATGAGGGTCTACCTCCCCGGTTGTCGATGCTGCAGCTTCGGGCAGAGCAGTGTTGTCCGATGCAGACGGTTCAGGAGCGGTTGGCTGCTGCGCGGATTGAGGCTGCACCAACCATTGGCGGTGAATGAGCGCCGCCAGCTCAGCCGCTTGCTCCGGGGCAAGCGGGACGCGCTCCAGCCTGTCCTCGTCTGCCGCATAATCCGTCCCTTCTTGCAGCCCATAGCGAAACGCCAGCAGCCGCTTCAAGCCATTCAGATGCAGGAAGCCGAATTCATAGCCATTGCGCAGCACCGCTTCCCAATCGATCCCCAGCTCCTGCGCAAGCCGAGCGCGCTCTGCCAGCTCCATCTTGGAATCAGCAAGCGGTCGCTCTGCAAGAGCAGCAAATTGCTGCTCGCGGATGCAAGCTACAATCAGCTCATCAGGCAAGCCACTGGTACGACAATTCTCCAGCAGCAGCGCTAGCGGCAGCGGCAGTTGCACACGCGAGTTCACGCTGCCGCTCATGACTGATCCCCTCCGCGAACATAGAGATGGAGCCACCTGTTCACCTGCTCCAGCGCATCCAGTCGCAACGACGGCTTGCCGAGCTTCATGAACGCATGGTTGGAGCCGGGATAACGGACTAGCCTTGTGGTGACGCCATGACGCCTGAGCGCAGTGTACCACTCGTCCGACTGCTCCACTGGACAGCGCATATCCTGCTCGCCATGCATGATCAGCACAGGCGCTTTCACCTTATGTGCATGGGCCAGCGGCGAGCGTTCCCATAGTAACTGCGGATCGCTCCAGGGCTGAGCGCCTGCGATGCCCTCCGTGTAGGAGATACCAATATCGCTTGTGCCGTAGAAGGACAGCCAGTTGGAGATACAGCGCTGTGAGATGGCAGCGCGGAAGCGATTCGAATGGGCAATCATCCAGTTGGTCATCAAGCCGCCGTAGCTGCCGCCCATCACGCCCATACGCCGCTCGTCGAGGATGTCCCACTGTGCCAGAGCCGCGTCTACTGCGGTCAGCAGATCCTGGTAATCGCCCCCGCCGAAGTCGCCGCGACAGGCGCGGGCGAAGGTCTGGCCATAGCCGAAGCTGCCCCGTGGATTGGTGAACAGCACCGCGTAGCCTTGTGCAGCGAGCTGCTGCAGCTCATGGCTATAAGCAGGCGCATACATCGCATGGGGGCCGCCATGAATAACCAGCACCAGCGGAAGCTTGTGCTGATCCTCGTCTGGCGCGCTGCTGCCGCCCGCCGCCGCGGAAGGAGCCTGCGGAGGCATCGGAGCGGCTCCGCTCCCCACGCCAGCAGAGCTAGAAGGGAGATGGAGCGCCTCTAATTCTGTAGCTTGCCCCAAGCTGGCGCTAGTGTTCATTGGCGCACACTCCGCTTCGCCGCCCCCCTGTGCTGGAGCAGCCGCCTCATCCTCACCCTCATCCACCATCACAGCGCCACCGGTCATTTCCCTCTCCGCTCCCGCTGCGGCTGGAGGCAGCAGCAGCCAGCCCTGCACGCGCAGGCCATCCGCTGACTCGAACCAGAGCGGCTGCGGCTGCGCCACAGCCCGCTCCTGCATCAGAGCTCCGTTCCAGTCGGTCAGTCGTGTCTCCTCGCCTGTAAGCGGATCGATCCGGTATAGCTCTCCGGGCCCGTTCGCATCCATAATGCAGGCAAGCAGATGCTTCCCGTCCCCGGCAGCCGCCAACTGGTACACATCCCGCCCGCTGCCAGCAGCGCGGCCGATCCGCTGCGGCATACCGTTTTCCTCAAGCAGATAGATGTCTGCATTGCCCTCACAGGTAGCTACAGCATACGCAGCGCTGCCGTCTACAGAGGGCACAGGGCCAGCCATAGGCGGTCCCGACTTGACATCATTCAGAATATAGTTGCCAAGCTGCAAATCACATGCTGTCAGGACACGTACCGAGCCGCCTCCTGACGGCACGCTGTAGAGCTTATTGTGCGTGCCGCTGCCATAGGTACGGTCATCGCCAATATAGAGCAGCTCTTTGCCGTCCCCGCTATAGGCGTAGTGCTGGATGAGGACATCCGATGCGCTCACCTTAAGGGATGTCCCGCTGTCAAGGCAGAGTGTGAACAGATCATTGAAAGGGAACAGATCCGCGTCCGCTCCCTCTTCCGGTTGCTTCGACATATAAGCGATGGACTGCCCGTCAGGCGACCATTGCGGCTGCAACGCTCCGCGCGGGCAGTAAGTGACCTGACGCTCTGCCCCGCTGTCCAGCTCTAGCAGGAACAACTGCGGCCACAGCCCGTCCCACCAGCCTGCGCCCTCCGCCTTGGGGACAGTGCGCTCATAGACAGCTCCCCGCAGCGGTCGTGCCTTGAGCGGCGTGCCTCCCTCTGCCTTGCTGTCCAAGGCACTGGCACGGGTCGCCGTACTGCCGCCAACGGCACCAGCAGCGGCTGCTCCTCCAGACCGCGCGTCCTTAGCATCCACTACAGATTCGCTGGCCGCTACCCGCGCACAGTAGATGAGCCTGCTGCCGTCTGGCGACCAGGCATAGCTGGCGATGCTTCGCCCCGCCGTGGCTGCTTCGCTGGCCGCCAGCATCGCCTCACTGCCGTCTGCGGCGGCCGTCCATAGCTGGCGCACGCCTCCCTCCACCCGGATGAAGGCGAATCGGCTGCCATCCGGCGCCCACTGCGGCGTGCTGTCCTTCGGTCCCGCCGTGAGCTGGCGGTCATCCTCCGGGCTGCTTCCTGCCAGCCGAATATGGCTATGATAATCATTGCGCTCCTGCGTAGCTTCCTTCACTACATAGGCGGCCTCCAGCGTCCCCGGCCTGCCGGCAGGCTCGCTGACTAGCCGATAGCGATACAGATCCTCCGGTGCAATCGGTTGCTTCCCCATTGCGACACCCTCCCTTGTTGTCGTGAACTTATATCGTTGGTCCGTCATTGCATCTTGTTAGCAGCAAGCGGGTAATGACAGGCCGCCCACTGCCCTGGCACATGCTCCAGCAGCAGCGGCGTCTCTTGGCGGCATCTGTCTGTCGCATAGGGACAACGCGGATGGAAGGCGCAACCCGAAGGCGGGTTCGCCGGGTTCGGCGGCTCGCCGCGCAGCGGCTCCTTGTCGCGCCGCAGTGTAGGATCAGGGACCGGGACGGCTGCCAGCAGCGCCTCCGTGTAGGGGTGCAGCGTCTGCTCGAACAGCGCATCGCGCGGCGCCAGCTCAACGATGCGCCCGAGATACATGACAGCAATCCGGTCGCTGATATGCTTCACAGAAGGCAGGCCATGCGCAATAAAGATGTAGGTCAGATCGAACTGCTGCTGCAAATCCTTGAGCAGATTCAATATCTGTGCTTGAATCGATACGTCCAGCGCCGAGATCGGCTCATCACAGACGATCAGCTTGGGGCGCAGTGCCAGCGCGCGTGCGATGCCTACCCGCTGACGCTGTCCGCCGCTGAACTCATGCGGATACCGATCGGCCAGATGCGCGCCCAGTCCGACCGTCTCCAGCAGGCGGTGCACCTCCGCTCGCAGCTCGCTGCCTGCCGCGATGCCATGCACCTGCAACGGCTCCGCCACCGTATCGAATATGGTCATGCGCGGATTGAGCGACGAATACGGGTCCTGGAACACCATCTGCAGGTCGCGTCTGGCTTGGCGCAGCTCCTCTGCGCCCATCTGGAACAGACTCTTGCCCTGAAAGCGAACCTCGCCCTCTGTCGGCTCCAGCAGGCAAGTCACCAACTGTCCCATCGTCGACTTGCCACAGCCAGACTCGCCCACCACACCAAGCGTTTCTCCCTGCATGACTGCAAAATCCAGACCGTCCACCGCCCGGATCAAGCTGGAGCGCCTCCCGAATAGCCCTTGCTTGACCGTATAATACTTTTTCAGTCCCGCTACCTCAAGCAGTGGCTGGCCTGTAGCGGCCTGCGGCACATCGGGCTGCCGCTTCGTCAGCTTGCTCATGAGCGCACCTCCTCCGTCTTTAGACAGCTTGCATAGTGACCCGGCTGCTTCTCCTCCATTCGCGGCTTGTGCTGTGTGCAGCTCTCATCGGCATAGGGGCAGCGCGGATGAAACGGACAGCCTGCAGGCTTATGGAGCAGATTAGGCACAGAGCCGGGAATCGACGCCAGCCGTTCCTGCTGCTGATGCAGGCTCGGCAGCGAGCCGAGCAGGCCGATTGTATAGGGATGAAGCGGACGGCGGAACAGGTCGTACACGGAAGCCTGTTCAACAATCTCGCCTGCGTACATGACAGCTACCTTGTCAGCCAGCTCCGCAACAACACCCAAATCATGTGTAATTAATATAACGCCCGTCTGCTGCTCCTTGCTCAGCTCACCGATCAGCTTCAATATCTGCGCCTGAATCGTCACGTCCAGAGCCGTCGTCGGCTCATCAGCGATGAGCAGCTTCGGCTTGCAGGCGAGCGCCATAGCGATCATTACCCGCTGACGCATGCCCCCGGATAGCTGATGCGGGAAGCGGCGAGCCACCTTCTCCGCGCCAGCGATGCCGACGCGCTCCAGCATCTCGATACTTCGCTGGCGCGCCTCGCTGCGGCTCAGCTTCTGATGGACGCGCAGCGCCTCATCCAATTGGTTGCCGATGGTGAATACCGGATTCAGCGACGTCATCGGCTCCTGGAATATAATGGACATCTCATTACCACGGAGCTGCCGCAGCGCCCGCTTCGGCAGCTTCAACAGGTTCTGGCCCTCGAACCATATCTCCCCGCCGACGACCTTGCCGCCCGAAGCGACCAGTCCGAGGATCGACATGGAGGTCACGCTTTTGCCGCTGCCGGATTCTCCGACAATGGCCAGCGTCTCGCCACGCTCGACTGTAAAGCTGACACCATTCACAGAGGGGACGATGCCCTCTGCTGTTTTGAAATAGGTTCTCAAATCCTTCACTTCCAGCAAATGCTCCATTGCCTTCCCCTCCTTGCTCCCCTTGAAGTTCAGTCCTTCGTCTTCATGCGTGGATCGAGCACATCGCGCAGCCAGTCCCCAAGGAAGATGACGCCGAGCACCGTGATCGTGATGGCAGCTCCCGGCAGCGCAGCTACCCACCAGCTAGTAGCGATATATTGTCTGCCATCACTCAGCATGCCGCCCCATGATACATCCGGCGGCTTGATGCCAAGTCCAAGGAAGCTGAGCGATGCCTCCATGAGAATGGTCGTCGCCACGTTCAGACCGGACAGCACGATAAATGATGAGACAACATTGGGCAAAATATGACGCAGCATAATCCGACCGCTGCGCGCTCCGACTGAACGGGCCGCCTTGACAAAATCCCGCTCCTTCACGCTCAGCACCTCGCCACGCACAACACGCGCATACGACACCCAGTTGGTCAAGCCGATAACGAAGATCAAGGTCGTAAGCCCAGGACCGACGACAGCCAGCACGACCAGCATGAGCAGAATGGATGGAATCGCCAGGAAAGCGTCTGCCGTTCGCATGATGATCATGCTGATCCAGCGGTCATAATAGCCAGCGAGCAGACCGAGCACAGCCCCGATCAGGCCGGACACTGCGACAGCGCCGATGCCGACGATGAGCGACACTCTGGCTCCATAGACGAGACGGCTGAATATATCCCGCCCCAGATTATCCGTGCCGAGCAGATGAGCATCTGAGCCCCCGTCCATCCAGGACGGCGGCTTCAGTCGCAGCAGCGGGTCAAGCGCCGCCGGATCATGCGTCGCGATAAGCGGGGCGAACACAGCCACGATCACCGTAGCCAGCACGATGATCGCTCCCACCGTCCCCGTCTTGCTCTTCCATAGCTGCCGCAGCAGTTGGCGGTAGCCGGGCCGTCTGGCCGCTATACCGTCCTTGAGCAGCATATCCCCTGCCGCTGCAGGCTCCAGTTCCCTTGACATACGCTCTCCCCTTTGCAGTCCTTCAAGAATTGTATTTGATCCGCGGGTCCAGCAGCCGATAGATCAGATCTGTAATCAGATTGGTAATAATAACCGTAATCGCAATAATAAATACAGCAGCCTGAACAATAGCCATATCTCTCGTATTAATCGCCGTAACGAGCAGTTGCCCCAGGCCCGGCCAGGCAAATACCGTCTCCGTCACGAGTGTGCCGCCGATCAGACTCGTAAATTGCAGACCCATAATGGTAACGACAGGTATCATGCCATTGCGCAACGCATGCTTGCCGACGACGATTGCTTCCACCAGCCCCTTGCTGCGAGCGGTGCGGATATAATCCTGATTCAGAATCTCCAGCATATTGGAGCGGATCAGACGGGTCATCTGGGCGGCAAGCCCGACGCCCAGCGTGAACGCGGGCAAGGCTAGATGCTCAAGTCCGCCTCGACCGGATACAGGAAAGTAGCCGAGTTGTACGGAGAAAATCAGAATCAGCATAATACCCATCCAAAAATTAGGCATCGCCTTGCCAATAACCGCCAGCCCCGAGATGAGCAAATCGAGCACCGTATTGCGCTTGACAGCCGATATGATGCCCAGCGGCACCGCCAGCACGACAGCGATCAGCATAGAGGCAGCCGCAAGCTCAAAGCTTGCAGGCAGCCGCTCCAGCACGAGCGGCAGCGCCTCCTCCCCATAGTGGAAGGATGTGCCGAAGTTGCCCTGCACGACATTGCCGAGGAAGGTAGCGTATTGCTCATATAGCGGCCGATCCAGTCCCCAAGCCGCACGCAGTGCTTCCCGGTCAGCCTCTGTGGCCGTCTCAGGCAGCATCAGGTTGACCGGATCACCCGTAATATGCACCAACACAAATACAATTAGCGAAATTAAAAACAGGACTGGCACAATCTGCAGCGCCATCCTGAATATATATTTGCCCACGGCCGCTCCTCCTTCATGATGTCTTCAAGCGAAGAGGGGAACCGCTAGTGTTCCCCATCTTGTCCTGCTTATTTTAACGTGATTTCCTCCGCGAAGAACATCTCATCCAGACGAGGCGCATATTGGATACGCTCGTTCACGCCGTAGACTCCCTTCATCTGATACAGATAAATGGTTGGGCGATCATTGGCGATATGCTGTTGCACTTGCTGATATTGCTTCTCGCGTTCCTCAGGATTCATATTGACCGCTGCTGCCTGAAGCAGTGCTTCCACCTCAGGATTGTTGTAATCTGTTTCGCCCTTCGCATTTTCAACCAGGAAACGGTTATAGTTGTTCGACGCATCGAACAGCGAGTTGCCAACTCCGAGCAGGAACAGCTCCTTGAATTTCTTCGCATTATACGTTTCGCTGAACTTGCTTGGCTCTAGAATCTCCAGATTCACTTCAAAGCCTGCCTGGGTCAGCATCGCCGCCACAACCTCAGCGACCTCTTTGTAGTTGGAGCCCGCAGTGAAGGTCAGCTTCGGCCCGCTCTCATAGCCCGCTTCCTTCAGCAGCGCCTTGGCTTTGTCCAGATCATAAATATAGTTGTCGTACAGACTAGGGTCAGCGCCGAAGTTGCCCGGTGTCACCGAAGTCCGGGTCGGCGTGCCTGCCCCGCCAGCGATGCTGTCGATGATCGCTTGCTTGTCAATCGCCAGCTCAATCGCCTCGCGCACCTTCGGATTCGCTGTCACGGAGCCTTCTCCTGTGCGCATCAGCACATGCAGCACCCGCTGAATCGTTGCCTGCTCGATCGATGCTTTGCCAGAGCTGTTGATGCGTTCAATATCTGTGGCCGGCACATTCGATACGATGTCTACTCCGCCTGTGAGCAGCTCAGATACTCGGGTCGCCGCTTCCGGGATCATGCGGAATACGACCTTGTCCCATTTAGGCTCGCCGCCAAAATAGCTATCATTTTTCACCAGCTCGATCCGGTCATCCTTCGTCCATTTGCTGAACTTGTATGGGCCTGTACCGACAGGAGCCTTCAGGAAGGCTTCAATCCCCTTCTCCTGAATATACTTAGAGGGCAGAATATCCGCGCCCATCCGCGACAGGCGATTGAGCATGATCGGATCAGGATGATTCGTCACAATATCGACCGTATGCGCGTCAATTACATTCACTTCTTTAAGATCCTTGTAATAGGTATGCTGCTTCAACGCGCTGTCCTTGGCTACACGCTCCAGAGAGAACTTCACATCGTCCGCCGTGAACGGGTCGCCGTTGTGGAACAACACATCATCGCGCAGCTTGAAGCGCCAGGTCAGCTCATCGCGCTGCTCCCAGGAGGTCGCCAGAGAAGGCTGCTTGTTCTGCGAGCTGTCGTTCTTGAGCAAGTAATCAAATACATTGACCATCACCGCTTCGCTGAACGTGTTATTGTTATTGTGTACATCGAAACTCTCAATATCAGTAGGATTGGCGATCGTGAGCACCTTCTCCCCACTGGCTGCCGGAGTTTTACTCTCGGTATTCGTTCCTTTGTCCGTGCCAGTCGTCGTGTTGCCGCCACCGCCGGAGCTGGAGCAGCCCGCCAGAATCAGCATGCCTGCCAGCAGGACGATCAGCCCTTTCATCATTGCTCGTCTGGATGTCAATGTACTTAGCATCTGTTAAGCCTCCATTATTGTTTAGTAGGGTATACCGGGTGTTCCAGATAAGACAAGCCTAAGTGAACTAACAGTGACGCCCCCAGCACCATCGCTTCCTCATCCAGGTCGAACTGAGGATGGTGCAGCGGAAACATCGTCTCGCGCTGTCCATTGCTGGCTCCCAGCCGGAAGAAGACACCCGGCACCTGCTCCGCATAAAAAGCAAAATCCTCTCCGCCTGTTGACGGCTTCACAGGCTCCCAGCGCTTTTCTCCCAGTAGCTGTTCACTCGCCTCTGTGAAGAAGCGCACCATCTGCCCATCATTATGCACAGGCGGGTAGCCCATCCCGAAGTTCAGCTCATAGCCTGCGCCGAACGACTGCACGACGCCACCGATCACTTGATGCAGCAGCTTGGGCACCTGCTCTCTGACGACAGGAGACAATGTCCGTACCGTGCCCTTCATCCGCACCTCAGGCGCGATCGCGGTACCCATATAGCCGCCCTCGATCTTGCCGATCGTCACCACGACAGTCTCCAGCGGATCAATCAGACGGCTCGCTATATGCTGCAACGCTGTAATGACCTGCGCCGACACTGTAATGGCATCGATCGTCTCATGCGGGCGTGCCGCATGGCCGCCCTTGCCCGTAATCACCAGCTCGAAGCCATCTGCTGAAGCGAAGGCGATGCCATCTGTTACCGCAAGCCGCCCGGTCGGCAAAGCCGGGAATACATGCAATCCCGCCATCGCCTCGATGCGTGGCTCCTGCGCCAACAGACCATCCTCGATCATCGCCTTGGCCCCGGCAAGCCCCTCCTCTGCTGGCTGAAATACGAACTTGATGTTGCCGCGCTCTGGTCTGCCCAGCTCTGCCAGAAGCCCCGCTGCTCCCATCAGCATACTCGTATGCGCATCATGGCCGCACAGATGCGCTTTGCCGGGAATCGTCGAGCAATAGTCTACACGCTTGTCATCTTGAATCGGGAGCGCATCCATGTCGGCTCGCAGGCCGATCGTTGGCCCTGGCTGCTTGCCGCGCAGTAGCGCTACGACACCTGTGCCGCCGAGTCCTGTCTGCACCTCCAGGCCGCAGGCTCGAAGATGCGCCTCGACAATTGCAGCCGTGCGCACCTCCTCATAGCCGATCTCTGGGTGACGGTGAAAGTCCCGCCTCCACGAGACCATTCGTTCTTTCCATTCAGCGGCCTTCGTCAGTATGTATTGCGGCTGTATCGACATGGCGTTCCACTCCTTCTCCAACATTATCCGCATCCCGGGGACGAAATACACGTGCATAGATCGCATCTGCAGAGCCGTCGATGTGCTGCCGCATCACATCCCGGGACTGATTGCGATCCCGCGCCTTCAGCGCCTCGAATAAAGCGGTGTGTCTCTCATTATTGGTCCGTCTAATCTGCTCATTATAAGGCATAAGATCCAGCGCGGGATTGATCCGGGTTCGAATCCGGCGCACAGCCTGCTCATAATAGCGATTGCCAGAGGCCTGAGCAATCTTGAGATGAAACTTGACATCGAGCGCGCGGAACAGCTCCCGTGGACAGGTGACGACCCGGCTCAGCTCCAGATAGCTATGCAGCTCCTCAAGCTGCTCATTCGTTATGCGCTCGGCAGCGAGCGCCGCGGCCTCCGGCTCGATCGTCAGCCTATATTCGAACAGCCGCAGCATATCCTCCCAGTTATCCTCCAGCTCCTTGCGGTTGCGCAAATGGGAGTTCATCGTGACCGGAAGGACGAAGGTGCCGCCCTTGGCGCCAACACGCTTCTCGATGAGCCCCTTATCCTCCAGTTGGCTGAGTGCTTCTCGCACAGCCAATCGGCTGGCATTGAATATCGAGACCAGCTCGCGCTCAGTCGGCAACTGCTGCTCTGACAACAGCTCCTTCAAGATGATCGCTTCCTCCAACTGCTCTAGAATGAAGTCGCTGACCTTCTTGGCGTTCACCTGCTCAAGACGGACAGGGAATTGAACCTGCATGCCTTCACACTCCTGTTAACAAGTCGTTAGAAGCTGAATCCCCCGTATGCTCTGATTTACAGCGTTCACGACGGACATTATCAATGATCTAATGATCATACCTTAGACCTTTAAGGATCAAAAAACGAACCATTCAGGCTAAGCTCATTATAGACCTCTATTTTTTTAATGTCAATGGGATTAGTGGGATTTGAATGCAAAAAGCCAAGCAAGCGGAGCTATCCTCCTCCCTTGCTTGGCTTGTCCGTCCTTCGCGGCCGTCAACATCCTGCATCAAGCTGTTACGTGCTCCCCGTTAACTCAAGCTGTTGACCAGCTTCAGCACCGCCTGACGGGTCAGCTTATTGCCTCCGGCAGCGATCAGATTGAGCGTCGCATGCGCCAGCTTTAGCGGAATTTTGCAAAATTCGAGTGCAGGGCCGCCCCGAAGCTCCTCATTATACGCATCGCCCAGTGCCAGATTGCGCCGCGTATACTGAATCATCTCCTTATTGCCCCACCCTTCCGGGTAGAAATCCACCCCGCGCTTCAGATCCTCCTCGCGGTTGCGCAGGATGTTCACCGCCTGCAAGCCCCGACCGAAGGCAACTGCCTTCACTGGGTCTGTCTTCGTACCGTCAAACCACAGCCAAATCTCCGACAGCATCTCGCCAACCATCCCGGCTACACTGTACGTGTACCCATCGAGGTCTTCGACGGTTCTAATCGACCATCCCCGCTTCACCCAATCCGCCATCTGATCGGACATCTTGGCAGTATATCGCAATACAACCTCGGAGACTGTCGCCGGACAGAGCATCGCCCATTCATGCAGGCGAACGCTGACCTCTGGCAGCCTGTCTTGATAAGGGGCCAGCATGGCCTTCACCGACTCCAGATCGGCGGGAGCTGCCAGCAGATCACGGATCTGACGCAGCAGTTGAATTTTGAGTTCATCATCAAGCTCTTCATGATCCTCAATCTCATCGATCGCTCTCATACACAGGTAAGCGGAAGCGACCGCTTCCTTCAAGCCCGGCACAAGCCGATCGATAGGAATGAAAAATGTTCGGCTTGTCTTTTTCAGCATGATAAGTGCATCGTCCAAGAACAATAATACCTCCATAGCAGCGCTGCTTATTATTTACTTTCTTTATCATATCATAATTTAATCTGAACTAGTAGAGCACTACAATCCAGCTTATTGAATCGCTGCCTACTGAATGCCCGACCAAAAAATAATTTTCAGAATGTTCATTTTACAGCCATCTCCGCGTGCGCTATGCTTAACCTATAGAACAATAGCGCATCTTTGGCTTCATGCCGAGTGCTAGGCTGCAAGGAGGGATTACCTATGTACGCAACATTGCTGATTGCAGTAATGATTATCGGTGCTGGAATCATTGTGTACGGCGGCAGAGCTGCTGTACGGTCCGAGGAGGAGAACTAGAAGTCTGGATGGCACAGCCGCCTTGGTTGGCGGCTCAGCCACGCTATTACATATGTGCGGGAACCCTTGCCTTAATGTTCGTGGCTGCGAGCGGCAGCCTGTTTTAATTTCGCCCTTAATTGTAAGCCCTTTCTTACCTCTTGCCACTATGCAAGCCAGGCGACTCGCCCGCGTGCAGCTCCGGGCCGCGGTGTTTCCCTGCCTGACGACAATCCGTTCAACCCGTCGAACCCGTGCCTGCTGTGGGCCGCTGCCCTCTCCTGCAGCTTGCCGACCCTGCTGCCGGCTCACTTCTTCAAGCTTGCATAGGTTGTGCCATCAGGCACATCGTCAACCTCTTCAATATTCATCATCAGATCCTTGCTCCTGCTCCATACATTCCCCTCTCTAGTTCATCTGTCCACCATTGGGATCGCTGGGCTCCATCTTTTCGCAACGAGCTGTCATTCACCAGATTTTAGGACACTAAAACATTGTATTCCACTCTATTTTTTAATACGATGAAATAGATTGTAAATTTACAATCGATACATTCAGTTGTTATTTAATGTAAAAAAAAACAGAAAGTGGTGACGTTGTTGCAGAGAAACCGAAAGCCCGATCCCCGGATCAGGCGAACTAACAGATTTATCAGAGAAGCCCTCATCCGGCTAATCGATGAAAAGGGGTATGATGCCATTACAGTGCTGGACATTACCGGGCGGGCCGATATTAACCGCTCTACCTTTTACTATCATTACAGAGACAAGGAAGAACTACTGCGGCAGACCGTTGAAGACATGCTGGCGATGGCGGAGAAGGAGCTGCTCTTGCCTCTCCGTATTCCTTCACACGACCCGGAGGAAGAGCGAACGCAACTGCTTGCCCGATTAATGGACCATGTCGATGCGAACAATGACTATTACCGCATCATGCTGTCCCATATTCCACAGCTCGGCAGACGGCTGTCCACGATGATTCAGCAGCTCGCTTCCCCATGTAGCGGCGGGAGCGCATCTTCCAAGCTGCCTGTTAAGAGCAGAGACGACATCTGGGTAGATGCCATTGTTCGCTGGCTGAACGAGCCGCCTCCACGTTCCTCTGAAGCTATGGCTCGTCGGCTGCTGCGATTGCTCAAGGCCGCCAATGGCTAGCTGAAAGCACTAAGATCGCTCTATGACAAGCCGGCTGCCCTTCAGATCACACAGGCAGCCGGCTTGTTGTTGCGCATGATTCACTACAATTATTGCAAAACCTCAAATGTATACGTATCAGAGGATGAGATGACTCGATTCAGCGAATCATTCACTTGAATGACAACCTGCACCGGCATGTCTGGCTGTGGTCTTGGCAACCTGGCCTGCACTTCATTGCCGCTGACGAAGGTTGTCTCCACTGGCTCTCCATTCGCATAGACGATCCCCTGTGAGACGAAGTTCTTCCCTTTAATTTGGACAAGCACCGTCTTATCCGCCTCTCCGCCATCCGGGTTCAGCGGCTCGACCCGATCAATTTCAATCGGTCCGCTGCCCAGCCAATAGGGCTCGCTTGCTGCTGGCCGCTGGGAATAGCTGTAGCCTTCGCCGAACAGACGGTCGTAATGGAGCAGGGAATAGCCATCCAGCAGTCGCTCGTCTATACCTGCCTGTGCATAGAAATCCTGCCGCGGGAGGAAGGTCAGCCCCTTCCTGAACATCCCGTCTACATAACGGGTCAATTCATTGCCTTGCACTCCGGCACGGTCAAGTACCAGCGGGCCAAGCTCAAAGGCGCTAATATAGGTGTCATTATAGCTCCCCTGCTCCCCTGAGGTAAAATTATCCCAGATGACAAACGGCACATTGAACATATTCAGGTAATCTTCATACTTCACACTATCCTCGAAGTACCCGGCTTCCTTATAGACGCTGTAGTCCTCGCCCAGCATTGGCAGATGATCGCCAAAAAATACAATCATCGTAGGCTCGCTGCTGTCCTTGAAGGCCTCGACAAGCATTTTTAGCGACTCATCCGCATCCGTTAGGGCCTGCGTGTACGTCTCCAGTATCGCGGTTGACTCCTCGCCGAGCCCGCTAACCTTCACGGTGTTTTCCTTGTTCTTGCCCAGTCTGTACGGGCCATGATTCTCCATAGAGACCGCATAGATGAAGGAGGGCTGCTCTGATCGATTCACCTCATCAATAATGCGCTTCGACAGCTCCTGATCCGCGATATATCCGCTTCGCAGCTCTGGATTGCTGAAGAATTCCCCGCTGACGAACCGATTGAAGCCCAGCAGCCGATAGACCTCATTCCGACGATAGAACCAGTTATGATACGTATGCACAGCCGCCGTATCATAGCCTTGCCCCTTCAGGATCGAGGCGAGAGAATCCAACGGTTTTCTCACATAGTTGGCATAAGCGATGGAGCCTGTGGGCAGCAGTTGTGTCGAGAGACTTGTCAGCACTTCAAACTCGGTGTTGACCGTGCCGCCGCCATACACCGGTACCAGCAGTCTGCCCGAGGTAGCCTGACGGGACAGCTCGTGGAAGAACGGCAACGGGTCTCTGCTGAACTGAACGTGCTCCAGCCGGGTAGGGTCCCAGAAGGCCTCGCTCATGACGATAATAATATTGGGCGCCTGTACGGGCTGCGCCGACCTCCCGGCTTGCTGTCCAGCTTGTCCGGGAGGAATCGAGATGCTTTGCACATTTCCTTTGGTATACCCGCCTGGCTGCTGCACATCCATCCATTGCGCGCTAAGCAGCAGGCCAACCATCATTCCATTCTGTTCATAGTTCAGCTTTTGATCCCAGTTAATCGCCTCCAGCGCGAACACCGTTCGAGCCTTCATCGTCCCTCCGAACAGTCCAAGCACCAGCACACAGCCAACGACCCCCAGCAGCACGCGCGGCAGGAGGCGATAATTCGGCGCCCGAAGCTTCAGGGCCATCAGCACGCCGAGCGCCGTAGCGATCGCAAGTGGAAGCAGCGCGCTCGCCAGGGCTCCGACGGAGAAAAATGCCGAAACATCCATAGCCTCCCCTCCCAGCTTGAAATCCCAGGGAAGCAGCGGCTCGCCGCGATACTTCAGCTTCATCTGACTGACTGTGGCGACCCCGATACTGGCAGTATTCAAGAGAATGAATGCCCAGTAGATCCGCTTCACTATCAACAGGAGGATTAGCATGACCGCCAGCAGCAGCAGATAGCCGGAGAACCATTGGGCCGGATATTGCCCGAGCCAGATTGCGAAGCTGCTCAGACTGGAGCGCTGTGTCATCTCCGTCATCGCGAGTGTCAGGAAGGGCAGCCCTAGCAACGGCAGTACATACCCCATCATGCTGCGAGAATTCATCTTCTTCCTATTTATCATTGCCATCAATCCTTGTTGCACGGCCCCCCCCCTACAGAGAGCCGCCTAATTTAGTACGCGCTGCGGGGGCGATTCCCCGCAGCGCGCTTCCTTCTGTCATGTAATTCTTATGCTGCACCCATCTTTACTGCTGTCTATTCTAGCATTTTTCTACGTGCAAGTCTAACGCCTGCCTATTCCACCGCTTGAAGCTGCTCTAACGATGCCATGATCTCGTCAGTGCTTGACCATAGTTCCACAGCGACTCGTAAGGCACCGAATAGAGCGCCAGATGACTCCGTTGGTCACATTGCCCGCCCGGTAGCCGCAGCATACGGGCAAGCAGCCTCAGCATCCGCGGTTCCGTCGGCTTCACCCAGAATTGTACCCGCTGCACCTGAGGCTCATGATCGCGTAGATTCTCCAGCAGTTGCATGAATAGCTGCAGGAACAGCCGGGTTCCCCGGTATGGTTCGAGCAGATGTATAATTTCGATCTGGCAGACGTCCCTATCCTGGAATTCATTACTGCCTGTTCCAATCACATATCCAGCCACCCCAACCGGAATAT
Organism: Paenibacillus sp. J5; assembly: GCF_054955055.1. Classification (NCBI taxonomy): domain Bacteria; kingdom Bacillati; phylum Bacillota; class Bacilli; order Caryophanales; family Paenibacillaceae; genus Paenibacillus; species Paenibacillus sp. J5. Next base: position 112,437 of record NZ_JBUEDD010000002.1, on the reverse strand, counting down.
ACGAATCCTCGCCAAAAACAATCAGCCCTCCCCCGGCAAGAAGCGGGCTATGCATAAAGCTCAGCGCTACAGGAAAGCTGTAGTCCAAGCCGAGATCGCCGTAATTCGACAGAATGTACTCCAGATACCTCTCTTCATCCATCTCCAAATGAGTAATGGAACGAAACAAAAATTCCGACATAGACTAGCGCACTCCTCCCTGCTTCATCTGGCTGCCTCTTGTTCCATTAGCCGCGGCATCAGCTAAAACGTCTGAATTTATCCAGGTTCGCCTTGAGTTCCGGCAGGCTTTCCGCGAAGCAGCTCTCCTCGCCAAGCGGCCCCTCCATCGTTCCGACCAGCCGGGCAAACTTGGCATACATTCTGGTCAAATCACGCTTCTCCGTCAGCGTTCGGAAGCACACCTCCTGAATGCCGTCATGCTGCTCCTCAAGCTGGTCGATCAGATAGATCAGCCCCTTAACAAACGCCCGCGTCCCTCGAACAGAGCGATGAGAAAGCCCCATATCGAGAAACGCCCGTTCCCGGTCAGCGAACTGCTGCTCACGAGTGCCGATATAGTAGGCGCACACGCCAAGCACTGCGCCCTGGTCATCGGCAATATAGATAACATGGCCCTCTGTCATATACGAATAGATTAAGTCCATGATGTCCTGAACTGTAAATGAAGGATGGAAATCACGTCTGTTCTTCAGCAGAAATAAGCTGACCTGGGCTCTCTCCTGATCTGTTTCGCATCGTTTGCATTCGATATTCATCTAAGCCTCCTCCAATTCCTGCAGCGGCACGTGGCCGCTCAATGCTCCTGGGCATAATCAGGGGCGCACGGCCTCTGCATTCGCGCTGTCCTCTCGCCCGGATACAGCTATAACCGCGAGGCCAGCGCCGCCTCCAGTCTCGTGCCAATCTGGGGTTGCTGCTGCAGCAACATGAGGAAATCTGCGCGCCTTACAGACAGCAGCACTCCATGTCCCATAGCCTGCACCGTAGCTGTGCGGGGGATTCCCCTGAGCAGCGCGATCTCCCCGAAGTAATCACCGTCATCCAATACAGCCACGCGCTGCTGAAGATCGCCAGGCACCCGCTTCATAATCTCAAAGCGCCCGCGTACAATAATGTAGAACTTGTCGCCCTCTTCACCCTCATGCACAACACGCTCGCCTTCCCGGCACGACTCTGTGTTGAACAGCCCGGCGATCGAGCGCAGCTCCTCCCGCTCCAGTCCGGCGAAGAACGGTAGCTGTCCCAGCCAGTCCGCGTCCACCTCGGCATGGAGGCCATCCTGTGACAGTTGGAAGCCATGCTGCTTCTCCCATAAGCTGGCATATAGCCCGCGCTGTGCCAGCAGTTCCTGATGAGTGCCGGACTCGACGATCCGCCCCGAATCGAATACATGAATGCGGTCAGCTTGCACCACAGAGGCCAGTCGGTGGGTAACCGAAATGATCGTATGCTGCCCCTTCAGCCTCAGCAGCAGCTCGTTCATAGCGGACTCGGTTGCTGGATCGAGCGCTGAGGTGACCTCATCGAGCAGCAGCACCTGCGGCTTGCGAAGCAGCGCCCTCGCCAGCGCGAGGCGTTGCCGCTCGCCCCCCGACATCGTGCCCCCACCTTGATGAATCTCGGTCTCATAGCCCTGCGGCCATCGGAGCACAGCATCATGAATCCCCACCTGGCGCGCAGCGTCCACCATCTCCTCAACCGATAGCTTGGCTGAACGGTCCAGGAGCAGATTCTCTCTCACGCTACCGTGAAACAGAAAGGTCTCCTGTGTGACGATAAGTAGCAATCGGCGCAGCGAATCCTCGCTTATCGCACGCAGATCATGGCCATTGACAGCCACTGTTCCTTGCTGCGGCTCATAGAAGCTTGCGAGCAATTGCAGCGCTGTACTCTTGCCAGAGCCGCTCGGCCCGACAAAGGCCTCATAGCTGCCGGCAGCAATCCGCAGGTTCACCTCCTGCAACTGATAAGCGCCCTCCTTATAGCCGAAGGAAACCTGCTCCATGCTCAGCTCCCTCACTGGCTCTGCCAGCTCTGTCTTGCCTTTCTCTGCAGAGGAAGTCGCCTCTTGCGCCAGCACCTCGCCGATCCGACGAAAGCTGATGCCCGATTCGACCAAGCCAGGAACCAGATAGCTCAGATTGGACACAGACTGGCCGATCGTCATGAACAAGGTGAAAAAGGCAATAAAATCGCCTACGCTCAGTCGTTCCTGGAAGATCAGATAGCCGCCATATCCCATCATGACTCCATTAAGCAATAGCAATGCGGAGAGCGGCAGCCGTTCCATCAAGGAGGAGGTGCGATGCAGCCGAAAGCCCGTAGCGAACAGGTGCCGCACCTGGCGTGCAGCCCGCTCGTGGAAGGCTGCTTGCTGATGCAAGCCCTTAATCGTCTTGTGCCCCTTGACCATCTCATCAATCGTATCCGTAAAGCGCTCCAGCGCCTCCTTGTAAGCCTCATTGTCTGCTTCGGCACGACGCTGCAGCAACCGCGGCAGCCACATCAGAACGGCTGAACCGGCCGCTATGACCAGTGTCAGCTTCCACTCCAGCAGCAGCAGCAAGACCAGTCCGAGCCCAACGGCCAGCGTTTCGCGAATAAGCAGCGGGCTGGCAAAGCGCACCACCTGCTCGATCGAATTCATGTCCGGGCCGAAGCGGGTCACCAGGTCGCCCGTGCGAAACTTTTCGTAGAAGGACAATGGCTGCCGCTGCACATGCTCGAACAGCTCCAGCCGCAGACGCCGGATCAGCTCCCCGCTCATTCTTCCCAGCGCGTAGTCGCCGCCGATGCTTGCCGCGATGCTGATCGTTCCCCCTGCCAGCAACAAGGCAACAATGATGATGAACGCTTGCATATTCCGCGGCGTGAACGCCTCATCCACCAGGTATTTCAAGCTAAGGGGCGAGATTGTCGCATACGCGACCTCCAGCAGCATGCAGAGGACGAATACTGCGCTGACTCCCTTGAAGCTAGCCAGATAACCACCAATCTTCCGAACCAGACTCAACCGTCTATCTCTCCTTATAATTGTATCAGCAGTAACAGGACAGCATCGATCCTCGGCTATTTGCAGCCGTTCCAGCCCAGGCTGTACCCTGCAGGTATGACCGTCACCTCGCTGTATATCTAGATTACTGCACAATAGCGCCGCTGTAAACGAGCTAATCTATCGGCAATCGCCCACTGCCCATGCCTCGCCTGACGGTAACACAGCAAAGAGCAGCCTCTACAAAGGCTGCTCCAGCATTGCACATTATTACACCGTTAAGTGAAGTCCGTGAAGCTAGCTCACCCATCCTCTGGCGACGAGCCCGCCACTTTCTGCGGGGGTACGTAGCCATTCTAGCTAGCTTGTGCATAGGGGCTAACAAGAGCAGGCGCATACGGGTTGCTCAGATCGTAGACGATGGGCCTGGCATACACATATTGCTTCGTTTTGGGGTCATACGCATAGACCTTGATGGTCAGCTCTGTCTCAGGGAGCCCGCCACGAACAACAATCGATTGCTTGCCTGTCTGCATATCCGTGAAATCGAACAGCTCCTCCTCCTCGTTCTCCCAATACACGCTATATTGCAATCTTGACGCTACATCGGCATTGGCAGAGCCTGCGCCAAAGATAAGCTTATGATCGACACTTCCATCCTTCTTCTTCACCGTCTCAATTCGTTGGAGCTTGGGCTCCTTGAACACGAGCGGCAGCGGGTCCTTGATGCCGCTAAGCTTCAGCCAATAGCTGCGTACCGCAGCCAGTGTCGTAACTGGCGGCAGCTCCTCGTTCTCAATCTCGCCGTAGAAGCCCATTCCATGTTCCGTCTGCAAGGAGTTCACCATGCTGAGCTTAGCTGTTGGCGAGCCAAACAAGGCCATGTAGTCATCAGCCATAATCTCGCCCGCATCCCAATAATGGGAGTAGTCCGGGTCTTCCACATCATCTGTAAATACGACCGGTTGGCCTTTGATCCCCCGGATTGATGTCCATTTCGTCGTTGGATCGCTTGGCAGCTTATGTTCTTTTTTGAGGAGCCAATAATAAGTAAAATGATGGCCGTACTCGTGGCTCAATGTTGTTGCCATGCTCTCTACCGTTGTAAGCTGATCCGCACCGTATAAGACAATCTCTGTCGGCTCATCCATAACGATGTCGGACAGATCATCCTCCGTCCACGAATAGCTCATATTCGCGACGCCCATTTCCTCATCATTGCTCTCATTAGACAAGATAACCTTGCCCAGATACGCGAGCTCCTCGCCATGCATGTTCTTCATCAGCTCGCTATACAGCGCCTTCAGCTTCCGCTGATCCCACTGCTTGCTGTAGCTGACAAACTGGATTCGTTCAGGTGATACATAACTGGCTACCGGCTTGCCTGCAACCGCCTCGGCCGATGTGCCCCATACCCCGACGAACAGACCGGTCGCCAGCGCGACCACGGTTAGAGCCAGGCTCAGTTGACGCAATAAGATTCTCATGTGTGCATTCTCCTCAAGTCAGATCGATTCTAACATCAACAGCAGCATACCCCATGGTAAAATGAACCGCTCCATGAATCCATACCCCAAAAGGTGTATTTGTCCTAGCTTAGCGTGTCCTCCTTCACAAAATCCGCCATAGAACGCACCACAACCTTGCCCGGATCAGCGGGAAGGAACGGCTGGTTCCCGTCCGAGCGCGCCTTGAAGAGGATGGTCGCAGGCTGCCCCGGCAACAAGTCGAAATTGTTATCCGAGAAGATACCTTCCGCCTCCGATGAGAGCCATACATGCTTGGCTAGCACATCCGTCTCAAGCAGGAGCGCTATGCCTCCGTCCAGCTCGCACCGTGTAACCGTAATCGATGGACGCGACAGCTTCAATTGCTTGGATGGTACAAAATAATGCGATGCACGGGCAATGATCCCTTCTTCTGTATGCAGCTCCGCCATAAGCACCACCTCCTTGGGATCAAGCTCTGCCAGTATACTGCCCGTTGACAGCGTCAGCGTGCATCCAGCCGTGTTGCCGCCGATTGCTGCGGGCGCAGACCATGTCTTGAGCACATTACCCGCAAAATTCAGCAGCCTTACCTGCAATGTTCCGCTCACTGGCTCTAACCGATCGGATACCAGATGGATACCGACCATGCCCCCGAGTGTGTCGTCCATCGAGAGCAGTATATCCTCAAAGCTGCGCTTCACCGCATACTGGGTCGCTTTCCAGCGTCCATAATAATCCATGCTTGCCCAAGAGGCTACTGGCCAGCAGTCATTCATTTGCCAATATAATGTTCCCATGCAATAGGGTTTGCGGCGGCGATGAGCCTCAATCGCTATCTTCATCGCTTCTGCCTGCAGCACCTGGCTCATATACAGGAAGGAGGGGAAATCCTTCGCTTCCTTCATATACAGCTCCATATACTCCTTAATCAGCCGGTTGCCATGACCGTTCTTCTGATGGGATAGCATGACAGGTGACTCCAGCTCCATATCCCCCTCCTCGGCATAAGCTCGCACGGAACGATATTCAGGGAAGGATTGAAAGCCGTATTCGCTCATGAACCGTCCAATATGAATATTGTAATTCGCAAACGGCTCAACGGCATGCCAGACGCCCCAGTAATGTATATCTCCGCCTGTCGTGCTGTTGGTCGCATGCTGGCGGATGTCGCCGGTCAGCTCTACCATCGGAGAGGACGGCCAATAATCCGTGCCTGGCGCATATTGCTCTACCGCTTCCGGCAATATCCGATGGAAGATCGCCTCGTAATCTGCCCAGATTCGAGCCTGCAGCTCTGGACTGTACGCTCTTCTCCAGCCCCAGCCCCGCTCATCATCGTACTGAGACCAGGCAATATCAATCTCATTGTTCCCGCACCATAGCACAATCGACGGGTGATTGCGCAGGCGCTTCACATTTTGCACCGCTTCCTCGCGCACATTGCTCTGGAAGGCCGCTCCGCCCGGGTACATACTGCACGCAAACATGAAATCCTGCCATACCAGCACGCCATACTCATCGCATAATTCGTAGAAACGGTCATCCTCATAGACGCCGCCGCCCCAGACACGCAGCATGTTCATGTTGGCTTCCACTGCGGAAGCAATCTCATGACGGTAGCGCTCCTCCGTCACCTCGGTTAGGAAGCTGTCATTCGGAATATGATTAGCTCCCTTCGCAAATACCGGAACTCCGTTCAACTCGATATAAAAGGTGCTGCCGTATGTATCCTTCTCCCGCACCAGTCTCACCTGACGCAGCCCCGTGCGCACAGATCGTTCTGCAACAACCGTCCCGCCAGCCAGAAGCTCTGCAGTGAATGTATACAGCGCGGGCTCGCCAAGGCTGCGACACCACCACAGGCGCGGCTCTGCAATGACCGCCTCCAGCCGCACCGTATTCTCGCCAGCAGCAAGAGAAACCGTCTGCTCCCATACCTGCCCGCCACCGCTCAGCCTCAGTTGCACCTCCTCTGGCTGCTCGGCTTCGATCTCGACCACGGCGCACAGCTTGGCCTCCTGCTCCGTCACCTTCTGTTGCTGGATATATACATCACGCATGCGCCAGCCGCTCCATGCCTCGAGCCGTACCGGACGCCAGATGCCGCTCGTTACAAATCTCGGCCCCCAATCCCAGCCATAATGATACGGCGCCTTGCGCGCAAACACACTGATCTTGCGATTACCAAGCCCTCCGGCCTCTGATTGGTCGTTCGTAGCTGGCAAGCTGTAGCCGAGCTGCTCCAGCTTGGGCAGATCCTCCTTCACTGGCGAACGAAAGCGGATATGGAGGTGATTGCTGCCGCTCTGCAGCAGACGCTTCACATCCGCGCGCCAGGTACGAAACATATTGTCTGTCTGCAGTAGACATACGCCGTTAAGCGACACCTCGGCATAGGTATCCAAACCTTCCAGTACAAGCTCCAGCCTTGAATGGGACAGCCATTCATCCCCTGCTACAAAGCGAGTCTCATATTCCCAATCCTGCTTGTCAATCCATTGGAGCTCCTGTTCGTTGGTGCCATAGAATGGAGCAGGTATCTGCTCATTACGCAGCAAATCCGTATGCACGCAGCCCGGCACCTTCGCCGGAAGCCATCCTTCCTGGTCACAAGCCTTGAACCTCCATTGATCCAATACTACACTTGATCGCATCCCTGTTCTCCTCTCCTCGGGCATCCCGCTCTGTACGCTCTTCCTCCTGTTCGTTCACTCCTGTATATCACCCTGTTTGTGCTATCCATCCATTCACCCCTGCGGTGTCTATCGCTGCCACGAAGCGTAGTCGGTAGTTGTTGGTGTTATATGGAATTATACCATAATCGTAGCGCTTGCAGCCTAGCGCCGATGCTCTCCAGACTATGCTCTTCAAGCTCCGTCATCCTATAGGAGTCGAGTCGAACCACATAAAAAGAACTATGCACCTGCAACGCGCTGCAGATGCATAGCTCGACATCGGATGAGGCAGATGGCCTGAGCAGTTTCCTCTGCCCTCTGCCCTTTGCCTGCGGCCATCTATTAATAAAAGCTATATATACGTGTACGACCTAAAGGTAGCTGCTTGTCCATGATAGATGCCATCGTCGCCAATAAGGTTCCAGACTGTCGCCTGCTTAATGTAGAAGCGCTTGCCTGTTCGGGATATACGGATGCCGGTATAATCATCTACATAGCCGCTCGTCGTCACCTGCTCGAGGAAGAGTTCCCGCTCCTCGCGCTCCATCGGTTCCGCTGTCAAGCGGGAGGGCGTCTTGGTGAACTGCTCCTCATCCATCTCCCACAGCCTCTTCGCAGCCTCATTACCATAATTGAGCACAGGGTCCGCCTCCGTACCATGCGATAGGATGATGCAGGGTGCCGTATCCAACTGCTCACGAAGCGATATTCCCGGCTGCAGCTCGACCAGGTCACGGCCTGTCCATCGCTTGTAGCTGCTCCACAGCAGCCTTGCATGGCTATCCAGCCAAGCTGTCTCATTGGTTGTCATATGTGTTCCTCCTTGAGCCATACCTATTCGCGCTATGCTCCGACTCACACGAATGCTCCTGTCCCGGCTGCCCTTGCCACAGACGAACCCTGTCACAAGCCTGCTGGTCTTCCACATCCGCCTTCATACAAGCTTGCAAGGGAGGTGGCTGCTGCCACAACGCATGAAACAAGCATGAAGCGTTAGTCTGTGCTAGTCTGTACTAGTCTGTCATGCCCTGCATGAGCCGACATGTTAGCGCTGCAGCCTGCGATTCCGGTATGCCCAGTGATTGGTCGGGCCATGACCCGCTCCGATCTGGATGCCATCCTCAATCGCCGCTTGAATGAATGACTTGGCCTGCTCCAGTACAGCAGGGATCGCAAGCCCCTGTGCCAGTCCCGCAGCCAGTGCGGCAGAGAAGGTGCAGCCGGTGCCATGCGTTCTTGCTGTCTCGATGCGACGGCCGGCAATCTCGGTGAAGCTATGGCCATCATACAGCAGATCAACTGCCTCCGACCCGGAAGCGTGCCCACCCTTGATAATGATATGGCGCGCCCCATAATCGGCGAGCTGCCTGGCTGCATCACGCAGATCCGACTCCGTGACGATCGTTCGTCCTGTCAGCGTCTCTGCCTCTGGAATGTTGGGCGTGATGATCTCAGCCAGCGGGAACAGCTCGCGCCGCATCGCCTCGATCGCCTCGGCCTGCAGCAGCGAAGCTCCTCCCTTGGCGATCATCACCGGATCGACGACCAGCTTCGTCCAGCCTTGCTCCCGGATCGAATCTGCGACCACATGAATAATCTCGCTGCTGAATAACATGCCCGTCTTGAGCGCATCGACCCCGATGTCGCTGCCGATCGAGCGAATCTGCTCGGCCACTGCCTCTGGCGGCAGCGAGTAGACGCCCTGCACCCCTGTTGTATTCTGGGCGGTGATGGCGGTCAGTGCAGACATGCCGTATACATCCAGCTCCTGAAAGGTTTTCAGATCGGCTTGAATCCCTGCCCCGCCCCCGCTGTCAGAGCCAGCTATGGTCAGCGCTCTGGGCGGTCTGGCCACCCTATGCTGAATAGTCATAAGCCCACCTCCTTCATTCGGTTCATTCTATTGTAATCGGGCATGTCAAGAAAGCATAACCCAGTAGAGGGCGAGAAGGCGGTGAACGCTACCCTTGAGCGGGCTAGAGGACACGCCCTGGTATCTGGCTATCGCAGCACCGGCGCGCCGAAGCGTCCCGGCTCAAAGGCTTGCTTGAAAGCCGCATACCCCTTGCCTTCAATTATATCCGCCGCAAGCATCGCTGTAGCCGGACTAAGCAGGATGCCGTTGCGGTAGTGTCCTGCTGCCAGGATAACCCGCTCTCTCCCCGGCACACGGCCGATCAATGGCAGGCCATCCTGTGTTGCCGGGCGCAGACCCGCCCAGCGGTGGAATGGCGTTCGTTCAGCCAGATGGGGAAATAACTGCTTGTTCCACTTGCGCAGCCGCTCGATGCCGCGCTCCGTCACTGTCGTATCGAACCCCGCGACATCCTCGGAGGCGCCGCAGACGAGCGTTCCGTTCGCTTTGGCAACCAGATAGCCCTGCGGTCCGAACACCATATGGCGCACCGGCTCGCCCGGCTCCATCTCATAGGCGCAGATCTGCCCGCGGATCGGATAGATCGGGAGGCGAACATCCAGCGCCTCCTCCAGCTCCTGTGCCCAAGCCCCTGAGCAGACAAGCAGCAGGCTGCCCGAGAAGACGGCGCCGCTCGCCGCCGTCACCACCACTTCCCCCCCGATAACGCTACTCGTGAGCTGCTCCAACTGCTCATGAATCTGCACACCCAGCTTGCGGCAGCCCGCCTCCAGCGCCTTCACAAAGTCCGGTGCGTAGACGTGGCTTTCCTCCGGTGTATATAGTGCGGCCTGAATAGTCGGCGACAGCATCGGCTCCAGCCTGCGCAGCTCCTCTCCCTCGACTAGTCTGCCCGAGGAGCCGTGCTCGCGTTGCCATAACAGCCGCCCCTCCAGCACCAGCAGATCGGCGGCATGGCTCGCCACATAGAGGCTGCCCGACTCGGTATACTCGAAGCTTGCGCCAGATACCTCGCGGACAGCGTGCTGCCAGCTCGGATAGAGAGCCAGACTTTCCCGGCACAACTGAAAAAACTCGTCCGGGCCTTCTACATTTTCCGAATAGGGAGCCAGCATGCCGGCTGCTGCACCCGACGCCTGCCCTCCGCAGCGCCCCGTCTCCAGCACAATCGCCTGATGTCCCCGGCGCTGCAGCTCCAGGGCACAGCTTAGTCCGATGATGCCTCCACCCAATACAATGACTGTTTCCTTCATGCGCTCTCATCTCTTTTCATCGAATTGCGCCGTTGCACGTCGCCATCTTGCTCACTTAAATGCCGCGAATGCCAGCATGACAGCCGCTTACCGGATCATATATTGCTCCAGCCCACTGCTCGCCGTAGCATATTTCTTCTTCGCAATCCGTCCCGACAGGTAGGACAGGCGACCCGCCTCTACCGCCAGCTTCATCGCTCCTGCCATCCTAACCGGGTCCTTCGCCTTGGCAATCGGTGTATTCATGAGCACGCCGCTCACGCCCAGCTCCATTGCCTGTGCCACATCTCCGGCAGAGCCCAGTCCAGCATCCACGATGATCGGCACGCCCGCCTCCTCAACGATCAGACCGATATGGTATGGATTCAGCAATCCAAGTCCTGTACCGATCGGAGCTGCGCCCGGCATCACCGCCGCGGCGCCCGCCTCCTCCAGCCGCTTGCACAGGATCGGATCATCGGATGTATAGGGGAGGACCGTGAAGCCCTCCTTCACCAGAATCTCTGTCGCCTTGAGTGTCTCGATCGGGTCAGGAAGCAGCGTGCGCTCATTGGCGCTAATCTCGACCTTGATCCAGTCGCTCAGTCCCGATGCGCGGGCCAGCCTGGCGATGCGCACAGCCTCGTCAGCCGTTCTCGCACCGGATGTATTAGGCAGATACGTATAGCTGCCCTCCTCGATATGCTGGAGGATCGAATCATCCTCCGTCGCATCCAGATTGATGCGACGGATGGCGAAGGTCAGCACCTCCGAGCCGGAAGCGCGGACCGCCTCCTTTTGCACATAGGGATTCGGAAATAGCCCTGTCCCAATAAACAGACGCGAGGACAGCTCCTTGCCGCCAATCATCAATTTGTCCTGACTCATCCCGTTCAGCCTCCTCCTACAAAATGCACCAGCTCAATCTTCATCCCCAGCTGCACCGGTACCGACGCCCATTGCTGAGCCGTCAGCACCTTGCCCTCCACCTCAGCGACGAGCGGCTTGCCCAGCAATCCCAGCTCCCTCACCACATCTTCCACATGCTGCACCTGCTCCAACTGGCGCGGCTGTCCATTAATGATCAATTCCATGCTCATTTCCCTCTCTCCAGCTTGCGAATAAACGCCTCGCACGTTCCCTTGACATCGTCGCTGCCTACAATCTCGCTAATCGCACAGATGCGTGTTGCACCCGCGGCCAGCACCTCATCCACGTTGTGCAGCTTAATACCGCCTATCGCCACGAACGGAATCGTAATCTGCTCACTCACCTCACGTACATAGCGTACAGTAACCGGGTCAACCACATCGGCCTTCGTCTTCGTGGGGAAGACGGGGCCTACACCGATATAATCTGCACCCTGCTCCTGCGCCAGCAATGCCTCCTCGATCGCATGAGTGGAGATGCCGATGATCTTGTCTCCAACCAGACGTCTTGCCTCCTGCAACTGCACATCGCCCTGACCGAGATGGACGCCGTCCGCCTCCGCCTCCAGCGCAATATCGATGTCGTCATTGACGATAAAGGTCACATTATACTTGCGGGTCAACGCCCGCAGCGCCTTCGCCTTCTGCAATACCTCGTCCTTGCTGCCGGTCTTGTCCCGTAGCTGGATAATATCAACACCACCTAATATTGCCTGCTCCATCACCTCGATCAGATCGCGCCCAGGGTGGAATGACTCGCCAGTAATCGCATATAATCGAAAATCCTTCATGTGCTTGTTCCCTCCTTATGAGCTCTAACACGAACAGCCTTGCTGCGTTCATCACTCCTGGCTCTTTGCTCCATCACAGCCGGATTACTGTTTGCCACTCGGAATAATATTAATTGCCGATATATCTGGCATACAGCGATTTGGCTCGCACCGCATCGCTCGTTCCCTGCACAAGCACTCGCCCCTCGGCAAACAGCACTAGCCGCTCGCCCTCCGGCAGCTCCACACGCAGCAGGAACGGGTTGCTCGTCACTGTGACAGCTACCCGCTCCAGCCTGCTGCGCCACAGCTCCAGATCGAGCGGCTTGCCGTAGCTAGCAATCTGCACCGTATCGCGTCCGCAGAGCGACACCGCCTGCTCCTCGCTCTGCCACTCCAGTGCCGGATAGTGGCGAAGCTGACAGCACGGGCAATCCGCCAGCGGCTCGCCAAAGCTAAGCTCATAGAAGCGGTTATGCCAGATATCGAACGTCACCAGGCTGCTCCGGCGATGCGCTTCGTCACCCACCAGCAGCTTCATCGCCTCGACGGCCTGATAGGAGGCGACGATGTCCACGACCGGGCCGATCACTCCGATCGTATCGCAGGTTTCGCCGGCGCTGTCCCCTGACTGGATAAAGCAGCGCAGACAGGGCGTGCGGCCCGGAACGAACAGCGCACTCATGCCGCGCGAGCTGACCGCTCCTCCATAGGTGAATGGAATGCCAGCGCGATAGCAGGCATCATTGAGCAGGAAGCGGGTACGGAAGTTGTCTGTTCCGTCGAGCACCAGATCCATGCCATCCAGCAGCGTATCCACATTGCTCAGCGTCACATCCGTAACCACCGCCTCGATGTGCACCGACGAATTGATCTGCCGCAGCTTGCGCTCTGCTGCGACCGCCTTCGGATACATCTCCAGCACATCCCGCTCGTCGTACAGCATCTGGCGCTGCAGATTGCTCGCCTCGACATAGTCGCGATCCACCAGCCGCACGTACCCGACTCCAGCACGTACCATATGGTTGGCCAGCACCGTGCCGAGCGCACCCATGCCGACAATACACACCTTGCTATCCAACAGCCTGCGCTGTCCCTGCTCCCCGATCGGGGCGAACAGCAGTTGGCGCGAGTAGCGCTCATGAAGCAGCCCCTTTTGCTCCGGCCTTTGATCCATCGAACCGACCGCTCCTTCCTGTATTCAGCTTCTGTTTATATTCTGCGGCTTCGGCACATCTAGCACGGATTGCGCCTCAAGATTACGCCTCACCTCGCACCCAGCTCCCAGGTGCGAGCCGTTGCCCGACAGCCCGACAGCGACCGCCCGAGCATACCGCGCCCTCACAATGACCTCTGCCCTGCCTCATCGTATGGACTGACACTTATGCCTTACAGGTTGCGGAACGCTGAGGCCGCATCGACATCATTGCGCAGTTGCCCTTTTTCCTTCAGCCAATCAATCACCGCTTGCCACGATTCGGCCGTCTGACTCCCGAAGCCTGCATCACCGGCATCCATCAGCGGCAGCAGTGTCTCTAGGCTCAGCTTCTCAATCTCGGGGTCCAACGGGAAATCGGCGTTCTGCTTGTTCAGCAGATTCGCAAGAGAGGCTTCTGGATGATCGGCCGTATACGCCTGGCCTTTGGCCGCTGCCGCCAGAAACTTGCGGATCGCCTCACTGTTCTTGGACAGCCCCTCTTCACTTGCCGTAAATACCAGCTCATAATAATCCGGCACGCCATACTTCGACGGGTCGAACACCTGCAGCCGAATGCCCTCCTTCTCCAGCAGCAGCTTCTCATGGTTGATATAGCCGCCAATGATCGCGTCCACACGCTTGGTCGTCATCGCCGGAATAAGATCCCAGCCAATATCGACATACTTCAGCTTCGAGCTGTCGCCGCCATCGCTCTCTACCATCGTATTGACGATCGATTCATCGAGCGGAATCGATGGATAGCCGATCATCTTGCTCTCCAGATCCTTGGGACTGTTCACGCCGGAGTCAGCCAGGACAAACAACTGGTTCAACGGATGACGCACGATCGAGCCCACCGATACGATGGGGATGCCCTCGGAGCGTGAGATGGCCACCTGCATCTGATAGCTGATCGCCAGATCAGCCTTGCCTGTTGCAACCAGCTTCAGTGCGTCATTCGTGTCCGCTGGCGTCTGCAGCTTGACCTTGAGACCCGCTTCCTTGAAATACCCCTGCTCCTCCGCAGCAAACAAGAAGGAGTGAACGGCATTCGGATACCAGTCCAGCAGTACCGTCAGCTCGGTCTCCTGCTCCACCTGCGCCGTATCCGGTGCAGTCAGACCGCTCTGCTGCGGCGTCGAGCTATCGCCTGACGAGCATCCTGCCGCCGTCATGATCGTCATTAGAGCCAGCAGCAGCCCTGTGCGCTTGAACTTGAACCAAGATTGTTTCATGTACCCCATCCCCTTATCCTTATCATCTATATCGATCCAGTACTTCAACCTCATATGCTGGATGCCTGTCCAGGTTCAAACGACTGCCTTCATGCAGCGCAAGCACCGCTCATTAGGAGCATCCTCTCACCGGCTATTCTCTCGCCCCAGGCCCGCGCCGCTTGAGCACCGCCCGCTCCAGCATGCTGGCAGCCAGGAACATGGCGATGCCCATCAGCGACAGCAGCAGCACACCGGAGAATACCGCCTCGCCGCGCAGCATATTGGATGCACGCTTCGTATAGGCACCGAGCCCTGCTTCGCCGCCCAGCCATTCACCGAGCGTTGCCCCGCCTACGCTGATCGTCGCTGCCATCTTCAAGCCGGTGAAGAAGCCAGGCAGCGCCGATGGCAGCTTCCACTTGAGAAACAGCTCCTGCTTGCGCGCGCCCATCGAGCGCATCAGCTCTCCGATGCCCGCATCTGCCGTGCGAAAGCCATCCGCCGTATTGACCGCGATCGGGAAGAAGGTGAACAGCATCACGACAGACACCTTGCTCCATATCTCGTAGCCAAACCACATGACCATGATTGGCGACAAAGCGATAATCGGTATCGTCTGCGATGCAACGACCAGTGGATACAGCGTCCGCTTCGCCAGCCTCGATCCCTCGATCCAGACCGCCATCAGCACGCCCAGCAGAACGGACAGACCCAGTCCCAGCAGCGCTTCGCCTAGCGTAATCATCGCATGGCGCCATAGCAACGGCCCGTTCTCCGCCATCGAGCCGAGAACAGCCGATAAGCGCGGTATAATATAATGAGGCACCGCAAAAACAGTTGTCGCCGCTTCCCATGCCACTGCCAGCAGCAGCAGGAACAGCACAACCGGCACAGCCTCCTTCATTCGCCTGCCCATCAGCCTTCCCCTCCCCTGACAGCCGATGCGTGCCCGAGCTGCTCCAGTATCGCCCGCTTCAATTGGAGAAAGGAAGGCTCCAGCACGGCGCTATAAGTGCGCGGCCGCGGCACGTCCACCACAAATTCGCTCAAGCGCGAGATCGGTGACGCGGATGCGACCAGGACGCGATCCGAGAGCAGCAACGCCTCATCGACATCATGAGTAATGAACAGCACGGTCTTGCGGTGCTGCTCCCAGATTTGCAGCAGCCACTCCTGCATGCCCGTCCGCGTCATCGCGTCAAGCGCACTGAATGGCTCATCCAGCAATAGCGGATCGCCGCCAGACAAGAGCGAGCGCAGGAAGGACACCCGCTGCCGCATCCCGCCAGATAGCTCATGCGGACGCTTATCCCCCGCTCCCTCCAGGCCGAAGCTAGGCAACAGCTCGCTCACCTGTCTGCGCGCTTCCCTGCGCGGCACACCGGCGAGCTCCAGGCCCAGCGCTGCATTATCGATGACGCTGCGCCACGGCATCAGGCAATCGCGCTGCGGCATATAGCCGATGCGACGCACCTGACGCTTGCTGGTGACAGCGTTGTCGCCATCGCCGTCTTCGCCAGCAAGCACGATGCTGCCCGCTTGAGGCTCCAGGAGACCGGCGAGCAGCCGGAACAGCGTCGTCTTGCCGACACCGCTTGGGGCGAGCAGCGCCACGAATTCGCCGGCGCGCACCTCGAAGCTCAGTGAGTCGAACAGGGCAGGGCCTCCCTTGAAGGCATAGCTCAAGCTGTGCACCGCCAGAGACGTCCTGCTCCCGCTGCGAGCCGCCGCGCTAGAGCCTGAGGCGCTAGAAGCCGCAGTGCTGGAGTCCGCAGTGCTCACATTGGCAGCTTTCCAGCCCGGCGCGCTCAAATTGGCCAATCCTCTTGTTTATAGGCCACATCCCAGAACAGATATTCGAACTTGGAGGTGATCACGAAATGCTCCTCCAGTCTCGCCAGCTCGCGCTCGGGCAGCCCTTCCGCCAGCCTGTCCATCAGCCCGATCGTCCAGTCGGTCAGTTCGCCAAATTCTGGCGAGCTGTACATCAGAATCCACTCCTTATAGAGCGGGTGATCCAGGCTGCCCGGAATTCTGGCAAACGTCGTGCCAATCTCGCGATAGCTCCACATGCAAGGCAGCAAAGCCGCAACGACCTCGGCCAGCGAGCCGTTAGCTGCAGTGTCCAGCATATATTTGGTATAGGCGATCGTCGTCTGGGTCGGTCGTGTCGCCTCCAGCTCCGCACGCGAGATGCCGAAGCGCTCCGCGTATTGGCGGTGCAGCTCCATCTCGACATTCAGCGTGGAATACAACAGCTCCGCGAACTTGGTGATCGTCTCCAGGTCACGAGCCTTCAAGCTGCCATACGCAAATACCTTGGCATAATCGATCAAATACACATAATCCTGCTTCATATAATATATGAACCGCTGCGGATCAAGCGTGCCGTCCCGCAGCTCTGTCAGAAACGGGTGCGCATGGCAACGCCCCCAAATCTCTGCCACCGACCGGTATAATCTCTCACTAAAACGCTCCATCTGTATTTCTCCTCTCTGTCTGTTTCTGCCGCCTCGGCTGATTGCACCACTGCGCGATAAAACCGATCATCACCTTCGTATACTCCAGCAGCTCCTGCAGGCTGATGCTCTCATCCACCGCATGTGCCTTGGCCAGCTCTCCCGGCCCGTAGATCACCGTCGGTATGCCGACCCTCCCAAGCCAGCCCGCATCAGTCACGGTCGGACTCATGCCGACCGTAGGCGCAGCGCCAAGCAACTGTTCATGCGCAGCGGACAAGGCTTGAAGGCCAGGGTGGCCGGGGTCAAGCTCCAGCGACGGGAAGATCTCGCCGCGTTCCTCCAGCATCGAACGGCCGCCCCAGCGAAAGCTCGGCGGATGCTCGCGCAGCCACGGATCTGCGGCTGCGGCGCGCAATAGATGCTCCTCCACCTCAGCCGCAACCGATTCATAATCCTCGTCGGGATAGAAATGCACCGTGATCCACAGCGAGCAGCTATCAGCCACAAAGGCCGCATGACGGCCGCCCTCAATCACGGCCGGGTTAATCGTATTGGAGCCAGGCGGGAAACCGGGGTAAGCCTTGGTAACCGCCCAGTGCCGTTCCAGCTCCTGCAACGACCCGATCAGCTTGGCCATCTTCTCGATGGCACTCGCGCCCATCACGCCGCCACCCGCATGAATCATGCGACTGCGCATGCCATCATGGAAGGTGACTGGACTTTGCACTGTAATCCAGCCGGTAATGACGCCGCCCTGTCCTTGAATATGCATCGAGCTGGTGTCAGCGACGACTGCAAAGTCGGCATAACATCCGCGCTCGGTACAGGATAAGGTGCCCGCCTCTCCGGCTTCCTCGCCTATGACCGACTGGAACAGGACATCGCCCCGCAGCTCTACGCCGTCCTCATGCAGCAGCTTCAGGGCGAACAGCAGCGCTGCCATTCCGCCCTTCATGTCGGCTGTTCCGCGCCCGTACAATCGGCCGTCTGCCAGCTCCAGCTTGAACGGGTCACGCGCCCACTGCGCCGTGTCCCCTACCTCGGCCACATCGATATGACCGTTCAGCAGCAGGCTGCAATAACCGTCACTATCTGTACCTCGTTTCACCGCCGTCACATTCGGATCGCCGGGGAACACCTCCCACAGCTCAGCCTCGAAGCCGATCGCTTCTAGCTGTGCCTGTACGAACTGCTGCGCTTCATGCGTATTGCGCGCAGGCGGGCTGACTGTCGGAAAGCCGATCAGCTCGGCCAGCAGGGCGATCAGCTCCCGAGGTCGCTCATCCACAGCTTGCTGCAGCCTCGCAATCCTTGCCTCTGTCATTACTGCCACGTTCCTCCTTTGTGCTTGCAGGCGCAGCATAGGAGCAGCTTGGCAGCTCCGTTTCACGTAGAAATATAAAAAAACCATTCGAGAATAGACGAATGGTTTACAATTCGATACGTTCTCTACGCCAGCATTACCTGGTTCAGATTAACGGTCAGAAGCATAAGGCTTCTATCTCAGCCGGACTCAATCCAGCACCCGTACTCCATATGAAGTTAGCTCTACTATACCGAAAGCGAACCTTTTTGGCAATACATTGCTGCAGATCTGCATCCACAGCTATAGTTAAGACTGGAATCAACCGTCTCCCCCTGCTCCAAGCATAGCCGGATCATAGGTCTCCACCCGTCCGCATCCCTTGCAGGAAGCCAGCAGATACATCCTCGTGCTTGGCCCGGACAGCGCATCCTGCGCCGTGGCAACCAGAGCCGTCTCCTGGATGCTGCATTCGCCACCGCCGCAGGAGGGGCAGCGGAAGCGATGAGCCACCAGCTCGAGCGCAGCACTCTGCCTGATGTGTGCCTGCTCGATGACTGATGAAGAAGGCTCATCGTTCGCGCCAGCCCCCTCGCCTGCAACGATAACATGCTCGGGGAGTACCTCGTGCATACATAGCGGGCAGATCGAATCAGCAGTTAATATGACTTCCTCCGCACACCAAGGACATTCAACACTCATCTGGATCATCCTTTCGCTTCAGAATATTCATTTCGGACGGTTCTGGGAGACGGCTAGCATACGTTGTTCATGTGTAGTATACTTCACCCATAATATAGACTCGAAGCAAGCTCTAGCGCAATAGGCAAGCGAACAGAGCAACTGCATGCCAGTCAGCTACTTACTCATAAAGGAGCCTGATCCCGTGATGTCCATGAAGCCCGTATATACCGATACCTCCCCCAAATCACTGTTGAACAAAGGAAGCGGCTACCTGACTGGCTATAGCCATACGCTTAATCCGTATGTCGGCTGCTCCTTTGCCTGCTCCTATTGCTACGTGAAGCAGATGCCTGTGGCTCTCTTCCGTCAGGCGTCATGGGGAAGCTGGGTCGATATAAAACGGGGTGCAGCGTCTCTCTTCCGCAAGGAATACCAGCGCGCCGCAGCCAAGGGGGCGGTCACCATCTTCATGTCCTCCAGCACAGACCCGTACCAGCCGATCGAGCATAAGGAACAGATTACCCGTTCCTTGCTGGAGGCGATGACAGAGCAGCCGCCTGATTTCCTGCTCATTCAAACACGCAGCCCGCTCGTCAGCCGTGACATCGATCTACTGCAGCAGCTTGGAAGCAAGGTGCGTGTCAGCATGACCGTCGAGACCGATCTGGAAGAGATACGCAAGCATTTCACCCCCTACGCCCCGCCCATCGCCGCAAGGCTCCGAGCCATCCGCGAATTGGCAGAGGCAGGCATTGCCGTCCAGGCCACGATTGCTCCCGTCCTGCCCAGCAGCGAGCGATTCCCGCAACTGCTGAACACGCTTCCACTCCAGCATGTCTGCGTGGATGATTACTATATGGGTGATAGCAGCGGCGGCAAGCGCACAGAGCGAAATGGTACGGCGGCGCTGTATCGGGAGCTTGGCCTGGAGGACTGGTACAGCAAGGACGCCTGGCGTCTGGTCTATGAGCGACTTCGCGAGGTGTTCTCAGACGAACAACTGCGCGTCAGCCAGCAGGGCTTTGCGCCGTAGTCTCCTCAGGATGTCATAGAGCCATCTCACGTTAGCGTGTCACCTCAGTGTGACTCCTCGCTTACCCAACCTGCAGCAGTCGGACGATCTCGCCGTCTATCAGCTCTTCACTCACTTTCTTGAACCCTAACGACTCATACAGGGCAGCGGCCGCATGATTCTCCGGGCGATGACCAATCATGATACGCCCGGATGCCGGGCTCATCAGGTCAATAAGCTGCTTCAGCGCAGCCCTGGCATAGCCCTTGCCCTGATGCTCGCCATCGATCATCACAGCCGGAATCCAGCAATTCCCTTCCTGATCCGGCTCAGGACAATACACGATGAATCCTACAAGCTCTTCCTTGAAATATATGGCAATCAACTCAAATTCATGTACATATTTAGCTTCGGCAATCCAGTTCACCACGGGTGCGGGAAACACCGCAAGCTGCTCCTCCTTCACCTTCAGTCGGCTGCAAGCATACCAGTTATCGACTGTCACCGGCTTCAACATCACTTCCATCGATCTCATTCCTCTCCTAATGACCTCGCAGAGGAATATGAACTCCTCTACGCATTCACCCAAGCTATCGTAGCATTCACCTTCACCTTAGTCGTTCTCATCCCACATCACTCCTTCCCGTAATGGAACCCTCTTCAGCATACTATAAATGAACTAAAATAGTAAATATTCCCTGTCCTCAAGCCAAGAACATCAACACCAATGCACCAACAGCAAAGCAGTAAAATGAAAAATAAATGAGACGCCCCCGTTCCATCACACCCACAAACCAGCGAAAAGCGTAGTAGGTTGCTACAAAAGCGCAGAGGAATGCCAGTACATACGGAATAGCCAGGCGCCCAAGCTCAGGGTCATTTGCCAGCTCCTTAACTTCAAGGATCATCCCGCCTGCACTGATCGGAATATACATCAGAAAGGAAAAACGAAGCGCATGGGACTGTCTGAGTCCCAGCCCAAGTCCGGCAATCAGCGTGGCGCCGGAGCGGCTGATCCCTGGAATAAGCGCCACGACCTGCGCCAGGCCAATCAGCAGCGCGTCCTTGGCAGTCAACTGCGCATCTTGCCTGCGGCCCCGCAGATTGCGGATCAGCCAGAGCGCAGCTCCTGTTACCAGCAGTGTCACGCCGATAGCCGTCATTCCTTTGAACGCCTCGGCGATGGCATCCTTGAACAAGACACCTGCTATCCCCGCAGGGATCGTGGCAATGATCAGGTAGACGACCATCTTGAAATCTGACCGTCCTTCCTCCTGGCGATGAACAAGGTATGACCAGCTTCCGACAGCAAGACGACTAATATCTGCTCTGTAGATCAGCAGTACGGCCAGCAGCGAGGCAAAATTGACGAGCACTTCAAAGGACAACCCCTCGATCTGCAGGCCAAATAGCCGCTGGGCGATAATGAGATGTCCGCTGGAGGATACCGGTATCGGCTCTGTCACCCCTTGGAGCAAGCCGAGCAGTGCGTATTTTACATTCAACCAAAGCTGTTCCATCGGCTGCGAATCCCCCTCTTATGATCATTACGGATGGTCCGGCAGCCGCTATCATGTGAGGCGCACACGCCAGGCGTGTTCAGTGAATATCCGACCGTTTGAAATAGATGGCAGCCAGGATCAAGGAAAAGATCGACACCACCGCTATCGACACATAGGAATACAGCGGCGGATAGACGTCATTGAAGCTGCCCGTAGCGATGACATAAGGCACCGACCACGGATAGAGGACGACATACTCGTTATTGATAATCGCTACATTGCCCATCGTGAGCGCCGCGGTAAAAATAATCGTCGGCACATAATTTTTGAACCATAGTGTAACGAGCATCGTCGGCGCGGTAAGCAAAAACATCAGCCAGCCTCCCGCTACATATTGCTTGAGCGCATGATACATTACCTTGAGACTGAGCCCGTCATATCCGGCGATTGTACCAAGCAGCAGAATGGATAGCCAGCAGAATAGTGTCAGCAGCGTGATCCACAGAAAAAGCAGCAGCAGCTTGCTCAGCAGCAGACGAAGGCGGGAGATGGGAATGGTCAGCATATGCTTCAGCGTATCCTCTGCATACTCTCGCTGGAACAGATAGGCTGTAATGACACCATACAGCATCGTGCCAAGCAGCATGGTCAAGTATAGATTCGTCTCGCCGAAGGCTTCCTGGAAATAGATCGGCTCCTGCGGCTTTTTGGCTTGCAGATTCAGATAGCCGATAAACACCATCAGTGGTGCGGAAGCCGCTCCGATCAGGCTGACAAGCAGCATCTTCGCCCGCTTCAGCTTGAGCAGCTCAGCATACAGCAGATTAACCAAAGGTGCCACCCCCGATCAGACGGACAAAATAATCCTCAAGCCGCTCGCCCTTCACATCGATCCGCGAGACGTCAATTCCTTGCTCGACAAACAGTCGATTCAACTGCGCCTGCTGGCCGAGATGTGAATAGATGCGCAATATGCCGCCACCCCTTGCCACATAATCAGTTATGCCCAGTCGCTGCTCCAGCAGCAAGACGGCCTTGTTATCGTCAGACACCTGAAACTCCATGTAGTGGCGATTTTGGGCGCGCAGCTCGTCCATCGAGATTTCCTCCAGCAGCCTCCCCTGATGCACAATTCCGATTCGATCTGCCAATTGCTCCACCTCAGGCAATATATGGCTTGAAATCAGAATCGTCATCTGCCGCTCCTTCGCCAAGGTTCGGATCAGGCCGCGCATCTCCTTAATGCCCACAGGGTCCAGCCCGTTCGTCGGCTCATCCAGGATGAGCAGCTCCGGGTGATGCATGATCGCCCGCGCGATGCCAAGCCGCTGCTTCATCCCGAGCGAATAGCTCCCGACCAGCTTTTTCGTTTCCTGATGAAGGCTGACAATTTCCAGCGCCTCCTGCAATGCCTCCGGTTTGTGAATGCCGAGCAGCCTGGCATTAATCTGCAGGTTTTCCCGAGCTGTCAAGTTCTCATAGAAGCCGGAAAATTCAATCATCGATCCGATCCGCTTCAGTAGCTGCCCTGGCCCGGTATCGATTCGCTCCCCAAATAGCTCCATCCTGCCCGATGTCGGGCGGATGAGCCCGAGCAGCATGCGGATCGTCGTCGTCTTGCCCGCCCCGTTCTGCCCTAGAAAGCCGTAGATTTGCCCTTTGTTTACATTCAGGTTCAAGCTGTCGACCGCTTTGTGCGTACCATATTGCTTCGTTAAGTCGGTTGTTTTAATGATCGTTTGCATGCTCTCCTCCTGCTGATGCATGGTGTAGCCTTAGGATATATACTGCCGGACAAGCTCTATCATAAGCAGTGGATTTTAATTGCCTCTTAACGAGTTATTAACCGTTTCTTAACTCTTGGCTTGCGCAAGCGTGAGCGTAAATACCGTCTTGACCCCCGGCTCGCTCTGCACCTCCAGTCTCCCGCCATGCAAAATGGCGAGCTCACGGGCGATCGCTAGCCCCAGACCACTGCCGCTTTGGCTCTGTCTGCGCGAGCGGTCGGCCCGGTATGTCCGCTCGAAGATGCGCTCACTCTCCTCTGGCGCGATGCCTGACCCGCGATCCCATATATTGAGTACCCAGCACTCTTGATCCGCATCCATGCCGGATGTGAGCCGCACGCCCAGCACACCACCGGATGCACCGTGCTGCAGCGCGTTAAGCAGCAGATTGTCCATAATTCGTTGAAGGCTGAGCCGATCTGCATCGACCGCACAGACCGCGTCAGGAATATCAGCTCGTAATTGTACACCAGCCTGATCCAATTCAGGCAGCCGGGCAATGACGGCTTCCCTTGCCAGCTCGGCAAGATCAAGCCGCTCCGGTTGCAGCGTTAGCTCATCCGCATCCAGCTTGGCAAGCTGAAACAGATCGTCGATGAGCCGCTTCAGGGCGGCCGCCTTCTCCCCCACAATCTGTACATACTGTGCCTTCTGCGCGGGCGAAGCTTCCAGGTCGTCCCGCAGCACATCGATATAGCCGATAATCGAGGTTAATGGCGTCCGAATGTCATGGGATATATTGGAGAGCAGCGTCTTACGAGCTGCCTCCGACCGTATGGTACGTCCCTGAAGCGCCGCAAGCTGTGCGAGTAGTTCATTCATGCTGAAGACAGCCTCCTGTAGCTCACTGTCATGCTGAGCCAGCAGCCGCATCGTATAGTTGCCATCCGCCGCCCGTGCTAGCTCGCTCACCAACGTGCGAAGCTGCGCCCGCAATTGCCATTGCCGATGCACAAGAGCAAGCGTGGGCAAGGCAATCAGAGCGAGCAGTACAGCAAGCAGCCACGGCTGCGCTTCCCCCGCTATCAGGAAGTACCCCAGCGCAGCCAGCGACAGCAGTTGAAGCAGAGCCAGCCACAGATTGGCGCTACGCATCCTCCTTCTCCCCTGCAAAGCGATAGCCGATCCCCCACACAGTCTGGATGAGCTGCGGCGAAGACGGGTCCCGCTCGATTTTTTTGCGCAATTTGCGAATATGAACCATAACCGTGTTATCATCCTCCAAATAATCGCTGTCCCACACCTGACGAAACAGTTGTATTTTCGTAAATACCTGCATCGGATGGGACGCGAAGTAATAGAGCAGCTCGAACTCCTTGGCAGTCAGCATCACCTGATGGCCGTCCCGAATGACATTATGGTGCTTGCGGTCGATAACGAGTCCCTTATAGCGCAGCTCCGCCTCCTGCCTTGCGGCTGCTCCGCTCCCGAGCACATGAAACCGCCTGATTTGCGCTTTGATGCGAGCCAGCAGCTCGTGAATTCCGAACGGCTTCGTCATATAGTCGTCGGCGCCAATCGTGAGGCCCAGCACCTTGTCAATCTCCTGATCCTTGGCAGTAAGCATCATTATCGGCACATTCGTATGCTCACGCAGCCTGCGGCATACCTCGATCCCGTCGATGCCTGGCATCATGATGTCCAGTACGACGAGATTATATCTCGCTTGTCCGAACAGCCTGATGGCTTCGTCTCCATCGGCTGCCGTATCCACCTCGTACCGTTCCTTTCGCAAATACATGGCCAGCAGCTCACGGATTTCCCGGTCATCATCCGCGACCAGTATTCTGCATGTTTCCATCTGACTATCCCACCTCTCGATATGAAATATTATTACATATATAAAATATCAACTCACTCATTCATAACTAAGTCCTGCTGCCTGTGATATGCTGCGCGCGCATTCTTGTAAGGGGGCAAGCAGAGCCATATACGATGTGGTGTCGGTTGTACGGAGCAGCTTGGGGATACAGATCGCACCAACCACACCGAGCTGCGGATTGCCCACAAGCACCGCTACCTCCTCCACAGCGACATATGTTTCACTCTGCATGTAGCTGAAGCCGAGCAGCGCAGCCTCCTCCAGCCTGCCAACCAGCTTCAGTCGTTCCGGCTGCGACAATGAATTGTACGTGTCGTTACGCCGCAGCAGCTCCTCGCGCTCACGCCGCGGCAGATGAGCCAGCACAATCCGGCCGGATACGGAGCCGAGCAGATCATGGCGCGCGCCAACCTCGACGGAGAAACGATAGTTCTCCGGGCTTTTCTGCTGGTACACTACCATCAGCTCCCCATCGAGCAACATGCTCAAATGGCATGACTCCCGCACCTGCGCAGCCAGCCTCCTCATCGGGCTCTCCGCTGCTTTTATCAATTGCTCGATAGGCGATTGGCGATGCGCCAGCTCGTACAGCTTTAACGACAGTCGGTACATCCCTGATGCATCACGGGCGAGGTAGCCTCGTTCGACCAGATAACCTACCATTCGAAACAGCTCGCTGCTCCCCCGTCCAAGTGCTTGTCCCATCGACGTCAGCGACATCGGCTCCTGTGCCGCCGCAAGCAGCTCCAATATATCCAGCCCTTTCTCCAATGCGGGCACCTTGTAATCTCTGCGTTGCTCCCCCATCATGTTTGCTCCTTGCTATCATTTATATATAAATTATATTTTTCATATATAACAACTGATTATTACTTTGTCAACCGGATATTGCCATCGCGTTATCAATGGGACATCCCGCCAAGCCTTGCACATATCCATTCGCGGCAAAGAAGTCGTGTTGTATCTTTCGGCCTGCAAGCTTATAATCGAAGGCATGGTTCTGGAAAAGAACAGGAGGAATAGAGGGATGAATCTGACTACATTACTGCCGGTGCTGGAGCCGCTGGACTTGCGCAGTTGCCTCATCTCTTACCGAGGCAAGCGCATAATAGAGCATTATCGCAACGAACGAACGGAAACCGAGCTGGCCAAGATCAACTCCTGCACCAAGAGCATTCTGTCTGCACTCATCTGTATTGCGATGGACAAGCAACTGCTGCCAGGGCCGGGTGAGCTTGCAGCCACTTTCTTCCCGCAGTTGGCCCATGCTTCCGATGTACGCAAGCGAGAGATTACGATCGAGCAGCTTCTTACGATGACTGCCGGCTTGAATTGGACAGAATTCGGCGGACAGCAGTCATTTCCACGCATGACGAGAACCGGAAACTGGATTGACTTTGTGCTGGAGCAGCCGCTTGCCGACCTCCCAGGGCAGCGAATGGAGTATAATTCGGGTCTGTCGCAGATGCTTGCGACGATGCTTGTACAGGCCAGCGGCATATCCTGCGCGCAGTTTGCCGATCGCTGGTTGTTCGGCCCGCTGGGAATCACACAATATGAGTGGGAGCAAGACCCGCAGGGGGTTCATACAGGCGGGTTCGGAATGCGGATGCGTCCAGTGGACATGTTGAAATTCGGAGAGCTCTATATGTACAAGGGGAGATGGAACCAGGAGCAACTGATCAGTGCAGAGCTTGTCGCCAGGTCAACAGCACCGGCGATAGATGCCGAGCCTCCGCGCCGCGAACGTTATGGCTGGCACTGGTGGGCAGATCATTATGATGGCAGACAGGATGGCAGCGAAGCAGGAGCGCACGGTCAGCAGCCGTCCTCGTTCCACTATGTCCACGCCTATGGATATGGTGGGCAAAATATCGTCATTGTGCCTGAGCTGGAGCTGGTGATAGTCATCTCCAATGATCGGATGAAGCGGGGCAAAGCCCCCTTCGACGTATTTCGCCAGTTCATCGCTCCTGTGATCGCTACAGAGTATACAAGCGCAACGATGCCGCGGGATTGATAGTCTCCCGCGGCATCAGTCGCATTCCCTGCTCACCTGACTCTAGGCCTAAGCGATAATCTTCGTCTTCTTGGCATTGTCCGACGACCGCTTGATGATCCCGCTGAGCGGTCGCTTGAGCACGAGGGCAATGAACAGGCTCATGGCAATAAAGCCGAGCAGGAACAGAACATCCTTCAGCACGGTACTCCACAAAATCCCGCCAACCGATTCGCGCAGCAAGCTGATCGCATACGTAAACGGCATGAACGGATTGAGCGCCTGGAAGAAGGGCGGTGTCATACTGATCGGGAAGGTTCCTCCTGAGCTGGAAAATTGAAACACCATAAAAATAATGGCAATTCCCTTGCCCGCGTTGCCGAATACAGACAGCAGCATATACATCAAGGTGACAAATACGATGCTGACGAGCATCGCGAAGCATACAAACCACAGTTTATTGGCAACGTAGGTGCCTAATATCAACAGGTTCCCCAGCGTTACACAGAGTGCCTGCAGCACACCAATGGTTAAAAAGGTTCCGAGGCGACCCAGATAGAGCTCATAGCTGCGATAGCTCCCAGTTGGATTTTCCGCCTCAGAGCGCAGCATCGAGATGAGCAGCGTGGCTCCAACCCAAAGGGACAGCACCACGTAAAAGGGCGACATTGCCGAGCCGTAGTTCGGAATCGCATATAGCTGGTTTTCCTTTATCCGTACAGGGCTGGCCAGAAACTCGCTTTCCTTCTCAATATCCCCCCGCAGCAGCTTCGCAAGCTCTGCAAAGCTATGGTCATCCTTCACTTCACGCAGCTTGTCTGCCGCCTTGCGAATAGCCTCCTCGAGCTGCGGCAAGTCATCACGCACAAGCCCAGCAACACGCTTCACATTCTCTGCAAGCCCAGGAAGCTGAGTTTGAACGAAATCCGCCAGCTTCGCCAGCTCGTTCTCCGCCTCAGGCAGATCGTTCTGGACAAAAGCGGCGGCTGCGTCGATCTTTTGACCGATCGCTGGCAGGTCATGGCGAATGAATGGTGCCGCCCTGTTAATCGCATCGACAAATGCGTCTGTCTTGCTCTGTAATGTCGTGGCGATATCATGCACTCGCGCGCGAATATCGGGCAAGTCTCCCTGAATGCGGGTCAATTCCTGCTGTCCGAATGTCAATCCTTCATCTGCTGCCCGCAGCAGCTCGGCAATATCAGGCAGCTTACTCTGTGCCGTCTGGAGAACATCGGTCGATGCCGCTCCTAGCTCCATCAATCGATGTAAGCCCTGGGAGATTGCAGGTACAATATCACTGTCGTAATGCTCCAGCACATAAGCAATATCCCGGCTCACCTGCCCCGTTAACACATTCAGCCGCGCCACCATTTCCTGTGCTGGGACAGTTCCCCCATTGATCGCATCCTTAATGACGGCCAGCAGCTTAATTTGCGTATTCAGTTTGTCGCTAAGACCATTCAACCTCTCGATGATTCCATTTAGCTGTCCATCCGGCACATAATTGTTCATGGTCTGCAGCACCTTCGTCATGCTGCTGATTACGCCTGCTGCCTTGCTGAGCCGATCGGAGAGGGCCTGGATTTCTGCCGCAGTCGGCAATTGGCTAAGATCGGCTCCCTGCAGCCTTGCTGTCAGCAGCTCGGCGGCATCCGCGATTTGCTTCACCAGCAGCAAATTTTGCTGCAGCGTCGGGCTAATCGTCTGCAACGCCTCCTCGCTCCGAACGAGAAACTCGTTCAGTCTGTCCGCGAAGGCGATCGCATCTCCCCCTAACGCCTCAAGCTTAGGCAGTTGCTCCTGAGCCGTTGTCACAATACCCAGGGCGGTATTGGTCTTATCCAGCGCGGTCTCGACGACTCCGCTCACACGGTCAAAATGAGCATCGACCTCCTGGATGCGCTGTGCCGCCTGCTGAATCTGCGGAAGCTTCTCTTGAATAAGGAGCACCTCCCCTGCTGCATCGCTGATCCTTGGCCAATATTGCTGCAGCTTGAGCACATACTGTGCTGCTTTATTGATCTCTGGCAGCTTCTGCTGAAGCTCGATTATTCGATGCGCCTTCTCATTGATTTCGGGCAGCATACGTTCGATGTCCAGTACCTTCTGTCCAGCCGCTTCGATGTCGGGCAGATGAGTTTCCAGATTAAAAATCCCATTCTCTACCTTGCGAATGGTCGGCAGCTCCGCCTCGATTACGACGCCTGCTTCCTTCAGCTTCGTCAGTACAGCCTCGCTGACCGCCTCTGTAAAGCCTTCATTAATTTGCTTTGTGATAGCAGAGACGCCGGAGCCGGTTATTTTCGGCGCGATCGCATTCACCTTTTCATTGACGGTATAGATCACCTCCGGCCGATCGATTTTGCCTTCGATAATGCCGGTAATCTTCGCGCTGAAGTCCGTCGGTATGAGCAGACTGGCATAATAATCCCCTTGCCCCACCCCAGTCCTCGCTTCCTCCTCATCTACAAACGTCCAGCCCAGCTTCTTGTTATTTTGCAGACTGGTCACTAATTCGTTACCGATATTTATCGTCTTGTCCTGAACGAGCGCCCCCTTATCGAGGCTTGTGACTGCAATTCTGATCCCTTGCGTATTGCTGTACGGGTCCCACACCGACTTAATATTAACCCAGGCATACACACCGGGGATGAATATGATCGCGATAATAAGAAAGATACCGGTAGGCACTCGTAAAATATGTAGCCAATCCTTTTTGTAAATGCTCCAAATGTTTTTCATAAATAAACCGCCTTTGCTGTTTCTCAAGTAAGATGGGATTCTTAGGCGACTTCAGATTGCCACCAGACCAGAACTTAGTTTAGCATTAGCTGAGAAAAGAAGAAATATAATGAATAAAAAAACTCCCCATACGATAACAGGAATAGAACCACCTGTTGCCGTATGGGGAGCATTCTGTCCCCCTGTATCTTACCAACCCTTCTACCACGAGGTTATGAAGGACTGCTCTCCTCCAAGCTGAATTGCCATTGGATGCCGAACTTGTCTGTGACACTGCCGTAATATTTGCTCCAGAACGTCTCCTGCGGCTCCATGGTCACCCTGCCGCCTACCTTCAACTGCTCATATGCGGCTTCCAGAGCGCCCTTATCGTTGCTTGTCAACGATAGACTAATATTATCCCCTTGAGCATAAGGCATGCCCGGGAAGGTATCCGAGAACATCAAGGTTCCACCGAACACATCCAGTCTTGCGTGCATCACAAGCATCTTAGCCCCCTCCGGGACGGGATGCTGTTAGTACGGATTCCATGCTTGCTCAAATTCCAGCGTGTAAGCACGCCCTGGCTTTACCCAAGCTCCGGCAATGGGGGGTCCTGATGCAGATCGGTGTCAGCAGCCGTCTTCGCCCAGCGGGTAAAGACCACCTCTAGCCCGGCACGGGTCGGTGCGCAGACGAACGGCCCTGCCTGTCTGCCTGCGTGCTCAGGGAAGCGGACGACTCGAATGGTTCTCCAGTTGCCATGGCCAGCGCGGGCACGAATAATAACCGCATCCTTAAGCTGTGATGCCCTCACCGTGACCTCCAGGCCCGCCCATTCAGGTACAGGGCTGAGCGACCAGTCGGAATACTCATCTGTCGCAACGACAGCCAGGTGAGGAACGCCATCATTCAGCTCGATGCCCGCCTTGATCCATTGGCGCTCCCCTGTCCACAGCATCAGTCCAGCCTGATCATACAGCTCAGTCAGTCCTGCAAGCCGGAAGGACACCTCGATCCCTTCCTCGGCCGACCATGGAGCCAGCAAGGCGTGACCATCGCGATGCTCGAAGCCGTACAATGTCTTCTCCCAGAAATCGCTGCCCTTGCAGGGGGTGACATGCATATCCCCCTGCTCCTCACGTACCGAGACGGGCGCTACCGTCCACTTGCCTGCCGCCCATTCCACTCTCGTACTCCTCGTACTCATCGAATGTCCTCCTCTTATTCCGTTGCGGTCTGCGATTCCCAAGCTGCTATCTCTTCCCGCACCATCGGAGCAACCTTCGTGCCGAGTAGCTCGATTCCATGCATGACCTCCTCATGAGGCATCGTGCCAAGCGGCATATGCAGGAAGAACCGGGTCACGCCGACATGCTTGCGCAGATGAATAATCTTTTTCGCAACTGTCTCTGGGGAACCCACATAAAGTGCTCCCTCAAAGCTGCGCGCCTGATCGTAGGTTGCCCGGCTGTAATGCCCCCAGCCTCGTTCTCGACCGATCGCATTCATTACAGCCTGAGTGCTAGGGAAGAACTTCTCCGCAGCCTCCTCATCGGTATCGGCCAAAAATCCATGCGAATGCGATGCAACAGGAAGCACTTGTGGATCATGGCCTGCCTTGGCTGCCGCTCGCTTGTACAAATCAACGATCGGCGCAAAGTGGAACGGGCTGCCGCCAATAATCGCCAGCACCAATGGCAGTCCCAGCATGCCTGCGCGTACAGCAGACTCCGGCGTCCCGCCGCTCGCAATCCAGACTGGAAGCGGATCTTGTACCGGACGAGGGTAGATGCCCAGATTATTGAAGGCCGGACGATGGCCACCGCGCCAGCTTACCTTCTCGGATTGACGGAGCGCCAGCAGCAGCTCCAGATTCTCATCAAACAGCTCATTGTAATCGTTCAGGTCATAGCCAAACAAGGGGAAGGATTCGATAAACGAGCCGCGGCCTGCCATTATCTCGGCGCGGCCATTCGATAGCCCATCCAACGTGGCAAAATCCTGAAACACCCGCACCGGGTCATCCGAGGAAAGCACGGTCACAGCACTTGACAGTCGAATACGCTTCGTCTGTGTTGCTGCTGCCGCCAGCACAATAGCGGGCGCTGATGCGGCGTAATCCTTACGATGATGCTCGCCTACCCCGTAGACATCCAATCCCACCTGGTCAGCAAGCTTGATCTCCTCGACCACCTCACGCAGCCGTTGAGCATGGCTGATCACTTCACCTGTCTGAACATCTGGCGACGTTTCCACGAAAGTACTAATACCAATCTCCATCTATATTCTTCCTCCTATATGACGCTATACGCGAAAAAGTAAGTTGCTAACACTATGTTAGAGTATACCACACCCACCCCATGATTACTATTGCCGCTTTTACAGTGAGACCTCCATGGTCCCCCTCTGCAATGATCATTACTCCATCACGAGCACAAAGACCGCCCCTGTAGGGCGGCCCTTCGCGCAGCATGTATTAAACACCTGTTTCCTGATCTTCATGAGCCGGATAGGCATCCAGCTTCAGTCGAACCCGCAAAATCTGCCGGTTTTCCACCTCGGCCAGTATCCAGCAATGGCCATCATGACGAAAATCCTTGCTCTTTGTCCCCTGCGTCATGGTCTGTACCTGTATCCATCCGCCGATCGTATCCACTTCAAGGTCGGTGCCGAATTTCAAGCCGAAGCGTGCTTCCAGCTCCTCCAGCAGTACCCGACCATTAATGAGATATTCCTTCTCACCCAGCTCGACAATATCTGGCTGCTCGTCCTCGTCGAACTCGTCACGAATATCGCCTACGATCTCCTCGAGGATGTCCTCCATCGTAATGATGCCAGCCGTACCGCCGTACTCGTCGATAACAAGCGCCATATGAACCCGCTCCCGCTGCATCTTCAGCAGCACATCCTTGAGCGGTGTTGCTTCATGAATAATATGAATGGCGTGTAAATGATCCTTGATTGATGGCTCGCGCCCCATCGCCAGATGGGTCACCATCTCCTTGGCGTTCAAGGAGCCGATAATATCATCCTTGCTCCCGTCGCGCGTCACCGGATAACGGGTATAGCGATATTCATCGATAAGCTGCAGGATGTGTTGCCTATCCATCGATTGGTCAATTGTAATCATCTGCGTGCGCGGCACCATAATGTCCTTGGCGATCCGCTCATCGAAGGCGAAGATGTTCTGCACATAAGACAGCTCTGTCTGATTGATCTCCCCGCTCTGATAGCTCTGCGTCATGATGATCTTCAACTCTTCCTCCGAGTGAGCCTGTTCATGTCCAGCAGGCTTGACACCGAACATTCTCAGGAACAGCCGGGCAGCACCGTTCAAGATATAGATGAACGGGAACAGCAGCTTGCCAAAGCCGACCAACGGGCGGGCGAGCAGCAAGGTCATGCGCTCGGAGTATTGAATAGCGAGCGTCTTGGGAGCCAGCTCTCCAAGCACGACGTGCAGGAAGGTCATGATCGACAATGCGAGCGCGTAGGAGATAAAGGTGCTCCAGGCTGCCGGAATCGAAAGCTCATTGAACAGCGGATGCAATATCTTCTCCACCGTCGGCTCGCCGAGCGTTCCCAATCCGAGTGCCGTTACGGTAATACCAAGCTGACAGGCTGACAGATAGTAATCCAGGTCAGATACCAGCTTCTTCGCGGCTACCGCCTGCTTATTGCCTTCAGCAATCAACTGATCCAGCCTCGATACCCGTACCTTGACCGCCGCAAACTCCGCTCCGACAAAAAACGCAGTCATTACAATCAACAATGCTACTAAAAACAGATTAATTGCGATGGATAAGTCCAATTCGTTCCCTCAATCGAGGGATTCACCTCCGTGATTTCATAAAATGTGTATAGCTTATCTTAGCATCTTTTTACTACGATGACAGCCGTTCCATGGTTTCAATTTTTTATTTATTCTTTATTGCTAGTCCTCCTATATTGTCATGTTGCGGCTTATGATGGGCGCATAAGGACAGGGAGAGGTTGGAATGCTATAGTTTCTAGACAACTCATAATGATCGGGTGAAGCTAATTATGACACAGCAATCCACTGGACATCTCAGCTATATTCAGCTTGTAATGATCGTGATGCTCGTCAACGGGCTTATGAGCCATGTCATTATCAATCCCATGCTGCTGGAGGCCTCGCAACGTGACGCCTGGCTGGCAGTAATCGCAGCAACGATGCTCATTCTGCCCTGGTGCGCCCTGATCGCCTGGTGCATGAGACGGTCAGGGCAGCAGAAGCTGCAGCCTTGGCTGGCCACGCGGGTCGGATCGTTTCTCTCCTGGCTGATCGTTCTGCCATTTAGCCTCCAGCTCTACCTGATGGGCGGCACCACAGTGCTGCATACCTCAGGCTGGACGCTCACCAACTACTTACCTGATACGCCGGTATTTATACTGGCTCTCAGCCTGTGTATAGTCTGTTTCTATTACGCCTGCACCGGCTTGAGAACGATAGCCATTAGCGCTGGGCTCATGCTTCCCGTCGTGGTCGCGCTCGGTTTTTTTGTCTCGTTCGCCAATAATGACTTGAAAGACATGGAGCTGCTGCGGCCCGTGCTGGAGAATGGCTGGCGGCCAGTCTGGCACGGCACGCTGTACGCAGTTGGGGGCTTCTCAGAGTTGATCCTCCTCTTTGCGCTGCAGCATCGGATCAGACAGCCTATACGCGGTTGGCAACTGGTTCTTCTCGGTGCTCTGCTCGCCTCTATAACACTCGGGCCAGTGATTGGGGCTATTACTGAATTCGGCCCGGTCGAGGCCGCCAAGCAGATGGAGTCGCCCTATGAACAGTGGCGTCTCGTCAGACTGGGCTATGATTTGGAGCATGTCGATTTTCTGTCTGTCTTCCAGTGGCTTGCCGGTGCGGTTATACGTATCAGCCTATCAATATTCCTGCTAGCCGAGCTGATGCCCTGGGCAGCGAGCGGCCTTCGCCGCGGACTGCTGGTCGGCGCGATTACACTGAGCTATACACTATTGTCACTTATTCCGCTAGACGCCTATACGTTTTACCTGTATATGTATCGTTACTATGTTCCTTACTCCCTGGTAGCAGCGCTGGCGATGACAGCGTGGTATGTGCTGCTCTGCTTGCTCCCAGACAAATCGGAGGTGAAGGCTTCATGATGGCTCATGGGAGTAGTTCGCAAGTAGAGAGATGCAACGATCGACTGGAAAGATTGTTCCAGCATTGTGCCGATGTCGCTCATCACAGTTATTTCCTGACGGAGCAAGACTCCTCACACATTATCGTTACCTATAGCGAGGGATTATGCGATACAGCCGAATTCAACCGCGTCATTTTGCCAGAGCTAGAGAAGCTGGAGAAGACGATTGGGCTGAGCAAGCTACAGTCCGAGGGAGTATACGGCTGGCTGCCGCTGAATCCCATACCGGAGGATGCGACGGATGCCCAACTGTCGGAATGGCTGTTTCAGGGCGACCTGCTGCTGCGTATCTGCTGTACTGGTAGCTTGTTCCGCATCGGCCTGTCCAACCGGCCTGGTCGCAATCCGGAGGAATCCAGCACGGAAATTTCGATTAAGGGACCCAAAGACGGCTTTATTGAGGAGCTGATGGTGAACATTGCCCTGATTCGCAAAAGGCTGCGCAGTGAGTCGCTTGCGGTGGAGATGATGACGCTGGGGCGAAGAACCCGCACCAAGACAGCGATCCTGTACATAGAGGACATTATCTCTCCTCCTATAGTGGAAGAGCTTCGCTCCCGTCTGCAACGAATCGATGTGGATGGTTTGTATAGCATCAATCAATTGGAAGAATGGCTTGTAGATCAGAAATACTCCCTCTTCCCGCTGCTCGATTTTACCGGGAGACCGGACAAGGTGGTCGCCAGTCTGTTAGCTGGACGATTCATTGTTATATTGGATGGAAACCCCATGGTATTGATCGGCCCTGGCAATCTGTCTCTGCTTATGAAGTCGCCCGAGGATCTGTATTTCAACTTTCAATACATCTCCTTTGCCCGGATGATTCGTTTATTTAGCCTTATCATTTCGATGCTGCTTCCTGGAGCCTGGACAGCTCTCTCGTCCTTTCACCCCGATCAACTGCCGTATCGCCTGATGGCGACCGTGGCATCTGGACGGATCGGCCTGCCATTTACTGGACAGATCGAGCTGCTTATATTGCTGGTGCTGCTGGAAATTTTTCGCGAGGCTGGCCTGCGGCTTCCTAGCTCCATCGGCCAGACGTTGACCGTCGTCGGCGGGTTGATCATCGGGGATGCCTCGATTCGTGCCGGACTGGTGTCCCCGAGCGTAGTCGTTGTTGGCGCCATCACAGCCGTTACGAGTGTAACGCTCGTGAATCAATCTCTCAGCGGCAGTGTCAGTGTGATCCGCTTTTTTCTGTTTTTCATCTCGGCTTTCCTGGGCATGTTCGGTCTGTTGCTAGGTATTCTACTACTGATTGGGTATTTAAGCACGCTGCGCTCCTTTGGCGTTCCCTATCTGGCTCCGCTTTCCCCATTCGCCCCGGCGGACATCCTCAAGTCAATTGTACGGGTGCCGTGGCGCTGGATGACGAAGCGGCCCGTAACGCTGCATAACCACGATAATGACCATAAGCGCGAGGGGGGAGGAACATGAGAAGAGTTAAGCTCAAGCTGCTACGGGTGTGCCTGCTGTTGCTGCTGCTTGGGGGCTGCTCCAACAACACCAAATCTATCCAGAACCTCGCCTATGTCACCGCCATCGGACTGGACTATGTCGATGGCCAATACATCGCCTATGTGCAAGTTCTGAATTTCATCGATGTAGCGAAGACCGAGCAAATCGATATTGGCAAGAATGTGCCCGTATGGATTGGCAAGGGGGTTGGACGTACCGTCAACGACTCCATCACCTCCATCTATCCCACCTCGCAACTGCGGCTGTTCTGGGGTCATGTTAAATCCATCGTATGCAGCGAACGTCTGCTGAAGAACGGGACCATACTTCACGAAGCCTACGAGGCGATCAATCGTTACCGTGAGGTGCGGTACAATGTTATTGTCTACGGTACGAAGCAGCCGATTCCGCAGATCTTCTCGCAAAAGGCGCTATTGAACATGTCGGCATTGGACTCTCTGCTGGATCGGCCGGAGGAGAGCTACAATCAGCTATCTCGCCTCAAGCCGCAATACGGCTTCAAATTGATTGCCGAGCTGAACGAGCCCGCTCGTACTGCAATGTTGCCCTCTATCACGATCCAACAGGGTACTTGGATGGAGGATACATCGCCCAAGTCCATGTTTCTGGTGGAGGGCGCCTCCATGTTCGCCGGGCAGCAATGGAAGGGCTGGTACTCCGCCGAGCAATTGAAAGGTGCCCGTTGGCTGCAGCACAGCACCAAGCGCGTGATCATCAACGTACCGGATCATGGCAAGCCTCATGCAACGCTAGTGCTTACAAAGCCCTCACACAAGATCAAGCCGGTGCTGGACAATGGCGAGGTGAAGTTTGATATTGAGGTGCAAGCTCATGGTTTTGTCGACCAATTAATTACTAACCTCACACGCCGCGAGCTGGAGGCCGAAGCCGAGGCGGTGGTTGAGCAGCAGATCCGCTTCACTTTCCAGCAAGGACTGCCGCATCAGACGGATACACTCAACCTGCTCTACTCGTTATACAAAAAACATCCACAGCAATGGGAGCATCTCCAAGAAAGCGGCAAGCTGGCAATGAATGACCAGATGATCCGCGAGGTGAAGGTTAAGGTCAAGTTAATTCATAGCGGCAAATATAAAGGGAGAACCCGATGAGTATGATCTCACTCCACGGGTTCTCCTTTTGTATCCATGTAGTCAAGCTTACTCAATATCAAAATCGAAATAAGTGCGCGGGAACGGCTCATTGTTTAACGTATAATGCCACCATTCCTTACTGTATGCACGAAACCCGGCACGCTCCATCGCCTGCTTCAAGAGATGGCGATGCTCTGTCTGCTCCTTGCTGATCCGCTTGGTTCCATGATGAGAGATTTCACCGAGGTAATCATACGGACTCCCCATATCGATCTCCTCGCTCGTCTCTCTGTCTACCAGTGTCAGATCAATGGTACTTCCCCGGGAATGCGCCGAACGGCTAGACAGATAGCCTTGCTTGAATAACTCGGGCTTGTCCAGATCCGGGTAATAGTGCTCCTTCATCTTCAAATCTGCTTCATCCTTCGACCAGGCTATGAAATGCTTGACCGCCTTGGCTGGACGATAGGCATCATACACCTTGAGCCCATACCCTTGCTTGGCAAGCTGCTTGCTAGCCCGTCCTAACGCCTGAGCAGCTTCTTGTGTCATCACTGCAAACGGCGCGTTATAGCCATCGATGCGCGTGCCGACAAAGTTATTGCTGCCGTAATAGCGCAGCTCATACTGTACCGTGGGCGCCGCTTCATCGAGATAGACAAAGCCATTAGCCAACTGCCGCTTCTTCTCTATGGTCGGGCCGACGCGGATCGCAACGACTGCGCCCGATTGAAGACCTGCTGCCCCCGCCTTGCGAACCAGCTCGCCCGCACGCAGCAGAGCTGCTCGCTCCACCCCCACCGACTCAGCAGCGCTCGTCCCCACGGACAGCGGCATCCCGCCTATCAGCAGAAGGATCACACCTCCTGCCGCAGCCGCAGCCCTTAGCTTCATCGTATCGCTCCCCTTCACAACCTGTCTCTTCCAGCTCTATGCCTCTATGTATTGTACCGGATGTCAAGGAAGGAGGGCAAGAATCGGCAGGTGCAAACGATCCGAGCTACATACGCTGCAGCCGCAGGGCATTACCGACAACTGTTAGCGAGCTGAGCGCCATCGCTGTGCAGGCCATCCACGGCTCCAGCCAACCGAGCGCTGCGAATGGAATAGCAAGTCCGTTATATACCAGCGCAAAGGTCAGATTCTGATGGATATTAGCCATCGTTCTGCGGCTCATGCGGATCGCCTCTGCAACAGCGCGCAGATTGCCCCCCAGCAGGCAAATATCTGCTGCTTCCTTGGACAGATCGGTTCCGCTGGCTAACGCCATCCCGACATCCGATGCGGCTAGCGCAGGCGCATCATTCATGCCGTCGCCAACCATCAGCACCCGCTCGCCTTGACGCTGAAGCTCCCGCACGATCTCCAGCTTCCCGCCTGGCAGCGCCTCCGCATAAGAGTGGGCAACCCCTGCTTCCTCCGCAATCCGCTTCGCCGTTCGGGCATGATCGCCAGTTATGAGCGCAGTCGTAAGTCCCAGCTTGGCTATCTCTGCTATGCCCTCCTTGGCCGAGAGACGGAGCACATCCCGCACCGCCAGTACGGCAGACAATTGACCATCTAAGACCATGTACAATACCGTGTGACCTTCTGCCTCCAGACGCTGCGCAACATGCGGCTTCACGATGTCCGCCTTCCTGCGCTCATGGCCGTCATGCTCGCGCATCATTCTCCAGGAGCCAATGCTAATGCGAGTATCGCCGACGATCGCCTGGATGCCGTATCCAGGCACAGCCTTAAAGCCGCGGACAGGCCGTTTGCTCCCCCCATGGGCAGCGGCTGCCTGCACGATAGCCCTTGCGAGCGGATGCTCGGAATGGCGCTCGGCAGCCGCTGCCAGCTCTAGCAGCTCTAGCAGTTCTCGCTCGTCCCTTCCTGCATTCAGACTGTACAAGCCTGTCAATACAGGGCGCCCCTCTGTCAGTGTCCCCGTCTTATCCAGCAGCACGGTCGTCACGCGATGCAGCGCTTCGATCATTCGCCCCTCCTTATACAGAATACCCTTCTGAGCCGCGCGACCCGAGCCGACCAGCACGGAGATCGGCGTAGCCAGTCCGATCGCGCACGGGCAGGCCACAACCAGCACACTGATCATCCGCTCCATCGCCACGGCCGTATTGCCCGGCTCGATGAGCATGATCCAGAACAGGAACGTGACCGCAGCGAGCGCGCAGAGCAGCGGCACGAACATCTCAGCCAGTTCATCTGCTCGGCGTTGAATAGGCGGCTTGGAGCCCTGCGCCGTCTCCAGCAGTCCGATGAGCTGTGCAACAGAAGACTCGCTGCCCGCTCTGGCTGCCTCGATCCGTAGCCGCCCCTCCTGATTGATCGTCCCGGCGATGACCGGGTCTCCAGGGCTCTTCGCAACAGGAACCGCCTCCCCCGTCATCATCGCTTCATCGACACTGGATACTCCCTCCAGCACGATGCCATCTACCGGGATACTTCCTCCTGGACGCACCTCCAGCCGATCTCCCGGCAGCAGCTCGCAGTGCGCAACGGACAGCCTTCGCCCGCCCCGCTCCGCCTCCACCTTGTGCTGCTGCAACTGATGCAGCCTGGAGATGGCACTCATAGACCGCTGCCGGACTGAGGATTCCAGCAGTCTGCCAAGCAGCACAATTGTAATAATGATGCTGCTCGTCTCCAGATACAATTGTGGCTCCGAAGCCGGATCGATAAGCTGCCGGATCATCTGGTATAGGCTGTAGAAATAAGCGCTGGAGGTTCCAAGAACGATCAGCACATCCATATTGGCGCCGCCATGGCGCAGCGCTCTCCATGCAGCCGCATAGAAGGGCCAGCCAATTATGAATTGCACGGGTGTTGCCAGTGCAAGCTGTACCCACGGTTCCATGAACAGCGGGGGCAGGGAAAGCGGGAAGCCAGGCACGGCATGATGAAGCATAAGCAGCATTAAGGGAAACGTCAGCAGCAGCGACAGCCAGAACCTCGTCAAGGATGCTGTGCGAGACGGGGCGGACGAGTCGGCAAGAGGCGGGCGCACAGGCTGGACGCCGAACCCTAGCTGACGCACCCTCTGCTCGAGCTGGCCGTAGTGAAGCTCGCCTTGGCTTCCCCCTACTGCCGCCAGTCCGGTAGCCAGATTGACATGTACCTCCTCCACGCCTTCTTCTCGCCGCAGCACCTTCTCGATTCGGGTCGCGCATGCCCCGCAGGTCATGCCCGTAACTGTGAATGTATGCCACTCGCGCTGCATTTTCACGCTTCATCCCTCCTGCCGATCATTGTCCGTTTCACTACGCTCCCTGCCCGCAGCATCTGGCCCATTGCTCTATCCTATGCATGTCCCCGGCAATATAGTAAAGGGATGGGGCTCGCATTATGCAAGTCCCATCCCTTCGGTTCTATAGGTCTCTTCATACCGCCATACGACCGGACACGTGTTGCTGCGGCTGCTCTCATACCGAAGCGCGCCAGGCTATACCGCCTCAGACTCTTCAGCGAACTGGCTATGATGCAGCTCCGCGTAGAAGCCCTGCTGCTGCAATAGCTGATGATGGGTGCCCTGCTCGATGATTTGCCCCTGATTCATGACGAGGATGAGATCCGCATCCTTAATCGTGGACAACCGATGCGCAATGACAAAGCTGGTTCGACCTTGCATCATCTCTTGCATCGCCTTCTGAATATTCATCTCGGTACGAGTATCGACACTGCTGGTCGCTTCGTCCAGAATGAGAATCTGTGGCTCCGAGATGATCGCGCGGGCGATGGTCAGCAGTTGCCGCTGTCCCTGCGAGATGTTCGAGGCATCCTCAGTCAGCACCGTGTCATAGCCATCAGGAAGGGTGCGGATGAAATCATCGGCATACGCTCTCTTCGCCGCCCGCACGACCTCTTGCTCCGTTGCGCCCTCCTTGCCGTAGGCAATATTGTCGCGGATTGTGCCGTTAAACAACCACGTATCCTGAATAACCATCGCAAATCGGCTGCGCACCTGCTCACGGCTCAGCTCCTGGTAGTCTACACCCCCGAGCTGCAGCAAGCCACCGTTCAGTTCATAGAAGCGCATCAACAGATTGATCATGGTCGTCTTGCCTGCGCCTGTTGGTCCGACAATAGCGATCTTTTGTCCTGCCTCCACCTCGATGTTCAAGCCTTGAATAATAGGCTTATCCGCATCATAGCCGAAGCTGGCATCACGGAAGGCGATGGTGCCGGATAAGCGCTCAACATCAACGTGATTCGGCTGCTGCTGCAGCTCCTCCTCCTCATCCAGTACAGCAAATACACGCTCAGCAGAGGCCAGCGCCGATTGAATCATATTGGCAATGCTGGCCGCCTGCACCATCGGCTGGTTCAATTGCTGTGTGTATTGGATGAAGGCCTGCACATCCCCGATACGGATATTGCCACTGAGCACGAGCAGCCCGCCAGCGATACTGACCAACACATAACCGATATTGCCAATAAACATCATGATCGGCATCATCAGACCCGATATAAACTGCGCCTTCCAGCCGGTCTGGAACAGACGTTCATTTAACTCATCAAACGTTGCAATCGCCTGATCCTCGTAATTATAGGCCTTGACAATCTGATGCCCTCCGTACATCTCCTCGATATGTCCGTTCACTTGACCGAGTCCCATCTGCTGATTCTTGAAATGCTTCTGGGATCGTGTCCCGATGAAGCGAATGACCAGAGCACTCAGGGGCAGTGTGACAAACACGACCAGCATCAACCATGGGCTAATATACAGCATCATGACGATAATGCCGACAATCGACAGGACGGAGGTTATGATCTGCATCAGCGCCTGCTGAAGCGAGTTATTAATGTTATCAATGTCGTTGACCGCGCGACTCAGTACATCGCCATGCGGATGCTTGTCATAGTAACGAAGCGGCAGACGCGTCAGCTTGTCATTGACCTGCCTGCGCATATTGGCAATGGTGCGCTGCGACACACCCGCCATCATATATTGCTGCAGGAACGTAAAGAACGCAGAGGCTGTGTATAAGACAACAAGCCCCAGCAGCAACTTGCCGAGCAACGAGAAGTCCACGCCGATCCCCTTGCTGAAGCTGTCATACAAGGAGGTCGTAGCATCTCCAAGCAGCTTGGGGCTAATCACATTGAACAGTGTACCGATCAGCGCCATGCATGCGATCGATATGAGCCGAACACGATGCGGCTTGAGATAGCTTATGAGACGCAGCAGCGTTCTCTTGAATTCCTTGGGACGCCCTCCCGCCATCGCCATTCCCGGCCCGCGTCCCGGGCCACCATGCTTGCTCATGCACTCTCACCTTCTGTCTGTTGGGAGTCTATAATTTCCTGATAGATCGGGTTGCTTGCAGCCAATTCATCATGCGTTCCGATACCCGCGATTCGACCCTCATCCAGCACGATAATCTGATCAGCATCCTGGACACTGCTCACCCGCTGGGCGACGATAATCATCGTAGCGTTCGCCGTCTCCTTGCGCAGCGCCGCCCGCAGCCGGGCATCCGTCTTGTAATCAAGCGCGGAGAAGCTGTCATCGAACAGATAGATCAACGGCTGCTTCGCCAGTGCCCGCGCAATGGACAGCCGCTGTTTTTGCCCGCCCGATAGATTACCCCCGCCCTGGTCCAGGGAGGCCAGCATCCCCTCGTCGCGTGAACGGACAAAATCCGTCGCCTGCGCAATATCCAGAGCGTCAGCTACTCGCTGCTCCTCTATATCGCCGTTGCCAAAGCGGATATTGTCCGCAATCGTGCCGCGGAACAATGCTGCCTTCTGGGGCACGTAGCCAATGTTCTCCCGCAGTTCTCGCTGCGTCCGTTCGCGTACATCGACGCCATCCACAAGAATGCTGCCAGACTCCGCGTCGTAAAACCTTGGGATCAGTTGAAGCAGCGTTGTCTTTCCAGAGCCAGTACTGCCGATGATCGCCGTCGTTTGCCCTGGCCGGGCAACGAACGACACATTCTCGATGGCTGCCTTTTCCGCTCCGGCATAACGATAGGTTACGTTACGGAACTCGACCTGACCCGATTGGGACGGGACCGCCACCGGCTTGCTGCTATCGCGAATCGATGAAGTCAGCTCCAGCACTTCGTTGATCCGTTGAGCCGAGGCTTGCGCGCGTGGAATCATTATGAAGGCCATGGACAGCATAATGAGCGACATGAGGATCATCATCGCATATTGCAAGAACGCCATCATATTGCCGATCTGCATCGCGCCTTCATCGATTCGCATCCCGCCAAACCAGACGATAGCGACATTCGTAAAATTCATGACGATCATCATAACTGGAAACAGGAAGGCCATGATTCGGTTTACCTTAATGCCCGTGTCGCGAAAATCCTCATTGTCCGTGTTGAATCGTTTCTGCTCATATCCTGTCCGATTGAATGCACGGATGACGCGCACGCCGGTGAGCGATTCGCGCAGCAGCAGATTCAGTCTGTCCGTTTTCTTCTGGAGCGATCGAAACAACGGGATGGCCTTGCTCATAATCAGCAGGATCAGCCCCGCCAGCAGCGGCAGCGAGGCCACGAAGATAAGCGATAGCTTGGCATCACGCGAGACCGCCAAAATAATGCCGCCAATGAGCATAATCGGCGCCCGCGTCATCATGCCAAGCATCATATTCGTCACATCCTGTACCTGCCGCACATCATTGGTGGTACGTGTGATGAGTGAAGCGGTGCCGAAACGGTCAAATTCCTGGAGTGACAAGCCTTGGATATGCACAAAAAGACGCCGGCGCAGATCGCGGCCAAAGCTGGCCGAGACCTTCGTCGTCAAATAAGCGACCCC
The DNA here is from genome assembly GCF_054955055.1 of Paenibacillus sp. J5. Lineage (NCBI taxonomy): Bacteria > Bacillati > Bacillota > Bacilli > Caryophanales > Paenibacillaceae > Paenibacillus > Paenibacillus sp. J5. The sequence goes on along the minus strand of NZ_JBUEDD010000002.1, from coordinate 68,218 downwards.
AATCGTCAGCCCTACTGCCAGCAATGAGCACACGAGCATCCATATCCCTGTCTGTATAATAAATCCCATATCGTTCTGAACGATACCTACATCAACCAGACTGGCCATTAGCGTAGGCAAATACAGCTCCAGCAGAATACCGATCAGCATGCCTGCCAGCGCAAGCATGATCCATGCCCGGTAGGGCTTCAACTGCCTTAACAATCCAATCATGCTCTTCCTCCTATTCCCCGCTCCCAAGTTTTTCGTCAAAATAATCGAACGTCTCATGTAGAAGCCGTGTCAATGTCCTGCAATCCTCCTCGCCGAGCCGCTCGCTCAGGCCGACCATCACTTGATGCATATGCTGCAAAATAGCGGTCGCTTCATCCTCGCCTTCGGGCGTTAGCCGCACGAGCACAATTCTGCGGTCGCTCTCCTCCCGGACACGGACAATCAGCCCGGCCGACTCTAGCTTATTAAGCAACTGCGTAACAAAGGGCGAGGTCACCCTCAGCGCCCGACTAAGCTCCACTACCCTGACACCTGAAGTGCCGGCATCCTTCAGCAGCATCAGCAGTCGCCTCTCCTGCAGCTTACGATTGCCAGCGTGAGCCTGCTGCTTCAGATTGCGCATTCTGTGAAAGACGGCGATTAAATCATCGATAACAGACACATTCATTGTCGCTTTATCCCCTCCTCTCATCAGATAGATAAGTTAGTTATTTATCTATTATAGTGCGCTTCTATTCCCGAAGCAATTCCACCTCATCTTGCATAAAAAGAACGGCAATGCCGCAGGCTAAGCAGAACCATGACTTTCCACATCCAGCAGGAGCTGCTAGAACGGCAAGGAGGCCCGCTACCCATGAACAACGACCAACATAGCAGCACGGATACGAACGAAGCCCAGCTCAAGCTGCAAGAGCGTATCGAGCTTATGAAGCAAGAGCTAGGCAACAGCTCGGACTTATTCTTTCGCCATTGCCAGCTTGGCAGGCTGCGAACCGCTGCCACCATCATGTGGATTAACGGGATTGTAAGCGCCGCTGATTTGAACAATAATGTGATCTCTCCGCTTCTGGATACAAAGTCGATGGACATCCATCCAAGTAATGAGCAAGCAGTCACGTTATTGAGCACCACCATTATTACAGCAGCCGAATCGACCGTTATCCATTCGATCCAGCAAGCCATACCGAAGCTGCTTAACGGCTGGACGGTTGTAATGCTGGACGGGTTTGACGTATTCATTGCTGTGAACACGCAGGGCTATGAGACGCGCAGCATCGAAGAGCCGGCCTCGGCTGGTGTAATCCGTGGTCCGCGCGATGGCTTTGTCGAATCTCTTACGGTTAATATCTCGCTCATACGCCGCCGGATCAAAAGCTCCATGATGCGTGTCGAGAGCAAGAAGGTCGGAGAAGTATCACATACTGAAGTCGCACTGCTCTATGTGGAGGGGAGGGTTCACCAGTCAACTCTGGATGAGGTGCGCCACCGCCTGGAGCATATCTCGATCGATGCTGTGTTGGAGTCGCATTACATAGAGGAGATTATCAAGGACAACCCATGGTCATTATTTCCAACTGTCTATAACACTGAGCGCCCGGATGATGTAGCCGGGCTGATCCTGGAAGGTCAAGTCGCTATCTTAGTTGATGGCACTCCCTTTGCTCTCGTACTGCCCTGCACGCTGTTCCATCTGCTGAAGACGCCTGAGGACCTGTATCTTGCTTATCCGATCGCAACCTTCATCCGCTGGATACGTTTTGTCGGCTTTTTTGTCACACTGCTGTTTCCCTCCTTGTATGTTGGCGTGTTGACCTTTCACCCTGAGATGCTGCCGCCGCAGTTGCTCAGCAGCATATTGTCCTCGCGTGACGGCGTGCCCTTCCCGGTTCTCATGGAGGCCGTCCTTATGGAGCTCACGTTTGAGGGGCTGCGGGAAGCAAGCATTCGGATGCCCCGGTCGATCGGCTCAGCCATCAGCATCGTCGGCGCACTCGTGATTGGCGAGTCTGCCGTCAAGGCTGGTCTCATCTCCTCGCCTTCCGTCATCGTGGTGGCCGGTACAGCGATTGCATCCTTTACGATCCCGTCCGTCTCCTTGTCCGGGTCGATTCGGATCTTAAAGTTTGTGATGCTGCTGTTTGCCTCCTTGTTCGGGTTGTACGGGATTATCATTGGTATGTTCATGGTAGGCATTCATCTGAGTGCGATACGATCCGTTGGATTGCCCTATCTGGCCCCATTCGCACCCTTTAAGAAGGATGAAGCTGTACGAGCCCTGGTTCGTGTCCCATGGTTCTCTCTGCGCACCAAGAAGAAGCAGTAACAAATCCACGTTCAGGAGGATGAAATGATGCGCTTCCGACCAGCCCTAAGCATAGTAGTTCTCATGATGGCGATGACACTCCTCAGCGGCTGCTGGAGCCAGATTAACTTCGATCAATTGACCGTCGTCTCCGCGGTCGGACTGGATGCGAACGAGCAACAGCTTGAGGTAACTGTACAGCTTGTCAATCCTACGCTGCCCATCTCCGCCGGAGGCGGCAATCAGCAAAGACGAAGCTTTGCAACCTATAGCGCTTCGGGGGAGACGATCGAGGATGCGCTGGAGATTATTCGACAACAAGCCAAAAAAAGCATCTTTTTCCCGCAAACACGGGTGATTCTCATTGGCGAGAAGCTGGCAAGACGCGGGCTGGATGGCATTATGGATTATTTCTGGAGAAATCAATTTCAAAACTTCAATAGCTTTATTCTGATTTACAAGGGAGCCGCCAAAGAAGCGCTCACTACGGCCAAAGAATTACAAGCTGTGTCCGCGGATGAATGGAAAGCCTTCTTGCGTAATAAATACTACAAAAATTACAGTGGCGCTGTTGAGCTGTATCAGTTCCTGCCCAGAATCACGCAGATCGGCTACAATGCCGCAGCTCCTGGCCTATACAGAGCACCAGGCTATAAAGCCTCGGAAAATATTATGGAAATCGATGAATTGGCCGTGTTTAACGGCAACAGGATGACCGGATGGATCAGCCGCGAGGAAGCGCAGATTGTCAATTGGCTAAACGGAACCTCTCGTTTTGGAACGACCAGCATACAGCATGACGGCAACAAGATCAATCTTCGATTGGAGCCGCTGCACACCCGTATCAAGCCTGAATTCTCAGACAACAAATTGACGATGCGTATTCGTGTGATGGGTCAAGCTGGTGTTATCACTTCTACTCATTCGCTGGATTTATCAGATGGAGCCACTCATCAGGCGCTTCGCTCCAACCTGCAATCTAGCCTCAAGAAGCAGATCGAGCAGACGGTGTCCAAGCTATACCGTACCTATCGTTCGGATGCGATCGGATTCGGGGAGGTGATCCACCGCAAGGCGCCGTCCCGCTGGAAGTCGCTCAAACAAGAGTGGGCCGAGCAAATGCCTCAGATTGAGATTGCAGCCGAGATTTCCATTGATCTGGTCAAGTCCGGCTTGCTTATTGAAGGCATTCTAACAAAGGATGATGATGAAATATGAACAAGCAGCAAATTACCGGCCGGCAGTTCTTCTTCATAATCTTCGTCTCGATCACCTGTCTCACCTTTTTCTCGGTTCCCAACCAGTTGGCCTCGCAAGTGAAGCAGGATTTATGGATATCCATGGTGCTCGGAACCCTGATCGATGTCTACGTCGCCTTCTTGCTGGCGAAGCTAGGCTTGCAGCATCCAGGCCAGACGCTTGTCCAATATAGCAACTCCGTCTTGGGCAAGGCGCTGGGCAAGGTAGCCGGGTTTTGCTTTCTATTATTTTTTCTGATGGTGCTGATTACCTCCATGTGGGTCTATTGTGACTTTCTATCGCGCTCCTTGTTGCCGGAGACGCCACAGCTCGCCCTGTCGATCACGATGACGGTATGTGCCGGACTTGCAACCTGGTTCGGCATCGAGGCGATTGCAAGGCTCAGCCAACTGATCGGAGCTCTGATTCTGATCACATCTATCATCCTGTTTATCAGCTCCATCCCCTATGTCCATCTGCCGAATCTGCTGCCGCAACTGGAGGATGGATGGATGCCAGCCATTCGAGGCTCTATCTATCCCGGAAGTTGGTTCGGCATCTGTATCACGATGGGCATGCTCATGCCGCACATGACGAATCCGAGCCGCATCTTCCGGCTCAAGAGCAGCGCTGTTGTACTCGGCTCCTTTATTATGACGCTATATCTGCTCTATAGCCTTGCAGTCATGGGACCGGATATGGCGGGACGGTTCGAGAATCCGATCTATGTGTTTTCAAGAATCACGCAGATTATTATATTTGAGCGGGTAGAGGTGCTGTTGCTGCTCATCTTCATCTCCGGCTCCTTCATTACCATTTCTGTACTCTACCACTCCCTCGCAGAGGGCTGCACACAGTATTTTGGAACGACGACAGCTAGAAAATGGGTTGTTCCGCTGGGCATCGTCATTCTACTGAGCCCTGCATGGCCATTAGGTCATGAAAGTCCGTTTGTTACCAAATACTTAGGAATGTGGTTTCCCTTTATCGCTTTATCCATTGAAGGCGGGCTGACGACGCTGGTGTACATCATCTCGATGATTCGAGCCTCCAGGCAGTAGGCGCAGGTCTGCCTGCGCGGCCTCTACTGCCTGCAGCAGTACTCTCAATTCTGTTCTTCCTTAATCTTGATATGATCCTGCAAGTCATCCTGCACGCTTCCCCGCCACAAGGGAACGCCACTGCGGTAGGCGGCTCTGCCGTTCAGATGACCGGCTACAGGGGAGGTGAGGAAGACGAATACAATGCCCAGGAGCAGCTTGGCGCTAACATGATGTTCGAAGAGCATCATATATAGGAAGACGCCTGTCAAGACGCAGAGCACCCCCAAGGTCGCGCTTTTGGTTGCCGCGTGAGAGCGCAGGTATACATCCGGCAATCTGACCAGCCCGAAGGCGCCGAGCAGACAGAACACCGTTCCAAACACAATAACTGCCGCAAGTGCATATTCACCGATCCGACTCACGATCTCCATGCTCCAACACCACCCCTCTCTCCATGTAACGCGCAAACATTGCTGTACCGATAAAGGTTAATATGCCGATCACCAATATGAGCTCCAGATAGACTTGCGTCCGATAGAGCAGACTGTACACCGCGATTGCGGCGAGAATATGAATACCGAGCGTATCCAGCGCAGCAATACGGTCAGATACCGATGGTCCAGCCAGCAGCCGGTACAGACAGGCGAGCATCCCTGCCGCCAGCGCAATGAGGCAACCGCTCCAAATATAATCCATCACGCTTCTCTCACCTCCACAATCGCTCGTTCAAAGCTTGTCCGAATCTGGCGGCTCAGCTCCTGCGCATCTTCAATGTCCATCGCATGAATGAACAGCTCCCGTTGATCAGGCGAGACCTCCAGTGTTAGCGTCCCCGGTGTCAGACAGATCAGGCAAGCCAGAATCGTAATTTCCCAGTCTGACTGCAGCTCCGTCCGATAGGTGAATATCCCTGGACGGAACGAGAGCCGAGGCGATACCGTATGCTTGGCGACCGCGAAGCTGGAGAGGAACAGCTCCTTCACAAACAGCAGCATAAGCAGGATAACAGCCCATAGCTTGCGGATATAGAGCGGCCTGGCAAAGAAACGGCGGAACGCCAGCAGAATCAACAATCCGAGCAGATAGCCGATGATCCATCCGGCCATACTCCAGTCGTTGTTCAGGAACATCCAGGTGATGGACAATAGGAGATTTAATACAATTTGGAAGGCCATCTGCATCTACCCTTTCATTACGGCTTCAATATAGATTGACGGGTTGCTAAGCACCTCACCCGCCTGCTGCACCAGCCCATACAGCCACTCGCCCCCGATGCCCATACCCAGAAGTATAGCGAACAGCCCCAGCAGCACAGCACTCATCCCGCGGCCAGGCGATGATGGCTCTCCTTCAGCTTCCGGCTTAACGCCCCAGAAGGCCTGGCGATACACATTCATTAACGAGTAGAGCACGAACAAGCTGGAGGCCAGGCCAATCGCGGCAAGCCCATAATGATGAGCCTCCATGCCGCTACGCAGAATGAGCAGCTTACCAGGAAATCCGCTTAGCGGCGGAATGCCCACAAGTGCGAGTGTCGTGCCGAAGAACAGCCAGCCCAGTAACGGATAGCGGTGAATCAGCCCGCCCATGGCGGAGAGCTGATCACTCCCTGCTCTGACAATGAGCAGGCCGCCTAATATAAATAACAAGGCTTTGGCCGCCATATCATGCAGTAGGTAGAGGACGACGCCATCCCATGCTTCTGCAGTAGCGGTGGCAATGCCGAGTGCGATAAATCCGACACCGATGATGACATTATAGTTCATGATTCGCGTCACATCCTGATACGCGACCGCACCGATGCTGCCCAGCACCATCGTTAGCCCCGCCATGACGGCGATCCATAGATGCGTCACTTCAGGCTCATGATAGAATATGAGGCTGAATACCCGGATGATGGCATACAGTCCGACCTTCGTCAGCAAGCCGCCGAATAGGGCGCGAATCGCCGCCGGAGGCGCGCTGTAAGCGCCGGGCAACCAGAAGAACAGGAATAGCCCCGCCTTCAGCGAGAAGACGATCAGCAGCAGCACCGCGATGGTCGTCAGCATCCCCCCTTGACCGACCTCGGCGACACGCTGGGATAGATGCGCCATGTTCAGCGTCCCGACTACACTATACAAGTAGGCCATGGCCGCTACGAATAGTGCGGAGGACAAGATGTTGACGATGACATATTTTAATGTCTCGCGCAATTGCAGCCTGGTGCCGCCAAGCACAAGCAGTGCATAGGAGGCAATCAGCATCACCTCAAAGCATACGAACAGATTGAATAGATCGCCTGTCAAAAAGGAGCCGTTGATGCCCGTTAACAAAAACTGAAACAGCGGATAATAATACATTTCCTCACGTTTGCGCCCGATGCTGTGGAAGGAGAAGATGAGACAGGCTAGGCTTATGAGCGATGTTACAAGCACGAGCAAGGCCGCCAGCATATCAGCAACAAATACAATTCCGAAAGGCGGCGCCCAGCCGCCCATATAGAGCGTCTGAATGCCATGCTTATTCACTTGCCAGATCAGCAGGCACGCCGCACCTAGACCCAGCGCGGCGCCTACAGCGCTAATGATTCGCTGCAGCTTCAGATGCTGACGGCAGAGGATGAGCAGGATCGCGGTCAGCAGCGGCAGCAGCAATGGGAGGACAAGTCCATTATTCATGCTCCTTCTCCCCTTTCAGCTCATCCATCTGATCGGTGCCAAGCGATTGATAGGCGCGATAGGCCAGCACCAGCATAAACGCGGTAACGCCGAAGCTGATCACGATCGAGGTCAGGATCAGTGCCTGCGGCAGCGGATCTGTATAGGCCAGATTGCCCTCCTCCAGGATGGGGGCCGCGCCACGCTTCAGGCGTGACATGGTCATGAGCAGCAGGTGAACCCCATGAGACAAGATTACCGTGCCGATAATGATCCGCAGCAATGTTCTGGATAGCATAAGATAGACCGCTACTGCGAACAGAACGCCAATTACGAGAGCCATGAGCAGTTCCATCTTATTTCTCCCTCCCGATTGATAATATAATGGTCATCGTCACGCCTACGACAGCGAGATAGACGCCCAGATCAAATATTACGGCGGTCGCCAGCTCCGTATCCCCGAGCAGCGGCAAGTAGAAATGGCCAAAGGCATGACTGAGGAACGGAGCGCCCAGCAGGAACGAGCCCGCTCCGGTTAAGACGGCGATGAGCAGCCCCGCCGCCGTCAGGCGCGTAAAATCGATCGGCAGCACCTGCTCGATGACATCCAGTCCGAAGGCAAGTGCCAGCAGCACGATAGCCGCCGAGGTCATCAGGCCCCCGATAAAGCCGCCTCCCGGACTGTTATGCCCCGCGAAGAACAGGTATAGAGAGAAGGCAACAATAATAAAAATGGCTACCTTGGAGACCGTCTTCAAAATCACATCATTGGATCGGTCGGGCAATCGAATATACCGCCCTGCTCCATTCCCGCTCTGTCCCACCGTGCCAGCGGCTCTCTGCTCGTCGAGACGCAGCCGGATCATCGCGTAGATACCGAGCGAGGCAATGCCAAGCACCGTAATCTCCAGCATCGTATCAAAGCCGCGAAAATCGACCAAAATGACATTGACCATATTGCTCCCGCCAGCGAGTCGGTAGCTCTCCGCAATGAAAAATTCCGAGATCGATGCGAAAGGACGCGCATCGCTCGCGCCAATCGCCAGCAAGGTGACGATTAGCCCTACCGCTCCTGCAATAAGCGCATTGGTGAACCTGAAGCTCCTTGTTGGCTTCTCCATGCTGCGCTTGGGCAGGTGATAGAAGCAGAGCAAGAATAAAGCGACCGACACGGTCTCAATGATCATCTGTGTCAAGGCCAGATCGGGAGCGCGGTAGAGCACGAACAACAGTGTAACCAGGTATCCTACCCCGCCCGTTGCCAAGATAGCGGCAACACGACCGCGAAGCAGCGGAATCGCCAGCGCAAGCAGCGCAAGGCCGATCGCAACGGCTGCTTCATAGATTGAGATCGGAGCCAGATCATCCATCTGCCGTGGCAGCCCATAGGTAGCTAGCATGGTGATGCCAAGCGATGCAGCAATGAATAGGAAAATGTAGAGCAAGTACGCCCGCAGCGAGCCGGTCATATAGAGGCCGGTGACCTTGCTTGAAGCGGAATGCAAGCGCTCCAGCCCCTTATCATACCCTCGGTTCAGATCGAGAAGCAGCGTCCACTCCTTATACTCAAGCCGCCTTCTCCGATACAGCCAGACGATTGCCGAGCCTGCCGCAACTACACCAAGTGTCATCCACACCTCTGCGGTCAGGCCATGCCACAGTGACAGTTGCACCTCATATTGCTCGCCTGCCGCCAGCAGGTACGGATGAATCGCAGCCATCGCCGGTGCCACAAGCGACCCGCCCAGCACATTCGGGAACAAGCCTGCCATGAGGGCGAGCAGACCGAGGATGACCGGGGCAGCCAGCATGCCGGCTGGCGCCTCGTGCGGCTGCGTCTCCAGCTTGTCCGGCTTCAGCTTCCCCCCGAAGGTGTTCACGAGCAGGAGCATGCTATAGGTGAAGGTGAACACACTGGCCACCCAGGCGATCACCGGAATGATCAGCCCCCACCCCTTTATATTCCACAGCCCGAGCTGCTGAATCTGCAGCACAGAGGTGAAGAACATCTCCTTGCTTATAAATCCCCCCAGCGGAGGCAAGCCCGCCATAGATGCTGTCCCGAGCAGCGCCACCGTGAAGGTGACCGGCATGATCGTCATTAAGCCGCCTAGCTTGCGTACATCTCGTGTGCCGGTCTCATGATCGATGATACCGACGACCATGAACAGCGCTCCCTTGAACAGCGCATGGTTCAACAGATGTAGCAGGCCCGCTGTCGTGGCCTTGGCGAAGAATAGCGCGGTCGCAGTATCTGCGAAGAAGGCCGAGGCTGATCCGAGGCCAAGCAGGCACATGACAAGTCCGAGCTGGCTGATGGTCGAGAAAGCGAGCATGGCCTTCAAGTCCTTCTGCTTGATCGCCTGATACGAGCCGTGGATGAGCGTGATCATCCCCGTTGTGGTGACGATCCAGAACCAGAGCGCCTCCGCGGCATAGATCGGGCTGAGACGGGCAACCAGATATAGCCCTGCCTTGACCATCGTGGCCGAGTGGAGATAGGCACTAACCGGCGTCGGCGCCTCCATCGCGTCCGGCAGCCAGATATGGAACGGAAATTGGGCAGACTTGGTACATGCGCCGAGCAGCACGAGCACCAGGGAAGGCACAAACAGGGCATCCCCCTGCAGCGAGCCAAGCTGAGCGATGATCTCGCGGACGCTGAACGTGCCAGCCATCACATACAGCAGCACAAACCCGGCGAACATCGCCAGACCGCCAAATACCGTAATCAGCAGCGACTTCTGCGCTCCATAGCGGGATCGGTCGCGGTGATGCCAGAAGCCGATCAGCAGAAAGGAAGCGATACTCGTCAGCTCCCAAAATCCGTAGAGAATCATCAAATTATCAGACAGCACCACACCTAACATCGCACCCATAAATAACAGCAAATACGAATAAAAGGAATGAACATCCTCCTTGTTGCGATCCATATAAAAGATAGAGTACAACGTAACCAGCGCGCCGATTCCGCTGATGAGCAGCGAAAAAAGTAGGGACAGCCCATCAAGATAAACAGCAAACGAAATGTCGATGAAGGGCAGCCATGGTATAGAAGCTGTAGTCGGCGCACTCTGAACCGATGCTATTTGTGAACAAAAATAGACAAATAGCAACAGCGGTATTGGGAATACGAGCCAACCGGCATGAGGAAGTGTCCGCCATTTTCGCGTCAATAAGACACACGCCGAGCCCGCGAGCGGCAGTAGAATAGATAAGTGCAGCAAAGACAAGTCCAATCCTCCTCTTGGATAAGTAATATTATCCATTATTGTTGATTAAAGGTACAAAAATACACAAAAAGAGCCCGCTTGTGGCAGGCTCCTCCATGAATTACGTATTGAATTATGATCGAGTTGTTCAAGCTTGTCCAAATGTACTAAAACCATCCTTATCAGTATAACGAGTCGGGCGCAGCTTGTAAAGAGCAGACAGGTATAGCCCTCGACCAAACGTGGCATCCTTGTAGTAAGCATTAGGAGGGATTCTCTATGCCAGACCACCAACTCATCAGCAGTCTGTTGCTTTTGGTAGGGATTTACGCAGGAGGGGGTCATGCTGAACCCCGTCAGTCGCAAGTTATAGCTGAGGGCTTCTCCAACCCGGGCATCTATAGCGAGCCCCAGCAGTTGGCCGCACAACCCCGGAAGGAGACGGAGCCTGACAGACGACCGTTCGCGCCAAGAGAATATGTGCGAATCATTAAGCCGCCACGCTAACGGTCATCCGATTAGCCCTGATCTCCAATAAGGAAGATAAAACGAGCTTGAGGCAGAAAACATAAATGCAGATCAATTAAGTTCACTTACATCGCCTTTTTCGGGCCAATACTGCTCTTTCAGGAGATTTACTTTTTCACGCAAGTGGCGTAATATAAGTGGCGACACGTCAACGCATATATGACGCTTAATCTTCCTTCAGGGAGAGCGGGGGAACCAACGAAGCTTAGTGCTTCAGGGGTGAATCTATTCGCTTGGTTCAAGAATAGACGGGCACTCTCATGCCCGAATCCGACAGCTAACCTCGTAAGCGGATGAGAGAGATGATCTTCCGGTTGTTTGCGATGCTGCAAGCCGGGAGCAGTTCTCTGCTCTCAGGCTTTTTTGCGTTGCCGGGCGAAGATTACAATTGATTGGCAGGAGATCAAAACGAGATGACAAATGAAAAAATTATGGTGTGTGTGCATTGCCATTCCAACGGGCATCAATTAATTGAACGCGGCCACGAGCTGTCCGAGCTGCTGCAGAGCAAGCCGCTGCATGTGCTGAGTATCGTGGATGCTGCGTATGATGAGCTGCATGCGGACAAACAATATTATTTGGAGCAATGGAAGAACAAATGCGAGGAGCTGGGCGCGGAGCTCACCGTCATTACGAAGCCAAACGCCAAGGCATGTGAGCTGGTTGCCTCTACAGCCAAAAATCTCGGTATTACCCAACTGGTCATCGGGCAACCCGTCCAGTCCCGCTGGCAGATGCTGACCCGAAGCTCATTCGTTCAGGAGCTGCTTCGCTGTGTTGAAGATGTGGATCTGCACATCGTCTCTTCAGAGCGAGTACAGGAGGCGGCTCATTATTCAGGTGCGCTGCGCCAGCATAATGGCATTTCTTAGTGCTCCAACAGGAGATACAAAATTTAGCTTTATTTCATAATGAACAGGAGCAGCCGCTCATCCAGCTTCCGGCTGCTCCTGGACTTTCCTCATGACATTTCCCTTTATACTGGTGACATATATCGTCCAGAGCTGAGCTCAAGCTCGGTGATCTGACCGGCGCGCTGAGACAGGAATTTTACGATCTGGCCTTCGGAACCCCACCATTCAATTCCGATCACCATCCCTTCGGCTGTGCGTGCTGCCAGCAGCACAGAGAACATGTCAGGCGTGACCTCCCCACCGTCGTCTACTCTCCATGTGCTGTTCTCATCATATGTGGCCGGGTAATCCATGAACATTAACTGTCCATTCGTTTCTATGGCCAAGCTAGCCAGCATGCTGTCCTGTTCGCGTTCGAATTGAATCAGATACAAGGATTGGCCTTCATCAATGGTGGCCAGCTTCCATGCCTGCTGCACCTTGCGTGACTTGGCAGCTTCGATCTGCTGCACCTTCTCCTGCTCTGCAGCCTGATCGGTCAATGGCTGTACGTTCAACACAGCAGATTGGGGCAATGCCTTTCCGTCCAGCAGCAGGTACGTAGCATTGGGCACAGCCTCCCCGTCCTCCACTTCAAACAATTCCCCCGCCCGATGCTTGAGATTATTGGCCGTTTGTCGACCATTATCTTGATCATCCCTCTGCTGAGTACCGACGTGCTTGACGGATAGACGCTGTCCTCCCTCACCGATGGCCAGCGTAATCGTGGCCGGGTTGACCGCCTCCATCGTAGGGTCCGGCTCTACGAGCAGCAATCGTCCTGTCTCGTCCGCATAGCCGAATGAAGCTACCTGTTGCAGCTCTTCCTCCGATAGGACGTCATCCTCCTGCTCTAATTCATCTGACGACGCGGTATCGGGCTCCGTTAAACCGCCGCCTTCTGCTGAAGGGGAGGGCGTTCCCTGCTCATTGGCAATTGGTACCGTGCCTCCCCCAGTGTCAATGGATTCGGTCTTTGGCTCGTTTGTGCAGCCTGCAAGGACAAGCGTCAATAGGCATACGAGAAGCCATTTCTTCATCACTACATCTCCTATCGTAATTAAATATATGTACCAACTTGGCAGTATCATAATTGACTGCCCTTAAGTTCTATTCATGTAGACGAACGGGGAGGGTGCGAGGTTTCCGCCAAGCATAAACTTGTTGACAGGACAAACAGCGCACACGAGCATCAAAGAAATATGCTTCCTTGATTTGATGCCGTCTGCGCTTGATTCGCTGCTCCTATAGCTGGCTGTTGTTAGAACAACTTGCTTACCTGTTGCTTCACATCGATCAAAATCTGCTTCAATGCCTCTTCTCCTGCCGATGGCACACTTCCATACAACAGATGACCCACTGACTCGATGCCCGTAAAGGCAAAAATACCTGTAGTCGAAGTAAGCTTTAATGCCTCCGTCATGCCACTCTGATCATAATATTCTTTTGGTGTGCCATAAGCCTGCCTGTCCGTTGTAATTGTCTACATAAATCTCGCGATTAGTTCTTTCAACCTTTCTTCAGCGCAGCCATCGCCAAAGATCGTTATGGTTCCTGTGTCCGATTGTGTACGGATCAGTCTTCCCATCCCCTGCTTGAGCCTTAGTGACATATATGGAAAATCCACCTGTTCAAACGGATCGTCCGCTTCTTGCCGAAGGGCGGCAAATACAGCATCATGGGGCGGGAATGGCAGCGACCAAACCATGACATGCGACAAGGACGGCCCTGGAATATCCAGCCCCTCCCAGAGGGTGACGGCACATAATACACTCTGTACATCCTGTTGGAATTCATGAATGAGATGGCTGATCTCGGCTGTCCCTTCGAACCATATGTTCCGTGCCGTCCGTAGCGGTGAATCGCGAAGCGCCTGTCTGAACTGCCCCAGCTCCTCAAAAGACGGGAACAAGAGCAAGGCTCCGCCTCCATCCTCCGCTTCCAGCCGCTGATACACCTTATCCAGCTTATGCTCCAGGGATGCTTGCTGAACAAGCTCAATCTGCACCTGTTCCTTATAGTTGTATGGAGAGGATACCGAAAATGAAAGATAATTAGTTACACCAAGTCCTTGCGCAATATAGTCAAATGAGCCGTTCACCGACATGGTCGCTGAGGAGAACACAATCGGCATCGGCTTGGCAAACACCTTCTCATGCAACACCTCTTTGACCAGCTTGGGCATAATGACCAGTGTCAGCCCATCCTCGCCATCCGTCAGCCACACAATCAACTGTTCCGGCCGCTGGAACAAGGACAGCGCAACCCCGATCATCTCCATATGCTCTTCAACAATCTTCAGTTGATAGCCATCCAACGAGAACAAGCCGCTCTCAAGCGCCACTTCCTCCTCAATCTGCGCAATCCGTTCTCTGAATTCGGCAACGGCTCGCAGCAAGCGCTCATGGAGCAATACCTCCCGCCGATCAGAGCCGGGAACAACGCGGCTATACTGACCCAGCAAGTCAAATAGCGCTTCGCTGCATGTAATCGAGTCCTCTATAGCCTGGGCAAGCTGCTCCCGTACCTCGCCTTCGAGCAGCCTTACAATAATCTGTTCATACACCTGGTGCTTGAGTTTATACGTCAACGCTTTCTGAGAAGCCGTCTCCAGCAGATGCCCCTCGTCAAACACAACAGCGCTGTGCTCGGGCAATAACGGCAGTTGTCCTTCTCGCTTGCGGCTGTCATAGGTCCATACATGCTCCATATAGAAATCATGCGAGCAAATAATGAGATCCGTTGCCTTGCGATAGTGGTCGCGGGAGATGCTCTGCCCGCATCGATGGCGCTGGGGACAGATGAGGCAATCCTGGAAGATGTCCCATGAAATTCGGCTCCACTCCTGGTCATCCAGCTCCGGGTATTGCTGCCTGCTGCCATACGGAGTGAAGGTCTGCAAAGCAGCCGGCTTGTGAACGAAGTCAGGAAGACCGGTATAGATGGGAAGATAACGTCCTGCGGCAGCATCCTCTCCCTGGAGCTGCGCATCCAGCTTGTTCAAGCACACATATTGGTGGGGGGACTTGGCGAGCCGGGCATCCACCTGCAATTCAAGATAGCGGGCCAGCTTGGCAATGTCTCCCTCCGGCTTCACCAACTGCTCAATTAGCGATTCATCCGCGCAGGCAATAACCGCTGGCTTCCCAGTATATCTGGCGTAGAGCACAGCGTATAGCAAATAGACCAATGTCTTGCCCGTCCCGACACCCGCCTCGGCAAATATCGTCTGTTTGTTGCTGAAGGCCTGCTCTAGTTGAAATGCCATATAGATTTGCTCGTCACGAATATCAAAGCCCGCCTCAGGCAATCGTTCATAAAATACATCTGCAATCCAGTCGCTTGCTTGCTGGACAAACGGCTGACTTGGATCATAAGAGAAAGGATAGTTGTTCAATCTGGCTGTGCCTCCAAGCTTTTATACGTCATTCCTGTCCATTATACAGCACAGCAACTCTCTTGTCTCTGGTGGAGGAGGGCTTCCCTCATCAGCTATTGAATCCCCGCGCGAAAAAGCCGAATACGGATCACAAGAAAATTTTGCTCCGCTTGTGATCCGTACTCGGCTGCTTGGGACGGCGCTGTCGCGCCGATTATTTGAAGAAGGACACTACAATGAATTCATCTCACGCACAAATTGAATATAGTCGGTGGTGACAACCGACAGACCCTCCCTGCTGAGCAGAGCCATCACTTGCCCTCGATGATAGCTGCCATGAAGCGCAACATGAGTTAATATATCCCCGACCTTCGTAACAAACGGCTCGCCTTTGGTATTCGTGTAAGAGCAGTCCGCTCCCAGATTTATAAGATCCAGCTTCTCGAGATAGCTGACATAGCCCACACGATTGCATTCAAGCAGACTGGAGCATTCCTCGAGCGACAGCTCAGGCCATAACTCCACCCCATCTTGCTTCTCCCCTTGAAGGCGAGCCAGCCAGATCTGCTCGGCGCTAAGTAGATGTGCAAACAGCTTGAGCGCCTGATCTGCGCCAGGCGCAGCACGCAGCGCTTCCAACACACGACGATCCGCCCATTCCAGATGGTGAAACATACGTAGAACCTGTTCCATGGTCTGTATCCCCCTATCTGTTACACTCCCCGCTACTTTGTATTCCGCTTCCTGACAACTTCTGGAGCAAGACATACGGCTTAGCTATGGGATACCTGTTATTATACGCCTGGACGTTCACAATGTCAGCCATCAAATTGAACTCCATCTGTATTGAATGCTGCCGCTCTCACTGCCGCCAAGCCTATAGCAGAGAGAGCAGCATCTGACCCATCCGTGACAATGCCACCTGCTGCTGGGCAGCGCCTAGCTCGAAGGCTGCCTTGGGCATGCCATAGACTACTGAGGAAGCCTCATCCTGAGCCAGTGTCACTGCCCCTCGGCGTCGCATGGCGAGCAATCCCCTGGCACCGTCATAGCCCATCCCCGTCAATATAATACCAGCGCTGCGCTTGCCCACCTCTTTGGCAACCGATTGAAACAGCACATCCACCGAAGGGCAATGCCCATTCACCTTGTCACCGCGAAAGCAGCGCACCTTGTAGCCGCTGGCACTGGAGACTAGCTCCATATGATGGTCTCCTGGCGCAATCAATACATCCCCAGGCGCTACCCGATCCCCGTCCGCTGCCTCGCGGACATGCAGGGGCAAGGATTGATCCAGCCGCTGAGCGAACATCTTGGAGAAGACGGGGGGGATATGCTGCACGATCACGATGCCCGGCATTCCGGCAGGCAAGCTGCGCAGCAGTGCAGCAATGGCCTCCGTTCCTCCTGTCGAGGCGCCGATTGCAATTATATCCGTACTGGATTGAGACGGATCAAAGTCAGCCCCCTTGGAAGGAGCAGCGGGACCTAGAGGGTCCACCTTGGCTCGCGAGCCCGCAGCCCCCTTGATCGTGCGGATGAGCTGCAGAATAAACCGTTCCACCTTAGGAGCCGAGCCCATATCCGGCTTAGGCACGAAATCAACCGCTCCAGCCTTCAGCGCATCCAGCACGGCCTCGCTCACCGAGCTGACAACGATGATCGGCAACTGGTATTGCGGCAGCAACTGACGAATGAAGGCAATGCCATTCATGCGAGGCATCTGCACATCACACAGCATCACATCCGGTCGATGCCGCGCTATCTCTTCGGACGCCTCATAGGGATCAGATGCGGTGGCCACGACATGAATGGCAGTATCTGAGCTGATCCCCCTGCAGATGACTTCGCGGAATAACAGCGAATCCTCAACGATAAGCACCTTGATGGCTCTTGAGCGCATTACCCCAATAGGGTCCCCTCCTTGCGGTAGACAGAAGGAATCATATAGCGGAAGCCAGACAATCGCCTGTCGATGGTCTCGGAATGGCCGATGAACAGATAACCGCCAGGCTCCAGGCTGTCATAGAAACGACGCAGCAGCCTCAGCTTCGTCGCCTCATCAAAATAGATCATGACATTGCGACAAAAAATAAAATGAAACCGCGCCTTGAACGGGAACGTCTCTTGCATCAGATTGAACCTTCTGAATATCACCTCACGCTTGAGGAAATCAGCCGCCTGGAAGTTGCCGCTCGGCAACCTGCGAAAATAAGCGGATCGCCACCCGGCAGGCAACGGCTGGATCGCGTCTTGCGTGTATTCTCCCTGCAACGCTGCCTCAAGCGCTGCCGCAGACAGATCGGTAGCCAGCACTCTGCTATCCCAGCGCGACTTCTCCGCCCCGAGATATTGATCCATCACCATGGCGAGCGTATACGGCTCTTGCCCGAAGGAGCAGCCCGCGCTCCACGAACGCAAGTCGCGGTCCACGATGCGCGGCGCCAGCTCGGGCAGCACCTTGTCCAGCAAATATTGAAAGTGTGCCGATTCACGCATAAAAAAGGTATGATTCGTCGTAATTCGGTCAACTAGCTTGAGCGCCGCATCGCCATCACGATGTGAGGTGACGAGCCGCAGCAGCTCCTGATAGCTGCTCAGCCCATACTCATGCAGCAGCGGCTCCAGCCGTGACATCAGCATCGACCGCTTCTCTTGCTTCAGATGAATTCCGTAATGCAGCCGAATATACTCCGCCAGGGCGCTGAATTCATCTGCACTAATCGCCATGGGAATCAATATTTTCCGAAATCCTTATCGTGAAGCGTGATCTTGACGGGAGTGGCGGCGGCTTCCCTGTAGCCGTCAGCATATTCATCATCCAGCTCGGCATGGCGTCTTGCAGACAGATTCTCCAGCATACGAAGCACCTCCGGGTTTAGCTCGTCCAGCTCGCGGTAGGTGCTGCGTCCCGACTTCTTGAGCTTGAAGCGTCCAACCTGCTCCTTCAGCAGCGCCGCCTGGGACGACAACTGCTCGCTGGCTGCCGCGCTCTCCTCTGAAGTGGCCGAGTTTGTCTGCACAACCTGGGAGACCTGCATGATGCCCTGGTTGATTTGCGAGATGCCTGCTGCCTGCTCATTGGATGCCTCAGAAATGTTGCCTACCAGCTCGGCGGCGCGCGTGATTCCCTCCACAATCTGATTCAGAGCCGCCGCTGTTTCTCCTGCAATATGCATACCATCCTTCACCTTGCGAATCGAGCCCTCGATGAGATCGGTCGTCTCCTTGGCAGCGCCTGCTGAGCGGGCCGCCAGATTGCGCACCTCTTCGGCCACAACCGCAAAGCCTTTGCCATGCTGGCCCGCCCGCGCCGCTTCCACCGCAGCATTCAGCGCCAATATGTTGGTCTGGAAGGCAATCTCGTCGATGACCTTAATAATCTTGGAGATGCTCTCGGAGGACAGATTAATGTCATCCATGGCCGCAAGCATCTGCTGCATCTGCTCATTGCCCTTCACGGCTGTCCCTTTGGCATCCTCTGCCAGACGGTTCGCCTGCTCGGCAGTTGAGGCGTTCAGTTGGGTCTGCACAGAGATTTGCTCCACGGATGCGGTCAACTGCTCGACAGAGCTGGCCTGCTCCGCCGCACCCTGAGACAACAGTTGGCCGGACTCGGATACTTGCCGCGCGCCGGACGCTACCTGCTCGGAAGCCGTCTGTATGTTGTTGAGCACATGGTTCATATTGTCCGTCATCTTGCGGAAGGCTTGTGCCAATACACCAACCTCGTCTTGAGAGTGGGCTTCTATGCGGACATCCAGGTCGCCATCGGCGATCTGGTTCGCTGTCGCTACCAGCTTGTTAACCGGGCGGGTAATAATCCGGGATATGAATACTCCAAGGCCGATGGCAATGAGAATCGCAGCGACTACCACGGCCACCATCGTCATCACCGTATTGCTAGTCACGCCTGAATATTCCTCAGACAGCGCCAGTCCCGCTGTCCGCTTCTGATCGAACATCAGGTCTAACAGCTCACCCACCTGGTCAGAGTAAGGCGTGGCTTGGGACAGGGTACGGAGTCCCTCCTCTGTCCGTCCATCCATAGCGAGCGTGATCGTCTGATCACGCAACACGCGATATTCCTCCCGACTCTGCTGGAGGCTCTTGAACTGGGCACGCATCTCCTCGCTGTTAATGCTGCGCTCATACGTATCGAGCAGCTTCGTCAACTCCTCATCCAGCCCTTTGATGGTTGCCAGTGTAGCTTGCTGCTTTTGGGAGTCGACATGTAGCAGAATGTCACGAACACTATTGCGAATCATATGGAAATTAATGCCTGCTTGTCCCAAATCTCCGATCGACACTCCGTAATCCAGGTACATCTTGGAATAATTCTTGTCAATCTTCCGAATGTTCAGCACACCGATTACCCCTACAACCCCTGCGATCATCGCCACCATGATAAAGGAAGCCAATATCTTTTTGCCCAGCTTCATATCGTACAACCATTGCATCCTACTCGCCTCCCTGAATACATTTCTATTGCGTTCCGAGCAAGCCCTCCGCTTCGTCGTAGCTAAGCAGCTTATCGCAATCCAGCAGCAGCTTGACCTCATCTCCTACCTTGCCAATTCCCCGTATGTAACGGCTGTTGCCTTGCTTCATTTCGGGCGGCGGCACGATGGCGTCCCCAAGGATAGAGATGACCTCCACGACCCCGTCAACAATGAGTCCAATCGATAGCTCCCGGATGTCGACCACAATAATGCAGGTCCGGTCATTATATGCACGAAACGGCTTGTTGAAGCGAAGGCGCACATCCATCACCGGTATAATCTTGCCACGCAGATTCATGATCCCTCTTATATACTCCGGCAATTGGGGCACCTCGGTAATAGCCTGTATACCGATAATTTCGGTAACATAAGCTATGTCAATCCCATACTGCTCACTTCCCAGCAGAAACGTCAAATATTGATCCTTTTGCGCATCCTCTTCTGAATAGGCTTCCTCTGCAACTCTGCTACTCAATCCCGTCAGCTCCTCTCTTTCTTGGCAACAAGCCGTAGTGTGGAGTCATCCCTCCAGGCTTCTTACAGCAGGCCCAATCAGTGCGGCCACATCCAGAATGAGACTGATGTTGCCATCCCCCAGTAATGTGCATCCAGCAAGTCCTTCGATGCGCTTCATGTTGCGAATATAGGCGGGCAAGCTTTTGACGACAACCTGTTGTTGACCCAACAACTCATCGACCAGCAGACATAACCGGCGTCCATCCTGCTCGACGACCACAAGAACACCGTCTGTCAGATTCACCCCATCGCAATCCTTGTTCAACAAGGAGCTTAACCTCATGATAGGATAGCATTCTCCCCGCACCATAATCATTTCATTGCCATCGGTGTCCTTCAGAAGCGCCTCCTGCTTCGGCTTGAATGACTCCTGAATGGCAGTGATCGGCACCGTATATCGCGATGGCCCCACTCGGACATTCATGCCATCGATAATAGCCAGCGTCAGCGGAATTTTAAGGGAGATGGACGTGCCCTCGCCTTTGACACTATCGACAATGATCGTTCCTCCGACCATCTCGATATTTTTGAAGGCAACATCCATTCCGACTCCGCGACCACTGAACTCGGTCACACTTTCCTTGGTGGAGAAGCCAGGGAGAAATACGAGATTATATAGATCCCTGTCGCTTACAGCACCCTGCTCTCCAGAGACCAGGCCCTGCTGCACGGCACGCCTCCAAATTTTATCCTTATCCAGTCCCCTTCCATCATCCATTACACTGATTATGACATCATTCCCGGCATTGCTCGCCTCCAGCGTAAGCGTTCCGCACGCAGGCTTGTCGGCTGCAAGACGTTCCTCCCTGGGCTCGATGCCATGATCTATCGCATTCCGAACCAGATGCATCAGCGGATCGGAGATATGCTCGATAATATGCTTATCGACCTCCGTCTCCTCCCCAATAATTTGAATGTCCACCTCTTTTTCTAATTTTTTGCTCATATCCCGTACAACACGATGCATTTTGTGGAAGGTCGTAGCGAGTGGAACCATGCGAATCGACATTATAATATCTTGAAGCTCGCCCGTAATTTTCCGAAGATGGACCGCAGACTTTTGAAAGTGGTCTGACAACCCCTTCAGCTCCTCATGCTGAGTCACCATCGCCTCCGCAATGACGAGCTCGCCGACCAGATTCATGAGTTGATCCAGCTTGCCAACATGAACGCTGATCATGGATTGCTGCACATTTTCACGCTTCTCATGGGGCTGCTCGGCTGCAACTGCCGACTCGAGGATCTGCGTCTTCGCTCCCAGCTTCACCTCCCGTACATAGGCCATCGAACGCAGATAGTCGGCAAGATCCTGCTGTGGGCGGGAGGACTGGATGACGAGCTTGAATCCTTGCTTACGTATTACATCCTCTGTCCGTTCATTCTCCAGAATGTCGCTCGGCTCATGCGATACGACTATAAAGCCGGCTTCCCCCAGCTTGATAAGAACGTTATACGCACGAATATTCTCCATTTGGCAATTCTCTTCGAATGTCACGATGACGTCGTACAGAACTTCCTGCTTCGCCTCGTTTAGACGCGCAAGGTAGCTCTGAATCGAAGCGGCCAGCTCCTGAGCATCCCCATCCGCCGGATCGCCTAGACGAATCTTGAGCGTCTCCAGCCTGATAAAATCAAGCCCGTTCAAGATGAGCTCCAGCAGCGCATCAAAGTCCGGGATGGCGGCGGCACGCTCTCGCAGGCAATAGAATAAATCCTCTATGCCATGCGCAACGCTTGCGATGCTCATATATTGCATCATCGCGGCTGACCCTTTCAGTGTATGCATATTTCTGAATATTTCGGCAATTGAGTCCGAGCTGAAGCTGCGGCTGCGCTCACAAGCAAGAATGACGGTCTCCAATTCCCCAATCAACTGCTCCGATTCAAATAAGTACATTTCCAGCAGTGATTCCGTATTGAAATCTTTCATGCTCTCCCTCCCCTCTAGAGAAATCGTTCTATGAATTCCTTCCGCTTACTTCTGAATCCCCTTGGTTAAGGGTACCGAAAACCTAGGTCTCGGAGCCTTCATTCGACATTATAATCGTAAATACGATTTTATTCAACATTTATACGTATATACGTAATAGTACAATTATGGAATTTTTTTGTTTTTTCCTACTTTTGTGTCGTATACAATCTATGATGCAGGCTATAATATGAAGTTGTAATCTAACAAATATTGATCAAAATTATTCCGGGAGTGACTTTATTTGTATTCTGTTAAGAAAAGACTGAGACAATTAAGGCAAGAGCTGGGATTGACAATGTCTGAATTTTCACAGCAAATTCACGTATCGGCGGGAAATGTTGGAGATTGGGAAAGCGAAAAAAGATCCTCCACCCCTGGAGCGAAGGCACTCATAGCGATCGCCAACACGTATAACGTTTCACTGGATTGGCTGCTGCTGGGCAAGAATGTCCCCTTCCCGGCAGAATCCAAGCCTACGAGTAACAGCACATTGATTGAGGAGCTTCAAATAACGATCGAAGGAGAAGAGGATTACCGCTCTCCGCCAAATTCCGTTGCGGTTAAGCAGCTTATTGCTGTCACTCAGGACTTGTGCGAACAGGATGTACACCTCCTTTTTCAACTCGCGCTTCGTATAAAAGAATTAGCCTCTCATCGCACTAGCTAACTCCTCCACCACTCGCCCTCTCCTCGAACTCCACCAACAATCCTCTGCAGAACTAGAGTGTGACTTCAAACTCCGAAGGGAGCATACTTTACAGAATTTCCTTACTGAGCAAGGCATGTTCTCACAGGCGTACCAGGGGTACGTCAAGCGATCATAACGTTACGCAGGACGTACAGGCGGTGAACAATGCTCCTTCAGTGGGTTGGAAGACAAGACAAGCGCTGGTTCGCTTCACGCAATGGAAACATAAAAAAACAAGGTTGCACCCGACCAACTTTCCCGTCCGGGGCCCCTTGTTTTTCTGTTTTCCCTATTATCCACCTACCAAAAAACGCTCCACTACCGCAAGTCCGTTATCCTCCAGCATCTCGGAATTGTCATAGTACAGCACGCTGCCCTCGGGCAGCGGCCAATGGATTGTTCTCGGAGACAAGGAATGGCGAAACTCGCTCCAATGCTTGAGCTTCCATTCATCCAGCCTGGAAGCTCGCTTGGTGATTCGGTCGTAGTAGGTCTGTTCATCCTGCAAGGTCACCACCACCACCTTCACTTCCACCTCCTGAAGTGAAGCACCGATCCGTCCCAGCTCCGATTCGATCCAGGACGGGTCCTCTGTCTCTCGCGTGAATGGGCCGATGATCAGCACACTCAAGCCAAGCTTTACATTTTCGAGCGCCGCATCCATCGTGATCCTATAGCCCAGATCTCTGCATAATGCTTTGTACTGTGCAGAATCCCGGTCTTCGGGGTCTAACCCTGAAGCCGTCATCAGTGCGATTGCGGCTGGACGAAGCAACGTATCCATATCGAGCAGAGGAAATGAGTTTCGGACGGCCAACGCTTTAGCCAATGTCGTCTTGCCTGCTCCAGCTCCCCCTACGACAAAGAGCAACCTTCCTTTGGCTTCTCCTCCAGCCATGATTACACACTGCCTTCCTGCAGCCTGCTCCACACCTGCTTGTTGCTATACTGGCGTTCGGTGCTAATGTCCAGCCCGAACCAATCCGGTGCTCGGAAAGCCGCAGCCTCCTGCTCCGAACGAAACTCCACCTCCAGCACGGTCAATTGCAATTGATCATATACGTCAATCTCAACTTTTCTTCCATTGAATTCGGCGGTCATGCGGTTCTTGGTCAAGGGAACAGCCCCGCAGGAGCGAATCAACTGTTTATAGATTTCGGCTGAGATAGAGTACTCAACCTCCTCCCGTATCAGGCCATTGCCACGTTTGAAGGTATGGGTATATTCCACCTCGCCGCTTGCAACATCCGTCAATCTCCGCACGCGCAGCTCCTGATCCTCATCGATCGCCAGATAGGTCTGCTCAATGCGCTGCTCCCGCACTACCTTGAGTGTCCCGCTCTCCTGTAATTCCGCCAGATCCGCATTCAGCATATACTTCCGTTCAATTTCAAGCTCCATCCGTTCACGCCCCTTCATTATATCGCTGTCAGCAGACTGTGGTTATGGCTGTGCTCGCAGCTCAGCAGCATACACCCGATTACGACCTTGCTCCTTCGCCTGGTACAGCGCCTGATCTGCCCGCTCGAACAACTCCTGTGCAGAGCTGGCATGGGAGGGAAAGTGAGCGCATCCGATCGAGATCGTAATGCCTCTGCCGATCGGCATATCCGCTTGCTCGCAGGCCAGCCGGATGTCCTCCGCCCGGTTGAGCGCTTCCTGAATCGGCGCCAGTGGCAGAACCACCACGAACTCCTCCCCTCCGTAGCGGAAGCAAGCATCACCTGGTTGAATACAATCCAGGAGCAGAGCGCTTAGCTTCTTCAACACATCATCACCGGCAGGATGCCCATAGCTATCATTAATCGTCTTGAAATGATCGATGTCCAATATAAGTACCGCAAACGGGAACTGATCCTCAATCCACTTGCTGGTCATGCCCACAAGCGTCCGGCGGTTGGCAAGTCCCGTTAGCGGGTCAGTCGTCGCTTCCCGTGTCAGTTGGTCCGTCTGGAGCTTCAGATTGACCATAGCCAGCGCTACGGTCTTCGTCAACATATCTGCCTCGCGATTCCAGTGCTGGCCAAAGGTCATAGCCTCGGCCTTCCCTAGTCCGAAGCCGCTAACGGTGTGAGCCAATTGGACAAACGGCCGCACCAGCCGCCGTGCAAGCCAGATGGCGCCTAGCATGAGCAGCAGCGAAGCCGGGGCGATATACAGCAGCATTTGCCCGAGATGCCTGTTCAGTTGCTCCTGCACCTGCGAGATCGGCGATACGATGACGACTCCCCACCCATTGGATTTCACAGAGGCATAGCCAGCCAGTTGAGCTATCCCTTTCGTATTGATCGCTTCCAACGAGCCGCTCTTGCCCTCCAGCACCTTCTGAACGATCGGATTGCTGCTCACATCCTCCCCGCGTCTGCTCACATCGGGATGATAGATCAGCCGACCCGTCGGCCCCACGACATAAAGATACGATTCTTTATCCGCATCCTGGCTGCTGCCAAAGATGGAATGAATAATATTCTCCTCTTGCAAATATAACGTTCCGCCTATAATACCCTGATAATTGCCCTGCTTATCCACCAACGGCTCGCTCATAAGCAGAATCAGCTTCTTGCTGGTAGTCGTCTGATAAGGACTCGACAAGTAGCTATTGTGACTGGCTAGCGCCTCCAGCGAAGCCGGCTGCTGCACCTTTCTTCCGATCATCTGCTCGCCATTAGGCACAAAGCCTCTCATAACCCCCATCCCATCTACGATGACAATCGAATTAAAATAACTGCTGCTGTCGCGCATAAATTCAAGCTCGCCCTGCAGCTCGCTTAATGTCCATTCGCGATGCTCCATCACATAGCGGCTTCCCTGCTTTAGCGCTAACCGCATCGAGCCGAATAGCGAGTCCATCGTCTTGGCCATCTTGGCGGCTGATACTTCATTTAATGCTAAGGTCGTCTGGTACAAGGACTGTTTCTTTAGCTGATATGAGCCTGTCAGCAATATGGTAGCTGTCAGCAGCACAGATGCGATCACTAGACCGGCGAACAGTGTGGCCAGACTTACTTTTCTGCGTGATTTTTGTATATCTCGCCTCATAACCTGTAACTCGTTCCCCCTGCTCCTGCTCAAGTTCCAAAACGTCTGCGATAGCCGCAGCGGCGGCATAATTCCTCCACGGCCTCTCTGCGAGAGAAGCCATCGACAAGTCGTTTAGCACGGCCACTATTAATAATTTCGGAGAACGGCTGCACATTGATATTGCCCAGATTAATAATTCCTTCCCCGTCCAGACAGCATGGAACGACTGTGCCGTCGGATAATATTCCAGCCTGATTGCGAAGTCCATAGCAGAACCCTCTGCCATCATCCTCCTCAGCGTCCAGAGCTGGCCACTCAAACTCATAGTCCTGATTAATGTATACCCGCTCCGCTACCTTCGTGCCATGCCCAGGCGCCACTCGCTCCTCGATGCGGTAATCCAGGCCAAACTCGGCCTCGATCGCGCCCAGAATCTCCCGATTGCGCTGTCGCTCCGAATTGGTGGCATTGTCCATGTCCAGATTCCATAGTCTTAGCGAAATGATCATCTGAGTCTGCTCCATCGCTTCCCGTACAAAAGACAGCACGCCACGAATGTAGCCTTCCTTGTCCGTCGAGCCTTCATGACCGTCGAAGCTGTGCAAGGAAAAGTTCATCTGGCGGATCGCTGGCTTGCCCAGAAGCTTGTGCTTCACTTTATGCAGCAGTGTGCCGTTCGTTGTAATATTGACTTTGAAGCCCATCTCCCCGCTAATGTCGAGCAATTCATCTAGCTTAGGATGCATCAGCGGCTCTCCCTTGAGATGCAGATAGATCGAATCAGTATACGGCTTGATCTGTTCCAGTCTGTGGCGGAAAGCCTCCGGCTGGATAAAGTTCGCCTGTCGCTTGGTCTGAGGACAGAAGGTGCATGCCAGATTGCATACGCTGGTAATTTCAATGTAAAATTTCTTAAACCGTTTCATAGCTTCCATGACTCCATTCTGCAGCACTATACGGATGCTTGTCCTATTGCTATCTTACCATATCGTTTGATCTGAGCACGAGGTTTTTCATGCCTCGCTCAAGCCGCCAGCCGAAGCAATACAATGCCCGCCAACGCACAGACAAGCCCGGCCAGCTCTCTTCTCTTCATCGTCTCCTTCAGATAGAAACGGGCGTAGATCAGCACCAGCACCACATTCATGGCAGAGATGGCCGAGACGAGACCTGTGATGCCATCGCGAAAGGCCGGCATGATCAGGAGCATCCCCCCGATGTTGCTCAGGCCGACGATCATCCCCCAGCCCAGAACCCGCCCTGTTCCCCAGTATGCTGCTTTACTGGCAGCCGTCTCGGCTGTCGTCCTGGCAAGTGCAGGCTGCTGTTCCGGATCGCTGGATAGCTCCTGCACCCGCTTCGCCCGCATCCGTCCACGAAGCTGTTCGCTGCACCACGAGCAGCCAAATAGAAGACTGCCCGTTGCATACATCAGGGCCAGTGTCGGCAGCGTCTCTCCCATTAGCAGAGTCGCCAGCTTAACAGATAGATCCGTCAGACTGAAAAACAACAGTGCCAGCAAGCCCCACTGAATGCCTCCAAGCTCCGTCCATTTTAACTCCTGTGAATAGCGGATCATGAGCAAGCCGATCATAATGATGGCAAATGACCCAAGCTGCCAGACATTGAGCGCCTCGCCCCATATCACATAAGCCCCCATGACCACAATAACCGGAGGAAGTGCCGTCATCAGCGCCACCAACGAAGCTTTGCCTACCGCATAGCCTTTATACATAGAGGCATTAGAAATGAAAGAAAAAATCCCCATTAATATTCCAACCAGCGCTCCTGCCGTCCATTGCTGACCGACAACCAGATTTGCAGCTAACGCCACCAGACAGCCCGATGTATACACACCCAGCAACATCAGACTACGGTTAATCGGCCGCTGCGAAGTCCATTGATACAATATACCCCGCAGGCCGAAGCAGACAGCGGCCAACACGGCATATACAAACCACAGCATAAATTCATCCACCTCATAACGTCGATACTTGTCGAATAATATTGAAATCTCACACTTCAAGTTAGATTAACACAGAATCATAAATATTACCATCCATTACAGACCAGCGAGCAGCCGGCAGCAGCTTCTGGTCACTCCCTGTTCTCAACGACCAGGATGGCAGGAGCGCTCCAGGCCGCAGCCCATGCTACAGAACATAAAAAAACCTCTCACCAGTTAGAGAGGATTAAGGCTTCGCGCTGACCGAAGTCAGGCAATCGCTAGCAAAAACATGGTCATAAGCAGCAGCAGCACCACGACCGAGATCAGAAGCGCCGCTTTCTCCAGACGAACAGGCGGCTGCTGCTGAGGCTGAAGAAGCTGCTGCAGCCGATAATTGATCGAGCCGCCGGAGAATGACACTGCGGCTGCTCCTTCCATAGGCATCCGAATGCGAATCAGCTTGAGCAGCGCACTGCCCAATCCGCGCGCGGTGCCCATCCTCGAGATGGCATATTGGTCAGCCAGCACTTCGCTCAATATATGATAGCTCTGGTAGGACCAGCGCGTGAGCGGGATGAACCACAGTCCTTCCGCGATCAACCGCAGCGTCCATAGCTTGCAGGCATCCTTGTTTTTCTGATGGAAGCTCTCATGCTCAATGACAGCCTCCAGCTCTTCCTCATCCAGCAGCGCCAGCAAGCCGCTGGACAGCACAATGACAGGACGCCAGAAGCCGACTGTGAACGCCAGCGGCTGCTCCTGCCGTATCACCGCCAGGCGTCCTTGCTCCAGCCCGAGCGCATCAGCGAGCTGGCCTGTGCGCTGCTCGTCACGCAGCACGGCCAGTCGTATATTGAATTTTGTCAACTGCACCCCTTGCTGTATGACGTGGAAGATCGTCATCAACACTGTATAGACGATCAGTCCGCTCAGCATCCCCTGGACAGTGTAAAAGAGCAGTGAGTTTTCCCTGAACAGGGAGGTGCACAACTGGAACACATTGATATGCAGATGCGTGCCGAAGAGCAGATGAATCGCATACATACCCATTTGCGTCCACACAAGCAGTGCAATCGACAGGCTGAGCGCCAGCGCCAGCCAACATTTTTTTCTCCACCACATCAGGCTCGTTCCTTCTCTAGTCATCGAATTCGTCATTCCGGTCATCCCACAGGGCGTGTATCCTTGCCCTAGTACACTACACCTCATTATAGTTCAGCCCATTCCTTCTTTCAAGCGTAGCAGCCAGACCAAGAACTCCTGTAACACGGAAGAGGCCTTCACTGCCCTAAGGCAATGAAGACCTTCTGTTCGAGACTGACGGACTGAAGCCGTCAACGCTTGGCACACTGCCATCTGCCCAGGATGAACCTGGCAGGGCAAGCGAGCCAGCCAGGAATGCTACATAAGCGACCTTGCCTATTCTGCAGACAGACTACTGTCCTTCATAATGACGTCATGCGCTCCGCCTTCAACCAGGCTGGTAGCCGAAACCAGTGTAATGCGCGCATTCTGCTGCAGCTCCTCGATCGAGAGCGAGCCGCAGTTGCACATGGTGGACTTGATCTTATACAGTGTCTTGTCCAGATTTTCCCGCAGAGAGCCGGCATAAGGAACGTAGGAGTCAACTCCCTCCTCGAACACTAGCCCCTGCTTGCCGCCGGAGTCGTAACGCTGCCAGTTGCGCGCCCGGTTGGAGCCTTCGCCCCAGAACTCTTTGACAAAATTGTTGCCGATCTTCAGCTTCTTCGTCGGAGACTCGTCGAAGCGAGCGAAATAACGACCCATCATCACAAAATCCGCGCCCATCGCCAGCGACAGCGTAATATGGTAATCATGCACGATGCCGCCGTCCGAGCAGATCGGTACATAGATGCCTGTCTCGGCGAAATACTGATTGCGCGCTTCATTGACCTCCATCAGTGCAGAGGCCTGACCGCGTCCGATTCCTTTTTGCTCGCGTGTGATACAGATCGAGCCGCCGCCGATGCCGACCTTCACGAAGTCAGCCCCCGCTTCCACCAGATAGAGGAAGCCCTCGCGATCGACGACGTTGCCAGCGCCAATCTTCACGTCAAAGTTCGCCTTGACATATTCCACCGTCTCCCGCTGCCATTCGCTGTAGCCGTCTGACGAATCGATGACAAGCACATCTACTCCGGCCTCTACCAACGCGGGCACACGCTCCGTATAATCCTTGGTATTGATCCCGGCGCCAACAATATAGCTCTTGTTAGCATCCAGCAAGCTCAGTGGATTTTCCTTATGGGAATCATAATCCTTGCGGAAGACCAGGTATTGCAGCTTCTGCTCCTCGTCCACGATCGGCAGACAGTTCAGCTTATGCTGCCAGATCAGATCATTCGCCTCCGGCAGCGTCAAGCCGGAGCTGCCGTAGATCAGCGAGGAGAACGGCGTCATGAATTCGCTCACCTGCTTGTCCAGCGAATCGCGGCTCAATCTGTAATCCCGGCTCGTCACGATGCCGAGCAGGGTGCCCCGCGGCGTGCCGTCATCTGTGATGGCTACCGTGGAATGATTGTTGCGCTCCTTGAGCTCCAGCACATCCTTGAGCGTGTGCTGTGGCGTCAGATTAGAACGGCTGACCACGAACCCTGCCTTATGCTCCTTCACCTTGCGAACCATTGCTGCCTGATCCTCTATAGATTGGGAGCCGAATATGAAGGAGATTCCCCCGCACTGCGCCAGTGCTGTCGCCATGTTATGATCCGAGACCGCCTGCATGACCGCAGAGGAAAATGGAATATTAAGCGCAATATCCGGCTGCTCGCCACGCTTGAATCTCGTAATCGGTGTCTTCAAGCTGACATTCGCGGGCGTACATTCTTTCGTTGTCAAATTCGGAATGAGCAAAAATTCGCTAAAGGTACGGGATGGTTCCAAATAGTATTGAGCCACTGTCGTTCATCTCTCCCCAATTTATGTTTTCTCTTGCACAGTGCCAGAGCCGCATCCATACGGCGTAAATTGCTTTATTATAGTCGATGTTTCGCAGTTAATCAACCCCTGTGCCACCTCATTAAACATGTAAACGCTTCACCCTGCAAGCACATGTCTGTACCCGCCATTTCTATATCCCATACTGTGTTTCTCCGGCCCACTACGCTGCCGGGCTGCCTCCTGACTTCATCGTCCAAGGAACGAAAGAGCCTGCCCGCGCAACGCGCAGGCAGGCCAGCTATCTCTTCATTAATTGTCGTCATCGTCTTTTTCAACTTTTAATATGTTTCCCGTATAGGCATCGATCTCAAGCTCGACCTCTTGGCCTTGTACACGCAATTCCACTTCATAGACCAGACGGCCATCTTCCCTGTCCAGCTTCACCTGATGCAGCGTACCGCCCGCTTCCGCCTTGGCTGCTGCCACCGCCTGATCGGCGGTAATGACAGCCTTCTTGGAGGGAGATTGCGCTGTTCCTGTGCTGCTCTGCCCAGCATAACCTATACGCCGATCTTCACGGTCATCGTCATCCCCATCATGATCATCATCAGAACGTATCTCCAACGTTCGACCAGTGTACGCCTCAATCCTAACCTCCTGGTCATGACGGCCTTGTTCGATTTCTACCTCGTAGTAGAGTATCCCGCTGCTCCGCTCCAGTTCGATGCTATCCACCGTTCCCTGTCCGCCAACTGCGGCGAGCGCATACTGCTTCGCCTTCGCATAGCCGATGACGGCAGGCTTTGCGCCTGTAGAGGGGGATGCCTCTGCTGGCTCCACCGTTCCCATCCCATATAGTCCGCCTGCTGCCAGTATAGCAGTAAGCGCCCCTATTCCTGCCCATTTCCTCATTGTGCATTCCTCCCAAGCAGTGTTCTGCAGCCGCATATGATGCAGCGGCTGGCAACATCCTACAGCTTCTATTGTAGAGATGTTATATGAGAGGGGTCTGACAGCAACATTAGAAATGGATGAGAACACACGCTGACTTCAAGCGTGAAATGGTAGGCCCCACCGTCATTCCGCGTCATCCTCCTCCGCATCATCCCATGTAATGGACATGATGGCACCGGTAATAGCATGAACCTGCACGACGGCCTCCCCTGCATCTGTATCTATCTCGACCAGGTAATATCGGGTTGAGCCCTGCTGCTTGTATTCAACCTCATCAACCGTCCCCTGCACCTGCTGCAAGGCCAGCTTTGCCGCCTCAGACCCGGACAAGCCCGGCTGCTCCTCCGATACAGGCGGCTGTTCTGGCGCTGATGGCTCAGCCCCATGTTGATCGTCAGACCCAGCCTCGACCGGATCATAAGCCTCGATGCGCCTAATCGCCTGAATGCCGCCGTCTCTGCCGTCAACATCCAGCTCGTACAGACCAAGCTGCGACCGCAGCTCGATCTTATATATAGACTGCTGCAGTCGGGCGCTTACCACCTTGCCTTCGTACAACAATTGCACCTGCTCGCTCACTTGCTCGCGGCTAAGCAGCGGCTCCGCCGAGGCATGCAGCAGCGCCCACGCCACAAGACAGGCGAGGATGACTACAACGACCGCAGCGGTCTTCAGCATTGCTGGCTTACTCATGCCGTCCCCCCCTTTGTGAACGTGATCGTGACCGCAGTGCCGACGCCAAGCACACTCTCCAGCTTGATACGAGCACGGAGCACCTCCGCCAGCTCTGACGCCAGCGCAAGCCCCAGTCCCGCCCCGCCCACCTGGCTGCCCTGCCGCGTCCGTGATGGATCAACGCGGTAAAAACGGTCAAACACCTTGGGGATCTCCTCCTGCGGAATGCCGACCCCCTGGTCAGTGACGCGCACAAACGGCAGGCCGCCGCTCTCGCCCACGGTCATTTCAATCTCGGCTCGGCTATATTTGCACGCGTTATCGAGCAGAATGAACAATAGCTGCCGTAGCCTATTCCGGTCGGTAACGACATGAATCACTGCTGCTCCTTCGACGAGAATATCCCGATGGTATGCTTCACGGAACGCCTTGGCCGACTCTTCCGTTAGCTGCAGCAGATCGAGCTGCTCCATCCTCAGACTCCACTGCTCCTTATTCCTGGCGAGCATCAGCAACTGCTCAATCAGCTCCTGCATACGGAGCGTCTCGGAATGAATCGCCTCCAGCGCCTCCTGCTGCAGCTCCGGCCTCTCTGCCCCGCGCCGCTGCAGCAGACTGGCATAGCTCTCAATAATCGTCAACGGTGTCTTCAACTCATGCGAGGCATTGGACACGAACTGCTGCTGCTTCTCATAATTGCTCTCCAGCAGGCCGATCATCTCATTGAACGTCGTGCCCATCTCTGTCAGTTCATCCTTTGCCGGCTCTCTCAGCTCCAGCCTGCGAAATCTCCCGCTCTGCCGAATGTCGCGCATCGTCTGCGTCATCGCGGCGATGGGCCGCATGATGAGACGGGCCAGCAGCCCTCCTGCCGCAACCAGCGGCACGATAGCTAACGCTGTGACAGCAAGCAGCACCAGCCGCAGCTTGGACAACGTGTCCACAGCACCCTCGATATTTTCCGCTGTCTGGACATTGACGACCCTTCCGTCTCTCCAGATCATCGGGACGGAGGTGAGAATATAGCTGCGCCTGTCTGTGGCCCGGTACACGTCCTGCCATACCGCAGCCGAATACGTTACAGGCAGCTTGGCCAGCTCCACCGCCGCCTTGGCAGTAACCGGCGCGGGCGCCATTCCTTGTTCAGCAATGAGACGCAGCATTCCTTCCGAGGGCAGGTAGGCTCGCAGCAGCTCTGCCTCCGGTATGGCCGGATCGGCTGAGCGCAGCCCGCTGACGATGTGATTCGCTTCGGAACGCGCGCGCGCCAGCTCGGACTGCATCAACTGGTGGCTGAAGATCCAGTAGATCGCTGCATTCATCAGAATCAGCAGCAGGGTGAACCAGACCGAGGAATACAGATGAATCTGGCTGCGCAGTCTCATGGCGCTTCCTTGAGCACGTAACCGACGCCCCGTACCGTATGGATCAGCTCCGGCTTATGATTCTGATCAATTTTCCTGCGCAGATAGCGGATATAGACATCGACCACATTGGTGTCCCCATAATAATCGTAGCCCCACACCGCCTCTACAATCTGCTCCCGGTTCATCACCTGACGCTTGTTCTGCATGAGATAGACCAGCAAGTCGAACTCCCGCGGGGTCAGCTCGATGGGTATACCGTCCCGCGTCACCTCGCGTGTGGCCAAGTTTAGCTTCAGATCCGCTGTCTCCAGCCATTGCTTGTCCACACTGGATTCCGCCGAGGTGCTTCGAAGGCGCAGCGCAGCGCGAATACGGGCAAGCAGCTCCTCAATCTGAAATGGCTTGGTAATGTAATCATTCGCTCCAAGGTCCAGACCCGACACTTTGTCCTCCACCGAGCTTTTGGCGGTCAGCAGCAGTATAGCCGTATGCGAATCATTCGCCCGAATTCGTCGGAGCAATTCAATGCCGCTAATTCCTGGAAGCATCACATCAAGCAAGATCAGATCAAAGCCGCCCGCGCGATACCGCTCCAGCGCATCCAAGCCGTTGGTAGAGATTTCTACCTGGTATCCCTCGCACTCCAGTTCAATTTGCAGCAGCCGGGCGATCTTCGCCTCATCCTCCACCACCAATATCGCTTCGCCCATCCTGTCTACCTCCTTGTTCAACTGCCACCCGGCTCCACATCTCAACCCAGATGGCGTTCACCCCGCTTGGGACGAGCCGCTTCACTTCTACCCCCTTATCGTACCATACCGGCAGCTTGGCATGAAACTGCGCGCCAACGCAACAACGCAACAGCCTCAGCCGATCGCTCACAAATAAAAACCCACTCTGACCTATAAGGCCCTAGCGGGTTCCATGTTACTTGGCAAAGCTATGATGTCCGATTGTAGTCACGACGTCCAGATTCGACCAGAACGGGCCCGTGGACACCTTGGGATTAAAAAAATAGACCGCGTCATCGATATTATTCTTCCCATCAAGCGCCTGCTTGACCGCTCGCTTCACGCTGGCATTGGGCTTGCTCTTGTCGAGCAGTCCATTATGTGCCGGGGGAAACTGCTTGCCGGAATAGATGACATCACGAATCGAACTCGGAAATCTCGTATCCTTGACACGGTTCAATATAATATTCGCAATCGCCAGTTGGCCTTCAAATGGCTCGTATCCGGCCTCCACCATCGTAATTTTGGCGAGCAGCTTCACATCCTCCTCAGAGTAGGACGGCGCCTCATGGCTAAGCAAGGAAGGGATGACTGTCTTGAGGCGAGCGCCTTCCTTCAGTGTTGACTTCGCTGTCAGCCCGTTACGCTTCAGCAGTGCCGTCTTGCTATGTCCTGTCTGCTCGCTGATCTCATTCAAGCCATAGTCCTCAGAGATGACGGCACGCTTCACCGTCTCCAGCTCCACAACGCCTGTCTCTGAATCCAGCTTCACCTGACCATGAAGCAGCTCCACCAGATGACGCAGCGGGACGTACATGCTACCATCCGACATGAACGGTGCCGCATCCGATATATAGCGCCCGTCATTAAAATAAACGACCGGCACCTCATTGCCAAAGACGATCGTATCATTAACTGCTGTATGTATCGTCACTTCCTCCTCGCTGCCATCCCAGCTTGCCACAGCATCATACAACTGAGCAATGCGAGCAGCAGGCACGTAAAGCCTGCCATACTTCTCAAGCGGCGACACCTTCACTGTCTCGCCATCATGCTTGATCTTCCATTGGGCTGGAGCAGCTCCCTCCGCGCCCGCGCTAGATATTGGAGCAATCCCGAGCATTAGCAGTCCTATAGCCAGCACCATCACTAGCGCTCTCATCGGCTTGCCATTTCTGTTCATGCATTCCCTCCCGATGTATATGGCTGCCCATCATGCTCAGCCTGATCTCATGGGGAAGATTATAACACAGCTTTTTTATGCTGTGGATTAACTTTTTCACAGAATTAGAAAAAACCATAGACCTTTAGTCTTATTTTCAAGGAATATCTGGCTGCATTCCAGTCATTTCGAACTACTCTTCACTGCGAGCCAGCATCGTAACGAAAAGCCCCTTCCGTCGTCGGAAGGAGCTGGAGCATGTAATCTATTCAGCGATTCAGGATACTGCCTTGCGTTTCTTCTTGCACTCGGTGTCTGTGCAATTCTTATAGGTTCCGGTAAAGTCCAAGCGATGGTCGATCACTTTAAAGCCGTATTCCCGCTCGACTCGCTCCTCCAGCTCGGTCAGCCAATCCTCCTTGATCTCCTTGAGCTCTCCGCAGGCATGACAGATCAGATGGTGGTGCATATGCTCATGATCATCGCTTCGCAGATCAAACCGGACAACACCATCGCCAAAATTCATCTTGGCCACAATATGAAGTTCGGAGAACAGCTCCAGATTGCGATACACCGTTGCGATGCCAATATCCGGATTCTTTTGCTTGACCAGCATATAGACATCCTCTGCGCTCAAATGGTCATGCTCATGCTCCAGCAGCACTCTCAGCGTAGCCTCCCGTTGAGTGGTGAGCTTGTATCCCTTGCTGGTCAATTGCTTGTTGATTCTGACCACACTCTCTGTAATCGTCGACATAATGGAGACACCTCCTCTTTTTCCCTGAGCATCATGCTCGCTAACCAATACTATGTCAAGCAAGCCGCCGTTCTCACCTCGCACATAGCGGAAGGCGACTTACAAGCTGTTGCTGTATTGCTCACTCATTTGTTTAGAATGATTCTTATTTATATATTAATATAATATACAATAAGATGCAAATACATTCCGTAGTTCTAGTGAGCAGCATTGGCAACGAGGAAGGAAGGCGAGCTGGAGGTGCCTTCTGCCGCAGCAGGCAGATACACTCGCTCCACCCTTGCCGAGAGCGAGGAGGAGATTTCCTGCGGAACGCTGTTGACATATTGCGCTAATTCCCGGCAGCTAATCTCGGCTTGCTGCTGCCGACCGATCAAGGTTACCTTCGTTCCCTCAGGAAAACGGTTCGGCAGGCGGATCATAAGCTGATCCATGCAGATCTTCCCGATCACCGGCATACGCATGCCGCCTGCCAGCACCATTGACCCTCGAAGCCCTTGCGACCAGCCGTCGGCATAGCCGATCGGCACTGTGGCAACCCATTCCTGGCCACTGGCCTGATAGCTGTTGTCATAGCC
Source organism: Paenibacillus sp. J5 (assembly GCF_054955055.1). Taxonomy (NCBI): domain Bacteria; kingdom Bacillati; phylum Bacillota; class Bacilli; order Caryophanales; family Paenibacillaceae; genus Paenibacillus; species Paenibacillus sp. J5. The sequence continues at coordinate 31,217 of NZ_JBUEDD010000002.1, read as the reverse complement.
AATATACTCTCCTTGCTCCAGCTTCTTCACCTGCAGCATGCGGCTATGCAGACTGAGGGCAGGCTTGAGCTGGATGCCATCATCGAGACCTTGCGGGCCAAAGCCGAACAAGGCTGCACCGATGCGCACCATATCCATCTGCGCGCCTGGGAATCGTAGCGCTGACGCACTTCCTGCACAATGATACAAAACACCGGAAAACCCGGATTGCAGCACCCATTGCTTCATGCAACGAAATCGGTGGAGCTGACGCTCCACATAATCCGTATGCTCCTGTCCCGCAGTGGCAAAATGAGTATACACGCCAACCAGCTCAATATGGGGTCGCTGGAGCCAGGGCACCATCTTCTTCCATTCCTCTTGCGAGCGGACACCCAGGCGGCCAAGTCCAGTATCCATCTTGACATGCAACCGCAGCTTTCCGCCTGTACGCTCCAGCTTGTACCGACTGATCTCCCGCAGCCAGGACGCCGAGATGACCGTCAGCATCAGATTGTGCTCGATGGCAAGCACAGCCTCGCTAGGGCTGACGGGGGTCAGAACGAGGATGGGCGCTTCAATACCATGCTCCCTCAAGCGCAGCGCCTCGCCCAGATACGCCACCGCCAGTTGCTCCGCTCCGGCACGAAGCGCTGCACGGGCGCTCTCGACATCGCCGTGGCCATAGCCATCGGCCTTGACGACCGCCATCAGCCGCACCCCACGGCGCAGCCTCGCCTTGACGGCAGCAGTATTATCCGATATGGCTGCCGAATCAATCTCTGCCCATGTGTTGCGATGCAATTCAGGTATTGCCATACGCCCCCTCCTTCCTGTACCTCGGCCGCAATCCGCCCCTTCAATACAAGCGAATCTGTTCGCCTGCTTCACCTCTCATACCGGATAGACTGCTTGTCCGCATGACGGTTAACCGCATAATCGATCAGCTTGTCGATCAACTCCGCATAGCTGGTTCCATCCGTCCGCTCCCACATGACCGGATACATGCTGCAATTGGTAAAGCCCGGCAAGGTGTTGATCTCATTCAGGTAGAGCTGTCCTGTCGGCTCCACAAAAAAATCAACCCGCGCCAAGCCTGCACCGTCCATCGCCTTGTAGGCTTGAACAGCGTATCGTTCAATTTGCTGCGCGGTTTCTGCCGAGATATCTGCCGGGATCGACATCGTTAATTCTCCGCGAAAATATTTGGCATCGTAATCAAAAAAGGTCTGATCCTGAATGAACTCTCCTGGCACCGATACCGCTGGCTGCTCATTGCCAAGCACGGCCACTTGAATCTCCCGCCCGGCAATCTCCTCTTCCACGACAATCTTGCGGTCATACTCGAAGGCGTGATGGATGCCACGCAGCACCTGCTCCCTGTCCAGGCAACGACTAATACCGATGCTGGAGCCGAGAGAGGCTGGCTTGATATAACACGGGTAGCCGAGCTCATGCTCGATCTGCTGCACGATGTCCTCGCTGCTGGCCGCCCAGTCTGCACGGCGATAGGCCAGATGCCTCGCCTGCGGAATGCCAGCCTGTGCGAACAGTGCCTTGGCGATCGACTTATCAAGCGCTGCAGCGGAGCCCAGTACGCCATTGCCAACGTAGGCCACATCGATCAGCTCCAGCAGCCCCTGCACCGTACCATCCTCCCCGCAGGAGCCGTGCAGCAGCGGCAGAGCGACCTTGGGTCCAGGCAGCTCAGAGAGCTGCAACAGCACGGAGCCGAGCGAGCCGGCGGCATCCTCCGTCCTCGGGCGTGAAGACAGCAGTTGCTCCATGCTCGTTGCTGGCTGCTCCAGACGTCCGCCCAAGCACCAGTACCCTTCTCTTGTAATGTACACGGGATACACCTCATGCTGGTCAAAATGAAGGGACTGAAGCACGGTGAATGCTGTCTTTAATGAGATGTCATGCTCAACGGATTTGCCGCCATATAGTACGATTAGTATCAATTGGTATTCCTCCTGCATCTGTATGTTTAGATCGGGGTAATTATCGTTCATATAGTTCACATTGTAAGGGTGAATTCTAAAGCTTCGTGTAACGAAATGTTAATTAATTCTTAAAATGCCGTTAGATGTTCGTAAGAAGTTGTCCTCGGCTGCATGTCAAAAAGACGACCTTATCCCTGACGTTCGGGATATAGGCCGTCTGCTTCGATGTTTCCTATATATGTATGTATGGCAACAGAGCAGGTCGGTCAGTATGACAGCCCCTCCAGGTTATTTTGCTGATAATCATACATCAAGTGCAGCTCCCGCGACATATCGCATGCCACTTGGACGATCCTCTCGTCAAATTGCGTGCCAGCATGTCGACGCAGCTCCTCCAGCGCTTCCTGTACAGATACGCTCTTGCGGTAAGGACGATACGTGAGCATGCAATCGAGCGCGTCGACGACAGAGCATACCCGCGCTCCTAGCGGAATCTCCTCCCGGCTCAGGCCGTGCGGATAGCCATTACCATCCCAACGCTCATGATGATGAAGCACATAGGAAGGCACTCTGCCCTCCAGTCCCGCATACTGCAGGAGCTGATAGCCAATCATTGGATGGCCCTTGATCTGCCGCCACTCCTCACTGTTCAGCTTGCCGGGATTGTCCAAAATATCCAGCGGTATCTTCATTTTACCCAGGTCATGCAGAAAGCACCCGCTTACGATCTCAATTCCATGCTCTGTGTCCAGCAAAGGAACCATTCGCTCTGCAAGCAGCGCTACCCTCGCACTGTGGGCATAGGTTGGAGGATGGTATTCACGCAATCTCTTCATCCACATCCCTGCAACCGGTTCGGAATACGTAGTAGGCTCCTCATATTCCTGATCATTGTCCAGCAGATTCATTCCTGTTCCACCTCTCATACAAACAAGACTCCCGCGTCTCCTTGGAACGACGCAGGTTACATATTATCCGGGCGATACCGCACCCGCTTACTCTATGAATAGTTAAATAAATCACGCTACGATGCTTACTGAACAAAATCCCAGTCAAAAAGTAGGATAACCGCTCCATAGCCATTGCAAGACGTAAGACCTAGTATCTTATAAACAACATTTAATTTTACTCGTCAGTATATAACAATTTTCTACATTATTCAATGCGATTTCGATACGACTGCATGATCATGCCGGAAACTGCTTCCCCCGCTATAGTATCACTAAAATCGTAAGTAAGCGAATCTAATTAACTACAACGATGTAGGTCTAAAGGTCTATGTTGTATCAATCAGCGATATGGACAGATTCCCGAGGCAGAATGAGGCTGTGCACAACAAAAGGATTTAAAAACATCAATTCTTCTAGTGACAATACTAGAAAAAATAGATAAAATATACATATAAATAAACATGTGGTATTGAGGTGAGTGGTTCTGTTCCCTTCTACTCTGCACGGCTTGATGTTTACCGTTACCTCGTTGCTGGAGTATTTGGCCATCTTTACGCTTACACTGTCCCTGTTCCGATTTAGAGCAGCCGACTACAGATGGCAGATTGTATTCTCTTGCTTATCGCTGTTGATGGTATCCTACATGACCCGTGCCGGTCTGCTGGCTGAATTTTCTCCGTTTGTTCAAGTGCTGGTACTGATTGTGCTGCTCTGGTTTGTGTTTCGCATCCAATTTTTTTATGCGTCGGTCATGTCCGTACTTGGCTTTGTGTTATATGGCACCCTGCAGTTATTTATTATTTTTGCTACCCGGCTCGTCTATCGCTGGGCCACCGACATACCTGCTCTCCCGGACAGCAGCATGTTCATCGTAGCGATGCTCACGAGCACCATCTGCCTCGGTCTGGGGGTCTCCCTGTATCGCCGGGGATGGGGGTACACCTTTGTTCCGCAGCGCACAGATGGCTTCATCAATTATCGCAAGCGGGAAAATTTTCATCTGCTGCTTGTTGTGCTGATTGCGTTGCTCGCTATTGTCGGTGCCTATTATTTGTCCCATCAGCATTTTCATTACTGGATGGCCATGACGATCATTATGGTGTTGCTGTCCTGTGTATCGCTACTGTTCATGCGGGCCTCCAATCTAAAGGATAGAAGTGAGAATATATGGTAGATGAGTATGCTGCGCGCCTGGCCGCAGCCATTAAGAGGACAGCGCCAGACAGCAAGGCAAGCGCAGAGGTTATCCAGTATGGCGCTATCATGCTGTTCAATGGCAGCGCGGTTCTAGTCTCTGTACTATTACTATGCGGGCTTGCCGGCAGGCTGACACACGGCATGATTGTCCTGATCGCCTACGCCTTACTCCGTTTTTGCACCGGAGGGTTTCATTTCCGCTCTGCACTGGTCTGCTATCTATATTCGACCGGGGTGCTGACAGCGATTGCTCTCGCACCGCTGACTGCAGCAAGCAGCCCGTACCTTACTGCAGCGAGTCTGGTGCTGGTGCTCCTGTTCGCTCCATCCGATCTGGAGCAGCACACCCGAATTCCGCAAGCTTACTACCTTCATCTGAAGGTGCTTGCCGCGATGTTGGTTTCACTCAATTTTATTATAGATTCTAATCATCTTGCATGGACAGCATGTGTACAAGCTCTTACTTTAATTAAACGAAGGAGGAATATCTCATGAAGAAGGTCAACAATACTAAGAAGACCAAAAAAGCACTCATCTGGACGGCTTCGATCGCCGCATCTCTGCTTGCTTCCGTAGCCAGCGCTTCCGTATCGGTCGCTTCCCCTTGGTGGAACCATCGTCCGGAGCCGCCTAAGGAACTGCTGGACTAGTCCTTTGCATCATGGAGTGTCAACGTCGGAGGGGGCAAGCCCTGGTAGTAAGACTCCATCCAGCCGCCCCCTATCCTAGCTCTTGTTCGTGGCATGCTCCGACAGCGAATATAGGTTGAAGATTGCCGGAATATGTGCCATCGTGTAAGAAGCCCAATCCAGAAAACAAAGGTTGAGATGGTGTGGATAACAAATGGATACCAGTTCTGGCATTGCCGGATGCGACGCCCGAATTTTTAAAGATTTCCGATATTTGCTATACCTCACTAAAAAGGGGGAAAATCATATTTCATACGTTGGGCAAAGACTACCAGCTCATCTCCAATATTGAAGAGCTGTACAGCCTTTTGTATACTTTTGAATTTCGCAAGACTGACCGCGGAACATTAGTGCATATTGCCAACATGGTGCACTTTGACGAGAGCTACCGCAAAATATACTTTGACCGAATGATTACAAAGCATTCCAAGTATGCAACCGTATCATCGAACAATATCTCCAATGTCGTCAAATTCATGCGTGAACGAGATAGACAGCCTGCCCCAGATCATCCCTTACCTGTGAACAAGCTGCCTTAGCTGGACGGAGCAGTCACACACTCCGTCCCCCCCACACACAGCCTCTGTTCAACCAGCAGACACCTCAAGCAGCAGTGCTTCTCTTGCTTCTTGCTCGTATTCCATCCTTTCCTCTATGGCATGACAAGAGCTCGACAGCAGTTGACCGGCCTGATAGTCCATATGAAACCAGTAGCAGCCCTCCTGCAGCAGTTGCGGAAGCGTTCGGGGCAAATTTGCAGCCACGCCCTGATTATCGGGGTGGAGCACCCAGCTAATTTCCTTCCAGTCCAACACACCCTCAGCAGTCTTCACCGGCGCAGCGTAAGGATGATGCGCGGGAAGCTCCGCAACATATACATACATGCCACCCAGTCCAGAGCGATCCGACGACCACGTGATCAACCCTTTGAATGTGAGCTTCATGACATCGTGTTCGGACAGGCCCGTCTCCTCTAACAGCTCTCGAATCATCGACTGCCGGGGCTGCTCTCCAGGCAGCAGCTTTCCTCCAACGCCGTTCCAGCAGCCCATCCAGCTAGGCTTTTCCCGATTAAGCAGCAGCAGCTCATTCCCACGGCGAACAAAACAAATATTATATGTAATCATAATGAATCCCTCTCTCTTCCCTTCCCTGTCGTCCACTGCCCAAGCCGCGCCTGGCATCAGACCGGTAGCAATCACGCTTATAGTTGATGGGCTCCTAATATGGCGCTTGCCGAGGTGGTGACATACGAACCGTCACGGATGTTCCAGAATACACAAGGCTGCCGACCAGACTCAACGAGTCGAGGGTGGCAGCCTTGTGTTGATCATAAGACTTATGTGTTGTGCTCGCTTATCTGAGTCTTAATATAGCTACGCGATACGAGGCTTTGCCTCTCAAGGACGACGAAACCAATTGAGATTAACGGGGCAATCCTCGGCCGGGCAGACTACCAGTCGCGGCTAATCTCCATCTCGTCCACCGCAATGCCTTCCTCAACGGCAAATTCAAAATCTTCAATATCGTACACCTGAACCGGTACTTCCGCTTCAATGATACGATCCTGCAGCTCTATCTGATCCGATAGCAGCGGCAACTTGAACTTCATCGCCGTCAGCAACTGCTCCGTCTCGATCGGATCAAAATACTCGCCGTAATGCGCATTATCGAGCGCGTTCACAACGGTGAAGGTAACGTGCTCGCCCAGCAGCAGCGGCGCACTCTCTCTCCAGGGGACCCCAAGCGCGCGTTCAATCTTCTTGCGATTCAGCGGCTCCTCGAAAAAAGCGATCAACTCGCCAATCTTCATCTTGACATGGCGGTCGTCCTCCACATCATCCATGACTTGATCCGGCCCGTTCTTCATATCATAAAGCTCCATAATCGTGGAGTATGGAATGACGTAATCGACAGGTCGATCCGGCACCATCAGTTGCCCATAAGTCGCGACCATCACAGCCTCTATGACAAAACGACGACGCATTTTGTATCCCCCTCTCTATATCAGCCTGTTCATGCTAGCAGATTAACGATCTATGCTTGCCCTATATTATACCTCAATCACCATCGAAACGGTACAGGCAAAACGGACAAGGGCAACCATCCCTCCGCAAGCACAGGGTCTGGCCCGGTATGCTCCGCTGTCTATCTCGGTTGCCCTCTTGGATCAGCAATATCGCATTACGTCAAGCTCCTAGTTCCGGCATTGCTTGAAGCCGGGCATGGAGGTACAATGGGCATACTGGCATTTTTTGAAGGAGGCACTACGTTATGAAGGAAAAGCAAGAGCAAGTGATTATTATTGGAGCTGGGCCATGCGGGCTGGCCGCGGCACTGGAGCTGCATAGCCACGGCTTCGATCCGCTACTGATCGAGAAGCGCAATGTGGTTCACTCCATCTCCCAATATCCCATCTACATGCAGTTCTTCAGTACGCCCGAGCTGCTGGAGATCGCTGGTGTACCGTTTACAACCGCGCATGACAAGCCTAGCCGTCTGGAAGCGCTGAATTACTATCGCAATGTCGCGCTGCGCAGCGGCGTGCGAATCCATGCCTATGAGACCGTCACCGGCTTAACGAAGGAAGCCGAGGGCTTCGCGCTGACGAGCATCCGCAAGAACGGCGAAGCTCGTACATACCGCACACGCCATGTTGTCATTGCGACCGGCTATTTTGACCATCCGAATCTGCTGGGCATTCCGGGCGAGGACCATGACAAGGTATCCCACTTCTTCCGTGAGGCACATCCCTACACGGGGATGCAGGTCACCATCATCGGAGGAAGCAACTCCGCAGTTGATGCCGCACTAGAGCTGGAGCGGGTCGGCGCCAAGGTAACCGTCGTCTATCGCGGCGAGGACTATTCGCCAAGCATCAAGCCATGGGTGCTGCCAATTATGAAGGCTATGGTTGCCAAAGGACGGATTGCCTTCCGATTCCAGTCCCGCGTGATCGAGATTACCCCGGCTGAGGTCGTCATTGAGACGTCCGGCGGCACGGAGCGGCTGCCGAATGATTTCGTGCTGGCGTTAACCGGATTTCATCCGGACAGGGAATTTTTGGGGAGCGCTGGAGTAACGATGGAGGCGGAAGGATACCCGACCTTTAACGAGGAGACGATGGAGACCAATGTGCCCGGGATTTACCTGGCAGGGGTTGTCGCCTCGCGCCACGAGGCCAATGAGATTTTCATTGAGACAGGGCGTTTCCACGGCCACAAAATTACCCGCCACTTGCTGGAGCAAGCGGCGAAGCAGGAAGGATGAGCAGGATGAGATCACGCCAGCTATTTGTGATGGTCAGCATCGTGTTGACCACGCTGGTCGCTTCAATCGACGCGACCATTACGAATACGACCATGCCCATCATTGCCGAGGAGCTTGGCGGGTACTCGCTATATGCGTGGTCCTTCGCGGCCTACATGATTTTTGCCACCGTGCTGACACCGGTTGCCGGACGCATCTCTGACCTGTACGGGAGAAAGAAAATATTCGGCTTCGGTATCCTGTTCTTCCTCCTCGGCTCGCTGCTGTGCGGTCTGGCCGACTCCATGCTTCAGCTTGTCATCTACCGGGCCGTGCAGGGGATGGGAGCAGGCATTATGACCCCCTTCCCACTTATCATCGCCGGGGATCTGTTCGCCGTCGAGAAGCGCGGGAGGATTCAGGCGATGTTCTCCGCCATGTGGGGGGTGTCGGCTGTCGTAGCTCCATTGCTTGGCTCGTTGTTCGTGGAGCTGGCAAGCTGGCGGTGGATTTTTCTCATTAATATTCCAGTCTGTATCCTGGCCTTTGCCTTCCTCCTGTTCTACAAGGAAGCCTATGAGCCACGCAAATCCCCTATCGATGTGTGGGGGTCTGTCCTCTTCGCCGCCGGGGTTAGCCTGCTGCTGGCAGCGACGACGGTTGAAAGCCATGTCTGGCTATATGCTGTGTCTGGCGCTCTGCTGCTAATGTTATTTTGGGCGGTGGAGAAGCGTCACGCTTCGCCAATCGTGCCGCTGCAGCTATTTCGTATCCCGGCTAATAAATGGATGATCATCAATTCCTTCTTAACATGCGCCGCCTTGTTCGGCACCTCCAGCTATGTGCCGCTGTTTCTCCAGCATGAGAACTATTCCGTCTTCATGAGCGGCGTGTCTCTGCTCGGGATGTCGGTCGGCTGGATGGCCTGCTCGGTTCCAGCCGGACGCTGGGTGTTGCGCTATGGCTACACACGGCTGATGCTGATCGGCAACCTGACGCTGCTGGCCTCTGGCATTATGCTGATGTTCCTAAGCCCTGCGACCGGATTTATCTATGTTACTCTGGCAATGACCGTCCAAGGGGTCGGCTATGGATTGCTGTTCACCGTCACAACGATTGGGGCACAGCAGCTCGTTCGATCGGATCAGAGCGGCATCTCCACCTCGCTCCAGATGTTCTCGCGCAACATCGGCACAGCGATCGGAGTGACCGTGATGGGCGCATTGCTGCTGCGGGGCGAGTTCATGGAGGGTATCCGTCTCATCTTCCTGTACGGTACCCTGGTTTGCCTGGCTGGCCTGGCCACCGTCTGGTTTATCCGCGATAACAAGCTGCCTTCAGAAGAGCGGCAGGTGCCTGCGGAGCAGCTCCATTAGCTGCGGCTCATGCGCCTCGATCCAGCCGCATACGAAAGCAGTGCGCTGCATCTGTTCCGCCCATTCCTGTGGTGGATCAAGCTGCTGCTGATAACGATCGGCAAAGTGAAGATGTACATCGGCCATCCTGAGCTTCATCAGCGCTGGGATGGCCGTAATCTCCTCAGCAGTCAGCTTGCGGCGACTGCCAAATCCCTCCACAAACAACTCCAGCCGCTCCAGCGAACGCTCTGTCCTGCCCTCCACGATCAGCTCTGGCAGCACTACAGCCAGCTCCATGGCGCGCAGATCAATGGTGCAGAACTCAAAGTCGAGTACACCAACCACCTCCTCCCCTCTCGCTACAGCATTTGTAAAGACAACGTCGCCATGCACCCACTGCTCAGGCAGCGAGCTTAGCTGCGCCTCCGCCTCCATCAATTCGCCGCGCACCCGCTCCAGCAGCTCTAGCTGCGGCAGCAGCCCGGTCAACTGCTCGTCTGTCCTCACCCAGCTCGCCATTTCTGCTGCATCCAGATGCTCATAATTGCTGCTCAGCTTGTAGTACGGCGTATACGCCGGCTCATCCTCCAAGGTCAAGCCATCGAGCGCTCCGCTCATGGTTCCGCATGCCTGACCCAGCCCGTAAATATGCGGCCCATACTCCCCATCCGGTCGTTGACCCTCGATGTAGATATATAGCGCGGCGAGCTTGCCATCCTTGCCGACGGCAATCGTCCCGCCGCTGCGGCAAGCCACCGGACGCGGCACGGAAAATCCCAGCTCCATACGGCTGAGCGCATGCAGCACACGATGCTCCAGTCGTACCTTGGCCTGCTCCTTATGGTTGTCATACAGGCGCAGCACATAACGGCTACCCCCGCTATAGACGATACGGGTCGTATTGTTCTTGCCGCTCTCCTCCTTCACTACTCGGCACGGCCAGGGCAGATCGTAGAGATCAAGATACCGCTCCAATTCGAGCTCGCGATCCTGGGCGTCAATATCGTATGGCAAGCTCATCTCCTCAGTTCCCTCCAAGCCGCTCTGCTGCTCTTTCCTATGCTTTGTCTGCTCCTTCAACACCGTTCCCCGCCTTCCTATTCCTCGTAGATCATTTTGTGCGTCATCCCGCCATCGATGACCAGATTAATACCGTTGACAAAATCATTTCGCCCCTCACTCAGATACAGACAGGCGCGCGCAATGTCCTCCGGCTGTCCGACACGCCCGGACAGATGCTGACGATGATCCGTCTCGCGCAACTGACTGTAGTCCCCGGTCTCGATCCAGCCAGGGCTAATACAATTCACTGTAATGCGATGCTTCGCCAGCGAGGCTGCCATAGCGTGCGTGAGCGCTACCAGCCCACCCTTCGAGGCTGCATACGCTTCGCTATCCGGCTCAGACATTATCGCTCGTGTAGACGCAATATGGATGATGCTCCCGCCCTCTGGCTGCTGCTTCATCCGTGCCGCAGCTTCGCGCCCGCACAAAAAAGCACCGCGCAGATTGCAGTGGAGAACGCTGTCCCATTCGTCCACCGTCAGCTCGAACATGCTCTTCGTTATGCCAAAGCCCGCATTGTTGATGAGCACATCGAGCCGCCCGAATACATTCCATGCCTCCTGGATCATTGCTGCAACCTGATGCTCGGAGGCCAAGTCTGCTGCTGCCGCATAGAGACGATCTGAACCAAATTCAGCCGCCAGCCGTTTATTTAAGCTTTGCAACCGCGCCTCCTCCTTATCCGTTATCGCGACATGGTAATCCGCTTTCAAGTATGCCTTTGCCAGCTCTGCGCCAATCCCCCCGGCCGCTCCGGTAATGACTGCCACTCGTCTCATAGCCATCGTCTCCTTTACAGATCGTCACTCTATCGTATATCGGCATCATCCACACTGGCAATCGGCAGGCTGGAGCTGTGCTCCGCCAACAGTTCGCGCAGGCTGCCCCCTTGGTCGCGCAGATCGTCCATATAGACATCCGCCTTCACAAGTCCTTGACGCAATATAATCGCACGATCGATCACATTCTCAATCTCGTCAATCAGATGGGTGGCAATGAGGACCGTCTCCTCCCCATGCAGGCTGCCTACGAGCAGCCTTAGAAAGCTTTGGCGAGTAAGCAGATCCTTCCCGATCAACGGCTCATCCATCAGGATGTAGTCAGCCTGCTTGGCCAGTCCCGCGCTAATCTCCAGCTTCAGCTTTTGCCCCTTGGAGAAGGTCCTGATTCGCCTGTCTCCATCCAGCGCATACAATTCGAGCAGTTGCCTATAATGCTTGTGATCAAACAACGGGAAAAACTTCGCCAAAAAATGTCCGTACTCCAGCGGCGTCATATGGGGCAGAAAGCTCCCTTCCTCCGTCACAAAGGCCAGCTTGTCGTACTGCTGCTGCACAGGTCTGCCCTCGATGCTCACTGTGCCGCCCTGCAGCTCGCCCAGCCCCATGATCGCCTTGAGCAATGTCGTTTTGCCGCTCCCGTTCTCTCCCAATATGCCGACCACCTCGCCTCTAGGAATCGCCAGGTGACGAATATAGATTCCGTGCGAACTGCTGCCATATCGCTTATCTATGTCGCTTAGCTCAATCATACTACCCCTCCTTGATGCTGGCGTCCCTTCAATGACCGTCCTTGATCTGCAGGTGATCGAAGAAACGGTAATCCAGTGGATCATACCTAAAACTGAGCTGCGCCGGGACGCGCCTTGCCCGGATCACATCATCATTCCAGTCTGAGCGAATCTCTCCCTTATAGACAATCTCGCCTCGATCATACACCTCAATCAACAGCCGCTTGGGGCGAGCAAACGAATACTCAATCTCCTCGTGACCCTCCCGGTTATCCTCCATCTGCCGCAGTATGATTAGGCGCCCCTCTACACTGCGCATCGACAGTAACGCTTCAACCGTCATATTGTCTGCCCCATCCGAGAAGTCTGCCCTTACCTGATGGATGAGCGCAATCCGGTCGGCGACCTCCACCGTGAGCAGCATACGATACAGCTTGCCATCCGACGTAGTCTGGCTGAAGCTCAGATTAAGCTGCTGCTGCTCAGAATCGGCATAGGCCTGATAACGAGCCCCATAGCTACTCGACTCCGCTGCAACCGCATCACCGATATAGACCCCTGGCACCTCCAGCTCGCCCAGCAATTGTCCGCTGGCTGCATCATAAGCTGTAAGCTGCAGCATCCCGCCCTTGGTCATGACCACGACCAGCTTGCCATCTACCGCCTCCAGACCCAGCACCTGAACAGCCTCCTCCTCTGTAAGCCCATTGACTCCGAGTGGTATGGCTGTCAGTTCATGGCTATCCGTCGCATCCGGCGGCTGCGGGTAACCCCATTCATAGAAGGCAAGCTTGAAGATACTGCTGCTGCCCGTATAATCCGTTGTGACGGGAGTCGTATAGTACACATCCTCGCCATCCACTGCTAGACCATATTCGAGTGGATTCGAATACCTACTGACCTGTCCCTCAAGGCGGCTACCGTTAAAGGTCAGCACAGGCGCCACATTCGCCTTCCCTGTGGGAACCGGATACAGGCCGCTAATATCGCGCGCTACAATCTCGAACGGCCCACTGCCGTATACCTCATATTCCTTATTTCCAACCCGCTTGGCCTCACCCGCGATGTAGCTGTTGCTACGCGCCAACTGCGGCTGGTCGAACAGCACCGTCTCCTTAACCACCTTGTTCTGCCGGGCAGTAAACGTCATCGCATGGTAGCCATCGCGCAATTCTCCCGAGATGATCGCCTCTCCCAGTGCCTCTTTGCTACCTGCAATATCCTCCAGTACGAGCGTGCTGTCCTCCTTGGCGCGATAGATACCCAGGCTAAGGAGCAGCATAATCGCGAGCCCGACGGCAAGCATCGGAAGCGCTGCATGGTCTACAACTCGTCTTCGCATCTTCATTCTCCTCTCAAGTGTATCATGCAAGCCTCAGGCGACCGTCCCTCGTCGCAGCAACTGGAGGCTGTGACCGATGAACCAGGCACTCAACAACAGCAGCAGAGCGCTGCTCCAGTACAAGCCAGAGGGCTCCCCGTAATATATCGGCTCGCTCATTCTATACCCTGCTACACGTATGATGAGCAGTACTGCTGCAATGACCGCCACCCCTCCCCACAGCTTTCTGCTCCGCTCGCACAGTGTGGCATAGTAAGTTCCGGTCAGCAGCGCCGCTGCGATCGCGACCGTCGAGAGCAGTCGGCTGAAGCTGAACGGCAATAGCATACGGAACCATTCCGAGCGTATGACAGCAAGGAACCATCCATTATGCATGACATACCCTTCCCCACCCGCCCGGAACGCTCGTGCCGCAGCCAATTCGTAGCCCAGCCATGCCCCGGCTCCTTGCGCCGCGAGCAGCAGCAACAGCGCCGTAGCCGCTGTCGTGAGCTTTGCCGCATACAATGCCTCCCGACGAACAGGCAGTGTCAGGAAGGTGTAGATGCTCTTGCTGCCCGAGTAGGCGCGGTACACACTGCGAACATAATACGCCAGCAGCAGCAAGATATAGACTCCGCAAGTAAGCGCTGCTCCGGAGGAGACATAGAGTGTCTCGTAGCGTTCCACCACAGTATACGGGCCATAATCATTTGTTGCGGCATGAATCAGCAAGAGCGGTGTTCCCAGCGCACCTGCGCAGAGCAGAATGATGGCTCGAAGCCAGGCGGCAAATTCTGCATTCAATAGACGATAATAACCTTTCATAAGCATCTCCTCCTCTGTATTACTCCTCTAGTACAATAATTACAGATCGACACCAGAGGTGCCTTCCTGCCCTGATCTAGTCCCATAGCTCGCTCAGCAGCTCAACCACACGCTTGAATGATAGATTGATCTCCTTGGCGGAGCCAATAAACTCCTTCACCAATCCGCTCGTCAGCTCCGTCTCAATCCGCGCCCGCACCTCGTCATCCACATAGATAACGCTCCCCAGCGTACTGCTCGTGCGAACATAGCCCTCGTCCTCCATCAGCTTGAAGGCCTTCTGCACTGTATTCGGATTAATCTGCAGTTGTGCCGCCACCTCGCGTCGCGATGGCAGCTTGTCACCGCTTATGGCTTCGCCAAGCACAATTTTGCGCTTCACATATCGCGCGGCCTGCACATAGACCGGTTCCTTATTGTTCAGCTTCAGCTCATAGAAATTCAGCACACGCAGATCACCCCGCCTTCGATTATTGTATTATGGCACTAGTACAGATGGAATGTCAAGAGTCCAGTCTCTCAATCAGCAACAAAATTCATCGTATTGACATAATTTTGAAGTTAGCCAATGTACACATAATTTGTAACTATTGTATAATTAATCTAGTAGAGCCGTTGGCCAACGATCAATCTACTACCCTATTATATGAAGAGGAAAAGAGGTAGCGTTATGAGAACAGTTATGAGAACCTTCAGACCGATCCGGGTTACGATGGCTGCTATTATGTTGGCCCTTTGTTTCATGACACTTGCTGCTCCTGTTGTCTCTGCTGACGATCGAACACAAATTGTTTACCCGATCAAAGGTGCAGCATATAGCTCCTCCCCGGCATTCATTATGTGGACACTAACGCCAGATGTTAAGGTATCCCAGTTTAACATCTCGGCGGTAGATGGCAGTTATACTTATAATTCAGGCCCCATCTATCACACACCTGGATCAACTTCATATCTATCCCAATTGCCTGTACTGCCCTCAGGCAAATTGTATTCCATGTACATCGAAGATTATCACTATTCCGGCAATACGTATACCGGCTACAGCTATGACCATGGCTTCTTCAGTGTGTACTAGGCAGTCATTTACCAGAGTCATAACAATGATGTCTAATTGAAATCCATCTTGATCCGACCAGGGCTGTCTGCAAGCGCCTTACCTTTCGGACAGCCCTTCGAGTTACTCTCTACCGTATTATATTCATTCTCCCCGCTGCCCTGCCTATCGGCTACTACATATGCCTGTATCTTTGCTCAATGTGCAGCATTTCCTCATGTGACAACGGTCGTGCGAACTGACGGCGACGGTTGCCAATTACCCCATTCACCACAAATGCGGACAGCAGTATCCCTGCCGAGAGCACGGCGGCAACATTCGAGAGCAGTACAACTGTCATGACAAGGATGAACAGCAGCCAGACAAAGGCAATCCAGCAGACTGTTCGGCGCATGCTCCCCAGTTGCCAGACTCCACTGGACGACTCTGCAGAGAGCCGGCGCCGCAACAATCTGCGACCGCGTGGACGCAGCAGCTCCAGCCCGAGCGGAATAGCAGCAGCGGCACTTGAGCCCAACAGTGTAACCGCCGTGAGCAGCCACAGCCAGTCAGTCCCGAGCGCCCCTCCCCTCCAAGAATCAGGCTGCTGGGCATCTGTAGCCCGCTCCGGTACGATCCTCCCTTCGCTTCCTCCTGCCGATACTCTGTCCCGTGCAAGGCTCTCGCTGAGTGACAACTCCCCTGATGTCCGACTCTCCAGTGCCAGCGGCGGCCGCATGTTCTCTGACGCGAGGCCATGGCTGCCATCCCAAGGTCTAACGGCCTGCAACGTCCCGAGCACCGCCAGCCCAACCAGCACTAATGCAGCGATCAGCCGTCCTGGGGTTTGCCGCTCAGTTGAAACCGCCGCCATAGAACGCCCCCATGCTGATCTGCGATCTCGGAAGAAGGCGAACCACATGCGTGAGCTGGCATTCAACACCCCGAGCCCGCTTCCCCAGAGCGCCCCAAGCACTGCGAGTGGTACTAGCGCCGCGAGCCATCCGTTCCATACGCCGAGTCCCTTGCCGAGCAAGGTCATGAACAAGCCACTGCCCGAGCTGCCCCCAGCACCCACAGTCGCCTCTGCAGTGGACAGCGCCAGCACTGCCAGCAGCACATAACACGCGAGAAATCCATACACTGGCGCCAAATAGATGTTCCAGGGCACATGTTGCTCAGGCGCTGTCGCCTCTTCCATCGTATAGGCAGCAGCATCCGAGCCACTAAATAACCGGAACATGAGCAGCACTGCCATCATCATCGCCAGCCAGCCGCCGCTGCCAGCAGTCTCGGGGCGCAGCGTGAACAAAAATTCCGCAGGCTGCAGCCTTGGGCCGATAAACAAGAACAAGCCGGCCGCCACGCCAGCTACCAGTAATATTTGCAGCCATGTCCCGAGCTGCAGGAACAGCGCAACCCAGCGCCGACCGGTCCAGGCTACGAGCGCCTGCGAGCCGAGCAGCAGCGCAGCACATAGCATAAAGGATAGCCATCCGTTGCCCAGACCCGCATAGGTCGCGGCGAACGGCTGCACGAGCAATGCCCCCGCCCCAGCAAGCAGCACCAGCAGCGCCAGATCTCCGAAGCCGCGCAGCCATGCCGCTGCAAAGCCGAAGCCCTGGCCTCCGCGAGCCAATGCCCAGTGATAGCAGCCCCCGGCTGTCGGCAGCGCCGCCGCCAATTCCGCTTGGGCGGCCGCCAATGCGAATGCAAATAGCGCTGCCACAGGCAGCGCTATGCTAAATCCCCACGCCCCGGTCAGTGCATAGACCGGTCCGAAATACAGCGCCGCTCCGCCCAGCACCGACATCGTTGCAAATGAAGCGCTGAATGTGCCCCATCCGCTCCAGTTGCGGCTTAGCTGCTGGGCATAGCCCAGCTTGTTCAGCGACTGCTTATCCGATATATACTGTACATAGGCAGAAGCCGGCCTGCTGCCGCTCGCTGTGCGGCCGACCTGCCTTCCCGCTGCCACGGCCAGAAACAGTGCCACACCGCAGACGACAGCGAACAGCAATACACCAACCAGTACACTATACATGCCCTGCACCCCCTCCCGCTATATGTATGAGAGAGGGAGGGCATTTAATCATCGTACAAGCGAATTGAGCTTGTCCATCATGTCCTTATATTCCTTGGAGGCCTGCATAGCTGCAATATATGCATCCCATTCGTCAAGTGACGCTTCGCCCGTGATGACAGCACGCTTCATTTCCTCTGTCATGCTAATCAACTCGCTGAATGCGCCTCTGCTAAATACCGTATCGCGGCCAACAAGCGGCATCGCCGCTCTAGCCGAAGAGAGGCCGGTCGATGATGTGGCCGCTGTCGAACTCTTCTCCGAAGCAGTGGACGAAGCCGAACCCGTTGTCTGCCCCTTCACTGCCTTCCACTGCTCCACAGCCTCTGTATAAGCCGCGCGAGCTCGCAGGTCCAATCCTTCCAGCAGTTTGGCATCCGGCAACGCCTCCCTTCGGCCGAACAGGCTATCCACCGCCGCTTGCTCGGCAGTAGTCCAGCCATCCAGTTGGCGCCAACCGTCGGTCTGGCTGCGGGCAATCCCCTTGTCCAGCCAGTCGAGCAGGAATGGCACCATGTCCCTTCTCACTGTAACGGGGATGATATACATGCCTGAGCCAGCAGTATTATACGGCACTAGCTCCGAACCATCCTCCATCAGCAGGCCGGTGAGTGGGACCCACAGCGCCTCCGCACCGCTCCCTGGGCTCATCTGCTGTGTCAACATCGCCGCATCAGTCAACGTCATCGCCGCCAGTCCAACCTGCCCCGAGACGAGCATATCCCGTGCGCCCTCGCTAGACTGCGAAATAAAACCAGGGTCGAGCAGACCGTCCTTATGCGCCCGCGCGAGCCATTGCAGTGCCTTGCGCTCCTGCGGGAGTGTTACGGCGTCCACCACCTTGCCGCCAGACACCACGAAGCGATCAGGCAGACCGGTATACGCCTGCTCAACCCAGGAGAGCGAGCCGAGACTGTCCTCCGGCATCCTGCTGCTCAAGCCAATGACAGGCCCCTTCTTGCTTCCACCCGGCCATTGATCCGCGATCTGCTTCATCGCTGTATACAGCTCGTCCATCGTACTTGGAGGCGCGATGCCGAACTTGTCCAGCCAATCCTGGCGAATCATTGGATAAGGCGCATCCAGCTCGCTGTAAGGCCGTGGTATGCCGTAGATGCGGCCGTCGATTGTCCGAGCTGACGGCCCCCCGCGATCAACAAGCGCCTTCAAGCGTGGATATTGAGCAATGTCTTCGGTCAGATCGAGTGAAAAGGATTGGAACAGTTCATTATCAAGTATAAATGGCCGCTCAAGCAGCATCAGATCCGTCATATCTCCAGAAGCGATCGAAATATTGGTACGTTCATAATAATAATCCGGGTGATAGAGCTTTGCATTCACATTTACCTTCCAGTGCTCTTTCATATCATCGCTCAGCTTGTCCGGGTAGGACAGCACGCCATTATCGGCACGGGTCATCACGGAGAAGCTCGATATTATATTTGGGTCCCTCAGCAGAATCGGATGTCCGTTGCCCTTCCAGAACACCTGTAAACCGCTCTCGACAGCAGTCAGGCGAAGCGGCACATAGAGCTGTCCATAGCTTGTATAAGGCGCCACTCCCTCTAATTGAATCGTCTTGCCATTCTTTTGTGCTGTCTGCCTCCCCTTCCAGAACACCCAGGATTTCCCGTTCGGATGAATCGCTGACATCTTGCCTTCCACTTCATTCCATGTGACACGGTATCCGAGATAGGACAGCCACCCACGGGCGGGAATCATGCTGACCCCCTCCCAGATCGCAACATTCCACATATAAGGGGCGCCCTCCAGTTGGACAAGCGCCGAGCTATGCGAGTCCTGATCCTCGAATGGCTGAAGACCTAGCGCATAAGCTGAAGCACTGCTGTCAAGCGATCCGATCAGCAGTGCGGCGCCAAGCGCAGCTCCCATCCATTTCCTCACAGGCTTGTCTTGCTTTCTCATTCGCTAACCTCCTGTTCATCTAAGGCGAGAAGCAGCGGCACGCCTCAGGCTGCGCCACTGCCTCCCCAACCTGCACACTGGTATTGCTTAATCATTGGCCAGCATAATGCCTAGCGGCCCTTCTTCATTGGCAATATCCTGCACATCATAGACTGGAATCGGGAAATAAGGAAACCCGTAGACATAAGGCGTGATCTCATAGAGCTGAAAATAGACCACAAGTGAACGATCGGCAATATAAAAATCCTGATCCGGTCGGATACCCTCAAACGGACCAAACACGGGTACATCCCGCGCCTTGATCTGCGCCCCGATGATGGCATCCAGCCGTTTGCGATAGTCGCTGCCCGGTTTGAACAATTCAGAGAGCTTGTAGCGCTTGCCCGTCTTCGTGTCAAAAGTCAGCGAGGCTTGAAGCGTCAACCCGTGCGCCCCGCCCGTATAGGCATAATTGAACAGGGAGAGGCTGAGTATGTCCTTCTCATTCGTTTTGGTCTCGAACCATCCGATCATTTCGGAGCGCGGGTCCTCCAGCGAGCCTTGGCTGCTGACCAACCGGTGTACCTCGGCCCGAATCTCCTGATTGATCTTCTCCATCGCATTTCGATTCTCAAGACCCTGGACGACCGGCACCCACAGCTCAATCTTCGGATAAGTAAGACGGGTAGGCTGAATGACAGCCGGAGCAGCAAAAGCCATACAATAGACACCTGCCTGTCGATTAAGATGTTCCATTGTATGCACAGGCCCCTTGTTTCCATGCCTGATACTGGCTTAGAGACCCTATCAGAGCCCTACAACAGGCACAAGTGCAGCTCGTGCCACTCCATGCCGGCATGCTCTGATGCGCTGCGTCCCCGATACTGAAATCCCAGCCCCTCATAAAATCCGATCAAATGCGGCTCGCACATCAGCATGACCGCCTCCAGCCGCTCCTCACGGCAACTGGCAATAACACGCCGCATAAGCTCGCTTCCGACACCCTGACGGCGGAAACGGCTATCCACCGCCACAGTCAGCACACAGAAGCGGCAGCCTTGTGCTTCATCCTCATGCGCTGCCTTCATAGCGTCATCTGCACAGTCCTGCGCATTCGTTCTTACGCCGTTGGCGATGCCTGCAAGCTTCCCGCTGCCGCTATCCCAAGCCGACCAGAAGAAGGAAGGAAACCACTGCTTCCTATACTGAAACGCTTCCAGTGTTGCCGCTGCGGCTTCCGGGTAGCTGGCGGACTCCAGTGCGTAAGCCTGCTCCAGCTCATGGCGCTCGATGAGGCGGTAGTTCAGCCCGCTCATAGCTGCATCTTTTCAGCCGTCGTCAGGCGCCGTCCGCGCACATCAAGCACAAGTTGGCCTTGATTGAGACCAATTATGCGATCAGAGTACTTCTCCGCCAGCTCGCTCTGATGAAGAACAGCGATTACAGTGAGCCCTTGCTTGGTCAATTCCTTCAAGTCCTTCAGAATATTCTCCGCAGAATGCGGATCGAGTCCCCCGACCGGCTCGTCAGCCAGCAGCACCTTGGCGCCATGCACCAGCGCCCTGGCAATCGCCACCCGCTGCCGTTCTCCGCCGCTCAGCTTCTCGGCCTTCTGCCGTGACTTATCCAGCAGTCCCAGCTTCTCCAGCGTGTCCATGGCGCCCATATAGTCGTCATTGCGAACCATGCCCGTCACCATCCGCCATAGAGGCGTCTGATACTTTGTGCCAACCAGCACATTTTTAAGTGCCGTGCGGTTAGGCGACAGATGCGGCTTCTCCTCCAGGAAGGCGAACTCGCGCCGAATCTTGCGCAGCCCGGTCCAGGCGTTGCCCAAAATATCTGTTCCTTCTACGGTATACTTGCCGGACGTCCATTTTTCCCTTAATGCCAGACATTTGAGCAGCATGCTCTTGCCGCTGCCGCTTGCGCCGACAATCGTGACAAATTCGCCTTTATGCGCTACAAAGCTGACATCGGAGAGCACCTTTGGTCCCCCAGGTATTTGCTTGGTCAAACGGTCAATCTTGATCATCGCTTCGGCCCCTCCGTCTATTCTATAAATCTAGTTTACGGTAAATAAAAAATACTTTCCATACGAACAAACGTTTGATATAATAAAAGTAAGAACAAATGTTCTAAAATAAAGGATTCTGAAGGAGGATGATCATCATGCACAACTGCGAACATTATCGGTTTATCGAGAAGCATCGGCCGTGGAGGGATTTGACCTTTAAGTTTTATTCTGATGGAAGGTTGACGATTATTGATAACGGTGCAGGGGAGGTGATCACCCCTCGGGATTTGAAGGGCGCAAGCCATGATTTCTATGTACGCAAGCGAATTGCTTTCATTAAGAACGATCTGGAAGCCAAGCGATTAAGGTTTGCGTGATTGCATGTTCCGCTATATGCCACCTGGCCGCCATACAAGCGGCAGGAGAGGGGATCGTACAGCTCAGATGCAGATGCTCTATCATCTCGCGGCAACGATCGGCGCGATGATGCCGCAACCCGTGGTCGGCGCTGCGGGTGCTGTCAGTGATGGGAACGGTCGGACGCCTCTATATGTACAGCTTTTGTGGCTTCCGTCCGATTCTCATCCCAGGTTCCCCTCTCCTTCCGCTATTACAGCCCAGCCCTGTGGTCTGTCTTGGCGTATGGATTAATGCTGCTGCTTATTGATTCCGTTCAGGCTGGGCGGGCGATGAGCGGCTTTTTCCTGCTTCACCGTCTGCGCCTCTTCCTTCATCTGCGATTCGTTATGTTGATTCTCCGTCTGCTGGCTCCGATTATGCGGCATCCTGATCACCTCCGCTCTCATTATGCGCTGTAATCCAGCCGTTCTATTCATATACGCCTGTATTTCATGGGGATTTTTCGTATTGTTGTCCTAGGGTGGATCATGAGGACATATGTGGTTCAACTATCGCCGTCATGCAGCGAGGCAGCTTGCACTGGCAACTGAATCGGTTGACCTTGGCGGCGCATTCAGGTAGATTGGTAGAAGAGATGATAGGTTATCATCGTTGTTCGATATGAATTTTGGCTGCGAAGGAGCTTGTATGAAACAAACGCTTATATTTGATCTGGACGATACGTTGGTTCATTGCACGAAATATTTTCACCTTGCCCTCGACCGGTTTGTGGATCTGATGCAATCCTGGTTCGGACAATACGGCCTTACAGCGGACGATATTCGTCAAAAGCAGATCGAAATTGATATCGCCGGTGTTCAGGAGCTCGGCTTTCAATTCGATCACTTTCCCCAATCCTTCTTAATGACCTATGAATACTTTTCAGAGCGTTATGGAAGAAGGCAACAGCCTCTGGAGAAGGACAGACTATGGACGCTGGGCTGTAGTGTGCTCGATGAGGAGACGGAGCCCTATCCCTATATGGAAGAGACGCTTGACGTCCTCGCCGAGCAGGGACATACACTCCACTTGTACACTGGCGGGGAGACGCTGATTCAGCAGCGCAAGATAGAGCGTTTGGCGCTGGAGCGGTACTTTGAATCGCGTGTCTATGTGCGTCAGCATAAGAATAGCGAGGCGCTGGAGCAGATATTGACAGACGGACAGTTCGAGCGCTCACAGACATGGATGATCGGCAATTCCATCCGTACAGATGTGGTGCCTGCGTTAACGGCAGGCATCCATGCCATCCATGTGGAAGCCATCGACGAATGGGTGTATAACATGGTTCCTATCGATGTCGAGCCGCTCGGCGCGCTGCTGCTGCTCAAGCAACTGCGCGACGTGCCCGGTGCGATCTCGCAGTATGTCTGCTGCAGGTAACAACCCGCACCATCCCCTTCTATAATAACGCCCCACTTACACAGATTGATGTCAGTAAGTGGGGCGTTCATATGTCACGATGTTACGATATTATGACTCATATCGCACAGCCACATGGCCACGTTCTCGATCTTGCAGCACAACCGCACCCTTGCGTACCTGGCCGCTTGGCTGCCTGAATGTGAGCTTGCCTGTCGTTCCTTTCGTCACCAACTGCCTCGCCATCGCCGCGCTCAGCTTCTTCTCGGGCATCGCCTTCCAGATGACGAAGGTGCAGCCTTCCCGGTAGTGCGTACAGCCATAGCCGCGCTTGCCCTCGATGATCTGCCCCTTGCAGCCCTGACGCGGGCACGGGCCCAGCAGCTCTGGCTGCCTGGAGACGGCGGGCTCCGTCTCCGCAGTCAGACTGCGCGACGTGGCGACGCCAGAGGCTGCGCCCGTGCGAGCCATCGACCTTGCGCCGGCTGTCCGCTCAGAGGCTGACCTGCCTGCCGCCGAGCTGCCGCGGCTTCTCCCCTTGGCTGGTCCACTCTTGCGCCTGCCCTCCTCCTCCGCGAACAGCGATGGCGGAGCCGGACGCTGCGTTCGCACCTTCTGAACGATCAGGCGGGCGAATTGCTTCACCTTATCCATAAAATCGAGATCGCTGGCGGCTCCCTTGGAGATCTGATGCAGACGCTGCTCCCAGCGCCCCGTCATCTCCGGCGAAGCCAGCAGCTCGACGCCGGCATCGCGAATCAACTCAATGGCTGCGCAGCCCTTCGTTGTGATGTCGAGCTTTTTGCCGGATAGCGTAATATAGCCCACCTGCTTCAGTCGTTCGATGGTCGCTGCCCGAGTAGCCGGCGTGCCTAGCCCGGTGTCCTTCATCGCCTCCTTCAGCTCATCGTCCTCGATGCTCTTGCCTGCTGTCTCCATCGCCTTGAGCAGCGTGCCCTCTGTATAGGATTTGGGCGGCTGGGTCGTCTTCTCCTTCACCTCCGCCTCGCGGCACAGGACAGGCGCGTTCTTGTCGACAGAGAAGCTTCGGTCTACGATCATCTCCTCCTCCTCGTCATCCTCCGCTTTCTTCTTGCGGCTGCGACCAGGCTTGTCCTGCTCCTTCGTCTCCTCCTGCACTACCTTCCAGCCGGGATCAAGCTGCTGCTTGACCTTCGTTTTGAACCGCTCCTGCTCGACCTCTGTCAGCACCTCATGGTTGCTGTACACCGCCGGCGGATAATATTGCGACAGGAAACGCCGCACGATCAGATCATATATTTTTTGCTCATCTGCACTCAGCGTCCCGGCCTTCTTCGGCGTCGGCAGAATCGCGTGGTGATCCTCGACCTTGGATGGATTGCATACGGCCTTATTGCCCTTATGTACACGGGAACGATCCGCCCCTGTCGCCAGTTGACCATAGGATGTCTGCTGCAGCATCGTCAGCACCTTGTCCATGATCGGCAGATTCTCCTCCGTCACATAGTTCGAATTCGTGCGCGGATACGTAATCAGCTTATGCTTCTCATACAGCGCCTGTGCCACATCAAGCGTCTTCTTCGCAGGGAAACCGTATCTGCCATTCGCCTCACGCTGCAGCAATGTCAGATCGTATAGCCGGAACGGATACTCCTTGGACTCCTTCACCTCATAGGACAGGATGCGTCCCTCCTTGCCCTTGACCTTATCCGCCAGTGCCTGCGCCTTGAGCGGGTCGGTGAGCCGATCACCCTGCCACAGTCCGTTATAGCCGCCTGCAGCCTGCTTGAAGCTGGCCCGCAGCACGTAATATGTCTCCGGCTTGAACGCCTCGATCTCCTTATGACGGTCGAACAGCAGCGCCAACACGGGCGTCTGCACACGGCCGACAGACAGCAAGGCGCGATGGCGGATCGTGAAAGCGCGCGAGGCATTCATTCCGATCAGCCAGTCGGCCTCGCTGCGCGCCTTGGCTGCGCGGGTCAGCGGATCGTATTCCGTATCGCTGCGCAGCTTCTCGAAGCCGCGGCGGATCGTCTCTGGCGTCAGATCGGAGATCCATAGCCTGTCGGCGGGCAGCCGAATCTTCAAGTATTGAATGATGAGATGGAAGATCAACTGCCCCTCCCGCCCGGCGTCACATGCATTGACGACTCTGCCGCAGCGTCCGGCCAGCTCCTTGATCGTCTTCAATTGATCCCGTGTCCGGGGATTGGGCCATAGCTTGAAGCGATCAGGAATAATTGGCAGATCCTCGGCATTCCATTTCTTATACCTCGCATCGTACTGATCCGGCTCCGCCAGGCTGACCAGGTGGCCGATCGCCCAGGTAATAATATAGCGTTCCCCTTCCAGATAGGTGCGGCGGTTCTGCGCCCTAGGCTCCAGCACCGCCGCAATCGACCTGCCCATATCCGGCTTCTCCGCAATAATTAACGTTTTCACATGCCTCTCCCTCACTCTGCGTTAATAACGCGCAGCAACGCTTCTTCAATTCATACATCATAACGGAGCGTGCTACAGCAGCTACATCCGTCTGCCTTCCCGGTTGGTTGGCAAGCACCCTAAAATTGCATGAATCATCGAAGCATTCTGCTTCTGCACACCAGGCTGTTCATCCTCCCCTTAGCGGAAGCTGCACGCCCGTATACGTTCCTGGATGTCGTTGTCTAATATGTAATCCGCAATCTGTTGCTTCTCGTCTGCGGTGAACTGATATTCACAATCACAGCCCTCATCCAGCGGCACGATCTGGGCGATCTGTCCACCATGAGTGCAGATGACCATAATGGTCAGATCAATCAGGTCGTCCGGTGCCGCCCCTTGCAAGCCTGCCTCCAGCTCGAAGCGTAGCTCTACATCGATCCATTGTTCATCCCGCCGCTCCAGACGGGGGGTGAAGGAGGCGAATCTGAGCTGTGTAATCGTATCTGATCCGTATTTGATCACGCGTATTCCCTCCATTTTCGCATTATTATGCGATGTCATCCTCATATTTTACCATAGCTAATCATAATCTGCCTCTATATGCGGCTGCTTCTGGACATCGCCAAGTATCTGAGTAGCACAAAATAAGGCTCCCCTTATGACAGCAAATCGATCGGATCGTTTGCTTTCATAAGAGAAGCCTGATTGCTTCCACGATAGAAATTTCCCTTCCACACCTGATTGCACAGCACGGCCTATATGTCGCCTACCTGCCCCGCAGCAGCAATCGCTTCAACCTGACATAGCCGAGTCCATAGGCCAGAGCTAACAGCCCGACAAGCACGAGAATGAGCGCCAGTGTGGCTCCGATCGATAGCTCGCCACCGCCTGCGGCCGAGCCAAGCAGCCAGAAGAGCAAGGACGCGCCAATCCCCGCCCACGCTCCCGCACCGCTTGGCAATTGCTCGCTAATTTCCGCCGAGTTTTTCTGATCATTCTTCTCTATAGTAGCGAGCTGAATGCCCGCCGCAGCGATACCGACCAGGATAACGATCAGGCCGAAGCCAAGCAGCAGAGCGATGAACGACAAGCTTAGCTGTTGTGCGACGGGAAGTCCGCTGCATAGCGCAAATGCCCAGACACTCAGGAAGCTGATGCCTCCGATCGGCAGAGCCGCCAGCATCTTGCCAATTAACAGATGACGCGGGTGGGTCCCAGAAATAATATAGAACGCCAGATTGCGCCCTTCCCCTACGAACATCGCAGCCAGCACCTCGCCATAGCTGAGCAAGGCGACCAGCACACCGGCTGCGAGGACAAGCATGCCCTGCCACCTCTCATCCTGCTCGGCAATCATCGGCCCTAGAAAGTATGCGGCTATGAGACCAGCAAGAAGAAAGAGCAGACGCACATAGGTAATACGGTTTCTGCCGAATTGCAGCCATTCCTTCGCCTGAATCGCTCCTACAGCTCCTTGTGCCATCGCAGGCCAGCCAGACTTCGCCGAGGCGTTGCGACCGGTATCCAGCCGCTTGGATACAAGCTGCCAGCCTTGGCGGTAGACGGTCCCCAGACGAGTGGGCCACAGCCATAACGACAGCCCCATATAGGCGCCCGGCAGCATGAGAGCAGCCGCAACGAGATAGATCAGACTCTGGTTATCCCGCAGGAGACTCCCGATTAGCTCGAAGGGTACACCGCTCGCCAGCGTATAGACCAGATAGATGACCAGGGCGATGAATACCCCCGGCACCAGCACACGAGTAGCGCCCAGCACAGATGGGATTGCACGCACGAGATAGATGAGCGCGAGCAGCCCCGTCAGGTCACCCAGCAATCCGGCCCCAACGCTCAGCAACAGCAGCAGCGGCGCTGTCCAGGGGACCAGCTCGCCAGGAAGCAGATTGCTTAATACAATGGCTGTCAGCAGCCCGTTGAATGCCTTTGCCGGGAGCTCTGCCAGGACAACAGCGGACAGCATCTGCGCAGGCGGGCAGGCTGAGATATGCACGAATGGCAAGAAACGGTCGGAATACAGTTGCCCCTCCTGCTTGCCGAAGACATCCAATATGCTGATGAGCACAGACAGCCCCAAGATTAGAGCAATGACGATACCCAGACTATATTCGGGCGCATTGCGGAACAGGATGACGATCCAGGTAACAGCGCCTAATTGGGCAAGCTTCAGCCATAGCCCGAGCTTGAAGCGACTGAAGCGCCACGACTGATTCCATCTCTCCCGCCAGATGGCGGCAACAATTGCACGCAGCGGCAAGGCGCTCGTTGTGCGCGACATTAGCCAACCTCCAGTGCAGGCATATTTCCCGTCAGTTGCAGAAATACCTGCTCCAGATTGGCCTCTGGCAGCTCAAGCTGCACACGCAGCTCCTCCATCGTACCGAGCGCCTGCATCTCGCCCCGGTCAATAATCGCTACCCGGTCGGCAAGCTCCTCCGCCAGCGCCAGAATGTGGGTCGTAATGAAGACCGCGGTTCCCTGATTGGCCGCGGCCACGATCAGATCCTTCACCTCGCGCGCGGCGCGCGGGTCAAGACCGTTCGTGACTTCATCCAGCAGCAGAACCTTAGGCTGATGGATCAATCCGGCGGCGATCGCCATCTTGCGTTTCATGCCCAGAGAGAAGCCGCGAATCAGATGATCCCCCCACTGCTCCAGCTTCAGCGATTGCAGCAGCTCCTCCGTCCGCCGCCGCGCCTCCTGCTCCGCGACGCCATACATACCAGCGACGAACCACAGAAACTCCCGTGCCGTTAGCCCCTCTCGAAGCAGTGGATTATCCGGTACATAGCCAATCAGCTTGCGCGCCGTCAGCCCATCCCTGAACAGATCCTGTCCGCAGATGCTAATCTCCCCGTCGCTCGGGTCGAGCAGCCCAATCATCATCTTGATGGTGGTCGTCTTCCCGGCACCATTGCTGCCCAGGAAGGCCAGAATCTCTCCCGGCTCCACGGTCAGGTCGATGCCCTTGACCGCTTCGAAGCTGCCATACCGCTTGCGCAGCCCTGCAAGGCGAATCGCCTTGCCCTCTCCCTTGCCGCTGGACACCAGTCGCCTCCGAACAGGCACAGCGTCGCCTGGGTCCTCTTGCATGGTTGCAGATAACCCGCTTTCTGTATCGGCAATACCGCCTTCCCCGTGATAGGCTGCCACCTCCGTCCCCGCCAAGGGTGAGGCTCCCTCCTTGACAGCGCGATAACGTTCCAGGCTCTCCAAGTATGCGGCAGGCTCGTCGACACTGAATACGATGTGCTCCACACGTTCTGTCTTTTTGCTCGGCCACGGCATGGCCATCTCCATCGGCTCCTTCAGCTCGATCTCCAGCATGTTGAATTCATCAGCCACCAGAAACATCGACTTGCTGTCCGGGTCATACTTCATCTCCTGCTGCGGCAGTGATAGCTTGGAGGGCAGTCCTCCTCTGCGGGATACGATCGAAGCGATACGGTGATGCGGAACCTGAACCACGGAGCCAAAATAACGGAATTCCAGCCCCTCCTCACTTATCGTGTGGCGTTCCTTGATGACCACCAGCATACTCCGTGTCCCGGCAAACAGCACCAGCAAGCCTACGGCAAGCACGATCCAGTTCCATGGCGAGGACAACAACAGCGCTGCTACAAGGCTGCCAGCAAAAACCAGCGCTAACCCGATGAATAATCCAATCGTATTGCCGAGCAGCATGGAAGACTTTTTGCGGAACGTAAAATGGCTCACCTATCCAACCTCCATATTTTTGTATTGTAAGGAAACAAATTCAAAATCTATTATAGCATAATTGTATTATTTTTCATTTATCAAGCGTAAACGGCTGTCTCCGTCCTTAATAGGCCGGGCCCTATTAAAACAATCTGTTCCAGCTTGCTAAATGAGTAATGGTATCGATCTCCTTGGTTATCCCGGCAATCAGCTCCTGTTGATGCGTCATGAGGAAAAAATGCCCGCCGGGCAGCATCTCGCTTTTGAAGCGGCTGGCGGTGAATCGCTCCCAGTTGCGCAGTTGCGGCTCCGGCACCATCTCATCCTGCTTCCCTCCCCAAGCTACTATGGGGCATGTTAATTTGCCTCCCTCATACACATAGGTCTCTGACATCTGAAAATCAGCCCGCAAGATCGGCGAGCACAAATCCATAAGCTCTGTATCGGCGAGCACCTCTTCAGGAGTACCGCCATACAGGCGCAAGCCCGCCCGGAACTCCTCCTCCGGCAAATGGTGGATCGGCGCAATCTCCCGCTCCGCATCCGGGGCATTTCTTCCACCCACCATAAGCTGCATCGGGCCAACCCCGAACTGGGCTTTGCTATACAATGCCAGCTCAAAGGCCACAATCGCGCCCAGGCTATGCCCATAGAACAACACCGGCTTGTCCATATACGGGCGAATGGCATGTGCTGCGGAACTTGCCAATGCGCGGACATCCGTATAGAGCTCCTCCCCGATACGTGTACCGTGGCCTGGATACTGAACAGCCCATACTTCAACCGTATCCGGCAGCAGCTTATGCCAGTTGCGAAATACGGATGACGTCCCTCCTGCATAAGGGAAGCAAAACAGGCGAAACAGTGCGCGTTCATTTTTCTGCCGGCAACTTAGCCAGCGGCTGCTATCTGATAGATTCGTCAACCCGTTCAGCTCCTTCAAAAATGAGTTAATGAATAAAGCAGAGGGGAGAGACTTCCTCCCCCTTCTGCAATGAAACTACTGCTGCAGCACATCTTGCATATGTTGTGCGACAGCCTCCACATGAGGCGAATCCATCATCGTATGATGCTCGCCGGACACATAACGAACGTCGACACCTTGCAACGCAAGCTCCTCCCAGCCCATGGACGGTTCTCCGCCTGCGCTGCCCGGATCATCGACCCGAATAAGAGTGAGCGCTCCACTGTATCCTTCCGGCTCATAGCTGCGTGTAGCTGCTGACAGCTCGCGATAGATTCGAACCAGCGCCTCCGCATTTGCCGTGCTCATCTCGTCTGCCGCAACGCCGCGCGTCTTCGCCTCCTCCAGCAGTGCAGCGAGCTGCTCCTCCGATTCGACCTGCCTCACCTCGGCCAGCGGAATGTCGATCAGGCGCGACCATAGCTCGGCATCGCTCAGTTCCAACTCCTCGTCCTCTGTGTCATAGCGGGCAGGCGTGTCCAGCAAGAATAGCTGCTCGACCTCCGCACCCTCCAGGGTCAACTGGCGTGCCATCTCGTAGGCAATCGTGCCGCCGATAGACCAGCCTCCAAGACGGTATGGGCCGCCAGGATGAGCGCTGCGAAGCTGCTCGATGTAGTCCCTGGCCACCTCCTCGATCGTTCCGGTTGACATGCCGTCCAGCGCCCGCGACTGGAACGCATGGAACGGTTGATCTGGGCCAAGCAGCTTCGCCAGCGACATATACGCCAGTACCAAACCGCCAGCCGGATGGACGAAGAATAGCGGAGGACGGCTGCCATGCGGCTGAAGCGTGACCAGCGGATTGAACGGCGCAGCCGGGCTCTCCATCATGAGCACGCGAGCCAGTTCGGCAACCGTGCCCTTCTCCAGCACCAGGCTGACCGGCAGCTCGCTGCCGAATTCCTGCTTGATTCGCATTACCAGACGAATAGCCAACAATGAATGGCCTCCCAGCGCGTAGAACGAGTCATGAATGCCGATCTCCGACAACTCCAACTGCTCCTCGAACAACTGCATTAGCCTTAACTCCGTCACATTGCGCGGCGCAGTATACTCCCGGCTCTCCGGCAGCTCCGGCTGCGGCAGCGCCTTGCGGTCGATCTTGCCGCTGGCTGTCAGCGGCAGCCGCTCCAGCAGCACGATCGCAGACGGCACCATGTACGCCGGCAACTGCTCCTCCAGCGCCTTGCGCCAGGACTGCCGCAGCTCCGGCTCCGACGCCGCTCCTGTCCCGCC